>JAXLYQ010000012.1:0-81454 GCA_046351315.1 Polyangiaceae bacterium
TGCTGGCGTGAGTCGCGATAGCGATCTTTCACCGCTTCTTCGCTCTCACTCAGCTCGAGCCCCGCGATCATCAACAACCCCAGGTCGAGATCGAGCGGAAACTCGACGCGAGAAGCCGACACACCACGGAAGAACGACGCGGTGCCCGTTGTCCATGAAAACGCGGACAACAATCGCTCTCGACCTTGTTCTTCGATGGCCTGAAACAGCATCACTGGGTCGATCAATCCGAGGGCGATCAATGTATCGCCAAGTCGACCATCGAAACGTGGCATCACCGCCAACGCCATATCGAGCTCTTCGCTCGCAAGCGTGCCGCGACGAACCAATCGCTGACCGAGGAGCTCTCCGGCTTCGGCCGAGGCCACGTGAAAGACCGTCGCACGCTGCAAATAGACCTCTTTGCGACCTGCGTTCGGCGCATTGCTCGTTGGGTTTTCGAGCAAGAGCAGACCCGTTTCACGACGCACGTGAAGCAACGCGAGCACCTCGAGCAACCGCGTACGCGAAAGGTCGTGAATCATGTCGGGCGGAGCGGGCCCTTCGATGGTTCGCGTCGTGCGCGAGGTCGGCAGGTGGCGTTCGAGTAGATCGATCGCGCCGATCCGTTTGAAGCCCTGCCCCATCAAATTCACTTCGTCATCAGCACCCAACTGACCCGTCACGATCAGCTCGATCAGCCGAGCAAACGTAACCGGCCCACTCACGACGCCCTTCGTGTCTCGCAGGTAGCTCGGTGAGTCTTCGTAGTTGATCGTTCGCCGTTCGTTGACGCCAAGGTCGTCGTTTGAATCAGGCGCCGGAGTAGGCCTTCGAACTTGGGGGCCTGCCTGCGTCGCGACCGAAGGCTTTGGCGTCGCACCTGAGACAAACGGCGCATCGAGTGAGCCTGGTGCATCGTCGACCGGCGCAAGACCCACCGCGCGAAAGCGATCCTGGCTCCCCCGCAAGATCGAGGTCTCGCGTGTCCAGTCGACCCAGCTCGAAAGCAGCTCTCTCGTCGAACCGCTCCACACTTCGAACGGAGCCAGCGCAGAGCTGAATTCAGAGGCCGACGCGTACCGATGCTCGGGGGATTTTTGCAGCGCTCGCTCGACCACAGCGACCAGACCCGCCGGCAACTTCGGCTCGAAGGCTCGGAGTGGATCAAGGCGACAGTCTCGAATCGCCAACAACACCGCAAGCTCACCACTACCCGTGAACAGCGGCGCGCCGATCAACATCTCGGCAAGCACCACACCGAGCGAAAAAATGTCGGCGCGATAGTCGAAGGGCTCTCCGCTTACCTGCTCGGGCGAGAGGTAATTGTATTTGCCCTTGAGCATGTTGCTCTTGGTCGATCGAGCTGCGCGCGCGTTGGGTCGAGCGATCCCGAAATCGCCCAATTTGATTTCGCCCTTTACCGACAAATAAATATTCGAAGGGCTCACATCGCGGTGAACGATCCCAAGTTTTTCACCCTCTGGAGACGTCGCATTGTGAACACTGTCGAGCGCTGCACATACCGAACGAACAATATGAACAGCAAGCGGAACTGGGATCGTTCGAGCCTCGGTGACGCTCCTTCGCATCAACAATGAAGCATCGACGCCGTCGATATACTCGAGTGCGAGAAAGGGCTCTCCGTTGACCACGCCCGCTTCGAAGACCTCGACGACGTTCGGGTGCTTCACCAAACGATGGAGCTGCGCCTCTTGTGCGAACATGCCGAGTGCTGTCGGATCTTCGAGCAGCATGGGCAAAAGACGCTTCACCACGAGGTGAGCAGACGGGTGATGGCCCACTCGAGGGTGTGCCAAAAACACCTCGGACGTGCCTCCGACGGCGAGACGTCGCTCGAGAACGTACTTTCCGAAAGAGAGTGCGGAGCCCACCGTTGACCATCATGCCTCGAACCCAGCAGTGTCGAAAGAGCATTCGCGGAATCCGAAGAATCGGGCCTTTCCGGTTGCGAAACTCACGCTAGATCCGTCGACGTTCATGGGCTCTCGTCGATATCGTTCGTTGGTT
Organism: Polyangiaceae bacterium; assembly: GCA_046351315.1. Taxonomy (GTDB): domain Bacteria; phylum Myxococcota_A; class Polyangia; order Polyangiales; family Polyangiaceae; genus JAXLYQ01. Next base: position 2,011 of record JAXLYQ010000012.1, read on the forward strand.
CTCCCGATGGCACTGACGCTAGCCGCCAGTGCTGCCGCTTGTGGAGAAGGGTGTAAACACACGACCACTCACGGCGGATCGAACGCGATACCATCGGCATCGGTCGACCTTGCGGCATCGCTCGCCACGGGCACTCCGCCCACCTTGCGGTTGTACCTGGTGTCGACGATCGCAGGAGCGCTCGAGCCGTGCGGATGCTCGAAAAATCAGCTCGGCGGCTTCGATCACTTCGCAGCGTTCTTGTCGAAGCAACGACGCTTTGCCCCTCATGATTTGCTGCTGGGTGCAGGGCCGATGTTCTTTCTCGATCCGGTCGCGAAAGAAGAACGCGCTCAACAAGATCGCTGGAAGGCCGACGCCATTGCCGATGCGTTCTCGAAGCTCGGCTTTGCTGCCTGGGCCCCAGGAATGAACGACTGGCAGAGCGGTGCGACAGGTCTTGGCGAGCTGAAAACACGCTCGAAGAGTGCTCTTGTCGCAGCGAATCTCGACGGAGCAAGTGTGCCTCGGCCACGCCGACAGAGCTGCGTGAGGTCAACGGAGTCAAGGTCGGTATCGTCGGTGTGAGCCAACCCACGCGAATGGGTCTTGCACCCGAGGGCGTGAAGGTTTCGCCTGCGGCGGGCGCTCTCGAACGAGGAGTGATCGACCTGAAAAAGCGAGGCGCCAGCGTGATTGTCGCGTTGATGGCGATGCCTCGTGGAGACGCCCTGCGCATCATCGAAACCGCCGGTACCGATGTGAATGTCGCGGTCATCGGAAAGCCCTTCGATCAAGGCGAAGGCAACGACAAACCCGCGCCTGCAGCGTTGCTAGGCAAGACCCTCGTGGTTGAGTCAGCCAATCATTTGCAGACCGTGGGCGTCGTCGATTTGTTTGTTCGAGAAGGCTCGTTCGAGTTTCAAGACGCCGCCGGTATCGCGCGAAACGAAGAGCGTGCCGTGCTCAAAGATCGCGAAGAAGCGCTCGTGAAGAACATCAGGTTGTGGGAGCAAAACGAGGCCACCAACCCCAAAGATCTCGCGGCCCGTCGAGCTGAGCTGACTCAAGTTCGTGCTGAGCTTCGCAAGCTCGAAACCCCACCAGAGCCCGCAAAAGGCAGCTACTTCAGGTTCACGATGTTGCCGATTCAAAACGAGCTCGGTCGTGACGATGGGGTCTACGAATCGATGCTCGCGTTTTACGGACGCGTGAACGAGCACAACAAGAAGGCGTTTGCCAATCGAGAGGCGCCCCCGCCAGGCCCCGATGGCAATCGCTACGTGGGTATCGAGGTTTGCTCGAGCTGTCACGCTGAAGCTCGAAAAGTCTGGAACGCAACGCCTCACGCAAACGCCTACACCACCCTCGTTTCACAACACAAAGAGTTCAATCTCGATTGCGTGAGCTGCCACGTAACGGGTTACGAACGGCCGGGCGGCAGCTCGATCACGCACAACGATCTCTTGCAGGCAGTGCAGTGCGAAGAGTGCCACGGCGCAGGGGCACTCCACAGCAAGACACCCACGAAAGAAAATATCGTTGGGCGACCCTCCACCGACACCTGCGTATCGAGTTGCCATCACCCGCCCCATGTCGAGAGCTTTGATCCGGTGGCGCAGATGCATCGAATCCTCGGCCCAGGGCACGGCAAGCTCGACGAATGGCCTCCGCTCAAGAAGCGCTGATTGGGGTCAACTCATACGAAGGCAAGGGCTGATTCACAAAAGCTCAACCCCACAACATTCGGCAAACTCGATCGGATGATCGCGAAGCCAAACGAGAGGGTTGGCATCCAATGGTGACCTGCACCAAAGTGCGGCCTGGAATCCATGGCGAACGATCCTCCTGACGGAAGCGACGACCTCGATAAGGGTAAAGGGGCAGCCCCTCCGACCTCGCGCCTCAGCCGTCTCATGAGGCTTGGGTCACTGGCTCCAAAGGCGATCCCCCTCGCTGTCGAAAACGCACGACGTGCGTTGGGAATGCAGCGCACCGAAGAAGAAGAGCGAGCGGCTCAAGCGAAGATGATCGAAGAGGCCCGCAAGGTGGCCGACTCGATGCTCAAGACGCTTGGAGAGATGAAAGGCTTGCCTCTCAAGCTCGGTCAGATGGCGAGCTACATCGACGGGCTCGCACCACCCGGGTACGAAGAGAAGTTCCAGCAAGCGCTCAAGAAGCTACAGCAGAAGGCTCCGCCGCTTGACCCCGCAGCTTCGATCAAGGTGATCACCGACGAGTTCGGCTCACCTCCCGATCAGCTCTTTGCAGAGTGGGAGCTCGAGCCGTTTGCTGCGGCAAGCATCGGTCAGGTGCACAGGGCCGTCACGCATGGTGGCGATCGCGTCGCGGTGAAGGTGCAGTACCCCGGCATCGACAAGGCGATCGAAAACGATCTGAAGAGCATCTCGATGCTCGAGCAGTTCGCTGCGCCGCTCGGGCGTCAGTACAACACGAAAGAAGGTCTCGCCGAGATCCGCAACGTGTTCATGTCCGAGCTCGACTACACGCGCGAAGCCGAGATGACGGACTTGTTCCGAGCGATCTCTGCCGACATCCCGCAGATCGTTATCCCGAAGGTGCATCACTCGCTGTCGTCGAAGCGCGTGATCACGACCGAGTTTTTGCCGGGAAAGACCTACCAAGAGTTCGTCGCAGATGCGTCCCCCGAAGAGCGAAACGCTACGGGGCAAACCCTCTGGACATTCATGTTTCGCTCGATGCTTCGATACGGCTTGCTCTACGCCGATCCACATCCGGGCAACTACAGGTTCCTCGGCGACGGTCGCGTGGGCTTCCTTGATTTCGGGTGCATCAAAGAGCTTCCGCCGCACCTGGTGCAAGGGATGAAGCGATACATGAGCGCTGCGATGGATGCCGACTGGAAGGCGTTCGATCGCGCTTGTGTCGATGTGCTTGGGTACAACCCGAACGACAAAGAAGAGTGGGATCTCTACCGCAGCTACACCATCGAGCTGCTGATGCCGATCACCCAACACGCTCCGTTCAAGTGCTCGCCCGAGGCTGCTCGCGAAACGGTTGGCTACCTGGTTCGAGGCACGCGAAAGATCGTCTGGCAGGGCAATGACCCGGGCACGGGTGTGCCCAAGATGCCAAAGCCCATCAACATGCCGAGTGATTTCACCTTCGTGAATCGCTTGCAGTGGGGCCTTGCGAGCGTGCTGGGCGGGGTGGGTTGCGAGCTGCCCTTCCGCACCATCACCGAGCCTTGGATCCGCGACGCGCAATGGCCGCTTCCATGAGCTGACGTACCCCGCACGACCCTTCTCTCGCTGCTTGCTCAGAGAAGGGTTCGAGGCTCAGAACGTGATCGCGCCGCTCAACAAGAACGTGCGCCCGTTTTGAATCAGCGTTCGCTGTGAGAAGTCGCTACTCACCGGGACGCGTTGCTTCCAATCGAACGCGTTGTACACGCCGAGCGCGTAACGAAGATTGAGACGCGATTCTTCGCCAGAAAGAACCACGTCCCAGATCGCAGAGGGCTCGGTATGCGTCTGTCGATCGACCCCCTTCTCATCGAAGCGATCGTAACGACCCGATTCGAATGAGAGGCGTGTCATGAGCGTGAGAGCTCGCGAGAGAATGGGCGCCGCTGCTTTGACCGAGCCGAGATGTGTTGGTGTGTTGGGCACGCGACGCAGTGAGGCATTGTCGCCGGTGTACACCGCTCGCTGAAGCCCATAGGTCGCACCGAACATCCAGCCTTGTCTCCACTCGCGGCGCACCTCGGTTTCGGCGCCTGCAATCCACACATCCGCAGCGCTGTTGGCGAAGCGCAGAGGGTCGGTGTCAGAGCCTGCTCCCTCGGTGACGATCAGCGATTTGACGAGGTTGGTGTACCCCGTGAGCAACGCCGTGGTCGTCGAAGAGAAGCGATGGGTGAGCTCGATCTCACCTGAATAAATGGTCTCGGGCTGAAGCGACGGGCTCGCGATTTGAGTGAGACCGCCATCGTTGTAGTGAAGCTCGTAGACACTCGGCGCGCGAAACGCACGACCTGCGAGAACCTTCAACGTGCCTCGCTCGTATGGGTTGACGATCACAGCGACGCGCGGGTTTACCGATACACCGTGAAACGTTGAGTAGTAGTCGAGACGAGCACCGCCCGAGAATCGCAAGCGCTTCGTCGCGGTCACATCAGCCAATGCATACGCCGCAGCCACGTTGAACGTGTCGTCTCGATCGAGATACGACCCGTCTTGATCTGAGCTTGTTTGTGCGGCGCGAAGATGTCGCTGTGCCTCTCCGCCAAGGGTGACTTTGAGTGAAGCGAAAGGCTGAGCAATCGTTCGCAGCTCAGCGCCGATCCAGTCGCCCTTGAACGTGTCGACGCCAAGCCCACCATCACTTCGAACTCGTGAGTAAGCCCCACGATACGAGTAGGTGTTGTAGTAAGCGCGCCCCAACACTTGCAGACGATCGTTGATCTTCGGCTCGACTCGCGCCTCGATAAACCCGCGCGTGTCGCGAAGGCGAGTCGCGTCGTCACCGAGCTGCGTGCCGAAGATCCCCGTGGGCTGCGACTTGTCTCGGCTCGAATAGAACGCCTGAAGGTTGAACGACTTGTACCAAACACGAGCGTTCGCAGTGCCGGCACGAAAGCCATCTGCACCGTTCGACTGACCTGTGACGGCGGGCGTATTTTGTGTCGCTGCGCTTGCTAGCTCGGGAAAGAAAAAGTTGCGTCCTTCGCCGTGCGCAGCGGCGAACGAGAGCCACGCGCCGCCCTCCCGAAACGGGTAATCCACTCGGGCGCGAGCACGAGCGACACCATACCCAACCGCCGAAGCCCCGACCTCACCCGAAGGGCGATCACGACGTCCTGTCTTGGTGACGAGATTGATCACGCCCGAGAACGCACCGGTGCCATAGAGCACCGAGCCAGGGCCACGAATCACCTCGATGCGCTCGATGTCTTCGATGTCGACACGCGCATCGAAGCCCGTATACGACGAGCCAATGTAGTTGTCGTTGGTGGGGTGACCGTCGAGCAACACGAGCACGCGTTGGCCGTAATCTCCGAGGATCGACAACCCACGAACACCGACCGATGCATACGCTCGATTGTCCGAGACGAACAAGCCACGGACACCTCGCAACGCTTCGACCACGGTGGGGTAACCCATCGCGCGAAGCTCGGTCGCAGACAGGATCGTCACCGAGCTCGGAGCCTCCCGACCAACTCTGTCGAACGAGAAGCAGCCGAAACCTCTTCGACTTTGAGAAGCTCGACATCGAGTCGAGTCGTGTCGCCTTCTCGGATGACCACGGTGTGCGTCGAGGTCTTGAATCCAGGCAAAATCACGCGCACCACGTGAGCCCCTACGGGGACACTCACCACCGACGGAGTGAACCCCAAGTGCTTTCCGTCGACCTCGATCTCGGCGTCTCGCTCATCGGTTGCGACCGACAAGTTGCCCGAGAGAGTTTGCAGTCGCGGCTGCACTTCGATCACGCTCGATGCAATGACCTCGAAGGAGTGCAGCTCAGCTTCGTAGCCAGGGGCTTGAAATGCGATCGAGTGACGCCCAGGGGGCAACTCGAACGAGGTAATGCCCGACACGTTACGAGCGGGTTCACTATCGACCACGACCCTCTGAGCACCTAGCTCGACCGGCAGCTTGAGTGTGACTGTGCCCAGGATTCGCTTGAGCGAGAGCTGGACATCGACCGTGCCACCCACGGTCAGCGAGATGGGCTCAGATGTTGCCGACTCGTAGCCAGGCATCTCGGCGATGATGCGAATCTGACCGCCCGAGAAGGCGAGTGACCTGGGGCTCGTGCCACGCGTGCCGAGATCTTTCGATCGACGTAGAGCGTCGCTCCAGGCGGATCGGTGACGATGCGGGCCACCGCAACCTTGGGTTTGAGCGACTGAATTTCACGCTCCAGCGATGCGCGAGCGTCAGCATCAGACTCGTTGTCGAGCGCAAGTGTGTAGAAGCGAAACGCCTCGGGGAACTGCCCCAACCGTTCGTAACAACGCCCGATATTCGACGTGACCTTCTTGTTGAAGGCCAGTCGATTCGAGAAGAGAAAATGCTCGAGCGCCTTTCGGTAATCTTGTTTCTGGTAGGCCTCGGCACCGAGCTGAAAGTGCAGCTCGGCTTCGTCGGCAGCCGCATCATCTGCTCTCGCCAACGGCACGAGCGTCGATGAAGAGATCATCAACGCGGCAACACAGATCAGAACGCGACGAGCTCTCGTCACGAGGCGTTCTCGAAGGCTCATCGAGTGAGATGGATATCCGACGGCGCGGTCGTGGTCGGCTTGGTTACCGGCGTCACCTGAGCGGGTCGAGACGCAGGTTTCGCTGGCCCTGCAGCAGCGGAAGAGGCCGTGGTTGAAGCGCTTTCGGGCACGCTCACTGGCGACAAGCTCACCTGGATCTGCTGCGGCGAAAGATCTTCAGACGGCCCTCGCTGAATCACGATCGGAGCATGCCCCGCGAGCTTCAACGTGAATGTTCTCGGTGTGGCTCGAACCGCTTCGTTGGCGATCGAAACGCTCAGTGGGGTTTGACCGAGAAGCGCGTTGTCCTCCCACACTTCAGCCCCTGAGGGCGTCGACTCGATCTTGTACACGAACGTGCTCGAAAGGTTCTTCGGAGTCGATTCGGAAGACTGCGCGGAGACCTGGCTCGACGGCAACGACGCAGTCGAAGACGAACCAGAGAGCACACCGAGCTTCACGCCAACAATCGCAGCGAGCGCGAGAACCACAGCACCTGCGATCAGAAGGTTTTTGCCCTTCGAAGTCTCTTCTTTGAGCGGAGCACTGGGCTTGATGCGGGCGCTATCGGTGAGCGGCAGACCACCAAGCGGGACAGTCTCCATCCCTGCGATCGAACCCGAAACCGACGTAGGCCCCGACTGTGAGAGAACGATCTTTCGAGGCGCGTTCTGCATGCTCTCGTGCTGCGCCGAGATAGCGCCGAGCGCGACTTTGCATTCACGAAGTGAAGCGAGCACTTCGTCCATCGTCGCAGGGCGATCCGACGGACGTCGCGACATGCAGCGACGAACCAACAGCGCGAGCTCATCGGGCAGCGGATCACGCGACACATTGCCCACAGGCAGCGGCTCGTTGTTGAGCACAGCCACGACGACCTGCATGGGCGTCTCGCCTTCGAACGGAGCTTTCCCCACGAGAAGCTCGTAGAGCATCACACCGAACGAATAGATGTCGGTGTACTGGTCGACGCGTACCGCGCCGGTGATCTGCTCGGGCGACATGTACTTGGGGCTACCGAGCATCTCTCCCGCGCCGGTGATCTCGGTCGACTGCTCACCTTCGATGAGCTTCACGAGACCGAAGTCGAGGATTTTTACCTTCCCGATGCCTTCGTCTTCAGGCACCAACATCACGTTGGCAGGCTTGAGATCGCGATGAACGACGCCTTGCTTGTGCGCTTCACGCAGCCCTTTGGCGACTTGCTCGGCGATCAACACCACATCGAGCACGGACAACGCAGGCTCAGCACGGAGACGATCGGCAAGGGTGATCCCGCCGAGGTACTCCATCACCATGAAGTAGGTATCGTCGATCTCGTCGAGCTGACCGTAGTCGAAGACGGTGACGATGTTGCTGTGTTGAAGCTTCGAAAGAATGCTGGCTTCGAGCAGAAAACGCTTCTTGAACGAGGCCGCGGCGGTCGCGCCGTCGTGCCCCATCAAGAGCTGAGAGTGCAGTACTTTGAGCGCGACTTTACGACCGAGCGGGAGCTGCTCGGCGAGGTAGACGCGCCCCATTCCCCCGGATGCGATGATGCTCAGCGGGCGATATTTGCCCTGAAGCACCCGACCCACGAGCGACTCAGCCATGGCAGGCGGACGTTCGCTCTTACGTGCTTCAGACGTTGTCATTCGTGCCCTCGATAATCTCGCGAAGAACGCGATTATCTCGAGAGCCAAGGCCAGACACAAGAGAATGGGATCAGCCCAGCGCGCTGCGTAGATCGTCTCACAGATCTTCGACATTCTCGAGACCCACCGAGAGACAGACGAGCATCACCCGATCGATCCATCGGAACGTTCCGCCGTGCACATCATCGCTGCACACGATGTGATCGCCAGGGCACAGAGAGTCAGGCGAGGTTGTCGTTGCACCAAGAGCACTAGCGAACGTGAGAGCGTGCTTGCCGCCTTCGAGTGAGGTGAGACAGCATCCAACGGGCGCGCTCACCCGACGAGCACGAGTTACCCGCGAGCCCTCGTCGTTGGTTGTCCGACAACCAACCCGGAGATCAAATCAAAGAGGGCACTAACAATTCATCTCCTAACGAGACATTTTGTTAGTGGGCACTAAGCGCTTGAGCTCACGGGAGCTCAAAAGGTTAGAGGGCACTAAGGATATCATCTCCTGTGAGCGCAATCGCCTAGTGGGCACTAACACTTTGACCTCGTGGGAGCTCAACTCCTTAGTGCCCACTAACAACTCGACCTCCCGGGAGCTCCGGAGCTTAGTGCTCACTAACCTCGGCATCTCTGACGAGCACAATCGCCGAGGAGTGCATTGAGTGCCCAACGAGGCGACCGATGCAGCAGCGTGGCTAGCGTCGTCGACGCTCATCAGCGGATGGGGACGAAAGGGAGACGAGAGTGAGAAAGGTCATCTCTCGTTGTGGGGTGAGTAACGGGGCTCGAACCCGCGACAACCGGGATCACAACCCGGTGCTCTACCAACTGAGCTATACCCACCATGCCTAGAAACGGCGAAAGGGAGCGCGATGCTAGCGCTACTTCGTGAACGCGCAAGCGAGATTGTAAGCGGTCGGTGTCTCCGCTACGAATCGCGCCGCCATGTCGGTCCACCAGAAGCTCGATGACACACTTTCGCGCGTCACTCGCGGCGGCGCGCCCAAGTACCACCAAAAGAACGCCGAGCAGAACAAGCTCTTTGCACGAGAGCGCATTGCACTGCTTACGGACGAGGGTTCATTTGTCGAAGACGGCGCGCTTGCGAACAACCTCGATCCAGAGCTTCCCGCAGACGGGGTCGTCACCGGGCTCGCCACGATGGACGGCCGAACCGTCGCCATCATGGCCAACGACTCGACGATCAAAGCAGGCTCGTGGGGCGCGCGAACCGTCGAGAAAATCCTTCGAATTCAAGAGACGGCGCGCAAGCTCCGCTGCCCGCTCTTCTATCTCGTCGACTCAGCCGGCGCGCGCATCACGGACCAGGTCGAGATGTTCCCCGGTCGTCGCGGCGCAGGGCGCATCTTCTACAATCAGGTCTCGCTCTCCGGGGTGATTCCTCAGATCTGTTTGTTGTTCGGCCCGTCGGCAGCAGGAGGCGCGTACATCCCGGCGTTCTGCGACGTCGTGGTGATGGTCGAAGGCAACGCGAGCATGTACCTCGGCTCGCCTCGTATGGCCGAGGTGGTGATTGGCGAGAAGGTCTCGCTCGAAGAGCTTGGTGGCGCACGCATGCACTGCTCGGTGAGCGGTTGCGGCGATGTGCTCGTGAAGACCGAGCAGGACGCCATCGGTTGGGCGAAAAAGTACATCGCGTTGATGCCCACGAACTGCGACGAGGGTGCGCCGACGAAAGAAGCCGGAAAGATCAAAGAGGGTCTTCCGCCGCTCGCGGATGTGATCCCGCTCGATGAAAACAAGTCGTTCGACATGATGTCGGTCATCGACGCCATCATCGACGAAGGCTCGTTCTTGGAGATCAAGAAGCTCTTCGCCAAAGAGATCATCACCGCCTTCGCACGCATCGAAGGTCGCGTGGTTGGCATCGTCGCAAACCAGCCGAAGTACATGGGCGGGATCTTGCTCGTCGACAGCGCAGACAAGGCAGCCCGCTTCATCTGGCTTTGCGATGCGTTCAACATTCCGCTGCTCTACTTGGCCGATGTCCCGGGGTTCATGATCGGAACGAAGGTCGAACGACAGGGGATCATCCGCGCGGGAGCGAAGATGATCGCTGCGGTGAGCGAAGCGACCGTGCCCAAGCTTTCGGTCGTGATCCGCAAAGCCTACGGGGCAGGTCTGTACGCGATGTGCGGGCCAGCCTTCGAGCCCGACGCGTGTATCGCGCTGCCCTCTGCAAACATCGCGGTCATGGGCCCAGGCCCAGCCGTGAACGCGGTCTACTACAACAAGATCCAAGAGATCCCCGCGGGCCCAGAGCGAGATGCGTTCGTGGCGAAGCTACGCGACGAGTACCGACAAGACGTCGACCTTCACAAGCTCGCCTCTGAGCTCGTGGTCGATGCGGTGATTCAGCCTCACCAACTTCGTCGAGAGATCGCTCGCCGCTTTGCTCTGAGCACGAGCCGACGAGAGGCTCGCGTGGCGCGTAAGCATATTGTTCCGCCGGTGTGATTCACTCGTGACGTGAGCGCGCCCGAGCTTGTCGAATCTCGGGCGCGCCGTTCGTCTCGCGTTGCTCTCTGCGAACCTCAGCGTCGGTCATACGTAGCCTTCGCAGTCGCTCGAAGTAAGCGAACAACACATCGACACCTGCTGCCAGCAGCATCGCAACCACCGCGAGCGACAGCAGGCGAAACGACAAGAACGAGACGAGCTCGAGCAGCGAGCGCGGAGCTGCCCACATGCTCTGCAACAACGCTCGCATCACCCACCACGAAGGCGCGACCATCAACGCTGCCGTGATCAAACCGATCACGAGAGAGCGTGCACCTTGTGAAGCAGCAACGAGATCGCGCCGCCATGGCAGTCGTGATGCGAGCAACACCGGCGTGATCGCTGCCACGAGCGAGACCGAGATCATCGGAACAGCGATCAAGGTCATCACCTCTATAAGTGCGTGCGTGCCAAGCGACGCGATGTTCTCGCTCGAAAGCGGCTCAGCATCGGGACGCAACACCTGCTTCCATGACTGAGCAGCCCAAGCGCACAGCGCTGCAAACACCGCAGGAATCAGCAGCGCGAGCACCAAGCTCACCATCGCTCTGACCCACATTGCACTCGCCAGAACATCGCCGCGCTCGGAGGCTTGGCGCAGATGTCTCGCGGTCGGCGGAAGGGTGGGGTCAGACACGATACGTAGGCGAGGTATCGCCCACAGGGCGACCCGTGCTTTACTAGGCCCCGCCGTGGCAAAGCTCCAGCTACTTCTGGTCGACGCAGACCCTCGCTCCGTGCGGGTCCTCGAGGTCAGCCTTCGTGGTGCAGGCTACATCGTCACGACCGCATCTGACGGAAACGACGCGCTCGCAAAGCTCGAAGTGTCCCCGCCAGACATGGTCATCACCGACACGAGGCTCCCCACGCTCGATGGCTACGGCCTTGTCAGGCGAATGAAAGAACGCCCTGATTGGGCGACGATACCCGTCGTGTTTTTGACGAGTCAGAAGACCATCGAAGACAAGATTCGAGGTCTCGAGCTTGGCGTCGAAGACTATCTCACCAAGCCTATTTTCGTTCGCGACCTTCTCGCTCGTGTGAACCTGCTTCTCGCACGCAAGACCGCCGAGTCGATCGCCACACGCGCCCCAAACACGACGCGAACTCGCTTTGCTGGCTCGCTGCAAGACATGGCGGTCGTCGATCTTTTGCAGACCTTCGAGGTCAGTCGAAAGACCGGTTATCTGCTGCTCACGCACGACACCCAACCCGCGAAAATCTTCTTCCGGGACGGCAAAGTGATCGATGCCGAGCTGGGTCGACTTCGCGGCGAAGAAGCTGTCTATCGCACACTTCTCTGGAACGAAGGCTCATTCGAGGTTCACTTCGGAGGCATCTCGAACGAGGACGTGATCGAGACCTCGACGCAGGGCCTCTTGATGGAGGGCATGCGCCGAGTCGATGAGTGGGGTCGACTGCAAGAGCAACTTCCCCCCATGTCGACCATCTTCGAGGTCGATCACGCACAGCTACTCGAGCGATTGAATGAGATCCCTGATGAGCTCAACGGGATCCTCAAGCTCTTCGATGGACGACACACGTTGATGCAGGTCGTCGATGCCTCTCCGTTCGAAGATCTCTCGACGCTCTCGACGATCACGAAGCTCTACTTCGAGGGGTTGTTGCGCCCCGGTGAAGGGCCCGACTCAGAGACGCATGATGTGAACTCGGTTGTCCCGAGCATCGACGATCTCCCGTTCAGCCCAAGTCACGCACCACCGCCTCCGACCGCTGTCGAAGAGCGTGTGCAGTGGGTATTCGATTCGTATCGACCGCCGCCGCTCACGCCGAGTGATCGCCCTGCGCGAAGAAGCAGCGAGCGTCCTCCCGCGATCAGCGCTCGCACGGACGAGACAAGCAACTCGCTCCCCTCGACACGACTCGAAACCCCCGCTGCCAAACGAATCAGCGGTGCACCACCGGGTGAACCCGACAAGTCGCTGACCACCACGAGCCCAGGTGTTGGTGCACCACAAGCACCGCCTCACCGCTCGTCGATGATCCCTGCCGCGGCACCACCGATGCTCGGTCTTGCGGTGCCTCCAGAAGAGCCCGACGGCAGTGCTGCACTGGCAGCAGCCGCCGACGCGACTGCGCCGCTCGAAGCGCTGACACGTGCCAAAGCAGAGCGAGCGTCGTCACCCAAGCTCGACGAGATGCCGTTGATTCCGGCAGCGCCTACGGCACCGGTCATTCCGATTGCTCCTGTCGCAGCGATCAAGAACGACGTGTCGTTGATCGTCGCCCCCGACGCTCCGGTGATCACGTCACAACCGCGTCCGAACAACACCGCGGTGACACTGCCGCTAGGCGTTGACGTCACGGGAATCAAAGAAGCCAAAACCAAAACCCTCGCGAGTGTGAGCCAAGACACACTCGATGAGGTCGCACGTCGCGTCGACGCGATGAACGCGCCTCCGCCCGTCACCGTGGCAGAGCCGTTGCGCCCCGTGGGTACACCTCGAGAAGTCTCCGAGCCCAAGCGCGAGTCGAGCCCCGGCCAGACAACCGCTGAAAGCGCAGTCTATCAAGGCGACGGCGGCGCACCGATCTCCTCCTCGCGACAGAAGAGCGCTGCACGACACGAGCCTGCTTCTGCACCACGACTCAAGACGCCCACGCCACCTCACGCAGCGGACGACGAGCTGCCGCCTACACGTATCGAAGGCAGCAACGCGCGTATCGAAGTGCCGCCTCCAGAATCCGAAGATGACGCTCTGACCAGCGCATTTTTCTCAGCAAACGGCGGTGCTGAAACAAGCAACGACTCGCATCACGATCAAGGCGGGCACGACGACCTCGACGGGAACGCCGAAGACGGATTGCGGCAGAACGCTCGACGTCAGCGATTGCTCAAGGTCGTCTACATGGTCGTCGCTGCGGCAGGTCTCTTCTCGCTGCTCGGCATCATCGCCAACAGCTTGTCGAAGGGCTCAGACAGCGACACGACCCACACAGCGACCTCGGCCACAGCGACGACGGCTTCGAGCAAAGAGACGAAGCCCGAGAAGTCGGCTGCCCCCGTCTCAACGCCATCGGTCACAGCAACTCAAACCGCGACTGCATCGGCAACAAGCACCGCGTCAGCAAGCCCAGATACATCGGCAAGCGCAGCAGCTTCTGCCAGCGCAACGCCCGACCCAGAGAAGGCGAAAGAGCTTGGCAAGAAAGCCATTCGGCTCGTCGAATCGGGGCGCTACAAAGAAGCGGTAGCTGCAGCCTCCGAAGCGATCGAGAACGACCCTTCCGACGCCAACGTCTACATGGCGTGGGGCGTGTCTCTTCAAGAAATGGGTAAACGCGGCGAAGCCAAAGAGGTCTTCAAGCGTTGTGTCGACAACGCCAAGCGCGGCCCCATCCATGAGTGCCGGCAGTTCAAGTGAGCGTGGCAAAAACACCACACTTGGGGCTGTGAATCCTATTCACGCCTGAAGCCGTTCGGTTACAGGGCTCAACGCCAACACCAAAGCAAAACCTCGATTGCTCGAGAGTTTTGCCCTCGGGGGTGATTGGCCTGCGCGTTGCGATGTGGTCGCGACGTGAACCCCAACACTCGCCCTCATCGATATCGCTTTCGCCACGCGTTGATCGCGCTGGTGATTGGCCTGGGCTCGCCGTTTTTGCTGCGAGAAGCCCACGCCGAAGACCCCAGCAAAACCACCTTCATCGAAGGAGTCGTCCTCAGCATCGAAGGCTCTGATCTCGTGATTGATCTCGGCACCACCCGCGGAGTGTCTCAAGGAGATCTGATCGAGGTCTGGAGGCCACTAAAACTAAGGCATCCGGTCACCGGAAAGATCGTCGAGGACCGCTCAAGATCGGGACGCCGGCGACCTGGCCGCCCATCGTTGTCACTTGCGGTGGCCGAGGGGCGCTCTCCTCGTAACGCCGAAAAAGGCGATCTCGTCATCACCTCCGTCTCATCATCGAGCGTCACGTCGTCCGCCCCCAAACAACACCGGCCAGCAGTCACGAGCAGCGACCGCAGCCGTTGCTGCGCCGAGCACACCAGCATCGACGAGGCAGGCCCAGCCATCGAGCGCGCCGAGCCTTCGAAAGAAAAGCTCGACCCCGATGCAGCCGAGCGATCGACCAGCCTGATCAACCTTCGTATCGAGCGCTACGAAGCCATCGCTCGTGCCAAGCCTCGCAGTCGATACGCAGCGGTGCTCTACGAAGAAGCGAAGGCGCTACGCGCGCTCTACAACAACAAAGAGAGCAGCGCTCAGAGCGAGGCGTCCCCGTTTGGAGAGGTCGATCTCAACTTCCCCACCGAGGTTTCGCCCACACTACCTGTCGAGCTCACGCTCACCGTTCAAGGCGCACAGGGGATGGTGCTGCAAGTTCGCAGCGACGGAGCGACAGGCTTCACGAGCGTGCCGATGGACTTGGTCGGCCACAACATCTGGCGAGGGTTGGTGCCTCAAGCGTTCGTGAAATCACCTGGCTTCGACTACTTCATCGAAGCCACCGATACACACGGAAAGACCCAGCGACTCGTCGCGTCCATCCAAGCACCAGCACGGCTCAAGGTTCGTGAAGAGGGCAAGCCAAACCAGGTGCCTCCGGTGCGAGTGACCGCCTCGGTGCTGACTGACCTCGCCTTCTACAACACCAAAAAAGCCAACGACTATGCGTGGCAAACAGAGGGCTATTTCGGGGCGAGATTTTCGGATGTGGGCTTCCGCGCAATACGATCTGGCTTCGGCGTTTATCGCGGCAAAGGCGGCACTCTCGAAGACCTCGACGTCAACAAGATCGCACCTCGCGATGTCGGTCTCACCTATGGCTATCTCGAAGGAGAATATGCGTTCGTCGATACGTTCTCGCTCGCCCTTCGCGCCGTGGTTGGGCTGCGAGATTCAGGGGTAAGCGGCGGAGCGCAGGGCTTCTTTCGTATCGGCAGTGACCGCGCAACGAACCTGATCATCGGCGGAGAATTTCTCGGAGGCGTAGGGGTTCGCGGCATCACTCAGCTCGAGTGGAACACCATCCCGAAGGTGCCCATCATGCTGCGCACAGAAGTCACCAATCAACCCGCTGGCGTGGCGTCGAATCAGACGTTCGTTCCCGTCACGGACGGCGCGACCACAGAGGGTGTTTCGAAAGGCCAAGGCGAGGTCGGAGCACGTGTGATCGCGCAGGTTGGTTACCGCTTTACCCCCGCACTCACCGTTTCACTCCGCGGCTCGTACCAGGGCCGAACCATCAACCACGCCGGCCCCGGCGGCGGTGCAGGAGTGACCTACGAATGGTGACCCAACTCTCGAACCACGCTGGAGACACGACGATGAACACTTCGATCCGTGTGTGGCCGGGATGCTCCGTCCGCACCTTGTTTCACCCTTCTTTGAGCATGCTGAGTGCCCTTTTGTGTGCCTTCGCAGCAACGCTCTTTGCGCCTGATTCGTTCGCACAGGACGAGCCCTCGAAGAGCCCAACGGCGCCCCCCTCAGCGAGCACCTCAGCGAGCACGTCAGCAACCACAACGACGACCAGCAACGCGACGAGCACACAAGCAAACGAGCGAGCCAAGATTCGCCATGCAGGGGTGCTCAACGCCAAACGAGACGAAGCGCTTCTCTTGCGCGCGTCGATCGAACGACCCGAGCTCGTGCGAAGACTGATCGTTGTCTACACCGTCTCAGGAGACGACTCGCCACACGAGATACCTTTCGAGCGAGCAGCCAATGGTCCGTATGCGGCGATGATCCCGGCGAAAGATCTCAAGGCACCGGGCATCGCGTACATGATCGAGCTCGAGAGTCTCGACGGGACGCGCTCGCCCGCATTCTACTCACGTGAGCGACTGCACTTCGTTCACGTGCTCGACGATGAGACCGACCAACGCGAACGCGCTCTCTTGAAGCGACTTCACGGGCGACGTTCAGAAATCACAACCACCGCAGAGCTCGTTCGGTTTGGGCAAACATCGGCGACCGTTCAAGATCGCTCTGTCGAACCGATCAACGGTACCTACCCGACGGTTCAGAAGAAGATCTCGGATCAGTACTATCGAATCGAAGCGAGCTACACGTATCGCGTGCTTCGAGATGTCGCCGAGTTCGGGATTCGCGCGGGTGTGGTGCGAGGCGAATCGGTAGTGCCGAACGAAACGGATTCGAGCAAATACAAGGTGGGTTTGAACTACGGAGCCCCCACCCTTCGTATTCGCGCGACGGATTGGTTTCACATCGAAGGCACCTTTCTCACGAGCGTGACCGAGGTGGGCTTCTCGGTCGGCGGAGGCGCGGCTGTGATGCTTGGCGATCCATATGGCCAAAAGCTCACCGTTGGGTTCGAGTCGATCCAGATCTTCGGAACACGCGGCTACAGCCGACTCGATTTGCCGCTGACCGATCGTGTCGCTGTCGCTCCGATCATCGAGATTTCGGACATGCCACACGCCTCACAAGCGGGGGTTCGCTTGCTCACCGAGGTGGGCCTCGATCTAGGCGGGGGTTTTCGAGGCGCTGTTCGCGGAGGCTACCAAGCTCGTAACTTCAACAGCGGTGGCCCCAGTCTCGGAGGAACGATCGCTTACGCATTCTGAAACGATCGTTCTACGACGAAGTCAATCACGCGACGTATCAAGGCGCAGGTTCGATCAGCCCAACGAACCGCGCCTTTCGTGCATCGCTGGGGAAGTCCTTGACGAACTGTTGAGCGAGCTGCTTTGCCTCGGTCAGATCGCCCAGTTCTTTTGCGATCATGATGAGGCTGTATCGAGCGCTCGCATGCGTCGGCTCGAGTCGGACAACGATTCGATAGACGTCACGAGCGGCAGCACGATCACCAGCTCGTTCGAGTACCGTCGCGAAGCTGAACTGCGCGTCGACGTCACGAGGGTCGTCTTTCACGACGGGTTCGATCCAGCCACGAGCCGTGGTGAAATCGCCCGAGGCAGAGGCCATCGAAGCACCAAAATACGAATAGCCTCGACCCTGCCCGAGCTCGATGGCCTCGCGAACCAGCAGCGCGTCCGCGGGCTTACCCTTGTTGAGCGAGCGCCGATGCAAGCACCAGCTTCAAGCGAGCCTTGTCATTCGCGTCACGAGCACTCGCGAGCGCAGCACGTGCTTCGGTTTCTGCGTCGCTCGGCTTGCCTTGCATCGTCGAAGCCTCAGCAGAGAGAGCATGCGCGAGAGAAGGGTCTGAGCATCGCTCGATCGCACGTTTGGCAACACCTGATGCCACGTCGACGTCGTGCAACTTGATCGCAGTCTCGGCACGTAGCTCGAGACACGCACACCCCTCAGGCTGAATCTTCAGGCATTTCTCTGCGACCTTGTTGGCGTCAGCCCATTTGCGAGCACGCAGCAACGGAGCGGAAACGGCTCGCACCGCTTGACGATGAGCGCCATCCATCTTGATCGCAGCCCACCACATTTGCTCTGGGTCAGCGAGAAACGAAGCCGATCGAGAGAGTTGGCCCGCGCCAGCAGCCGACACAGCGAGCACAGCGACGAGCGCTTTGTTGCTCCATTGATCACCCAAGAAGCGCACGGCCAATGCAGCAAGCGAGGTCGCAAGAGCACCCCACACCGGAAGCGCGACCATGCCCACCGCGCGGGCCAACGGCGCATCGTTGCCCTGGTGATAGGCCGCAGCTCCTAGCAACGAGACAACCGCGATGAAGCTCCAGACGGCCGCGATCTTCGGAAGCTTACCTTCGAGGTTTCGAGCCATGAAAGCCGTGCCACCCAAGACCGCCGCAAACAGCACGAGCGCAGCAATCGCCTTGAGAGTGTCTGAGCTCGAGGCGAGGGGCTCTGGGCTCAGCAGTGTGGGTGCAAGAGTGAGCCCCAACAAATGGAGGGCTCGCGCAAACAAGCTCATCGCGACGTTAGCCTCATGATCTTTGCGCAAGCGCGCTCTACCGAGTGATCGCTCGGATACCGCGAATCACCCTTCAACGACACCCAGGCCCAGCCTTGCGATTCGTTCGGATCGAGCACCGGAGACACACCCGGCGGCGCGACGAAGAGGTAGCGAATGTCGAGATGCTGATGCTGAGGCTCGTCTTTTCGAGCGGGGATCTCATGCACGTCGACATCAAAAGGCTGTGGCGCCCACGACGCGAGCTCGAGCCCTTGAAGCGAGGTCTCTTCGAGAGCTTCGCGCTTCGCAACCACCAGCGGATCACGCTCTCCGGGGTCGCCATGCCCACCAGGTTGAAGCCACTTACCCAGCTTCTTGTGGAGCAGCAGCAACACATGCTCGCGGGTTGAATCGATGATGAACGCCGATGCAGTGAGGTGACCATCCCAGCGATCGCGCGCGAAGAGCTCACCACCAGCTTCGACATGCGCGATGATGCGAGAGAGCGAGGCAGCCTCACTCTCGTCGTCAGGCACGAGAGCCCTGAGCTGTTCGATCAACGCGCTCATCGCTCGCCTTCTCCGACGAGCCCATCGAGCGAATCGAGAGCAGCGGTCACGTCATCGAGAACGTTCCTGCGTCTCTTCGATACCAACTGCGAGACGGATCAAACCGGGCTCGATTTCACGTCAGCTAGCCGGGGCCTGCGGCATCGTCGAGTTCGCGCAGCCCGCGAGAGCGGTTGCTCGATCACCGTTTCGACGCCACCGAGCGACGCGCAATCTGCGCGTTTTGCATGCGTCAACGACCGAAGCCGCGGCCTGTCGGCCCCCTTGCACCACGAAACTCACGACGCCGCCTCCGCCACGAAGTTGATCACGAGCGGCTGCATAGGTCGGATGGTCTTCGAGCAGCGGATAGTACACACGCTCGATGCGAGGGTGCTGCTTCAACGCCTTGGCAATCGCGAACGCTGAATCGTTCTGACGAGACACACGCAGTGACAATGTCTTGAGACCACGTCCCACCAGGAACGCCGCATGCGGGTCGCAGATCCCTCCGAGCACTCCGCGCATATCGCGCACCAACGACACCAAATGCGACGGCCCGCATACGACACCAGCAAGCACATCGTTGTGGCCGGCGAGGTATTTGGTCGCGCTATGCACGACGAGGTCTGCACCAAGCTCAGCGGGGCGAGCATTCACGGGCGTCGCAAACGTCGAGTCGATCATCACTCGAGCACGACCTGCAGCACGACACACTTTCACGAGCTCTGGGATCGACACACAAGCGAGGTGTGGGTTCGAGGGAAGCTCTCCGATGACCAGCTTGGTTTCAGGCCGCAACGCACGCTTGAGCTCTTCGAAATCACCTGACTCTACGAGCGAGTGAGTGATGCCGAGCTTTGCGAGCACCTTGATGACGAACCGCCTCGTGCGGCGATATCCGTCGCGAAACATCACCACGTGATCGCCCGCCTTCAGCAGAGCAAACGTTGCGCGGGTGATGGCAGCGGCAACGCTCCCGAACAGCGCGGCGTCGTCCGTCTTCTCGAAGCGCGGCAAGACGAAGCTCGACCTCACGCGCCGTTGGGTTGCCGTAGCGACCGTACTCTTCGCGGTGATTCTCAGACTCACCCGCCATGAACCGCGCGAGGTCAGCCGAGCTGGCAAACGTATACGTCGCCGTTTGCTGGATCGCGGGAGCCAGCTCGTGATGTGCACGAGGCATCGACGCGTCACGTGTCCCCGCATGAACAGCCTCGGTCGAAGTGGCGCCAAAACGAGGCAATTGCCCCGGATCATGAGCGCCATCGCGGGCGCGGTCGTAGCACGGCTGGCAGCTCTCGCGAACCGCTTGCCCGTTGGGGTGCGCTTACGCTCCGATGACACAATGCAGTCGAAAACCATCCCACTGCCGGGAGATCTCAAGTGGCGACGGATGATCGGACTGGGCCTCTTTTTGGGCCTGCTCTACGTCTTTCGACACCTCGCGCCATTGTTCATTTGTTTCGTCATCTTCGAACGAACGCTGGGCTGGATCGCAGACTTCATCGATCGGAAAACGCCGCTCGAGCAACGAGGCGCAACCATTGTCACGCTGCTCGGCTTCTTTACCCTCGTGGGTACGGTCTCGTATGTCGCCATCGCGAAGCTGATCCCGTTGCTTCAGGTCGCACGCGCCGAGAGCGGAACCTACGCCGAGTACCTGACGCACAACCCTGCGTTCGAGAAAATCAAAGGGTACTTTGGTGAGGGGGGTGAAGACTTCACCGCCACGATCAAACACCACGCGATGACGGTATTGCTCTCGTACGCGACGGCCACCGCTCACGTGGCGGTACCTGGGCATCGGGATGTTCCTCGCGATCATGTACCTGCTCGAGAGACACGAGATTGACGAGTGGTTCGAAGAGGTCGGCCACCTCGCCGCGGGCACGTTGATTCGTTGGTTCGGCTACGTCGGTGACTCGATCGCCGTGACGATTCGCCTGCAGGTCGTAGTAGCGGTGTTCAACGCATTGTTCACGTTGCCCGTGCTCTTTTTCTTGGGCCTGCCTCACCCGATGTCGTTGTTCGCCGTACTGCTCGTCACGGGTCTGATGCCTGTCGTGGGCAGCTTTATCTCAGGGGCTGTGCTCTGCTCGGTTGCCTACGCTGCCAGCGGGCCGTGGGCGGTCGGAGTCTTTCTCGGCGTGACCGCAATCCTGCACAAGATCGAGAGCTACGTGCTGACCCCACGCCTTGCCTCTCAGCACGTTTCGCTGCCTGCGTTGCTGATGGTCGTCAGCTTGCTCTTGTTCGAAGAGGCACTCGGGTTCGTAGGTCTGTTCTTGTCGTTCCCCGCGTTGTATGTCGCGACCCGTATTCGCAACGAGTGGCGTGATCAGCGAGAGTCAGCGACCCAGAGCGATCACGACGCACCCGCGAGCAACTCAGGTCACGGTCGAGCACAAGGGCCGCTTGATCTCGCCGACCCCGAAGCGCCACCCGCGGCAGCGATCGAGCTCGCGACCACCACCACGCAAGAGAGCCCTCACGAAGAGGGCCACCCCGCAGAAGCAACGACATGATCCCTTACCTACGCCCCATTCATTTCGAAGAAATCGACGCCGCTGGTGTGGTGTTTTTCGGAAAGTTCTACTCGTACACCCACGAGGCGATGGAGCACTTCTTCGACGGGGTCGAGGGGCACTACGCTGGGTTGATCACGAAGCGAAAGATCGGTCTTCCGGCGGTGAACATCGAGACGCGCTATCTAGCCCCGCTGCGCTACGGTGATGTCATTCGCGTCGAGACCACCACCGTGCGAGTCGGCAACCGTAGCGCCACCCTTCGCTACCGAATCGTTCGAACCCACGACGAGGTCTTGAGCGCAGAGGTCTTGCACACGGTCGTGTCCTCCGATCTCACCGAGATGAAATCGTGCGACATGCCCGAGGATGTTCGGCGAGTGCTCGAAGCACACCTCGAGCCATCAGGAAGCAGCGCGAGCGGCTGACGTCGAAGCACGGCGTTGAACGAAACGAATCGCCCAGCGCAACAGCAAACCCATCGGCAAGAAGATCAACAACATGACCGGCAAGAGCACGCCCGTAAGGCGAATGGCGCCGGTCACGATGGCTGCAGAGGTATCGACACCGTCACCCAAGGCTTTGCGGAAGCTCGTCGCAATGCCATCGCTGCTCGCCGTGACGAGTGGGGCGACCTTCTGCACGCGAACGGTGAACGTCGACAGGCTGGTCTTGTCTTCGAGCACCCGACGACGGCCTTCGAGACGTTCGATCTCGGTACGGGTCTCGTTCAGCTTGGCGTGAACCTGAATGGCATCCGACACCGTCTTCGCATCGCGCAACAACTCGTGAAGCTGTGCCTCGAGAGCCTTGTATGAACGCAATCGAGCTTCGACATCGACGAACTCATCCGTGACGTCTTGCCCTGAGATACGCTCGTGAAGCACCTTCGACCCCGATGCACGAATCTCGTCGAGCGTGGTCGCGAACTCAGCGGACGGAACCCTCATCACCAACGTGACCGACACCGCAGTCGGATCATTCGACGGGCCAGATTGCTGCGAATCTGAGCTGGCAAGAAAGCCCGAGTGACGCTCTGCCAAGTTGCCCAGGATGCGCGCCGCTTCTCGTGGGTCGTTCGCTTCGACAGTGAGCTCTGCGTTGCGAATGACCTTCCGATCAGAGACAGGCGCAGCAGCAGGTGTGACCGGGCTATTCGACGGCGATCGTGCGTCTTCTGTCTTCAACACATCGTGCGCCATCGTCGGGGATGCAGGTCGAGCTTCGGCTGCGGCATGGGCACGACTTGGCTCGTCACGTTTCGAGCAGGCCGCCCCGCCGACGATCATCGAGAGAGCGAGCAGCGCAGCAAACCACCGCGTGAAGCGCTGAGACGTGAGCGCTGAGTGGGCGTGTTCTGAAGCGGTAAACGAAGCGGTCGACGAGTTGGCGTTCATGGTTCTGCACAGTCGAACGGCATCACTTCTCAGCCCTGACAACGATTGCGTTCTGCTCGTGCTCCCGTCAGATCGAGCGGATGATTCCGCATCGCATCACAACCCCACGAACGGTGATTCGTTGCTGGCAACCGCAAGATGCTCCGCTTGCTCTCGCTGCCATCGAGCAAAGTCTGCCTGAGCTTCGACCCTGGATGGGTTGGGTCGGTGAGCGGCCTCTCGATGTCGATCGCGAAGCCGAGACGCTGCTGGGTATGCGCGTGCGTTTCGACCTTGGTGAAGATCACATCTTCGGAGTGTTCTCTCCGGATGAGTCAGAAGTGATCGGCGGCACGGGGCTTCACGCTCGTGTTGGGCCCAGGGCGCTCGAGATCGGTTACTGGATTCGCTCGGATTGCACTGGGCGAGGTCTGGCTGCTGAGGTGGCCTCAGCGCTGACGCGAGTGGCCTTCGAACGCGCTGTGGTGGATCGCGTGGAGATTCGATGTGAGCCAACCAATACGCGAAGCGCGGCGGTTCCGAGGAAGCTCGGCTTCACCCATGAAGCAACGCTACGCAGGCGATTTCAAGTGCGAGAAGAGCTTCGAGACGTGATGGTGTGGTCGATGTTCTTCGACGAGTATCCAGAGTCCAAGGTGGCGCAGCTTCCGATTCACGCGTTCAATGCGATCGGTCGCCCCATGCCCATCGCCCCCGCAGCACAGGCACTCAAATAAATACTTTCGCGAGAAGCAACGCGAGCAGCCCCAAGACGAAGATCGCGCCAACGCCGAGAATCCAGAACGGAGGCAGCGGACGAGAAGAGACACCTGCGATATCAGCGTCGTCACGCATGGCAGGCAACGGGGTATCGCTGATGCTTGGCGTCAGCGGCGGAAGCGAGTTGCGAGGGTTTTGAACCACCGCGGGCGGCGCATACGACGAGTCGAGTGAATCGGGGCCAGCGACGCGAGAACGCTGCGTGTTGCCATGAGGAGCAGCGCCACCATCGAGCGTCGGCACAGGTGGAGGCGGAGGAATGAACGGCAATCGGGGGTCAGGCCCTTGTGGCGAAGGACGCGAAGAGCCGGTCGAGATATCCCGCTGAATCAGCGAATCGATTCGAGCCTGAGCCTCACTCGAATCGAGCATGATGAACGTGCCCTTCTTCGTCTTGCGAGACGAGTCACCCAGATCGAGCGAGGGCGAAGAAGACGAAGTGACTTGCGGCGGAGCATTCGACGGCGAGGTCGGAGGCGGCACCGAGATGCGATGAGGGCCTGGAGCGTGAACCGGGATGCGAAGCGTGCCCGGAGGCGGCTCGTCATGATCACCGAGGTCACCAATGGCCGATGTGACACTGAGCGCAGGGTCGATAGAGCTTGCCGATGAGCTCGACGATTGGCCAGCCGAAGCGCCTGTGATTTCGCTCGACCAAGGGGCTCCGATCGGTGCTGATGGCACATCGACGAACCCCACCGGAGGAGGCGCGAACGAGACCATGGCCGATGGCATCGGCGCAGGCAGAGAGCGACCAACCTCGTCCTGGATGATCGCGTGCTTGAGCATGCCCCAGAACTCACCGATGTCGGTTGGGCGCAGTGATGGATCAATGCTGAGGGCCTGTGCGATCGCGCGCTCAACGCGATCGCCGACATAGGCACCCAACGTTCGAGGGGTGGGCCTCACCGCAGGGTCGAGCACCTGCTTGAGAAGCGTGGGGTAATCATTGGCATCGACCGGGGCTTTGTCGGTGAGCACCTCAGAGAGCAGCAGTGCAAAGGCGTAGACGTCTGTCCAGGGGCCAATGGCACCGAGCTTCTCGTTGAACTGCTCAGGGGCGCCGTATGCAGGCGTAAAGGGCAAAATTGACCGAGGGTCGCGGCGCGTTTGCCCATCGATAGCGCGTGGTCTGAAACGACCTTCGCGACGCCGAAGTCCATCACTTTGAGCTTGAAGCCACCACCACCCGGTTGCTGCGCGACGAAGATATTCGACGGGTTGAGATCGCGGTGAACGACACCCATCGAGTGAGCGACCGCCATCGCTTCAGCAACGGGGTCGAGCATACGAACCGCGACGGCGAGCTCACGTCCGCTCTCACCGCGCATGCGACGAGCACGAAGCTCGGCCGCGAGCGTGAAACCATCGAGCCACTCGAGCACCATGTAGGGCACGAGCGCGAGCGTCGCAGGGGCCATGGTCGTACCCGCAGCGATGGTGCGCGCGATGTACAACGAGCCCTGAGAGAGCTTGTATTGGATCTTGCTCTCATCTCGAAACTTCTGGACGAAGGTGTCGACCAGCGCGGTGTTGAGCTGCCCTTGCAGCTTCAAACATTTGACGGCGACAGGTTCGTCGAGACCCAAGTGATACCCACGGTACACGACGCTGAAGCCCCCCTCGCCAATAGGAGCATCCAAGCGAAACTGGCCATCGAGCACTTGCCCGACGAGCCCATAGGGGTCGACCGGAGACACGGCGCGCACGCTAGCGCATGAACCGCAACCTCGCCCCAGGAGAGCGACGCCGAATTCGAGTTTGCGCGACGGCGTAACAATCCAGCGGAAATCGGCTCGCCCCGCACTAATCTTTGACGCGTGAGCGACGGAGAAAATCGACGGGAAAACAAACCGGGACGAGCAGAACGCGCGACACGTTTGGCGGCTGCTGGTGCTGTTGGCGCGAGCGTTGTGCATGAGTTGCGCAACGCGCTCGCCATCGTGTCGTCGTCTTTGTTCTTGGCGCAGCGAGATCGACACGATGATGAGAGGTTGCAACGACATCTCGCCAAAGCCTCCGAAGAGGTTCGGCATGCCCACGCGGTCGTGACGGCGGTGCTCGGGTTGGCTCGCGGAGAAGCGCTCGCACGAGAGCTGACTCCGGTCACTTCACTCGTATCGTCGGCACGAAGCGCCGTGGTGCTCCCCACGAACGTGACGTTCTCGGTGGCCATTTCGCCGACCGATCTCACGGTCTCGGGTGACCCCATCTTGCTCGAACGATTGCTCTCGAACCTCTACCTCAACGCGATCGAGGCACTCGCGGGGCGCGGTCTAGGCTCGATTCGAACACGCGCGTTTCTTCAAGATGGTCATGTGGTGATCGAGGTCGACGACGATGGCCCAGGCATCGACACTTCGTTGGGCACGAGCTTGTTTGATCCTCTCGTCACCACGAAAGAAGAGGGCACGGGGCTTGGCCTTGCACTGGTGAGAGCTGTTGCCGAAGCACACGGTGGTGACGTCGTTGCTGAGCTGATCTCGCCGGGCGCGGGCTCTCGATTCAGGGTGCGTTTGCCTGCGTAACCACGCGACCACGTTCGAGCCGAAGCTCACGAGCGCCGAGCTGTTCTTTGAGAGCAGGCTCGTGGGTGACCAACACGACGATCGCTCCGGCGTCGACCTCTTGTTTGACGATCGTCGTGAGTAGCGCGACGCCTTCGACATCGAGGCCCGTCGTGGGCTCATCGAGCAACAGCAACGAAGGCTTCGCCAAGATGGCCCGGGCAAGTGCAACGCGCTGACGTTGACCTCTCGACATCGTACGAACCGATCGTTGACCAAAGCCACCGATGCCCACGCGTTTCATCGCGTCGCGAACATCGGGCTCGCTCACACCGAGCACTCGACCCACCCAGAGCAGATTCTCTTCGCCCGACAAATCGGGGTACACGAGCGCGTCGTGACCGAGCCAACCCAGATGAGGCCGGATGGCCTCGGGGTCATCGCCGATAGGGTCCCAGATCACTCGGCCTGATGAGGGGCGCTGCGCCGTAGACAGAAGCCCCAAGGTCGTCGATTTGCCAGACCCGTTGGGCCCTCGAAGCACGGTAATTGTGCCTGCATCGAAGCGAGCCGAGACATCTCTCAACGCTACGGTGGTGCCATAAGTACGGCTCACTCGCTCGAGCACGACGGCCTTCAACGGACGAGGCATCGCGCTCGTATAGCCTAACCGAGCTTGATCGCCTTCTCGGGGCAAGCGACCACACACAACCCGCATGCTTGGCAAGCCGACGCACGAACTGCGTATGCCGTTTGTCGACCATGTACGCGACTCTTGATCTTCGCCAAGAATGAAAGAGCGTTGAAATCGGCGTCATCGATGGTTCGCACTTCGAACACGTCGTGGGGGCACACCTCGATGCAGTCGCGCTTTCCCTCGCATCGGGCGCGATCGATGATCGGTACGACTCGCCCGGGCTCTGCCCGACAAAGCTCGCCTGGGCGATCGGGGTGACTGGCAGCGCGACGAGCTTTTTCAGGGTTGATTCGAGAGGCTTCTGGCTTCGTCATCTGTGCGCTGTGTACAGAGCGATCCGCCAAGAAGCCCGAGCGCAATGCCGCTCTTCACGTTGTTTCACGAAGCCCAGGCAGCCCAAGTTTCGAAACGACCCGTGAACGTCACGCTGGCGTTTTCTGTGGGCTTGCGCTAACCCCCGGGCCCTCTCGAGGAGATCGCCTCAATCATGAGCAAGTTTTCTGACTTCATTACCTCCAAGAAGCTCGACGCCCGCCGCGTTCTCTCGGCATCAGCCGCCATCGAGAAGCTGCGCCCCGAAGACCGCGCCATCCGTCTCGCTCGTCGCAACAAGACCGAGAAGAAGGATGCCGAGAAGAAGAAGCCACGCAGCGGTCGCCCCGTGACCGATCGCGCCATCGCGGCAGCTCTCTCGGGCAAGGCGATCAGCGGTCCCCAAAAGACCCGTCTGCTCCGTGCGGTCAACCGCATCCTCGAGCAGAAGAAGCAAGAGCCCGTCACGTTGGACGTGTTGTTCTGATTCGCATGCCGCAGCCCACGCTGCCGGCACGGATCGGTCTGGGTCTGTTGATGACCCTGCCAGCCTGCAACACGGGTGCTGAAAAAGCTGAAGCCCGCGCGATCCTCCGCGCGGTCGACGAGCTCGTTCAAGCTCCCGCAGGCGCGAAGGCCGAGCCCCACGCAAGGCTCGAAGTTGCCATGTGCTCCGAGAAATCGGTGTGCGGGCTGCGCGACGTGTGTGTCGACGCCTTCAGACCCCTCGCTGTCAACGAGTTGCTTCAGGCTGAAATTCACGCCCGAATTGCGGCTGCGAGCTCACCTTCGGCACGCCCGAGCGCGAGCTCTCCGGCAGATTCGCTCCCCCCGCTCGACGTGCTTCAACAGCGGTTGGCGCAATCTGATTCAGACGTGAAATCTGCAGGGCCCAACATCGAAAATTGTCTTCGCGCAGCCGTCGAGGTTCGTCGCGCTCGTGGCCTCTGAGAGGTTGTTTCGTCCTCGCTCCACGGCGGCGTTCGTAAGGCTTGCGCTGCTTTCGTGCCTGTTTGGCTCTTGGTTGATTCAGCCTTCGAGCGCACACGCTGACGAGAGCGATCTGGCCAGGCTGCGCGGTCATCGCAACGACGCGCTCGTTCGTAATCTTCTCGAGTACCAAGGTCGTCGCGATGTTCACGACATCGCTCTCGACCCCGAGATCACCGAAGAGCCCGAAGCCACTGGCACTGATCCCTCTTCGCACCCGCTGGCCGCCATCGACGGAGACCCTTCGACCTCGTGGCGCGGTCTACCTGGCGAGCGTTCGTACACCTGGTCGATCAAGTTTCGTCGCGTCGTGCACATCGGGTTGGTCCGCATGCACCTCGGCCACACGTCGACCGATGGCACGCCACCCGCGTTGCACTGGGAGGTGCAGATCCCGGTCAACGGCGAATGCCCTTCGTGGGCGCTCTGGCACACCATCGGCGATCGCGATGATCGACACTCGAACGAGTTCGTTCACGGCCCGATGCACGTGCACGTTCAACGGCAGGCACTCTTCGCAGACAACGACGCGTGCGCGCTTCGCGTGACCATTCCCGGAGCGCGAGCAGGCGACACCGAAGGCCCTCCCGTCATTCGCGAAGTCTCGGTCATCGAGAGTGCTCGAAGCCTCTCGATATCACGGATGCACGTGTCGATTGATCCGTGGCAACCACCGCTTCGACATGAGCTTCCGCCGTTCACGCCCAAGCCTGCCGACGCAGCGACACTGAGGCAGATTTCCGAGCCGGGCGGTATCGTCGACCATACATACAACGGCCTCTGGTACGGCGCGTTTGGCAAGGCACCCTGGCGTATCGAGCTCGCGTCACCGACGCTCGAATGGGTCGATCGAATCTACCTCTCGATGGGCCTCGATGCGGTGACCGTACCCATCCCTGGTCAGAAATCGGGTCGTCGTTTCGAAGTAGCGGTATCTGCAAACACTACCGCGCGAAAAGCAGCCCCGATCAACACGGTGAAACGTTCACTCCGTCGAGGCAACCCCGCCATGCTCGATGGCAATGTTCTTCCGCTGCGGCGCAGGCTGATCACCTCGATACGCCTCGCCCTGTTCATCGTCTTCGCATGGTCATCGACGGCAAGCGCGACGGGCGAAGAGGGTGGCGAAGGCGGCGTGCCAGTCGGTGCGTGAGATCTCGATGTACTCGGCGGATGACGATCACCCCGTCATTCAGCAGCGGTTTTGAGCGTCGACACGAACCCTTCGGGGCTCACCCATCGACACAAGTACGGCGAGTCACAGTACGACGGTCTGTTTGCTGAACCTACCACCGCATTCGTCGACCGTGTAGTGTACGGGGTCGACAACGACACCCACCGGACTGCCGACGCCAGCCGCCTTCGCGACATCGGAACGGGTCAGTTCGTCGAAGCATCGAAGCCGACGACCCGACGCTCTCACGCGAGGTTGCTCGAAGCAGGAGGCACACCTCCCATCGTTCTGTTCTCAGGCTCACTCGACTGAGGATTTCGACACCCTCCGACCTTCGAGTGGCCTTCACCCGTCGGGCACTTCCAGTTGGGATGTGCTCTCGGATGCGCGATCTCCTGGCCGCGGGATGGGCAGGCTCGTCAGCGCTGTACGAGATCGCGTCGCACCGTTCATCGGTTTCTGTGGAGGTGCGCAGATCCTCGCGTTGCTCGAGGCAACGGGCGCGAAGTCGAACGTCACGCCGGCGAGCATTGACCCCGAGGAGCGGTTTTTCCCCGGCGGGAAAACCTCGTTTGACCCGCTCTTGCTTCGACTCGGGAACGAGCCGATCCGAGGGGTCATCAAGCGCCCCAAACCTTACGAGCGAGCGTGGTGGAGTGACCCTCCCGAGATGGACCGCGATCGACCAGTGATCGTCTTCGATCCGAGCGATCCGTTGTTCGATACGCATGGCGAGACCACGCGACGAAGCAGCACCCGAGAGCTTCCGAGCTCTCACGGAGATTTGCTCCGATCACAGGCGCTCGAACGTGGCCCACTGCGCGAGCTCAAGGTCGTTGCGTACAGCCATTTCTGCCGCCCGTGGGTACGCGAAGATGGGCCCGAGCCGACGTGGTTGATGCCCAACGGAGCACGATGCATTCAAGTGCCTCAAGCGTTTCGCTCGGTGTCACGAGAGGGCTTCCCGCTGATTGGTTTTCAGTTCCACCCCGAGCAACGCGACTTCACGCGTCTCGCACCGGGCAGCCCCACTGACGCGAGGGGCGATGCGATGAACGTATTCGCAAACGCCGTAGCGCTCGCGCTCGACGAGTACATCCGGCGCTGGGCTGAGTGAGCCGCAAGCTCAGGGGTAGCTCAGCGTCGCGCCCATCACGGTGACGATCACCAACACAACGGGCGTGAGCACCAAGAAGACGAGAAACGTGAAGCCCATCACGTCTCGTGATTTCAAGCCGAGAAAGCCGAGCACGGGCAACATCCAGAACGGTTGAACGAGGTTCGCGATGGCTTCGCCGAGATCGTACACAGCGACCATCCAGCCGAGATTGACCTGAAGATCGTGAGCGGCCTGCATCACGTACGGCGCTTCGATCACCCACTTCGATCCACCGCTCGGAACGAACACTCCAAGCACCGCAGAATAGACTGCGATCACAGCCGGAAACGTGGTCTTCGACGACATCGCAACGAACCACGACGCGATGGTTTCGTTGAGATGGGTTTTGGTAATGATGGCGGCGATCCCGGCATAAAGGGGGAACTGCAAAATCACCGCCCACACCCCAGGCGTCGCCTCTCGAAACGCTCTCATCAGTCGAGCAGGCGTTCGATGGAGCGCCACACCGAGCGTGAGAAACATCAGATTCACGGTGTTGAGATTGAGCCCATTGAGCCGTGCTGCGAGCCCGTCGAACGAAGCGAAATACGAGACGAGATAGGCAGACGAAAGAGCCACGATCACGACCGGCAAGATCGCGCTGTGCTCGAGCCACTCACCCGGCGTACCACGACGAGCAGGCTCGGGTGCATCGAGCGGCGACTGCCCGAGATCCACACCCAAATCGGCTGCGCTCTTCGCGCTCTCGGCAGGTGGGGTCGCGAAGTACATCAACGCCGTGACGATCACGATCTCGACGACAACACTGACGAGGCTTTGCCAGAGGAAGATGGTGCTGGTGAGAGGGATGACTCCGCCGGGGATCATCTCACCGTGAGCGACGATGGCGCGCACCTCTTTCTGCATGCTCGCGGGGCTCGCCATCTGCAGCGCGGCTGAGCCACTCAACCCTTGAGCCCACACGCTGCCAAGACCGAGAAACGCGCTGGCAGCGACTGCTCGGTAGTCGAGACCGCGAACACGACGCGCCGTCTCACGAGCAAGCATGGCACCGAAGATCAGACTGAAACCCCAGTTCAACCAAGACGAGAGCATCGCGAGCAGCGCCACCATCGCGACCGCAGCACGCGGCGACGACGGTAGCGAAGCAAGCCAAGCGATCGCGCGAAACACGGGGCGCGAGGTCGCCAGCACGTACCCCGTGATGATGACGAGCGACATCTGAAGCGTGAAAGCGAGAAGGTCCCAAAGACCACCTCCCCAGATCATCGCCACCTCACGAACACTCGCCTTGCCCGTAAGCACCGCTGCGAGCACGACCAGCACCGTGGCCACCAGGGCGAATACGTACGCGTCCGGGATCCACCTCTCGGCCCACGAGGTAAACGCAAGAGCGATTTTGGCAAGGATGCCAATATTTCCGTGAGGCTCGTGCTCAGGCGGCCTTTCACCAGACGGATGCCCCGGTGATTCACGGGTCGCCGATGAGCCACCGAGCGATGCGGGAAGGTCTGCTCCAGACATCGCCCCGCCTTCTGCACCAGCGCCGCTTCGAACGCATCAGCGAAGCGACAAAATAGAAGCGCCCGCGCGACAGGAGGAGGGGGGGCACCTGTCGTTCAGCGGGCGCAGGAGTACCTACAGCATGCTGCGTACCAAGCCTCTACTCTGTTGAATCAACGAGTTACGAAAGGCCTTTCTTTGTTGCCGTGCAAGGGCGCCGACGGCTCGTTCATAAACGAAGCATCGCTGATTTTTTTCATCCAATTCGATAGGTTCCAACGTTCGAACGCGCGGAGGCCCAGTGAACCCAGAGCACAACCCCTCAGTGATCGAAAAGCGAGCAACGGTGAGCTGGGTGGGCAGTGATGGTCTCGTACGTTCGCGCATCCGTGATGGCATCGACTTCGTTCTCGAAGACAGCATCGACGCGCTCGACGCGACCAAACGTCTCGCCAAGACCCTACCAACGGGGGTCATCGTCGACTGCGCGGGCGTGCGCTCTGCCTCGCGTGAGTCACGAGAATTCTGGAGCCGTGCCGAAGCGCTCGAAGCGCTCTCATGTATGGCGATCGTCGTCACATCACCCATCGCGCGCGTCATCGCGAGCTTCTTCGTTCGTCTCGTAAGACCAGGCTTCAACGTGAAATTGTTTTCGAGTGAGCTCGAGGCGGTCGAGTGGGTTCGCTCCCTAAGCCCATGAATCCATCAGCCAAAGACCCTCGTCTCAACGAGTTGCTCGAGGTCATGCTCGCCATCGCTCGGCAAGACTTCAGTGTGCAAGCGCGCGTCACCGACAAGAACGACGAGATCGATGGAATCGCCGTCGGCCTCAACATGATCGTCGAAGAGCTCCGCGGAGAAGTCGCCTCACGACGAGAGCTCGAGCAAGCGCACGAAGCGCTCAAACAAGCACAAGCTCAGCTCGTTCATCAGGGCAAGCTCGCAGCCATCGGACAGCTCGCAGCCGGCGTCGCGCACGAGATCAACAACCCGATCCAAGGTATCCAGCTCACGCTGTCGGTTCTCCAGCAAGCCCACACCGACCAGCTCGCGATGCTCGATGCGGGCGAGCTCGACCCGGCTGCCTATCGATCGAAGCTCGCGAGTCTCAACCAGGTGATCGCCGATGCTCACGAGGCCATCGATCGCGTTCGTGGGGTCACCTCGACGCTTCGAACGTTCGCACGCGCCGATGACGATGTGCTGTCGACACTCATGCTCGACGACATCGTTCGCGTTTCAGTCAGGTTGAGTGAATCAACTGCGCGCCAACGAGCACGTCTCGAGCTCGATCTGCCGCCCGTGTCGCCGATTCAAGGCAACCGAGGGCGGCTGGGGCAAGTGATCACGAACCTGCTCGTCAATGCGATCCAGGCGATCCCTGAAGGGGCACCTGAGCAGCACGTGATCCGCATCACCCTCACGGACGCACACAACCAAGTGTTGCTCGCCATCGACGACACGGGCCCAGGCATCGAGCCTCATCTTCGAGAACGCATCTTCGAGCCGTTTTTCACCACAAAACAAGAAGATCTGGGCACGGGTTTGGGGCTGGCATTGGTCGCCGAGATCGTGCGCGCTCACGGTGGGCACATCACGGTGCACAACAGCGTGTTGGGCGGAGCGCGTTTCGAGGTCGCCCTGCCCGTCAGCGACAAGATCGTCTCATCACGCCCCCCCTCTCGACAGTCGAAACCTGCGTCGCGACCACGCGTCTTGTTCATCGACGACGAAGCGATGTTGCTACGACTCTTTCGAAGTGTGCTGTCCGCAGAT
The DNA here is from genome assembly GCA_046351315.1 of Polyangiaceae bacterium. Classification (GTDB taxonomy): domain Bacteria; phylum Myxococcota_A; class Polyangia; order Polyangiales; family Polyangiaceae; genus JAXLYQ01. The sequence continues at coordinate 35,522 of JAXLYQ010000012.1, forward strand.
TGTGATCTCGTGCTGGCAGAATCAGGCTTTCGAGCGCTCGAAATTCTTCGCGACGATCAACGCTTCGATTTGATCGTGTGCGATCTGCAAATGCCACATATCGACGGCGTCAAAGTCTACGAAGACACGTTGAAACACACACCATCGCTAGCATCGCGATTCGTATTCTCGACAGGGGGCGCGACCTCACAGAGAGCGCGTTCTTTCCTGGACGACAAGCGAATCCGAGTGCTGCAGAAGCCCTTCGACGTGGCAGCACTTCGCGCGTTGCTCAAGACGTGATCGGTCACCGAAGCGACGAGCAGCAACGAAAGCCCGTCGAGTAGTCTCGATAACTTTTCGAGTGCGCGATGACCCCATCGTTACACCCCTCGCCACGACGACTCGATGAACCTTGACCCGCGTGGCTCAGATAAAAACCACCTCGGAACGTTCCATCAGGGTCGTCGATCCATTCGGCGACATTGCCCACCAGGTCATGCACCCCTTGCGCGCTTTTGCATCGAGAGAATGAGCCCGTCTTCGAGAGGGTACGAGGCTGTCGATTGATGCGAGGATCATTCATCGCCTCGAACGAATACAGATCGTCGGAGGGAGTACCGTTGCGCTGAAACAACAGGTCGAAACCAGAGACACCGTCGACGTTACAGGCCCCTTGCTTGAACGAAGAGCCGTAGGGTACAACGAGCCCGAAGTGCTTTGACAAGAGCTCATCCATTCGTGCTCAGAGCAAAGTCGCTTGCCTGATTCAGCGCATGCAGCAGCGGCTTCCTTTCCCGAGATATAGGCTTGAGGAAGAACCCCGCGCTTCGAGACGGCTCGAACGTGGTTTTGTGTCTGACAGGCTCGAAGGGAGAGTGCTTTTTCCACTGACGCCCGGCACGTTCTTCGAGCGTGGCTTCGTAGCGATCGATGCAGAACGAGTCACCTCGCTTGAGGACAATTCGCGCCATCTCGGACGGACACTTTTTTGAACGCTTGGCGAAAGCGCTCGAAGGCATGCCGGCAACGCAGGCCGTTGTGGCGAGCAATACGAGAACGATCGGCAAACGATCGACGGACACACCACCGAGGTGAGTCAAGACACCGAGCAGGGCCAACTTCGTGCTACGACCCCGGCCCATGTCACTCCAAGGCAAGACCCTCTTCATCACCGGCGCAAGCCGCGGAATCGGCCTGGCATTTGCGCTCCGCGCAGCGCGAGACGGCGCCAACGTTGCCATCGCAGCGAAGACGACCGAGCCACACCCGAAGCTTCCTGGAACGATCTACTCCGCAGCCAAAGAGATTGAAGCCGCGGGCGGCAAAGCTCTCCCGTTGATCGTCGATGTTCGCAGTGAAGAGCAAGTGCTCGAAGCCGTGTCGAAGACCGTCGAAACCTTTGGTGGCATCGACATCCTGATCAACAACGCGTCGGCCATCAGCCTCACGGGCACGCTCGAGACGCCGATGAAGCGATTCGATCTGATGCACCAGATCAATCTTCGCGGCACCTACCTCGTTTCGCAGGCGTGTATCCCTCACCTCAAGAAGGCGAAAAACCCGCACATCTTGAACAACTCACCTCCGCTCAGCCTCGACCCGAAGTGGTTCGCTCCGCACGTCGCGTACACGATGGCGAAGTTCGGCATGAGCATGTGTGTATTGGGGATGTCCGAAGAGCTTCGGTCTCACGGAATCGCCGTCAACGCGATCTGGCCGCGCACGGCGATCGACACCTCGGCGATGGTGTTGATCGGAGGCGGCGACGTTTCACCACGTTGCCGCAAGGCCGACATCATGGCCGACGCCGCCTATGTGATCCTCAACAAAGACAGCCGCTCGTTCACCGGGAATTTCTGCGTCGACGAAGACCTTCTTCGTCAAGAAGGCGTGACTGACTTTTCGAAGTACCTGCACCCCGGCACCAAAGAAGAAGACCTGCTGCCCGACTTCTTCCTCTGATTCGATCGAGAGAACCGCGTGGCGTCGACCCTCGTTGATCCTGAGCTCGCCGCCCCGTCGGTCGCGGCGTCACCTGCCATCGAGACACTCGATGTAACGATAGTACGAGCGGTGAGCTCGACGCTCGACATCGAAAGTCTTCGACACCCGGACGAGCGGTTCGCGCGCGATTTGCTCTGGGCACAAGAACCAGCGCTTCGCGAAAAATTCCAAGTGCCCACGCCGTCGATCGAGCGAGCACGGCGTATCGCATCTGGCCAGATTCTCGGCCCTTCGTCGCTCTCGAGTCTTGCCTCCACGCTCGGAGAGTTGGTGCAAGCGATGGGTCTCGATCTCGATGTCGCCGAGATCGAGGTGGTGGCCACGCGTGGGGTGACGAGCGCCGCGAGGTTCCCTGCATAGACTTCCGGTATCGCTCGCGTTGCCCACTCTCGCTGGCTCGCCACTCGACGGGCCGACGTTGCGATGGGCACTGGCTTGTGAGCTCGCTCATCTAGTCGCTCACGGAGACGGCCGCTCTTCACTCGAGCTTGCCGAAGCCGTGTTGCGAAGTGAGTCAGCGCCATCTCTTCGAGAGGCCGCTGCAACGTATCGCCTTTCGTGTGCGCTCACGGTCGATCGGATCGCTGCCAAAGTAGCTGATTTGCGCGCAGCAGCGACACTCGACGTCGTCGATTTTACGGGGCTGCCTGCTGCAGATTTGACGTGGGAGGTCGACGCTCACCTCGAGCTCTGTCGCGACTCGGTCACTCGCTTTCTTCGTCAAGAAGCGCCCTCTCCGCGAGAGCTTCCCGTGGGTCTCGCCCTGCGTCCTTTTGCTCGTTTTTCTGACGAGAGCATTCGCCTACTTCAGAGCGATACAACGGGTGTATCGCGCACGGCGTTGCCAGTGTCGACCGTGCTGAGTGATGTGGATCCAGCACTGATACACGAAGCCGCTCTCGCAGCCTCGGTGCTGGTTGCAAGTGCCGATGATCCGCTCGACGACGCCGAGATCGACAGCATCGAGCATACGTTCTCACCGCTTCTCGACGACGTGTCTCCGCTGCTCGACATCGAGGTTTCGCGACAACGTTTGCGAGCAGCGCTTCCGTTGCTCACTCGTCTTGGCGCTTCGTCGCAGCGAACACTGGCCACGCTGGTGCTTCACACGATCACGCGTGCTGGTGATGTCCACCCACGAGAGCTATCGATGCTCGACGGCATCGGAGACGCTCTTGGTGGGCAGCTCGTGCGCACGATGGCCACCATCGCTGCCCGTCATTTGCCTGGTCGAATTCTCGCGTCTCCGGGGGCGTTCACGCCAGCGCAACCTGCTCTCGGTGGAGCCTCTGGCGGAGCCAATGAGGGGCTCGCACCGATCGAAGGCGACGCCGCACTCGAGGTCTTTCTTCGCTCGTTTCAACGACGCGGCGGAGAAACCACCCTTCGTCAAATGCTGCTGTTGATCGGCGCCGTCGGTCGCTCGTCGGCACCGATCGCACGGGTCAACGAAGCACTACGTCAGTCGGGTCTTCGTACCTCGAGCGATCTCGCTACCGTTGATCTCGACGAGCCCGTGGTACTGGTGCGCCGAGTCGATCAGACCCTGCCGCCCGATGAACCGAGCGAGTCTGTGGTCGCGCAACGAGCCAAAGGCACGGACGGCCCAATTGCTCGGGTGCTCGATGCGCTCGAGCAACTACGCGAAGGTTTGATCTCGGGCGATGGTCGCAGCCCGTCCATCCGTGCGCACCAAGCCAAGCCAGGGCGCATCTTCGATCTCGTGTCGCTCGATGCGCTCACCATCGGGCGCGCCGAGCGAACACTCACGCAGATCTTGGCAGGCAACAACGCATCGCTGGTCGAGCCTGTCGAAGCGGGCACCACCGATCAGGGCAGAAATCTTTCGCTGTCGTTGCTCACACTCGATCGAGAAAGTCGTGCTCGTTTTGAAGAAACAGGCGCTCGAGATCTACATCTCGGCCACACCTTTTTGATCGGCAACGTCGACGGATATTTCATCCGTGCACCGCTCGTTCTTGTGCCTGTCGAGCTCACGCGCGTCGACCGTGGCGCTCGCGGCTTCGTGGCCAAAACACGAGACGCTTCACCTGCATTCGTCAACCCAGCGTTGCTACGCGCGCTGTTTGCTCGAAAAGATTTTTCGCTCTCGGACGAGCTTGCCGATCGACTCGACGATCTTGCTGCAGCGGCCAACACCGATGCATTGCTCGATGAGCTGATTACAGCGGGGCTACCGATCAAGAAGCGCGTCGGCCCTTTGTCTTCGTTGGCGGATCGACGTGAGCAAGTTGCGCTGTGGCCCACCAATCGAATCGAGCTCGAGGCATGCGCCACGCTGGGTCTTTACCCGCTCGCAAGCTCAGAGGTGCTTCACGATCTCGACGATCTGATCGCAGTGATTCGACGAGACCCAGCACGTACCGCAGAGCGTCTGGGAACCGCGATCGAGCTCTTTCCCAAGGTGGTTCAACAAGCGCTGGGGCAGCCAGATTCGTTGCCGCCCACGCCAGGCACACAGGCGATTCTTCCGGCGATATCGCTAGACCCTTCGCAACAGCGCGTCCTCGAACGAGCTCGCGGAGAACGAATGCTCGTGGTCGATGGGCCACCGGGCAGCGGCAAAAGCCAGCTCATCGTTGCGCTGGTTTGCGACGCGCTGTCACGAAAAGAACGAGTGGCGGTGGTGAGCGACAAGCGGGCTGCACTCGACGTCGTTGCTCGTCGTCTGCATCAACTCGGGCTCAATGATTCGACGATGCTCGTTCACGACGTGTACGAAGATCGAACGTCGACCTACGAGAAGATCGCGCGTCGTCTCGAGCTTGATCACGAACGTTCACACGATACTCGTGCTCTGAACCAGGCCACCGACGACGTACGAGAGCTGACCGAGCTGCTCGAAACTCGACAGCGTGCGCTTGGAGCGCAGCTCCCCTCAGGAAGCGCTGCACCGCGAACGCTCGGCAACCTGCACGCACTCACGAGCTCGTTGCCGATTCATCCACAGCTTGCGTCGCTCGCTCTCCCGTCGTTGGCCCAGGTCAGCGACGCAGATCTTCCTCAGCTCGTACAAGGGTTGTCTGCGCTTCGACCGTTCGCGGATCTATTCGTGTCGAGCTCACCGTGGGCTGCCAAGCGCTCGAGCTTTGCTCACTCGACCCCTGATCAACGAGCCGCACAAGCGAACCAGATCGAAGCCGCGCTCACCTCGGCGCAGGCGTTCGAGCATGTATGGACAGCCACCGGAAACGCCCCTCTCGAGCCCATCATCGCCGCGAAGGGAGCCATCACCGCTGCACGAGCGACGCGTGACATGCGTTCGTCGCCGCGAGCACAAGAGATCTTCTCTGCCGCGCTCACGTTGATCCTTGCGAACCCCGATCGAGCACCGAGTATCAACGCCGCTGAGCAAACCTGGAACACCGCTCGACCCGCACTTGAGAAGCTCTCGACTCGAATGTCTGTCGAGCTTGGCAGCAAGGTCGAAGAGCATCTTCAAACCTTGCTTCAGTGGCAATCGCGTTGGCCGCGATTTCTGTCGGTCGGGTGGTGGGAGGCAGAACGAGCGACACGAGCAGCGCTGTCCACGGCTTGGCCAGAGCGAGCGAAGAGCCCGTTCACGCGCGAGACCATCGAAGAGATTCAAGCCGCAGTGGTTGCCACTCGCGCATGGCGCGCTGCCGATGCTGCACTCGAAGCACTCAACCTACGAGCCTCGACTCCTGACACCGTCGAAGACACAGGGAAGACACTCGCCGAGGTTGCAGCAGCAGCGCGTTCCGCGGCGGCGTTGATCGCAGCTCGCCCATTGCTGAGCGCCGCCAGCGCATGGCCCGACCCTCCGTCGGTTGAAGCGATTGCCGCCTGGGACCGCTGGCTCGATACGCTCACGCAAGCGGTAGCTGCGGCCGATGCTCGCCGAACTGCCATCGAACCGATTCGAGCGATCTTCCCTTGGCTTTCAACGAATGCCTCTGCGAGTGAGCTCGAATCGTTGCTCAAGACCTGGGCTCGAGATGCCACACGAGTCGCCGAAGCTGATCGTTTGCTTGCGTCGATCTCGGCGCTTCATCGCGACGCACCAGCATCGGTGGCAGCCATCTCGAACGCATCGATGGTGACCGACGCACAGGTGCCACCACCGTCGCTTGCGGATTGGCAAAACGCCATCACTCGAGCGTGGGCTCTCGCTCGTATTGCTGAGATCGAGCGGATTGCTCCTGATGTTCGCGCGCTCGACCACGCGACCCGACGCGGCGACGAAACGACGGTCATTCACACGTTGCAAAGCACCATCGCCAGAGCAATCGAGCTGACCCGCGAAGCCATGTGGACATCAGTCGATCACGTCGTGCGATCGAATGTTCCGTCGGGCAACAGTCGTGATGAGCTCTTGCGCGAGTGCCGAAAACAACGTCGACGACTGCCCATGCGAGCATTGGTTCGTCGCTTTGTTCACAGCGGTTTGCTCGACGCGGCGCCCGTGTGGTTGTTGTCGCCCGAAACGATGACGGTGCTCTTTCCACAAGCACCGATCTTCGATCGAGTGATTTTCGACGAGGCATCTCAGTGCACGGTCGAAAATGGTTTGCCGGTGTTGGTCCGCGGCAAACACGCCGTCGTGGTCGGCGACGAGCAGCAGATGCCTCCCTCGTTTTTCTTTGTCGCGCGCAATCAAGATGACGAAGAGAGCAGCGAAGGTCGCCCCGTCGACACGCTCGTCGAAGCAACAGCGCCACGAAGCAACACCAGCGCCGAGAGCAAAGAGACGATCTTTGATCCGCCATCAGAATCCCCATCAGCCGAGAGTTTTCTTGCTGCTGAATCGTTGCTGTCGCTCGCGCGAGCGCGTGTGCCTCACGTGGGGTTGAGCTGGCACTACCGTTGTTTCGACGAATCGCTGATCGCGTTCTCGAACCAGGCGTTTTACGCCGGCTCGCTGCTTACGATCCCTGCCTCGACCAAGCACACCGAGCCTGCGATTCGATGGATTCCAGTCGCAAACGCGAAGCTCGAGCGGGGTCGCAACGAGCTCGAAGCTCGCGCCATCGTCGACGAGATCGCTCGCCTCCTCGAGCGACCCGAAACGCCCTCGATCGGAGTGGTCACGCTGAATGTTCAGCAGCGACAAGCCATCCTCGACGAGCTCGATCGACGGGTCGAGCGAGACGAAGCGTTCGCGTCGGTGTGGAGGCGAGTCAGCAGCGCTGAAACACTCGACGAGCGTCCCTTCGTCAAAAACATCGAGAACGTTCAGGGTGATGAGCGCGACGTGATCTTGTTCTCGACGGGGCACGCTCCGGTCGAGCGAAAGCGCCGATCACCCAGCGCTCCGATCGAGCTTTACGTGCCCGCGAGGTTTGGTCCGATCGGGCAGCAAGGCGGAGAGCGACGTTTGAATGTCGCTATCTCGCGGGCTCGACGTGAGTTGATTGTCGTCGCTTCGTTCGAGCCGCATCAGCTCTCGGTCGCGCACTCACAACACGATGGGCCGCGACTCTTCAAGTTGTTCCTATCGTACGCGTTCCACACGGCGCGAAACGATTCTGCGATCGCAGCGCAAACACTCATGCTCGCTCGTCGCGGCAGCTCGACCCCTCCTCGGTTGAGCAAGCGCGCTGGGCATATTCCTCTGGCAATTCAGATCGCCACACGTCTTCGAGCTGAGGGACACGATTGTGAGGTCGACGTCGGCAGCTCGGATTTCAAGCTACCGCTCGTGATCACCCCCGCAGGCTCGTTGCCTCGTGTTGCCGTGCTGACCGACGAGGGAGACGACCGACTCGATGTGCTCGAAAAGCTCGCGCACCGACCGACGCTATTGGGGCAACGCGGCTGGCGTGTTGAACGAGTGACCGCACGCCAGTGGGCGCGAGATCCGTCGGCGGTGATGGCTCAGCTACTGCGCGTGATCATTTGACCTCGCAGCCACCGCGAGGCTCGATGTCCATGTGCAGGTGGTTGGCGTGCGCCTGATTGAAATCAGGCGTGAGGATCAAATGAAACAAGCCGCGTGACGAGGCTTCGCAGACGAGCGAGCGCAGCTCACGAGCCGCAGGCGTATCTACCCGTGGTTGGGTTGCATTCGGCCCACAAGGCGTATCGCCAATCGCGCCGCCCCAGTCGTTCAACACATCGAGTCGTGAGCCGTCTCGCTTCACGAACGCCGAGACATCAATCGCGCGACCGTACGCGTGCTGACTCGGGGTTTTCTTTCCGGCGATGTGAGCGTTCTTTCGATACATGCTCACGTGCAGCACCTCGGTCACACCTTTTTCAGCCAAAAATGCGGCAAAATCGTCGACGGCCAAGGCAAGCCGACAGTCGAGGATTTCGTGGACGGAAGAGTGCCAGGTCGAGCGCGCACCAGGGATATGCACCTCGACGCCGTGCAACGGCCCATTCAATCGAATGGCACGATCGACACCTTGCGCACCGCCAGGAGCCAGCGCGTAGTCGATCTTGCGTCGCTTGAGCTCACTCTCACACGCATCACCCGTCATCGAAAGATAGCTGGTGGGCTTCTCTGCATTGGCCGCAGGAGCAGGCAACGCCAGCGGGCCTGAAGCGGCAGAAGGACGCGCAGACGCCGAGGTCGACGTTGCGGTCGAGGAAGGGGCATCTGCAAGCGGAGGAAGCGACAGAGAGGGCTTCCCCATGGGGCTTGCGATGCGCGATTCGTCTGCACGATTCGGCTCGCGAGCTTGCATGCGACTTGGAATGCAACCGATCGAAGTGCCCAGCACGCTAAGACACAAGGCGATGGGCAGGCCGTGAGCAACCGGACGCATACCCTCACCTTGCCCGACGAATGGGGTGAAGAGCAAATTCACGAGTCGTCACGCCAGCGCAGCTCTTCGATCCTTACCTGACCGGCTTTGAGAATCGCAGGTCGAAGAGCTTGATCGAGCGCGAGCCAAGCAACTTTCGCTTCTTCAGGCACACGATGCTCATCGAGGACCATCTGAAGCAAGCGATGACGACGATCAAAATGCCCGGGCAAGATGGGGTGCTGGTCGTGTGCCTCGGGCATACTCTTTCCGGGATAAACGACCGTGTTGTCCCCGAGCATTCGCGCCGTGAACTTCGTCTGCATGCTCACGATGCGATCGAGGTCTTGCCCCTCGAACAGAAACCCAACGAGCGGGTCTGAAAATAGGCGCCGGTAAAGGTCGTAGAGAAGGCTCGAGATGCCTTCTTGGCCGCCAAGCAACTCGTGCGGAGGGGTCTTCTGCGACATCGCTAAAACAGGATCCCTTGAGGAGTCATCCTTGCGATGGGCTCGCCCTTGTTGTTGCGCACAACACTCGAGCCAGTGAACAGAAACGGAATAGAAGCGAGCGCCGTGACGCCGCCCAGGCTGGCGACAATCACACCCGGAACCACGAGGTTCTTGTGCCCTTCGAACGTGCCGACCGAACCCGCTCCGATGCCAACGAAGCCCACGAAAGCGGTACCCAGACCGCTGATCAACAACGTTGGGCCAAGCCAATGAGCCGTAGGGTTGCCGGGGCGAACCTCGACTCGAGCAACACCATCACCCGCTTGCAGCTTGAACGGGTTGGTCGGAGTGACGGTCTTGCCCACCACTCGAAACTCTTGATCACCAATTTTGATCGGCTGGTCACAGGGTGCTTCGCAGAGATTTTGCCATGTCCCGGAGGAGTTCAGCGAGCGCCCCTGCAAGGTCATCGGCACTCCGCGATGAATGATGAGCACGCGCGCTGAATCGCTCGAGAGCGACGAGCTCGACGCCGCAGCCGGAGCGCTCGACGCGGTGACAACAGGAGCAACCGACACAGCAGATGCAGACGACGAGGGAGCAGTCGCAGCGACGGAAGACGTACTGCTCGTTACGACGGCAGGAGCTGGACCTTTGCCACTCGAAACGTGGTCGACCTCGGCCCAAGAAATCTTGCGAACCTCTCCGGTTAGCAGTCGAAGAGTCACGTGATCATTGGGGCTCATCTCGATCAGCTCTCCACGCACGAACCCCCCATTTTTCAGCCAGACGAGCTGCTCTGGTGGGTCTTCCGCATGGCTTGTCGAACCGGCGAGAAAGAGACCGAGCATTCCTGAGAAGAGCGCGATCCAACGCGCCACACGCGCAGGAGAAACCTGGGTTCGCAAGAGAGGGAGAGAGTGAGCCAAGCCCGGCAGCGTTTGCCATGCTCACGGGCTCGCTGCACCCGGATTCAACCCCTATCGATCGTGACTGGCAAAGCGCTGAACAGCCTCGTTTGCCGAGACGTACGCCCCGCTCGGCGAGAAATATCGAGGCAAGCCGCGCGAGGCGCCGGTGAAAATTCCTGGAACGATCAGCAGCACAAGGATGAGCAAACGACCACGCCCACCAAGCCAGCGCGCACCAACCCAACCCGCAGCGACCAGAAACAACGCGGAGGCCAAGCCAAGCCCGAGGAACAACGCCCCAGACAACGCGCGATGCGTGGCCGCACCAGGCTCTGCGAGCGACAACAACATCGACAACAAGACCAACGGCCCCAGCATCAACACGCTACGCGCAATCACGATGCGAAACGCAGCAAACGGAGCGCGGCGGGCCACGTCGAGAGGAGAGATGCCGCGCATCTTGGCGAGCACCACGAGCCACGGCTCACCAGGCCAAGCGTTCATCATCCGAGCAAGACCAAGCGCGGTGGGCAATGCGGCCCCGACGACAAACCACGTCACCGCGCGCGCCAGGATTCCATCGAGATTTGCCTTGGGCCCATCAACCCCGCGCAAGATCATCATCGAGAGCGCCTGAAAGGTGAGCCCACTTCCAGCGATCAACAGAGAGCTCCACCGCCCTGAAGACGAGAATTGCTGGAGGAGAAGCGCATCCAGCGCATCCATCGACCCGTGAGACACGCGCTCGTTGCTCATCGCTCAGCCACCGACGTAGCACGCGAGTCGAGCAGGATGGTCACCGGCCCATCATTGTCGACCTCAACGCGCATATCCGCGCCAAACCGGCCTGTTTCAACCTGAACCCCACGAGCGCGCACGGCCTCAACGAATCGCTCGATGAACGGCAGCGCTTCACCTGGAGGCATCGCTCCGTCGAAGCTGGGGCGCCGCCCCTTTCGAACATCGCCAAACAGCGTGAATTGGCTTACGGCGAGAATCGCTCCACCCACGTCGAGCACCGATTTCGACATCTTTCCCTGCTCATCCGGAAAGATTCGAAGCCCCACGATTTTGTCGACAAGGTAGCTCAAATCGCGTTCTGAATCGCCAGCCCCCGCGCCAACGAACACGACGAGCCCCTTTGAGATTTCTCCGACGATCTCACCTGCAACCGTCACTCTACCCGCGAAACAACGCTGAACGACCGCCTTCATTGGGGGCTTTTCTTTCGACTTCGCGACGAGGTTTTTTGAGGAGAACGACGTCGTGTTTTTGCGGGGGCCTCGGCCTCAGCGCTTTGCTCAGCGAGCTGTGCGTAACGAGCTTCGAGCTGACTCGAAAGGGCCGACACAATCGCAAAGTAGTCTCGCCGCTCGTAAGGCTCATTCAAGATATGAAAATCACGCTGAACAAGCCCAATGCATCCATAACAATAGGTGCACTGGACAAGCGCGATCGAACGCGAAACGTAGGCGCAATTGCGACAACTTTCGCATTCCACACAGTGAACACAGGCCACGCATGTGCTGCACGAATGACAATGAGAGCATTCGGTGCAATCCACACAAGCGACGCAGTATTGGCATCGAACCAAACGAATGGAGTCGCTGCAAAACGTACATCGTTCGCAGCCTTCACAGCGCTCGCACTGAACGCATCCGATGTTCTCGGAACGCGCACGGAAGTCGTGAACGAGCGCAGCCAGCCTCGATTCGAATTCGTCGAGATCCATCGAGCAGCCTAACTGCCCGCCGCTTGCCTCGACGACATTGTTCATACTGCGGTAGCGCCGGTAATACGTGAGTACCTTGACCACGTAATCTTGCGTCTCAGCATAGGGCGGAATACCACCATGCCGAGTCACAGCGCCTTCGCCAGCGTTGTAAGCGGCGATGGTGAGTTGAAGGTCCCCGTTGAACAGATTGGCCAACACGCGCAGATAGCGAGTGCCACCAAAGATGTTCTCGCGCGGGTCGAAGATGTCCCGAACCTCCATGCGGTGGGCGGTTTCAGGCATCATTTGCATGAGCCCCATGGCTCCAGCCGGAGACACGGCACGCGCGTCGTAGTTGCTCTCGACCATGATCACGGCCCGAACCAGCTCTTCGGGGATCTGGTAGAGAGTTGCGGCTTGTCGAATCCACTCGTCGTAACGCGAGAAACGCTCGATCGACGTGTCACTCGGCATCACCGGTGTGACGTTGGCGGATTTCTTTCGCTCTTGTGTTTTTAGGTACAGCTTGTACTGGCCGTTGGGGCCAGGAGTGTTGCGGAAGTGGATGATTCCGTCCGCGTCTGTGTATTGATAGATGTCTGCTTCCGCCCAGCCGGGCAGTGTCAACGCGACGAGAAACAGGGGTGCGGTGACTAGCAGGGAGCGTGTACGGAACACGCGAGAAGTGTACAGAAGGGGTACTGCTCGTGCCAAGCGCTCGTCGAAGTCAGTGAGAGAAACTTGAGACGGACGATGTCGCGTGGTGCGTTTGCTCTCGATCACGCCGCCTTTCGTCGGGCAAACGGCTGAATCTTCTCGCGGACCTCTTGCACGTGGCGGCGGCAAAAGACGACTGGGATGTGCAGCTTCGAGCAATCCTGGCGGATCTTCTTGACCAAGCAGTGATTCACGTAGTCGGTCATCACCACCACGACCGAGGTATCTCGTGGAATCGATCGCTTGAGGTCACCCGGCTTACGACCCGACCAGTGATCTCCGGTCTCGAGCCCAGCCTCGGCAAGAACTTCCTTGATGGGCTCGACGTAGTCGGCCCCAATGAGCAGAGCGGTCATGGCTTCCTTTCGCGAGGCCGTCGGGGGCCAGCGCTTCGGGTTTAGGTTGCGGTTCGCCACGAAGACCGCCGAGCCCAGGGGGTTATTTCCCTGTTTGTGCAAGTCGCGTTCATTTCTTCTCTGACCGCTTCAGAGAGGGTGATGAACGCTGGAAAAACGAAGGGGGACATGGGCTCGGGAGGAAAGTCAGTCTGTCTCTTAAACTGAAGACGCCTCCACCATAACGAACAATCACCCAACGTCAAGAGTACACAGATCCACAAAATCGCCAGGACTGTGCCCGGCGATAGGTGGAAGCCCCTCTGTTTTAATGTCGAAGCGGCGACAGATGTCTGTCGGAATTCCTGACTCAACGCTTCTTGCGACGTTCGGCTTCGCGAACAGCCGCGGCAGCTTGCACGACGCCCCAGCCCTGTTTCTCGACGGGCGTGTGAGGCAGCCGAAGTGCTGTATCCATCAAGATTCGCTTCACGTCATGCGGCTCGAGATCACTGTTTGCCTCGAGCATTTGGGCCACGATCGACGAAACGATGGGGGCCGCAAACGAGGTGCCGTCGACGTGTTTGTAGTGACCATCGATGACCTTCTGGTCATGAAGCTGGGCCGCCACGATTTGCCGAATCAGGTAGGGCTCCTTGCCGCGCGCTTCATCGAGCACGCGCGACACCCCAGGGTGCTTGGCGAGCACACCATCGAGCTCGCGATCGTCGGCAGCATCGAGCTCGTAGAGAAGCTGCGCTTCGGCTGAGGTGGGTGTCCCCGGCAAGATAGGTGCCGCGACCCAGATCGCAGGAGCAATCACCTCGGGTTTTTGAAGGCCGTCAATCGTGGGGCCGTATGAGGAGTGATACGACGAGAACTTGCCGAGGCGAGGGTTCCCCTCGTCGTTCACGCCACCCACCGTGATGACCGCGGGGACACTCGCAGGCGGAACCACCGGGTGACTTGGGTCGTGACCTGCGTTACCCGCAGCCGCAACGACGACAATCCCGGCGCGAACAGCGGCCTCTGCGATCCGTGAAAGGTGGTCTTTGAGATAGGTCACCTCGTAGTCGCCACCACACGAGATGTTCAGCACGCGAATGTCGTACTTTGCCTTGTTCGCAAGCACCCATTCGATACCGAGCGCGATGTCGTCGTGACGAATACGCGAGAGACTACCGACCTTGACGAGAACCAGATCGCTCTCGTACGCGAGGCCCTTGTATCGGCCGTCGCTCAGCGAGCCGTTTCCTGCGCAAACGACACTCGTCATCATGCCGTGCCACGCAGACGGGCTTGGGTCCGCGAGGTGCTCTACCCCCGATTCGTTGGTGAGAATGTTGTGATACGCGCGGATACGAAGCCGCGGCATGATCAGATCAGGATGCGCGTAAAAACCTGCATCCAAGAACGCAATGGTAACGCCGCGCCCGGCGTAGCGTTCGTCTATCCCGACGCGCTCGGCGACGGGCAGGATCTTGTCGGCGATCGGTTTGCTGGCTCGTCCAGCACGCTGTCGTGAAGGCACGACACAACGCGTTAACCCGCAGAGGCGGCTCATGACAAGTTTCGCGGACGAATGCGCGATGGATTTCAATCGAACAGCGCGCCTGCCTCATCAAGAATGGCCCGTGCTTCATCGGTCGAAAAACCGAGTTGCTTCGCCATGGCGAGGTACGCGTGATCCTCGCGGCCCGCCGCGAATTCGCCATCGCAGATCATCACCGACGCGGCGACGAGCATGCCGAGACGACGGAGCTCGGGTGAGAAAAGGTTCTCGGTCATCTTCTGCAATCGAACGTCGATTCCGTCGCGATCGATGACTTTGCCAGCGTCGACCATCAACGCCTTGATTTCATCCTCGCTAGCGTGCCCCTGACAAAACCCGTCGATGATGCCGGCGACGACAGCCATCTCTTCGTGAGCGATGTGCCCATCTGAAGCGGCCATGATCACGCCCGCTTCGACCAAGCCCGCAAGCGCTTGACCAGCGAGAGAAACTTGGCTTGCAGGCTCGGACACAGGCTCTTGTCGCGATCGCGGCTTCAGCATACGAGCACCACTATCACCAACGAAGCACGACAGAAATCAGGTCATCGCTCTCACCGCAAATTCTCATCTCCGCGCGTTTGGCTCAGACGAGAAACGTGAGGAGCTCACTGAATCTCGGTCGGGCAACCGAGCAAAATCGACACGGCGCCGACGCTTCCAGAAAGAAGGGTGTCGCAGGCTTCTCCGTTGAGCTGAATGGTCGTTGGGCCTGTCCAAGACCAACCATCGACGGCATTCGATTTCACCAACGTCGAGTCGAAGTACACGTTGACGAGGTTGGAATCCTCAGGTTTTTGGTCGAGCGAAATCGAGCATGAAATGAGCACCTGCGAGCCGATTTGATCGATCAGCGTCGAGAGCTCTGTCAGCGAATCGGCAGCGTAGTAGCGCACGTCACCGTCGCGAGGAGCACCACCTGCGACAGCCATCGCATTGAGCAACGACTTGTACGGCGCGCTGCCCGGAATGCCCACGACGATGGTCTTCACTCCTGCCGCGGCAAGCTGAGAAATCGCGGTGAGAGAACCATTCGTATCGAGGCAATTGGCCGTCGAAAACGATGGGCTAAGTGTGGGGTCGCAGCAGTTCACCTCAGAGCAAGCGGGGTCTCCTTCGATGTTTGGAATGCACTGAGCAGCCGTACACGTCGCACTTTCGTTGCAGTTGGGCCCACCGTCAGTGGCGAGCAGAACGAAGGTGTTTTTGCCGAGCGATTCGAGGGTGGGGCGAAGCGCAGAAAGCGTGGGGCCGGTCGGCGTGCCGCCAGCAGGAGAGATCAAAAGCTTCGAATAGATATTTGCGGTAACCGGGCCTCGTAGCCCCTGCTCATAGTACGAGTGAGCGTCGCCCGGTTGCATCGCAACCATCTCTTTGCCGACGTGACACGAATCGCCCTGGGGTTGATACGGGTAGATGGCCATCCCGATCTCGGCTCGAAAACCAATTTCGCCGACGAGATCGACCAGCGCGCTACGGAGCGCAGTGAACTTCACTTGCCCATCCACCTCGTCGGCCATGCTGCCAGAGCGATCAACCACGAGATACAAGCGGATGGGGTCTGTCTTTGCGACGAAGGATTGAAACCCGCACGAGGCATCGGGGTTAAATCCTGCATCTGCGCCGCCGACGATCTCGGTAGAGGTGCCGCCGACCCCCGCGGTGCCGCCAACGTTGGAAGCTCCGCCGGTGCCGAGACCATTGGAGAATCGGTTGTTCTCAGGCCCTGAGGAGCAACCCACGGCGTGCAGGGTTACGAGCGTCAGACCGAACCCAAAGACACAAGCGAGAGCGGAACGCACGATCAGGCTAAGGTACCACAAATGGCAGCCTCCCCACGCTTTGTCTGGATGGATTTGGAAATGACCGGGCTCGACCCCGAGCGCTGTGTGATCGTTGCAATCGCAGCCATCATCACAGGACCGGATCTCGAACCTCTTGCGGAGATCGAACGAATCGTTTGGCAACCCGAAGAGGCGCTCGGACGAATGAGCCCTTTCGTTCGCGACATGCACACGAAGAATGGGCTACTCGATCAGATTCGCGCGTCGAGCACTGGTCTCGAGGATGCCGAGCGAGAAATCATGTCGGTCATCACACAACACTGTCGATACCGAGAAGGGATGCTCGCGGGAAATTCCATCCATCAAGATCGAAGGTTTTTGTCGAAGCATATGCCTGCCATCGAAGGCTATTTGCACTACCGACAGCTCGATGTGTCGAGCCTGAAATTGCTGGCGCAAACGTGGTACCCAGGGCAGCTCGATTTTCGAAAGGCCAAGGCCCATACGGCGCTGGGCGATATTCGAGAGAGCATCGCGGAGCTGAAGTTTTATCGTGAAAAAATGTTGATCCCCGCGCTCTGAGGGCATCGACGCGTCATCTAGTCGCGCGTAGCGATCACCCGGCGAAACCACATGCTCTCGATGCTGACCACGCTCGTTCGAAATCTATGCGCGCTGCTCGTGTTCCCCCTGTTTTTGCTTCGACGCTTTCGAGCAACACCAGCGGGTGGATGGGTACATCTCGAGATCGAAGGTCAGGTCGTCGAGATCGCAACGCCTCGCTCTAGGCTGGCGCAGTCGTTTGGGTCTCAACAAGAGCAGGGCCTTTCGCTGCACGGGATTCGAACGTTGATCGACGAGCTCATCGACGACCCGCGCGTGGCCGGGCTTGCTGTCTCGATACAACGACTCGAAGCGCCCGCCGCGACTCGTACCGCGATACGCGCTCAGTTGGCTCGATTGCGCGCCGCCGGCAAGCGCGTGTTGGTGCACCTACCGCGTGGAGGTAGCTCAGGAGAGCTTCTCATCGCATCGGCCGCAGACACGATCGCGATGGGCATCCGGACCTCACTCGGCCCACTGGGCTTCAAAATGGGCGGCACCTATGTGCGAGGCACGCTCGATCGTCTCGGCATCGTGCCCGAGGTGCTCGCGCAGGGGACATACAAGACCGCGGGTGAGCCGTTGATGCGCGAGTCGATGTCTGACCCGCAAAAAGAGCAGCTGGGTCGCTTGCTCGATGAGCTCGAGCACGAGTTGCTAACGGGCCTTGTCGAAGGGCGGCGCGTATCTCTCGAGGTAGCTCGGGGCTGGGTTGATCGAGGGCTGATTGACGCCGAAGACGCACTGTCGCTCGGGCTCGTTGACGAGCTGGTTCACGATGACGAGCTCAAAGCTCGATTGGGCGCATTGACGCTTGCTGCGAACGCTTCGCCACCCGCGAAGGCAAAACCGAGCGGAGCGACCCCCGTGGTGCCCGCCGACGCGACGACTGCACGTCAGCAAGACGACGACGAAGCACAAGCGTCTCTTGTCACGCCTGCGGTGGCCTACCTCACTCGACGTCGCTCGCAGCTATGGAAGCCGCTCCGACCCGCGCGAAAGATCGCGATCATCCAGGTTCAGGGCGCCATTGTCGAAAAAGGCATGCCCTCGATGGGCGCTTCGGCAGACGACGCAACTCTGGTGAAATTGCTCGAGACCGCGCGAGAGCACCCGCGCGTGGCGGGCGTCGTTCTGCAGGTTAATTCACCTGGGGGCGGCGTGCTCGCATCAGAGAAAATCTATCGGGCAGTCACTCGCGTCGCCGACAAAAAGCCCACGATCGCTTGTTTTGGCGGCGTTGCAGCAAGCGGCGGCTACTACGTTTCTGCCCCGTGTCATGCGATCGTGGCGCAACCTACGACCATCACAGGCTCGATCGGAGTGGTCGCTTTTCGGGCTGCCATCGGGCCGTTTCTCGAGCGTTTGGGGGTTGTAAGCGAAGTGCTCACGCGGGGTGAGCACGCTGACCTCATGACGTTGGCGAGGCCGCTTCGAGACGACGAGAAACACATCCTCGAGCACCATCTCGAAACCGCGTATCGCGAGTTCGTTGGCCTGGTCGCACAAGGCCGGAAGCGCACGCCCGATGAGATATACGGGGTCGCAGGCGGGCGCGTGTGGACGGGCCGCGACGCCCTTGAACGAGGGCTTGTCGATTCGCTCGGAGGGCTCGACGAAGCGATTGCACAAGTTCGGCGGCGGGTCGGCGACACCAAGACACTCGAGCCCGTGTTGCTGAGCCCTCCGAAGTCACCCATCGAGAGCCTTCGATCGATGTTTGGGCTCGCCACGGTCGGAGCCACAGCAGCGCCGTCATGGCTCGCTTCGCTGTGGACACGCACGCCAACGTCGCTCAAGCACCTGGGCCAGATTGCACTCGGCACACGAGACCCGGTGCTCGTGATGTGGACAGGCGACGAGCTCTTATCGACCGCGAAAGCACCGGCGTTTGCTGGTGCTTTTCACACAGGATCAGCGTGCTTTGGCTGGATCGCAGAAGACGATCGCGCAGTGGCTGCGCTTGGCGTCTCGAATGCGATCACAGAGATCGGTCAACTCTTCATCGACATCGACCACATCGCCCTCGACAGGGAGGTTCGAGCTTTGGTCGTATCGGCAACGGTCGAGAGCTACCCAGCGACCGCGAAACAGGGCAGAACGACAGATTTCAGCCCAGGTTAGACGTCTACCCATTGTGGAGTCTCCTGCCCCCCCAGCACGTGACGAAAGACGGAACGGGAACATGAGCAAGTAGGCGCGTAGTTACCTCTGCTTCACGAAGCCGTCAAGGGGCCGACACTACGTGTCGACACATCGACGGCCTCATTTTGTAGGCGCATGAGTGCGCCTACGCAGAGGTAAACGCTCATCAGTTGCAACCACCAGGCATGGGAGCTCCACCCGCCGCAGCGCGAATGGAGGTGAGCGCAGAACCTTTCTGGATCGCACCCGATGTGACTTGCGGATCGAGCGAATAACAGGCGCCTGAAGCACTCTGGTATTTGCCCTTGTTGGGCCCTGGCTTCTTTGCCTCTGCAGCAAGAGCGCTGCAGCAACCCTTGATCGATTCGCCAGGTTTACCGACAGAGGTGTTACCCGACGTGGTGGGCTTGGTTGTCGGCAGAATGGGCGTCGACGTGGTGGTAGTCGTGGCCGAGGTGCTCGGCGTGTCACTCGAAGCGGTGGTGACAGGGGTCGAGCCGCCAGGCGTGGCCGAGCCCAAATCAAGCGGGCCTCCGCTGGTCTTGTGACCACCAGAGAACGCCATCACGAGAGCAACGCAGCCGATCACACCCAGCACCGCAACCACACCGATGATCAAGCCCTTGTTGCTTGAGCCACCACCCGTGTTGTGGCGCACCGGCGGAGGCATATTGGCGGCCATTCCGGGAGGCGTGATGTTGGGCACCGAGGCCATGTGATCGCCGCCAGGTGGAACATTCGGATACGACGGCGTGGCGGCCGCCATGATTGGATTGACCTCGGTACCGCCACCACCCGCTGAGGGCGCTTGCTCAACCACCGTGGCTCGCGACATACGAGCGCCACCGAGCGACATGTCTTCGAAGAACTCGCGAACGGTCGAGTGACGCTCTTCGGGCTTCTTCGACAGCGCCCTGAAGATCGCGTTCTTCATCTTCACGGGCACATCAGGCAACGTCGCTCGCTCGGGGATCGCCTCGAACGGCGTAGGCTGAGCCGTCATGTGCTTGGTCGCCCACTCCCACGGAGTGTTCGCCTCGAAGGGCAAGCGACCCGTGAGCATCTCGTAGACCATCACGCCGAGCGAGTAGATATCGCTGCGAGCGTCGAGCTCTTTGCCCATGAACTGCTCGGGGCTCATGTAAGGCGGCGTACCGAGAACCATGCCTTGCTGAGTGAGCTTCTGCTCTTTCTCTTTGTCGCCACTCTCTTTGTGAGCAGCGATGCCGAAGTCGAGCACCTTGACGAAGTCGACCTCGTCGCCGACGTTCATCAACACGACGTTTTCGGGCTTGAGATCGCGGTGGATGATCCCTTGCTTATGCGCTTCGGAGAGCGAGCCGCACACCTGACTCATGATGTGCTCGACGCGATCAGGAGTCATCGCGCCTTGCTCTTCGATGGCCTTGGCGACGCTCTTGCCCTCGACGAACTCCATCGCGATGAACAGGTCGCCGTCGGGGGTTTGACCGAACTCTTCGACCTTGATGGTGCTGGGGTGCTTCAGACCCGCAACGGTCTTGAACTCGCGATGGAAGCGAGCGACGACCTGAGCATCACGCGAGAGCTCTGCATGAAGGGTCTTGATCGCCACGCGTTGAACCACGCCGGCGCTAACTTTTTCGGCCTCGTAGACGCGGCCCATTCCGCCTTCACCGAGCAATCGGAGGACCGAAAATCGGCCTGCAATCGTTTTGCCGATGAGTGGATCAGCATCCCCCTCTGGGACCCCAGACGGAAGGAGAATTCCGCACTTGGCGCAATACCGCGCACCCTCGACGTTCGGATGTTCACAGGCAGGGCAATTCATCGATTAGGCCTTCTGGTGGTTCCCCGGGCAACCCGCCCCGAAAAGGGCAGCAGAGCGTCGCACAGAAACGACGTGCTGCGCCAGAGAGCAGGGAGAAAAACATGTCGTTGCACAAACCGCATCGAGCACGTTACACGACCTTCTAACAGAACGTTGCGCCTAGCGTAGGCTGACGACGCTCTGATGATCTTTCGCGCTCGTGACTCAAGAACGTGGTCGTTGCGCGATCAAGGTGACGGTCACCCCTTCGACACTTGCGTCGGTGGGGGGTCGTGATTTGGTCACCGAAATCGAAGCTCGTGTGGCGGGCGTAGCGTCGAAGATCCGTTCGATCAATCGCTGACCTAGCGTTTCGAGAAGACGGAATGCTTGAGAGGTACCCACCTCGACCACGAGGGATGCAAGGCGGTCGTAGTCAAAAACATCTCGAAGGTGATCGCCTTGCGGCAGCACCGACACAGGCAACGAGACGTCGACCGTGACCAGGAAATCTTGGGGCAGTTGCCGCTCAGAGTCAGAGACCCCGTGACGGGCACGAAAACGAATTCCGTCGAGGCGGATGGTGTATTCGTCGACACCGGCGTGCATGGGCCCAGCCCCTACACGATCCCGACCTTTCGCGAAAGGCGGCGAGGTGAGTTTTCAAGAAGATCTTTCCCCGGTGGCGTTCGTGCACTATGAGTTCGCCCGTTCGACATGACCCACCGTACTTTCGCCCTCGTGGCTGGTCTCATGCTCTCAGCCCTCGGCCTCGCTGCCTGTGAGCAGAAGCAAGACGCCCTCTCTTCGGCCGGCGGCCTGTCCGAGTCACGTTTGCCCACCGGTATTCGTGGCGACAGCCCCGCTCCGACCTCGGGTCGTCCCACCGATGCGAAGCTTCAAGACGGCTGGAAGAAGCTCGCTCAACCCGGTGAGCACGCACCAACCCACGGCGACACCCCCTCGGGCGTGACGGTCCCCTTCCCTCACCAGCTTCCCGACAGCATTCAGTGAGCTTCGGCCCTGCTCGCACGGGGCCTACTCGTACTCTGTTGCTGTTAGCGGTTGAGCCATTGAACGGGCTCGTCTCTCAACCATGTGCGTTGACGTCGGACGAGCACCCTCGTGACCTTCACGATCTCATCGACGAGTTGCTTCTCATCGAGACGGCCGTCGATCAGGTCGAGCATCTGCTTGTAACCCACGCTCGACATGGGCCTGGTGTCGCGAAAGCCATCGCGAATCAGCCCGTGTACCTCGTCGAGCCAACCTTGCTCGAGCCACCCGAGAACCCGTGCTCGCAAGCGCCGATCAAGCTCGTCTCTCTCGCGATGCGGCCCCACCAACTTGAACGAATAGCGTGGCTCGCTGAAGCCATGCCCTGAGTGAACCTCAGAGAGCGGACGGCCCGTCAGCTCGAACACTTCGAGAGCACGACTGACACGAACGAGATCGTTGGGCGCCAACTTCGCCGCACTCGCGGGGTCGATCTTCGCGAGCTCTGCGTGAAGCGCGGGGCGCCCTTCCTGATCGGCCCGAAGACGGTGCCGCTCACGAATGCTCTCGTCACGAGGAGCAGCCTCAGCGAGGCCAAACAGGAGCGATTTCACCCACAGGAACGTGCCCCCGCAGATGATAGGGCGCTTGCCGCGTTGCAGAACGTCAGCGATGGCTTGATCTGCAAGTGCCGCAAATTGAGCGGCATCGATGGGGTGTCGGGCGTCGACGATATCGACGAGGTGATGCCTTACTCGAGCTCGCTCTGCGACCGAGGGCTTGCCGCTACCGATATCGAATCGCTGGTAAATCTGAACGCTATCGGCACCGATCACCTCGCCATCGAGCTGCTCGGCAAGCGCTATCGCAAGGTCGGTTTTTCCTGTTCCTGTCGGGCCAACGACGACAACGAGCTGACCCGGATCGACCGACACCTCAATCATGAACGCCACGTGCCACATGAGACGCGCTTCGGGTAGGATGCTCGGTCGTGTCGTCGTCCGAGAGGTGGATCAAACCCGCAGTGCTCTCGTTGCTCAGCTTTACCTTCGCTGGGCTCGTGTTTCGCAATGTCTTCAGTGACAACGATGCGGTGCTCGAGCTCGCCAAGAAAAAAGCCTGCGAGGGTGTTGTGCTCGATGCGTGTATTCAGCGAGAGGTGTCGAGGGGGCCGTTCGGCCAACACGTCAGGTTCACCGCGGGTAAGAGCACCAAAGAAATCGAGTGCTCGAGAGCGTATTGGCTGATCGGCGAATACCAATGCGAGATGAGCAAATGACGCGAGGGGCGTCGTGAAAAAAGTCGAGCAAGGCGAGCTCGTAGCCGCTCGTTATCGCGTCGAAGAGACGCTGGGCGAAGGCGGCGCAGGCTACGTCGTTCGCGCGAAAGACGAGCTCACGGGTGACAAGGTCGCGCTGAAATTTTTGCTCGAATCGGTGGCGAACGACCCCGAGATGGTCGAGCGTTTTCGACGCGAAGCGAGCGCTGCCGCCCAGATCAAGAGCGAGCACGCGATTCGGATCCATGAGGTTCAGACGCTCGAAGAAGGTCTGCACTACATGGTGATGGAGCTCCTCGCGGGGATGGACCTCGACCAGCTCATCGCCGAGCGAACACGACTCGAGGTCTCCGAAGCCGTCGACATGGTGCTTCAAGCCTGTGAGGCGGTCGCCGAGGCACATTCACTCAAGATCGTTCATCGCGATCTCAAGCCAGCCAATCTCTTCGTCACTCAGCGAGAGGGCAAGCCTCACGTCAAGGTGCTCGACTTCGGGATCTCGAAGGTCAAAGACTCGTCCGCGAAGCTCACGCGAACTGCGTCCGTTCTTGGCTCGCCCGAGTTCATGCCGCCCGAGCAACTTCAAGGCGCAAAGTTCGTCGATGCTCGCTCGGATCTCTGGGCGCTCGGCGTGATCTTGTACGAAGCCGTCACGGGCAAGTTGCCGTTCCCGGGGAACAACATCGGCACGCTCACGCTGCAGATCGTCACGATGCAGCCTGACCCACCCGAGAAGCATCGAGAAGAGATCCCGCTTGGCCTTTCGGCAGTGATTCTTCGGTGTCTCGAGAAGAAGTCGACCCAGCGCTGGCAAAGCATCGTCGAGCTTGCAGAAGCGCTCGCACCGTTTGGCAGTGAAGCTGCCGCAACGAGCGTAGAAAACATCAAACGAGCGATGCCGGCTGCGCCCGTGTACTCGATTGCGCCACCACCGTCGCTTGTCCCCTCGGCACCGAAACAACCCATCGCCAAAGCGCAGGTGCCGGTGATTGTCGCGGCACCTGCAGCGGTGGCTCAGCCACAGTCACCACCGCCTGCGAACGTACAGCCTTCTCGTGTACAGCCTGCCCCAACTGAGGAGGGCAAAACCAACTGGGCCGTGATCGCTGTGGTGACTTTGATCACGATCGTGATTGTCGGTTTTGCTCTCTCGCAGATGAAGGGCGGACAGAAGGGTAAGTCGGGCCTGAACGTCGTCGACCCAACCCCGAACGAGCCGGCGTTCTCGCCATACGTGTGAGCGCGCGGATGATGCTCAGAATGGCGCGAGCACCACATCTGCTCACCGCCTGACTTTTCACGCGCCTCGAGGCACTGTGGGCACGGGGGCTCAATCGCCGGAACGTTCGCCACATCGGGTCGCTTCTGACGGGTCACGTACACCGCGCAGGGTGCGGTTCGCACCAATCGCTCGGCCACCGAGCCGAAGAGCAATCGCTCGATTCGACCTGGGTCGTGTGTGCCCACGATCAGCAAATCTGCCTCGATTTCGCCTGCGAGCTTCAACACCTCACCCGATGG
The DNA here is from genome assembly GCA_046351315.1 of Polyangiaceae bacterium. Taxonomy (GTDB): domain Bacteria; phylum Myxococcota_A; class Polyangia; order Polyangiales; family Polyangiaceae; genus JAXLYQ01. Next base: position 60,039 of record JAXLYQ010000012.1, read on the forward strand.
ATCTCCGACGAGCAGGTGGGTATGCACGGTGTGGTTCTCGCCGCCAAGCGCGACGGCCCAGCGCTCGAGATACTCGCGGCCTTGCTTCATCAGCTCACTCGAGCTCGGTAGCGTCACCATCGCCCCACCGAGAGCAACCGCTGGCGCTGCGAGAGGCTCAATCGCATGCGCGAGATGCACCTCGACGTTTGCAAAGAGCTTGGCCTGGTTACGAGTCGCCTCGACCACCCATGCGGCCGCCGCCGACTCGTCAATCGCAGCGAGGAGAATGAATTTGGGAGCTTGCTTTGAGGAGGGAGGTGCCGATTCCATGGCTCACCCCTCTCGCGAGTTCCGTGCCGTCGCCTTTATCGAACTGCGTCGAACGAATCCCGCGAAGATACCGTGGTTTTACGAAGATCGACAATGCGCACCGCCTGCGCCACCGACGAACAACATGCACGGATTGCGCGTCAGCTCGACATCGCGTGCGCGGAGGCTTCGTCGAGCGCGCGCGATGGGCCTTGACCTTGTGCGGCGGAATCGCGAGTGGGCAGAGCATTGACGAGACCCTCTTCGCCGCTCGCAAGACCGACGATCGCAACGAGCGAGTGACACATGACCTCTCGCAGGTGCTCTCGCGGAGTCGTGTGAGCGCGAGGAGAAGTAAGCCATTCGAGACTCGCGGCCTCGACCATACCGATCCAGCCGCGCAGGGCGATGCGAACGAGCGGAGTGGGCGGAAGCGGCTGCGGCGCACCGCGAAAGAGTCGATCGAGGATTTCATCGCGCGTGCGATCGACGATGGCAGAGACTTTGGGGTCGGCGCCGACACCGCTTCGGAGCAAAGCGGCAAATGCAGCTCCGTGCCGCTCGACGTAGTCGAGATAGGCGTCGACACCGAGTCGAAGCCGTTCGAAAGCGGGGGCGCTGTTGTCCTCGAAGCGAGTGAGCTCGAGCATCGTGGCGCACGAGGCTTCGACGGTGGCGACGTAGAAGCCTCGTTTGTCAGAGAAGTAGTGATAAAGCAGGCCCTTCGAAATCCCGGCGAGCCGGGCGACCTCGTCGATCGACACCTCGTCGTAGGTGTGTTGCGAGAACAGCTCGAGACCAAGCGCAAGGAGCTGAGCGCGACGTTCAGGAGGCAACACGCGTTTGCGTGACGAGGCAGAAGACGACCTTGCTCGGGGCGAAGCTGCACGCGACATGGCGAAGGCGGTGTAACCCTGTATTGACTTTCGTTCAATACCCCTCTACATCTGCGCTCGGGTTTATTGAACAGGAGTCAACAAGCATGTCCGTCGCCGTGATCGCTCCGATTGCCATTGACGCAAACCCACGCCCCAAGGCGCATCCGATCAAACCGCGCGCGATGCAGATCCCCGTTGATGCCGACGTACCGCGCCACTGGGCCTTCGGAACGGTCTTGGGCACTCACATCGGCAACGGCGTAAATCTGTTGTTTCCGATGGGCGAGCGCTTCTTCATCCGAAGCGTTCGTCGATACATGGACCGCATCGACGACGAAGAGTTGCGAGCCCAAATCAAGGGCTTCTTCGGGCAAGAAGGTCGCCACTCGCACGCCCACGAGCAGTTCTTCACCATCCTCGAAAATCAGGGCTATTCGATTCGAACGTTCTTGCGCATCTATGAGCAGATCGCGTTCGAGGGCATCGAGAAAATCTCTCCGGCAGAGCTGTGCCTGTCTGCAACTGCAGCCGCCGAGCACTTCACGGCAATCATGGCCGAGAACGCGTTGACCGAAGGCTTTTTGCCGCAGGTTCACCCTGTCGTTCGCGATCTGCTCATGTGGCACGCAGCCGAAGAGATCGAGCATAAATCCGTCGCGTTCGACGTGCTGAAGAAGGTCAACCCGAGCTACGAGCTACGCATCGCGGGGCTCATCGTCGCAGCCACGCTGCTCGGAGGGTTCTGGGCTGCCGCAACACTCATGCTGCTCGCTCAAGAAGACCTCGACACGCTGAAGAAGATCCCTGCTGAGCTCGAGGCGCGCAAAGACCACGAGCCCATTGCGAAGAAAGTGTTCGTGCGCGGAATCAAAGCCTATCTGCGCCGCGACTTTCACCCCTCGCAGCTCGACAATATGCACCTCGCTACCGAGTACCTCGCGTCCGTCGGCATGAGCTGACTCGATTCACTGCGACCCACGCTCAGACCCCTCATGTGGGTCGCTCTGTGTTCGTGTGGCAGCCAATTTCTCTTGTAGGATCAAGAAGTTCGCCTGGAGCCTATCAGGTACGCAACGTATAACTCGGCTCGCTCTCGCTGCTCTTTGACGGAGGTCTCATGCGCGGATGGCTCTTCTCTTCGTTGTCGTTGGCTCTACTGATTTCGGCCTGTTCATCGAGTGACAGCGACAGCGGGGCGGCCGCGGGTGCTTCAGGAACAGCAGGAACGGGTGCAAGCGCGGGCGCAGGCGGCTCGTCAGGCTCGTCAGGCTCGGCAGGTAGCGCAGGCTCGGCTGGTAGTGCAGGCGCCGCGAACGGGCTTCCGTGTGATGTCGAGAAGTTGCTCGTGACGCGCTGCCAAGCATGCCACTCGGACCCAACCAAGTTCGGCGCACCGATGCCGTTGATGACGCGAGACGAGTTGCTCGCGCCCAGCACGACAGACCCGACCAAGACCAACGCGCAGCTCGCCATCGAGCGAATGAACGACGACGCCAAACCGATGCCTCAACCGCCCTACCCGCGAGCCACTGCGGACGAGATCGCGGCGTTCACGGCATGGGTCAACGCAGGTGCTCCTGACAGCTCATGTAACGGAGCTGGCGGCAGCGCGGGCTCGGCTGGCGCAGCCGGCTCTGCTGGTTCTGCCGGTGCTTCAGGCTCAGCGGGCTCAGCCGGTGCAGCAGGCGGCGGAACCTGTTCGCCAGATGCCGTGGTGAAGGCCTCGACACCATGGACCATCAAGCAAGACGTGCCGATCAGTACGTCTGCTTCGGCGGGAAGATCGCAGCCAACGGCAAGGCTCGTCAGATCACCGAGGTCTATGTCGGCATCGACAACACGGCCCACAGCCACCACGTCTGCATCTACGACATGGGCAACAAGCAGGTCTCTGCGGAGCCGACGCCTTGCTCATCGGGAAGCGCCATAGGCTCGGGGAAATTGCTCTACTGCTGGGCACCAGGAGCAGGGCCAGAGACGCTGCCTCCCGAAGCGGGATTCCCGATCTCTGCGACCGAGGACACGAACATCTTGGTCGAGATGCACTACAGCAACATTCAAGGGCAGCCCGACTCGACGGACAACTCGTCAGCGACCTTCTGCACGACAGAAGAGCTACGCCCCAACGACGCGGACGTAATGGCGTTCGGCACGTTGAACTTCGATCGGCCGCCGCATCAAAAGACGACGCTCGACTGCACCGTGGACATATCCACCTTCCCACTCACGACCGATAACTTCCATGTCGTGCGCGGGTGGCCGCACATGCACCTGTTGGGCTCTGCGTTGAGCACGACGCTCGAGAATGGCGGCAACGTGATCGCCGATCTGGGCTCGAGCGACCCCTACAGTTTTTACAATCAGGTGGGGTATCCGATGGACGTAACCGTGAGCAAAAACGACTCGGTTCGAACCAAGTGCACCTACGACAACACGACCAACAGCACGGTCAGCTTCGGCGAGAACACCGAGTCTGAGATGTGTTACAACTTCGTCACGTATTACCCGCGAATTACAGGTGCTTTTGTGTGGCCCGCGCCTGCTTACTTCGCGAACTGCCAGTCATACACAGCGCAGTGATCCAGAGCAGCGCTCGAAGCGTTCGTAGACGAGATCGAGGTGTGCGCTCGGGGCTCGTGCAGGGGGTACGAACACTGTTGCTGCTCGGGTTGATCATGGTGGCGGGCTGTTCGAGCAAGGGCTGCGCGAGCAAGCTCGTTGGCTCGTCGCTCAGCCCCGGAGTGATGACGAGCCTGAGCATCACAGGCGACAAACCGATCGACGTGATTCGAGCGCCATCGGGCGTGAAACGTGTGGTGGTGTACCTTCACGGTCGCTGCGAAAAAACCGACATCACGAACAAAGAATGGACAGCCGAGGCAAGCAAAGTCGCCCACCTGATTTTGCTCCAAGGCGACACCGCGTGTGCAGGCACCGCGTACCATGAATGGACTCGCGACGTCGCTGTCGTGGACGCACGGGTCGAGGCTGCGGTCGCTGCGCTTGCGGCGGCGATCCCGGGGCAAGTCGACACGAGCGCGCTGATCATTGCGGGCTATTCAGAGGGAGCAAAGCGAGTGAGCTCGCTCGGAGCGCGACGACCCGATCGATACAATCGAGCCATCATGATTGGCGCACCCGAAGCCCCAACAACGGCAGAGCTCGGGAAGGCCAAGGCGGTGGTGACGATGGCTGGAGAAAAAGATCGCCACGACTTGATGCTCCAAGGAGTCAGCACGCTGTCGGCCGCGAAAGTGCCAGCGAAGTTCATGGTGCTTCCGGGTACTGACCACGGATTTTTCGGCCCACAAGGTGGTCGAGTGATGCGTGAGGCGATCGAATGGATCAGCGCGACCGCTCCGTGATCGGTACGACAACAAACACGGCACCCAACGCTCACGATTTCATGTGCGGTGAGTAGAGCTTTGCACGAGATTTTCCTTGGATTGAGCAGCTTAAGAAACGAGTGAGCGTGTTAGTCTCGCGCGCATGTCGCACCGACGCACTCGCTCGCATTCGTTCGTCTCGGGACTGATTTCTCTCTTCGCAGCGAGCACGGTGTTGCTCGCGGGCTGTGGAGATTCGTCTGATAGTGCAACCCCCAACAGCGCGGGCCCAGGTGGCAGCGCAGGCTCAGGAGGGAGCGCCGGAACGGCTGGCACGGGCGGAACCGCTGGCTCTGCTGGTGCAGGCGGAACGGCGGGCACCGGAGGGACTGCGGGGACAGCCGGAACTGCGGGAACGGGCGGCTCTGGCGGCACGGCCAGCGCGGTCTGCGACACGCTTGCGTTGCCGTCGCTTCCGTTCTCGGCGGGCCCCTATGGCACTCACCGTCTCGACACGGCAGAGGACGTGACCATTCCGCTTCTCGACGGCACGGATTGGAAGCTCTCGGAGCATTGGAGTGGCTGCGAGAGTTACTTGTTCATCCCGGATACGATCGCAGTGTCGGACCTCGACAACACGTCGATCTGGGAGGCGGATCTCGACACGCTCGTGTCGAAGTCACCCAAGAACGCGCACTACTTTTTCATCTCGCGTTCTGCGTCGGACGACACCGCTTCGACGCGCTTGAACGCGATGCAAGACCGAATCACTGCGCTGCTTGCGACGCTATCGCCCGACGACTCGGCACACTGGAGCGAACGACTTCACGTCGTGGGCAAACGCGCCGGGTTGGTCGACAATTGGGTGGGTCAATCGATGAGCGGAATCGGCGCACTCGGCATCGCAATCGATCGTGCTCAACGGGTTCGCGGCGTTGGGTATTTGTCTGACGTCAGCCGCTACGATCAGGCCTTGAACGACGCGATGAAGTGGCCGTGGAAGCTGAACCTTGCGATGGCTCGGCGAGAGGTCGAGCTCTACAACGCAGAAGCCATTCGCGCGGCGCGACTCGAGGCAGAGAACGCCAAGGTCGTCGAGCTCTGGAAGGGAGAAACGCTCGCAGAGTTTGCCGAGATCGATGTCGATCTGCCGAGCGCTGAAGAGATGGCTACGTACGACACGCTCGAGGTCGACGTGCAGATCCAGTGCCCTGACGCCGATAAAATCGAGTTCAACAACTGCGGTGCGTGGGATTATCTCGCCAAGCTGCAGGTGCAAGACAGCGGCGGCAACAAATTCTAGTTCGCTCGCTTCATCACGAGCTATCACCGCGAAACGCGCTGGGTTGAAGATGTGTCTGCGATGCGCGCGCTGTTCAAGGATGGTGGCACGCGACACTTCCGATGGGATTTTGCTCCGTCGTGGAACACCCAACCCAGCGCGACCAAGCTCTCGCTTCGATTCTCGAATCAGAACAAGGGTTATCGACCCACGTCAGCGACGTTCTTGTACAGCGGCGGCGCGTTCACCACGACGTACAACGATCCGTACATGCCAACCGACGTGCCGATCCCGTCGACCGCAAAGCGTGTCGAGCTGTGGGCAATCATCACGGGTCACGGCGCAGAAGCACACCAATGCGCTGAGTTCTGCAACCACAAACACACGTTCACGGTGAACGACAACGCGCACCAAAAAACGCACCCCGAGGCGGGTACGCAGAGCAAGTGTGAGGCACGCGTGCCGACCGATGCTGTCGTGCCGAACCAAGCGGGCACGTGGTGGTTTGGTCGCGGCGGATGGTGCCCAGGAATGCAGGTCGACCCATGGGTGACCGACGTGACGAGTGAGGTCACGCCCGGACAGAACGCGACCATCACGTACAAGGGCCTCTATGGCAGCGCTACGCCCACCGAAGCGTCGGGCAACATCGACATGATCTCGTACCTCGTCGTGTACGAGTGATCGGTTCGACGATCACGGAAAGCCCGGAATCGGGATCGGTATCGATGTCGGGATCGTCGTAGGGATATTGGTTGGAATCGACGTCGGGATCGCAGTGGGGATACCGCCGTCGAAGATGCCCGGGAAGATCCCCCCACCATCTTGCCCGGCATCGCCCACGCCACCATCACGCGGCAAAGGTTTTGGACCGGATGTTCCAGTATTGCTCGGCGTTGGTGCGGTGGGAGTCGTACCTGGAGTTGTCGGAGACGGAGTCGACGTGGGAGGAGGCGAGCCCGCATCGGCCACCGGCATCGCAGGGACTGAGCTCGTTGGGGGCGTAGACGTACCCGAGCCAGAGCCACCCGAAGAGCCAGGCATCATCAACGCGAGCGTGATTCCTGCACCGCCAAGAAGGGCGACAACACCCATGATCCAAAGGTTCTTGGAGCTCTTCTTTTTGGGGGCATGAGGCACGTACGCGGGAGCAGCGATCGGAGGTTGCTCGACGACCGGTGCCTGCGGCATTCCGTAGCCAGGAGGCATCATCGGCACCTGCGCAACAGCGGTGCCCTGAGGTTGATACGGCTGCTGAAAACCTTGGGCCTGATAGGGCGCCTGCGCTTGGGTGTATTGCGCATCGACAGGCGTGGGCATCGGCGCACGACTGGGTTGCGGAGCGAACGCAGCGGGCAGCGGATCTCGTGCCGCAGTAGGGCCCATCAACCCCGCGTTCATCGGCATATCGGGCGTGTTGCGCTGCGGAGGCTCATCCTCGGGCGGCAACGTCTTTGGAACCGCACTGGGGCGCCGCATGTGAGCGTCGCCTTGTGGTTGGCCTGCAACACCGGGCCGATCATCCATGGGTGGCGTTCGTGGGGACACGTCGAGAGAGGCTCCAGAAGAAACGAGATGGGCTTGATTGCCCGGGGACGGCGCAGTTGCGGGAAGTGGTGCGGAGAGACTGAGATGAGAAGGCGCGGCGACAGGAGCAGGCTGTTGCGCCGACAGACGCGGGTCAGTCGGACGGGCGGCAAGAGAGCCCGCTGAGCTAACCTGAACCCCTGAAGTCACGCCTGGGTTGTTTGTCGCAGGAGGCGCGGGCGTGGGCTTCCAGGCGGGCATCGTACCTGTGAGCACAGCGACGATCTGACGACCTGCTGCAGAGAGCTCGCCAGCGAACGGAAGCAACGCGCGTTGCATCTCGCTCGACGAACCAAAGCGAGATGAAATCGCGGGGCTCATCGCACGATGAATCAACGCAGCGAGATCGGGATGAATGGTCGGATCGATGTCGCGAAGAGATCGAATCTTGCCAGCGATGACCTGCTGCGCGATGTCTCTCGGATCATCGCTCGGGTTCGCAACGGGACGATAGCCCGAGAGCATCTCGAAGAGCATCACACCCATCGCGTAGATGTCGGCGCGCAGGTCGACCGTATCAGCCGAGCAGGCTTGCTCGGGCGCCATGTACTCGGGCGTGCCCATGGTGACCCCAGGTCGAGTCAGGGCGCGCTGTTGAAGCTCGGGAGCAACCCGCAACTTGGCGATCCCGAAGTCGAGTAGCTTCACCATCGGGCCGTACTGCGTGCTCACGATGAACACGTTGTCGGGCTTGAGATCTCGGTGAACGACACCCGAGGCATGAGCGATATCAAGGCCGGCGAGCATCTGAAGCGCGAGGTCGATACTGAGCTCGCGCGAGAGGCGATGATCTCGCTCGAGCATCGCCTGGAGGGTCTCGCCTTGGAGAAGCTCCATCACCAAAAACGCTCCGCCTTCAATCGGCTCGACGTCGAGCACTTGAACGATGTGTGGGCTGCGAAGCGTCGCTGAGACCCGCGCTTCTTGCATGAAGCGCATCACGAGGCCCTGACGACGAGAGAGCTCGGGGTGCAGGAATTTCAGGGCGACAAGCGTGCCGAGCACCTCGTGACGAGCTTCGTAAATGCTGCCCATTCCGCCATCGCCGATCAACCGAACGATGCGGTACTTGCCGTGAACGAGCTCGCCTGGTTGCAGGGGCATGCATCAGCGAAGGTATCACGGTCGGAAGTCGGCGCGCGGACGATCACTGACGCTCCGCGTCGGTCGATTCTGCCTTGCTGGCGGCGATGGGCGTCGATAAGTCGGCGCGTCCCATGTCTTCACCAGCACAAGCCTCCTCGACCACGTCTCCCCTCGGCAGCGCGACGCAAGGGCCGAAACGTTCAGCCATTTTGGGGACGGGTCACTATGTCCCCACGAAGGTCGTGACGAACAACGATCTGGCGAAGATCATGCCGACGTCGGACGACTGGATCATCCAGCGCACAGGCATTCGCGAGCGTCGATACATCGAGCACAGCGGCATCGGAGCAAGCGACCTGGCAGTGCCCGCTGCGCAGATGGCAGTGGAGCAAGCGGGTCGATCGATGAAGGACGTCGACGCGATCTTGTTCGCGACACTGAGCCCAGACGTGAACTTCCCGGGGTCGGGTTGCTTCTTGGCGCGCAAGCTCGATCTGCCAGGAGTGCCCGCTCTCGACGTTCGCAACCAGTGCTCGGGTTTTCTGTACTCGCTGTCGGTCGCAGATGCGTGGATTCGCGCTGGTGTGTACCGCAACGTCTTGGTCGTTGGCGCTGAGGTTCACTCAACGGGTCTTGAGTTCAACGAGCGTGGTCGAGACGTGGCGGTGTTGTTTGGTGACGGAGCAGGCGCGGCGCTGGTCGGAGAAGCCACTCGGCCCGATCAAGGGATCATGTCGATCCGCCTTCACGCAGACGGTACTGGCGCGGAGGATTTGTGGCTCGAGGCACCTGCCAGCCGAAACATTCCGAGGCTCGTGCCAGAGATGTTCGAGGACGGACGAATCTGGCCGCGGATGAACGGCAAGCAGGTATTTCGTTGGGCAACCGAGAAGATGCCCGAGGTGGCGGGTGAGGTGCTTGGCGATGCGGGGATGCAGATCTCGGACATCGACTTGTTCGTGCCGCATCAGGCGAACATGCGAATCAATCAGTTCGTTGCGGGCAAGCTCGGCATCCCAGAGGAGCGCGTCGTTCACAACATCGAGCGCTACGGCAACACGACGGCAGCGACGATTCCGATCGGCCTTAGCGAGAGCTGGCGCGATGGGCGACTGAAGCAGGGCACGCGCGTGTTGACGAGCGCATTCGGAGCAGGGTTCACCTGGGCCGGCGCTGTCATCGTGATCTGAACAACGCGAATCGTTCGTCGCAGATCACGGGGTCTCGTCGAGAAAGTCGGCCCCGTGAGCGAGAACGAGCCCTTGGTCGGTGAGCACACGTAGAGAGCCATCGTCGGCGACACCATCGGCGATGCCCACCTGCTCATCGACGCGAACACGACGACCACGAGCACCATCGTGAGCGCGCAGCTCTTCGAGCATCGGCGATAGCCCTGCGCTCTCATAACGCTGCACTCGAGTAGCGATGGCAGCGATCGCGTGACCCAAGATCGAAGAGCGATCGAGACGCGACACCGGAGCCCCTGCTAGCTCGAGACTCGTAGCCCTTGCAGCAACCTCAGGTGGCAACGAAGACGCTCGCACGTTGATGCCAAAGCCGACGATCACTGACGATGGCATCGTGCCTTGGATGCTCGCTTCGACGAGAATACCCGAGCATTTTTTCGCATAGATCAAGACGTCGTTGGGCCACTTGATCTTCACGCGATCATGCACCGAGGTCGAGGCGTTAGCCGGTGACAAACATTCGACGATGACCTCTCGGATCGCGAGGCCAACGACCAACGCCAAGGGGGGCAACTTCGATGCGTCGATGCGAGGCCTGAGCAGCAGCGAGGCCAAGATCCCCGAACCGGGCGGAGCGCTCCAGGATCTTGCGCGTCGACCTCGTCCACGCTCTTGCTCGTTCGCCACATACAACGAGCACGACGGCGCACCACGTTGCGCAGCGACACGAGCATCGTCGCTGGTAGAGCCCGTGCGAGCCATCACCACGATCTCGCCAACGTTTGCCAGCCCATGACGATTGGCGGCGAGAGCGATGCGCGAGGAGTCGAGATCGTCGAGGGTTTCGCTCACGTAACGAGGCTCAGTTGAGGGTCAGATCGAGAGCGATGTCAGCAGCGGGAGCCGAGTGAGTGAGTGCGCCGACGCTGATCACATCGACACCAGTCTCGGCGATCGCGCGAACCGTGCTCAGATTGACGCCGCCTGACGCTTCGAGAATCGCTTTGCCTTTGCCGCGGGTCACGGCTTCACGAAGGGTCTCGAGAGCGAAGTTATCGATGAGGATCACATCGGCTTTTGCGGCGAGCGCTTCGTCGAGCTCATCGAGCGTTTGCACCTCGACCTCGATACGAGAGGTATGAGGAGCATGGGCACGAGCACGCTCGATCGCAGAGGTGATCCCGCCCGCTGCGATGATGTGATTGTCTTTGATCAACACCGCGCTCGAGAGGTTGTCACGGTGATTGAACGCGCCGCCGCAACGCACGGCGTAACGTTCGAGCGTACGAAGCCCGGGCGTGGTCTTTCGCGTGTCGACGATACGAGCCCCTGTGCCTGCAACGAGCTCAGCAAACGTATGAGCCAACGTTGCAACGCCACTCATTCGCTGGGTCAGGTTTAGGGCTGAACGCTCACCCATCAGCAGCGCGCGAGCACTGCCGTCGACCTTCCAGATTTTTGCGCCTTTGCCGACACGCGTACCATCGGGCACGAGAGATTCGAAACGAACCGACGACTCGATCCGAGCGAAGACTCGAGCGAACACATCTCCGCCACATACGACGAGCGGTCCACGAGCGACAGCCACAGCCGAAGCCTGCGTTTCGGGCAGTACGGTGGCGTTGGTCGTCACGTCACCCGAGCCCATGTCTTCGTGAAGCGTGCGGTCGATGATCTCGTCGAGCTGCGATGGAATGATCCACATGGCCCGGCGCTATAGCACCCGAACAAACCGGCACGAGCGCCGCTGTCGCAGAGCAGACGATGCTGCACCGTGACAACGACGCTCGCGTCGACGAGAGCACTCGAACGAAGCGCGCTCAGTTTGGCGTGAAGCGAATCCCCGTAGCGGTCGAGATCGAGCTCGCGGTGTTGTACGAGTGCTGGATACCCTTCTGGCCGTTGATGCTCTCGATGCCCACGGTAGCGCTGCCACCCGTGACGCGCGCGGCACCCGTGCTGGTTGTCGACGCGAGGGTGCAGTAGTGGAACTCAATCACGTTCGAGCCTTCGTACAACTGCACCTGGAACGTCAGCCCGGTGCCCGACACGTTGTAGGCCGTCCAGTTTGTCCACTGGAAGGTCGCACGTTGCGAGCCAGCAACTCCGTCAACCAAGTAGAGCACCGACGACGAGCTCGTGCCTGAATCGAGGTCATCCCAGAACGGTGCGATCACACCATTCGGTGAGCTCGTCGAAGGGATACTCGCGTTCGCGTAGTTGCTGCCCGTTGGAGAGCCCGAGCTCGTTGTGTAGGCCTGCAAGTAGCCGTCTGAGTTGACGGAGAAATACGGCGCGCTGACGCCAAAATACTGGAAGGCAAACGGAGCCGGCAAGAAGGCCGAATTCGACGTGTCCGAAGTGACTCCCGGGATCGCAGTGGCGCCCGTCATGTCAGCGCACGATTGATTCGAGATCGCCGACTCGACATAAGGCAGCGCGACACAAACCGATGGAGTACCCGAGCAGCTATATCCAGGCTCGATAGCGCAGGTAGACGAGCAACCATCGCCGTTGTTGGCGTTGCTGTCGTCGCACACCTCGCCGGCGCTGATGACACCATCGCCGCAGGTCGGGATGATCACACAATCGGTCCCGCAGTTAGCACTTCCGTCGCATTGCTCGGAGCCTTCCACCACACCATCACCGCACGATGCGACGACCGAGGCTTCGAGCGTGTACGCAAACGTGTCTGTCGAGCCGTATGCGTTGACCTTGACGAAGTAGGTACCCGGCGCGAGGTCGCTGGGCCGAGAGCAGTGCCATCGAGAAGCGAGCAACTTCGATTTCCATCTCGTCGCGCTGGGCGCCAACGCCGTGGTGCAATCAGGTTTGAACCGCCCGGATGACCGTACGTATCGATCGAGGCGCAATGCCAGGCCCTGAACATCGAACGTCTCGAAGCTCACGTCCGAGTACGTGGTCAACGTGAAGGCAAACCAGTCAGCGTCGCCTGCTGTGCCGATCAAGCCCAGAAGGCAAGGTCGACGAGGTCAACGCATACAGGCGTTCGCCACGGCGCACGTGTTGTTGGGCTCATCTGGGAAGGGTTTCGAGCTGGCGCGCTTGAGTCGCATCCGTCGCCACTCATAGTGTTCGAGTCATCGCAATTTTTCACCCGGCTCGATCGTTCCGTTGCCGCAGACAGGTGTCACGCACCGCTCACGTTGAGATCGAGGCGTGGTACTTTCAACGGTTGGTTGTCCCGTAACATCGTACGCAATCACGACGGGCGTGGTGGCCGGAACAAACACACCCGAGGCCGTCCCGAGGGTTCGATGTCCAGGTGTCGCTGCCCAGCGCGGTCAGAGAGTCCGAGCACTGTGGTGCGATCGACCATCGAGCAGGTAGAGATCCCAATCGCCGCTTGCCGAGCCGGTCTTGGTGACCGAAACCGAGAGGAGTACACGTGTCGACCGGGTTTTGAAACACGTACACCCGCTCTTTGCCCGGGTACGTATAGGAGTTTCCGGGGGTAGTCGTCGAAGTTGGCTGACCCGGGCCTGCGGCGATGTCACGAAACGGCCAGAAGCGCAGGTCAGCAGCGTTTGAACCGCTTCATCGCACGAGATCGGAAGCAGGAGCTCCGCCGTTCCACCGCTTCCACCTGTTCCACCCGATCCTGCGGTGCCACCCGTGCCGCTTCCGCCGCTACCTGGCGCCGCTCCCGGGCCGGTACCCGAGCTACCGGCCGACCCGCTGTGCCGCCAGAGCCCGCGATGCCACCGGTTCCACCAGTGCCCGCGCCGCCAGCGGTTCCGCCAGAACCTGCGCTGCCGCCTGTCGCACCCGTTCCGCCTGAACCGCCCGAGCCACCTGATCCTCGAGATCCGCCCGTTCCGCCGAGCCCGGCAGTACCGCCCGACCCGGCGATTCCGCCTGAGCCGCCAGTTCCACCGAGGCCAGCGCTGCCGCCAAGCCCCAGAGCCAGCGATTCCGCCTGTTCCGCCGCTTCCTGAAGAACCACCTGTTCCGCCTGTTCCGCCTGACCCTGCTCCCCCTGATGTGCCGCCGCTCCCAGCCGTGCCACCAGAGCCAGCGCCACCGCTCGTTCCGCCAGCGCCCACTGCCCGACGATCACAGTGCCACCCGTGCCGCTCGAACCCGAGCTACCCGCCGTACCCGCCCGAGCCAGACGAACCGCTCGATCCGGCGGTGCCACACCGAGCCAGAGGCCCCTGCGGTACCGCCGCTTCCTGACGATCCGCGCTGCTGCCTGAGCTACCGCTCGAGCCGCTCGAACCAGACGAGCCCGAAGACCCCGAAGACCCCGCGCTTCCTGCCGATGTACCACCGGTTCCGCCAGCGCCTTGCGAAGTAGAGATTATCGTCGTCTCCGCCACAAGCAATCAGCAAAACAGCCGCAAGCGAGATACTCGCCAGTCTTCGTGTTCTCATGCCGCGTTTCTCCAGTTTTGTTCTGTGCAATGCGTCAGCACATTCGCGACGCACACAGGATGACCGGCTGTAACATGGCTACTTCTCGGTGCATTAAAAAAATCTCTCATTTTCTGGAATAATTGCACAAGAAAATCATGGGCTTATTGAAGGTTATATCCAGACTTATCCGTTTGCTGTTTTGCCTGCGAGGCGTGGACTGTGAGGCCTTGACGCGTGTCCTTGCGAAACGGGTTTCTGTTACCGTCGCGGCGCAATGAGCGACTCAGCAGCAACCGAGCCCGAGGGCGGCGCGAGCCCTCCGTACAGAGCCTCTCCAGAAACGCCCGAGGTTGCGCCTTACCGCGAGATCACGACTGCGAGCTTGGTGCTCGGCATCGTCGTTGGCATCGCGTTGACCATCAGCTTCACCTACGCGGGTTTGAAGCTGGGCTTCATCGTACCGGCAAGCATGGTGAGCGCGATGCTTGGTCTCGGCGTGCTGCGCACCTTGATGAAGAAGGGCAGTATCGTCGAGAACAACATCAATCAGACGGTCGCAGCAGCGATCAACGTCTCGTCGGGCGGCGTCATTTTTACGGTGCCCGTGCTCTATCTGATGCAGAGCGAAGCGGCGGCCAAATCAGAGAAGATCCTCAATCTCGCCAAAGAGTCGGGCAAAACGGTCGACGACTACATCAAGGCCAACCCTGGCCTGGTGCAGACCATCGACACCAAGATGCTGATCGCGATCGCAGGTGCTGCGACCGCCGGCGCGCTGCTCGGAGTGTTCTTCATCATTCCGAGCCGCAAGCAGATGATCGATCTCGAGCGATTGCCCTTCCCGAGTGGAATCGCAACCGCTGCCATTCTCAAAGCAAGTGGCTCAGGGCCCACTCGCTTTCGTTGGCTCATCACGGGCATCTCGGTCTCGATCGTGTTCGCGTTGCTCACGAGCCTTCAGGTGCTCTTTCCGCAAGTGAAATTCCCTGAGTGGTATCAGCACTACTCCGAGGATTTTAACATCGGCGAGCTCGTTCATTTGCCCGCCTACTTCGCGGTGATCATCGCCGTGGCCGGCGGTCTCACCTCGCTCGGTGGTGGATACATCACGGGTCGCGCGGGCCTCGTATTGATGGTCGGTGCGATCATCGGTCACTGGGTCGTCACGCCCCTCGTGGTCACGCAAGGTTGGTTGCCCCACGAGAAAGCCGTCGAGCTCTCTGCCAAAGCCGTTCGCGCAGTGGGCGACGCTGGCTCAGCCGCCGTGATGGCCAAAGAGCAAGCCCTTCTCGGTACGTGGGCATACAAACAAGTCACACGTCCACTCGGGATCGGCATGCTTCTCGGTGGCTCGATCGCGAGCATCATCCTCACCGCGCCCATGTTGTTGAGCGCGTTGAAGTCGATCCAGAAAGCACGGCAAATCGGCAACACTGGCGTCTCTGCCCCCACCGGCGGCGCACAAGAGATGAACCCCAAGCTTCTCTACGCAGGGGTTGCCGTGAGCTTCGTGATCCTCACCATCGCGGGCTTTCTCGGTGGTGCTGATGTCTCGCCCATTCGTGTCGTGCTCGCCGCGTTGATCGCCACCGTCTGGATGTGGCTCGCCAACATCATCGTCAGCATCGCCACGGGCAAAACCGACAACTCTCCGCTCTCGGGCATGGCGCTCATGCGATCGTGTTGATCATCCACAGCATCCTCGTCGAGAAGGCGCCATCGTCGCCTTGCTCATGGCCGATAGCGTGTGTCGCAACCAGCCAGGGCTCAGACATGATGCAGGATCTGAAAACCGGTCACCTGGTCGGAGCGATCCCTCGTCGACAACAGCTCACGCAGCTTGCCGTGGCCTGGGTTGGGCCGCTCGTCAGCCTCATCACGCTCGTGGTGCTGTCGAAGAAGTTCTTGTTCGGCAACGACCCGCTCACCGCTCCCCAAGGGCAAGCGATCAAAGCCGCGCTCGAGATCTTCGTGCCGCCTCCGGGTACGAGTCAGATGGAGCAAGAGATCGCCTCGGCGATCCCGTGGCGTTATGCCGCCGGAGCCACCACGGGACTGCTGCTCACGCTCGGCGCAGGTGGCGGTCTCGGCGTAGTTCTCGGTCTCGCGATGTACCTTCCGATGAGCGTGACGCTCACCTACTGCGCGGGTTGTTTGCTGTCGTGGGCCAGCGAGAAATGGAAGGGCGCGGAGTGGGTCGAGGATGTGGGCATCCCTCTCGCAGCGGGCTTTCTCGTTGGTGAAGGTCTCGCTCAAGTGTGCGTCGTGTTCTTCGACTTGAGTCGCTCTGCGCTCGGTGGTTAGCGGATCGCTTCAAGACCTCTCAACGCAACAAAACAACAACGCCAGTCTCGTGAGAGCTGGCGTTGTTGCTTTGTGCGGAGCGTGCAGTGAAAGGAAGCTCTCAGTCGTCCTTGTCCTTGTCCTTCTTCTTCGACTTCTTGTGAGGCTTCTTTCCGTCGTGCTTCTCGTGCTTGTCGTGCTTGCCCTTGTTGGCGCTCGTGCCGTGCTTCTTGCCGTGCTTCTTGTTGTCGGCAACCTCGTCGCCAGCGTCCTCGCCTGGCTTGAGCTCTTTGCCAAGATCGATCTCGAGCATCTTCTTGTTCGCTCGCGCCAAGAACGCGGGCACCTTCTCTTTGAAGGTGATGCTCACCTCGACACCATCAGCACCAGGAACCGCCTTGATCGCAGCGATTCGGTGATCACGCTTGAGCAACGGAAGCGCAGGCTCGATGTTGCGGCGGCCGGGCAGCGAGAGCTTCACCGTCGTGCCTTCGACAGCACCACGAATCTCGGTGATGGGCGCGTCCATCTTCAGACGAATGGTGCGTGGTTTGACGACGTTCCCGCGACCGAAGGTGGTTCCTCCCGGAGACTTCTCATCGCCAGCATCACCACCGCCTTCGCCATCATCACCCGACCCAGGCGGCAGCGCTCCGGGCTGACCTGGTTGAGGCGGAGCATTGGCAAGCGCGAGTGGGTTGGCTGAGCCCATCGGCGCAGGCTCGGTGGTCGAAAGCGGGGTCGCTCCAAACATCGGAACGTTCGCGACCACACGGCATCACCCGCAGCACCGCCAGCGCGTGGTGTCAGCGCCGGACGACCGGAAGACCCGCTGGAGCAGAGGCAACGTCACCTTTTGCGACAGCGGCGGGTGCTTCCTGGAAGGGGAACCCCGAATCACCACGTCCGCGAGTGCCACCACTCCGATCAACAGCGCCACCGCAGCCGCGCCTCTGGCGCGAGGGACACGTGGCCCCATCGTTTTTCTTTGGGGTGATCTCGCCTGACTCTGAACCTTCGCCGAACTCGTCCATGGGCTCCTCTCCTTCTCGTCGATCCGCACTGGGGCCTTGCACCCGCACTCCGCACCGCTCGCTCGCGGATCCGCGGGTGCGGGGCGAGGCTCGATTCATCTGCGTCGTCGCTCGTCGCCGAGCGGTTCGACTTCAACTCACCACCAGGTCGCGCATGTTCTCCCTGGCCTTGCCTCCTGCGAGGCTCATCTGTTCGCCGAGCTTCGAAGCGACCTGAGTGGCTCGCTCTCGGAAGACCAACAACGCAGCGGCGGCCATTGTCTTTGCCGCTCGCCTTGTCGTCTTCGTTCGCGTCGCTCTTCTCGTCGTTGTCGACCTTGTCGTTCTTGCTCTTTTCGCTCTTCACCTTCGTCTTCGTGCTCTGCGCGTTCTTCGAAGGCGCCGCCGACTGCTCGACTTGCTCGAAAAGAAGACGGCGCTCGCTCGGATGCCTTCGCAGGGATCTCTTTGCCGTTCTCGTCACTCGAGTAGCGAAGCGCGACCACGAGCTCGGGCACGTTGCTCGCCGGGTTCACCTCGACGGCCACGCGATCGATCACTGCGTTCCGACGACGCTTTTGATCATCTTCGATCTCGACGGCGTGACCCACCTTGAGCGCCTTGAGGTGCGAGCCCACGGAAGCACTTCACCGTTGCTCGTCGTGCGAACTTGCGCCGACATCGGAGCAGAAACCCCCTCGAGATGAAGTCGAACTGCACCGGGTCGAACCTCTCGCGAAGCCGGCGCCGCGACCTTGCTCGCAGGGATCTCTTCTTTCGCAGGAGCAGGCGGAGGAGCCGCCGCCACTTCGGATGGAGATGGTGGCTCAAGCGTCCCGCAAAGCTCGCGAAGAGCGGCGATGCTGCGAGCATCGAGCTTGGTGAACTGCACGCCAAACTCGCCACCGCGAGCTGCTTCCTGGCGCCAGACCACCGTGCCTTCTGCGACAACCTCATCGATACCGGTCTCGAACCGACACGTGAGTGACTGACCAAGATCTGGCAGGTACGCGGTCCGCAGGTGCATCCCCTGCTCCGACACATCAGTAGCCTCGCACTCGTAGGCACCCACGTTGCCGGACTGTCCAGAGATGATGACGAGCGCCTCGAACGGAACCCTGAGGGTGCGTCCTGAACGGCGATCTTGCGAAACGGTTTCCATGCGATCCTCCGTGCTCAATCCACACCGTGTGGGTGAGCGGCGTTCGATTCGGCTTGACAACTCCGCCCTACGTGAGCCCGCCGACATCGGCCAAATTCGGGATGCGATCTCGTGTCGCTTAACGAAGCGAATTCTCGATATTTCCGCGGAGATCGAGCACTTCTTCAACGCACACGCGAAACGCATTTGTGCAGATCCCGCCCCGCAAGACCCATGCGATGAGCCTGTGCATCGAAAAGAAAAACGACCCGACGACCCGGCGGCTCATCACGTCACCAACTCACCGAGTCACAAAGCTCGCTGGCCCGCCAAGCTCACCAACCCCACCGCGTCAACGAGTGAATGAACCAACACACGAAGGGTTCACTTTTCTCCTTGCGCAAGTGAGCCCTTTCATCTACAAGGTCGCTCCTCCGTTGGGGTTGTAGCTCAGCTGGGAGAGCGCATGACTGGCAGTCATGAGGTCAGGGGTTCGATCCCCCTCAGCTCCACGAAACTGTAGAAGCACTTCACCCCCTCCGGGCGAGAGCCTGCGAGGGGGTTGGTGTTTTTTGTCCGGACGCTTCGTCCGACCGTACCGCTGTATTTTCCGCCTCTTTGGGTCGATTGAGTCGACAGCCAGAAGGGGCGACCCTCAAGACCGATCGTTTGGGGATGGTCGGTTCCTTGCCAATTCTTGTCTCACGGAATAATGGCAGGGGTCCCTCGAAAAACTTCGCCACCGTATGGCAAAAAACCTCGTCGTCATCAACGTCGACTTCCGCGAGACCCGCGTCGCCCTCATTGAGGGCGGAATGATTGCTGAGCTGCACATCGAGCGAGCCAGCACAGAGCGGTGCCTCGGAGACGTCGTACTAGGCCGCGTAACCCGTGTGTTGCCCGGGATGCAGGCAGCCTTTATCGATGTCGGCCTCGACAAAGCCGCCTTCCTTCATGTCGAAGATCTGATCCGCCCCGACGATTTCGAGGCGTATCTCTCTGGAAACAAGCGCTCTGCGCGCGAAGACGAAGACGAGTTGCTCGAGCACGCCGAAAAGGCTGCCAAACAACACCATCATCACCGCAAAGAGAAAGAAAAAGAGGCTGTCCCTGCAGCGATAGCCCCACCTGTTCCACCGCCTCCGGCACCACCTGCCGCCAACGCAGAAGGCGCCGCACAAGAGGCCGAGAGCGAAGAAGTCGAGGCCGCCGAAGGAGCCACCGAAGGAGGCTCTGAAACACCAGCGGGCGAGAAACCTGCCGGGTTCGGTCGGCGTCGCCGTCGTCGTCGTTCGTCTACTGCGTCAACCGGCTCGCAAGCCGTTGCGCCGCCTCCACCCCCACCGCCACCTCCGCCCGCAGCACGTCCCAGCGGAAACCTCGCGCGAATCGACAAGCACACGCCGATTCGAGAGGTGGTACGCGAAGGGCAAGAGGTGCTGGTTCAGATCTCAAAAGAGCCCATCGGCACGAAGGGCGCTCGAGTGACGAGCCACATCACGCTCCCAGGGCGTTACGTCGTGTACACACCGACCATCGATTACGTGGGTGTGTCGAAGCGAATCGGCTCCGAAAAAGAACGCTCTCGACTTCGAGAGGCGATCGAGAGCATGAGGCCACCCACGGGGGGTCTCATCGTTCGAACCGTCGCAGAGGGTCTCACCAAGAAGCAGCTCAAAGCTGACGTGGGTTACCTCGTTCGCTTGTGGGGTGAGATCGCCAAGAAGCGCGAAGGTGCACGCGCCCCGATGGCGCTCTACCAAGAGCTCGACCTCGTTCTGAAAGTCGCTCGCGACATGTTCGGCGATGACATCGAAAAGATCGTCATCGACGACCGCGCTCAGTACGAGCGACTCGTGCGCTTCGTCGACATGTTCATGCCCGAAAGGGTCAAGGACATCGAGCTCTACCAAGGCGACGAGCCGATCTTCGACGAGTACGGCATCGAAGAAGAAATCGCACGGTCACTGGCGCGCAAGGTGCCATTGCCTTCGGGCGGTTATCTGATCATCGACGAGGCCGAAGCGCTCACCGCCATCGACGTCAACACGGGTCGATTTGTCGGCAAAGGCAGCAAAGACCACGAAGAGACCATCATAAAAACGAACCTCGAAGCGGTCGAAGAGATCGCCTACCAGCTTCGTTTTCGCAACCTTGGTGGTCTGATCGTTCTCGACCTGATCGATATGGAGCGGGCCAGCTCACGCGAGCTTGTCCGTCGCAAGCTCGAAGAGCTGCTTCAGAAAGACAAAGCGAAGACCTCTCTCAACCGTGTGAGTGATCTGGGTCTCATCGAGATGACCCGAAAGCGAACACGCGAATCGCTGGGTCGCTTGCTCCACGAGCCGTGCCCGTATTGCGACGGCACAGGGCAAATCCAATCGAAGAGCACGGTGGTCTACGAGATCTTGCGTGCGTTGCGTCGCGATCGGGCTGCGTTGCCGGGTTATACGATCACGATTCAGGCGCACCCCGAGGTGATCTCGCTGATGAAGAGTGACGAGCGAGCTGCGGTGGCAGACGCAGAGAAACGCTTCCAGCGTCGAATCGAGCTCATCCCTCGAAAAGAGTTCCATCTCGAGCAGTTCGAGCTGAGCGGTCGTTGATCTGATGGGGCCCTCGTGCCCCGCAGTCGTACGCGAAAAAGCGCTCGATGGCAGTCTTAGCCATCGAGCGCTTTTTACGCGTTCTCCCCCTCCGTGAAGTGAACGCCCTCGCGAAAACGCCGCTACGATGAAGTCATCAAGAAGGCGTTTTCAGGCTGGATTGAGCTCAGTTACGAACCCAGGTCATCAGCTCTTCACGAGCAAACACCGCGTCGTCGCTCCACGTGCCGATCTTGGGCAAGTGACCTCGCGACAAGCCGTGTACGTAACCAGGGCGATGGTCGCGCGAGAAAGCGGTGAGCCTTCGGAAGACCGACTCAACCCGGGCACCGAGTACCATCAGCACACCCGGCACA
>JAXLYQ010000013.1:0-80279 GCA_046351315.1 Polyangiaceae bacterium
AAGCTCAGGTTTCCAGCCTACGTTGTCGTTTCGAGACACGGCAGGCGCGCAACACAAGATCGAGATCCCGTTTCTTGATCGCCAGCTCGCCGAGGCCTTCGCGAAGTCACTTCCCGTGAAGGCCAGCACACCTGCGACAAGCCCTTCATCGGCAACTGGTGCGCTCTCTTCGCCTGCAGTGCGATCAAGTCCGGCAGCATCGGCGCCCGCGTCTCCGCCGTGGGTCGTCTCGAGCGCAGTGGCCCCCGTATCGCCCGTGGCTGCCGCCCAGTTTGTCGCAGCAGCGGCACCAGTGCTCCCCGCATCGCCGTACAATCCGCCGCCGCTCGACCCGAGTCTGGTTCCACCCACACCGGGGCCAGCAACGCCGCTCGGGTTCGTTCCTAACCCCTTTTCATCAGCGACGTTGCCCACGCCTGCTACGGCGCAAAGCACCACGGCAGCAAGCGTCGTCGAACCGAGCCAGGTTGTCACTATCGGCGATACGTCGTCAGCCACCACGCCATCGACCGAGGGGCTCGACGAGCTCGATGACGCTGCTGCCAGAGCGATCGAAGCCCATCGATGGGGCGAGGCCAAACAGAACCTGATCGCTTACGCAGCTCGATGTGAAGCGAATGAACGCGCCGGAACAGAAGCATGCATTCGTGCGGTCGACGACCTCGCGGCACACGACATCGACAGTGCGTTTTACACGCTAGCGATCGATCAAGTGTACTGGCAGTCAGCGCTCGATTCGCTGCTCAAGGTACTCGAAGAAGAGCTCTCCAAGAAATCCGACAGACGAGCGCATCTCGCACGACTCTTTGCTGCCCCGGGGAAGCAAGACGAGGTCAAAGAAGAGCTCAACCGCAAAGGCGTAAACATCGACGAGCTCGAAGAGCGCGTGCTCCAAGACGCGATCCGCCACTTCACGCTCAAGTCGTCGCACTATCAGAACAACGCGCGCTTTCACTACGAGCTCGCTCGCGCCTACATCGACGATATCGAGTACGAAGAAGCCCTCGGGCCGGCAACGCTCGCGCTCAAGCTCGAACCCAAGTCGATCCCGTATGCACTCGCGGTTGCGCAGTGTCTGCTTGAGCTCGAACGCGTCGATGAGGGCGAAGGGTTGCTACGAGCTGCGATCGATTCGCGCACCACAGACATTCGCCCTCACCTGATGCTTGCCGATCTCTACGCAAGCTCCAACCGAGGCGACGACGCGCTCGCCTTGCTCACCAGCACGGCCGAGCTCGCGCCCACTGACCCAGGGTTGCATTCAGCGCTCGAAGACGTG
Organism: Polyangiaceae bacterium; assembly: GCA_046351315.1. Taxonomy (GTDB): domain Bacteria; phylum Myxococcota_A; class Polyangia; order Polyangiales; family Polyangiaceae; genus JAXLYQ01. Next base: position 1,280 of record JAXLYQ010000013.1, read on the forward strand.
CTCGAAGAGACTGCGCCGACCGCAGTGTTGCTCCCCCGCTTGAAAGCGCTTTTTCCGAGCTTTCCGGATGAGCTTCGCGACGCCATCGCTCAAGCAGAGTCAACCTCGTCCCCACTGCGCTCCGATCTCAAGCACCAACGTGACTTCCGCCAGGCGCCGCCCCCGAATCGAGCTGCGAACCCGTGGGATCGCCCTCCCGATTCGACACCTCGAGGGCCTCGCTCGCTTCAACGCGTCGACGGCAAGCTGAGCAAGCCATCGAGCAATCAAATCAACCCCGTGGTGTTCGGTTTCGCGGCATTGATGGTGCTCGCCGTGGTCATCCGTTTTTTCATCATGCACAAGTGAGCGTGTGATGGTGCGGGTCGTTTGGCGAAGTTGCGCTAACGACTGGCCATGACCGACGTTCGGCATATCGATGCTCACTCCGCGCTGTACTTCGGCGACACGCGTGACGAGTGGTGGAATCTCGACCATCTCCGCCTTCTGGTCGCGCGCTGGTCGATGAGCACGGTGACCGACGTTCTCGACGTTGGCGCTGGCGTCGGGCATTGGGGTCGATTGTTGTCGCAAGCCTTGCCCTCGGCACTTCGCCTGACAGGCGTCGAGCGCGAGCCTCGTTGGGTCCACGAAGCGACGCAACGCGCCCAGCCCTTGCCCCCGGCCACGCACCCGCAAACCAAGCTCGAGTATGTGCTCGGTGATGCGATGCACCTTCCGTTTGCCGACGCCTCGTTCGACCTCGTCACGTGCCAAACGGTGTTGATACATTTGCCCAACCCGCGCGCGTGTATTGCCGAGATGGCCCGCGTTCTTCGCCCGCGTGGTCACTTGCTCTTGGTCGAGCCCAACAACATCGCAGGCCAGCTTGCATCACGAGTCGCGGCCCCACTCGACGACATCGACGATGTGCTTCGAGAGACTCGTTTTCAGCTCATTTGCGAACGTGGCAAGGCCAAGCTGGGGTTGGGTTTCAACTCACTCGGCGAGTCGCTCCCTGGGTTGATCGACGCGACTCTCTTTGCCGACATCGACATCGCCCAATGTGATCGGCCGTCTCCGCTTTTGCCCCCGTACTCAACGCGCGCCCAGCGTGCCGAGGTCGACGAAGAACGCGACCTGGTCGAGCACGAGATCTACATGTGGCCACGCGCAGAGGCGAAGCGGTACTACGAAGCAGGCGGAGGCACCTCGTTCGAAGACGACTACGCTTTCGGGCTTTCGCGAGCACGTGCCCGCTTGTCTCGGATTCAGCAGAACGAGCTGATTCGCGTGGGTGGGCAGCTTCAGTACCTCGTCCACGCCATCCGCCGCTAAACGACGAACTCGACCGCACACGTCGAGTCGGTGACGCTCTCGTCATCACCTGTCCACATCGCTCAAACTCCGCACGCGCACCTTTGGCCAGTGGCACTCGGCGCGCTACGATGGCGCCCACTCCGTGAGTCGTCCGAGCTATTCCACCCAAGCCTCTCGTGCTGTTCCTGAAGGAATGAGCCCGCCGACGTCTCAGCTCGTCGACGGCCAGGTGCAGATCGTCACGCCGCCACCGATGCCGGTCGGCTTTTCTGCAAGGCAGGTTCCGCTCTGGCTCGCCCTTGCGCTCGCTGGCGCATGTCTGTTCTTCGGCGTTGCCATTGGCGTGTTGATCGGAAAGGCGTGACGCTCCTGCGCCCACGCGCTTCATGGCTCGTTTGTGCAGCGATAGCTCTGCTGATGTCGCTCCCAACGTCGCTTCGGGCGAAGCCTCGATTTCGGGTGATCGACCTCCACGTTGACTTGCCTTGGCAGCTTCATTTCAAAGGGCGCGATCTTTCACTCAGCAGCGGCCACCTCACACGTCGCGCGCTCGAATCAGGCCCGATCGAAGGCTTGGTGTTGCCGCTCTATGTGCCCGATGATGTTCGTGCCACGGGGCCCACGCTCGCCGATCACGACGCGATGATCGGAACGCTCGATCAACTCTTTTCGCAACACCCCACGCTGCTCTCAGCACCGCTGTCGAAACCCTCCGCCAACCAAGTGCGCACGTGGTTTTCTTTCGAGGGCATCGGCGCGATGGCGGTCGATCCGTCGCAGATGGCCGCGTGGGTCAAACGAGGCGTAAAGCTCGTTGGGTTGGCGCACATGCACGACAACGCGCTCGCCTCTTCTTCGACGGGCAAGCACAAAGCAGCGGGCCTCTCAACCACAGGCAAACAGGTCGCCAAAAACGCGCTCGATGCCGGAGCGCTCCTCGATGTGTCTCACCTCTCCGACGCGAGCTTTGACGACGTAGCCAAGCTCTCGAAAGAGGCGGGTCGCCCGATCGTTGCCAGCCATTCGAATGCTCGCGCAGTGTGTGCTCACCCTCGCAATCTCACCGACGATCAGCTTCGTGTGATCGCCGAAACCAAGGGCATCGTTGGCCTCAATCTTCACGGCCAATACGTCTCATCGCATGCAGAGCCGACGCTCTCTGACGTGATGGACCAGCTCGATCACTTGATCCAAATCGCTGGCGAAGATCACGTCGCCATCGGCTCTGATTTCGATGGTGGCATCCACCCGCCCGCACAGCTTGCCGATGCCAATCAGTTTTCGACCTTGGCCTCTGCGATGATGCAGCGAGGGTACAGCGACGAGCAGATCGCGAAGGTATTCTCGGGCAACGCTCTGCGAGTGCTGAACGCTGCCCGAACGCCCTGAATCAGCGCGGCAACTTCGAGTCGAGGAACGACAACATCTTCGTCAGCGTCGATTCTTCGCGCGTGAACGAAGGCGACTCGTACGATGCAGACCACGCGGCCACATCGGCCAGCAATGCGTCACGCACCGAGCCATCGCCGAGGATTTCGTCGACCGTGCGACCTCGCGCAGCACCCTTGGCGAGCGCCTTCACGTAGGTCTCGAAGCGACCGTACGTGTCGCCCAAGAACTCTTTGATGAGCGCACTCTCTTCTGCAAATCGCACGAGGATCGCCGTCTGACCCTCGTTGGCGATTTGCGAGCCGTGAACCGCAAGTGACGCCGCAATTCGAAGCACGAACGCGTCGTCGAGATAGCCGATATCCTCGACACCATCGGGGATCAAATCGAGCGATTTGAAGAGGTAATTCACGCTGCCTGCAACCTGGCGACGCACCGGTGCAGGAACGCTTTCGTCCTTGAGGATCTCGGACAGCTCGAGCACGTCGGAGCCAAGCGACTTGAGGTAGTTGGGGAAGGCGTCGAGATAACGGCTGGTCGATTCGCTCATGGCGGGCGCACGCTAACGTGAGGGGTCGCAAGTGTCTATCGTCACGAATCAAGGCTTGGGTGACGACGTAGCAGCCGGGTTGTTTTGGGCTGGCACGCTGGTCGACTGCATCAGCTCATCGAGAAGATCGCGGCACTCGGGCTTGCCCTTCAAGTGGGTAAGCAGGGTGTTCGTTGCATCTCGGAAGGTCTTCTCGAGCGCAAGCGCGTCGCGCGTTCGCTGCGTCACTTTCTCGCGACCGCCGGCGAGATCCTCTTCGAGTGCCTCTGCATAGCGAGCGAGCTGGCTTCGAAGCTGCTCGATCTGACGACGCAGATCTTGAGCCACGGCTTCTCGACGGTTTCGCTTCGTCTCGAGGTACGCCATATGCTCGCGCTTTGCATCGACATGGGCCTGCGCAGCCCCCGCTCGCTCATACACCGCGCGCGTGCCGCCGCCCTGTCGCTCTGACGCATCAGCAAGTGCCTTGGCCTGCGTCGCGGTGCGCTCGAGCGTCACGACCTCGGTCTTCACGCGCTCTTGATCTTCGCGAATCGCAGAGACCTCTCGAAGCACGCGCGACTCTTCTTGGGCGAGCTCTTCGACCTTACGACCAATCTCTGCACGAAGCGCACGACCTCGCCGCTCGAGCTGCTCAATCTTGCGCGTGTACGCAGCAACCTCGCCTTCGAGCTTGGTCGCTTTCGCGGCAAGATCCCACGCTTGGGCGCCTGCTTGCTGAATCTCGACGGGAGGGTTCACGCCTGGATACACACGTGAGAGCATTCGCGCGAACAGAGCCGCTCGACTCGCCCACTCGGCAACACCTGCTGACTGCGGGGGCGGCGGAGGAGGCGCGGCCGGAGCATCCGCTCCCTGAGTATCCCAAGCCTGTGAAGGCAAGCTGCGCTGCAACGACTTCAACTCTTCGAGAAGGTGGTGCGCGTCTTGATAACGCTTGCGCATATCCTTCTCGAGCAACCTCAAACAAATCGATTCAGCCGTGGGGTTGACGTCTGCGCGAATCGCAGACGGCCTTGTGGGGATCCCCGTGCGCTGAAGCTCGAGCAATGTCTCACGATCATGCGATCGGAAGGGCAATTGCCCCGTGAGCATCTCGTAGAAGAGAACACCGAGCGCATACAGATCACTCTGCGCACCCGCGTCTTCACCGCGCGCTTGCTCGGGCGACATGTACTCGGGCGTACCGAAGACCGCGCCCTTGGGTGCCAACCTCGGGTCTCGCGCCAACGCGGCAAGACCGAAGTCGAGGATCTTCACGAAGTCTTTGCGACCACCTCGACTCGTCAGGTGAATGTTGTCGCTCTTCAAGTCGCGGTGAATCACGCCGAGGTCGTGGGCACGAGCAAGCGCCGCGCACATCTGCTCGAGGATGTCGACCGCTCGAATCAGCGGCATCGGCCCCTTGCCAAGCTCAGCCGAAAGCGGCGTACCCAGCAGGTACTCCATCACGAGATAGAGATCGCCCTCTTCGGTCTCACCGATATCGTGGATGTCGATGATGTGCGCGTGATCCACGCGGTTCGCCGCACGCGCTTCACGAAGCATCCACGCTCGAAGGTGGGTTTCTCCACGCAAATCAGGGCGAATGAGCTTCACCGCAACAACGCGATCGATCAGCACGTGGCGCGCGCGATACACCACGCCCATGCCTCCCTCGCCGAGCCTCGCTTCGAGGCGATATCGCCCGGCGATCACCTTGTTGAGCATTGGATCGGAGGACTTCGAGGTGGGGATCTTGGAGGCCGAATCCATTGTCGTTGAGTTCCGTGGGGAAATCGAACGAGCGTCGTACACCGGTCACATTCCGGTCTCAAGCATCGAAGCGGTAGGGCTACGAAGATGCGAGCTTTTTGTTTTTTGTCCGAAGCCTTCGCGCGTTGGAATCACCAACACCACTGGCGAAGCACCATCGCACACACGAAGAGACCCTCTGCGACATCAGGCCGTTGGTCGAGCGCTGCCTTTGCGGAAGCGCTCGCAACGAACCTTAGGCTGCCACTTCTTCAGAACGACGCGTGAAACACTGGGATCCGCACTTCTTCGCGCTGCGGAACACCGAACTGACTCATCTCGATTCGCGTGTACATCGGCTTCAACTCGACCGCCGGAACACCCAAACGGAGATCGCCTGCTGCGTTGACATCGAGCACCGACGTCACAGGCGCTTTGGCCGTGGAGGGAAGCTCTCCGTGGAAACGAAGCGATAGCCTCTGTGGCTTTGGTTTTTCGGCCTCGCTCGTTGGTGCACCCGCTGGACGCGGAGGGTTCGCAGAGGGCTGAGTCCCCGGTGGCGCTGCGTCTTCTTGGTAGTCAGCCGGCGGGTGATACGACGTACCGGTCAGCACCACGAGCGTCGTCGGGATCACCAGCGACAGACCACCAGCGAGCAAATAAAGCGAAACCTGCTTGCTCGCGTCTTGCTCGAGGTAGTAGCCGCCCACGCCACCCGCAGCAGCACCCACCACACCGCCCGCGGCGTAGATCCAAGGGTTTTGCACGCCGGCGAGGTATTCGATGCTCATCACCGCTTCGCCGCCCAGCAGCGCACAACCTACTGTGCCCTTACCCGAAGCGGACGACTCTTCGGCCATCGCCCCTTGCGACCACGCCAACATCATCGTGGTGGTAGCGGCAGCGAAAATTGAGCGTTGAATCCCTCCAAACATCCTCGACATGCATCCTCCGTAAGAGCCTGGCCTGCACCAGTATCGTTGAAGCGGTGCCACCCTAGCACGCACATTCGTTGTTCGTGCCCCCCTTGCGATTCATCTCGCAACCAGGACATAAAGAATCCGCTTGGCTCAGCCCCTCTTGGAAGCTCGATTCTCGCAATCTCTTCGTGTGCTCAGCTTCAACGTGAACATGCTGCCGCATGTCGCAGGGCGCGGAAGGGTCGACCTGCGTCGCGCAGAAAAAATCGTCGAAGCCCTCGCCGACGAGGCCCACCACTTCGACCTGATCTGCCTTCAAGAGGTCTTCACCGATGCCTCGCGGGACATCTTCAGCCGAGAGCTCGCAGGGGTCTTCCCCCACCAGGTTGCGCGGTGCTGCCCTCCGAGTCGATTCTGGACAGCCAGCGGTCTCTTTTTTGCCAGTCGCTTTCCCATCGTGAGCGAGCCCCGATTCGAGACCTTTCGCGAATACGCAACCCTCTCGTCCGATGCATTCGCCATGAAGGGCGTGTTTGGCGTGAAAGTCGATATCTCGTCGACGCTTCACCCCGCAGAAAACTCGATCGGAAAGGCAACACTTTGCGTCTTCAACACCCACCTGCAGTCGGCACCGCGATGGCGAAACCAACGCATGGGTCAGCTCGATCACATTCGTCGATTCATGCTCGATGAGCTCGACGGCATGTCGGCTGAATCGACCTCGATGCTGCTCTGCGGCGACATGAACGTCGCTGGCGAAATCGCTCCATCAAGCCCTCTTCAACCCACCGAAGAATACGGCCAGATGATGCAGCGATTGGGTACGGCCGAAGACGCGTTTCGCTCGCATGCGCCCGGCGACCCTGGCTTCACATGGGACGGCTCGGACAACGCGTGGATACCGAGCTTTCCGGCGTCGGCCGGCGCTCCAGAGCGACTCGACTACGTGCTTGGGTTCGGACGCGCCCCCGACCCCACATCACCGGTCGAGATACGCCGACTGCAGGTCACCCACGCAGCCGTCGAAAAGTTTGGGAGCGACCGCGACACTCGACTTTCGGATCACTTCGCCGTCAGCGCAACGTTCGGTATCGAAGCAAACCGAACGACACTCAAGTAAATCGCGCACTGTTCGCATAGCCAATCGCTGTGCTACGAGGCGCGCATCATGTCCTCGACCGATCCGACGACCCAGGCCATCGAACAGGCGCTCGCGCAGTTCGGAACCGACTTTCACGAGCGGTTCAATGCCTCGGTCACCGAGCAAGAGCTTCGCGATGCGAAGGCCGGCGTGCTCGGCAAAAAAGGGATGTTGACCGACATCCTCAAGCAGATGGGCAAAGTGCCGGGCGAAGATCGCAAGCGCATCGGCGAGCAGGTCAACAAGCTGCGCAACGAGGTCGAGTCAGCGTTCGAAACTCGTCTCGCGGCGATCCACAACGCGGCTCGTGAAGCCGAGCTCAACGCCCGACCTCTCGACCTCTCGATGCCAGGTCGTCTGGGTACTCCGCGAGGTCACGCTCACCCGTTGTTTCAAGTGCGCGACGAGCTGCTCGATATCTTCAAATCACTCGGCTTCGTCGTGGCCGATGGCCCCGAGGTCGAGCTCGAAGAGAACAACTTCACCAAGCTCGCCTTCCCACCCGATCACCCTGCCACCGACATGCAGGATACCTTCTGGGTGAAGGTCGATGGCGCGCCTGCAGATGCTCGCGTGTTGCTTCGTACGCACACGAGCTCGATCCAAGTGCGCGAGATGAGCACGCGAAACCCCCCGATGGCCGTGGTCAGCGCAGGCGCAGTCTTTCGTCGCGATGACGACGTCACGCACTCGCCGATGTTCCATCAGATCGAGGGCTTTCTCGTCGACAAGCACGTGTCGTTCGCCGAGCTCAAGGGAGTGATCAACGCCTTTGCGCAGCGACTCTACGGTTCGAACGTCAAGACGCGATGGCGCCCGAGTTACTTCCCGTTCGTCGAGCCAGGCGCCGAGGTCGACGTGAGCTGTGTGTTCTGCGGAGGTACAGGTTGCCGCGTGTGCAAAGGCACGGGCTGGATGGAAGTGCTCGGCTGCGGAATGATCCACCCTGCCGTGTTCGAGCACTGCGGTCTCGACCCAGAAACCTACACAGGCTTCGCATTCGGCGTGGGCATCGAACGTCTCGCGATGCTTCGTTTCGGCATCAACGACATTCGATTGTTGTTCGAGAACGACCCACGCTTCCTGGCGCAGTTCTGATTTCGCTCAGTCGTCTTCGTAGTCCGCGCGTCGGGCGAATCGATCCATCGCCGTGTACAGCGCAGGCACCAAAAAGAGCGTAAAGAACGTCGAAACGGTGAGGCCGCCGATCACGGCGCGCGCGAGTGGCAAGTTCGACTCGCTGCCCTCACCGATGCCCAGCGCCATCGGAATCAACCCAACGATGGTCGCAATGGTGGTCATCAAGATCGGTCGCAGTCGCGTTCGCCCCGCTTCGATGGTCGCCTCGAAAAGCTCTTTGCCTTGTCGACGCAACACGTTGGCAAAATCGATCAAGAGCACGCCGTTCGAGACGACGATACCCACCATCATGATGATGCCCATGAAGCTGTTCACACTCAGCGTCGTCCCCGTGGCGTACAACATCACGAACACGCCCGAGACGCCGAGAGGCACGCTGAACATGATCACGAGCGGATCGATCAGCGATTTGAACTGAGACGCGAGCACCATGTACACCAGCACGATCGCGAGCATCGCGGCGAACCCAAGCCCTGCGAAAGCTTGTTGTTGTGCGAGTGATTGCCCTCCGAGCTGCACTGAAAACCCTTCAGGAGCACGCGTGTCGTCGATCGCTTTTTGAACCGCATCGGTGGCTGACCCGAGGTCTTTGTCTGGGGCAACGTTTGCTGTCACGTCGACGATACGCTGCAGGTACTTTCGAGTGATCAACACGGGCCCGCTCGATCGTTCGATCGAAGCCACCGTATCGAGTGTCACGACACCACCGCTGGTTGACTTGAGCGGGATAGCCGACAGGTCGTCGATGCCATCACGAAACGCATCGGCCAGACGCACGTTGATGTTGTACGCGTTGCCTGTTTTTGGATCGTTGAGCTGCATCGGTGTGATCTGCGTGCTGCCCACCAAGCTCGTCAGCACCGACTGAGCGATCTGCTGCTCACTCAGCCCGAGCACACCGGCTTTCTCGCGGTCGACGTTCACGCGAAGCTCGGGATAATTTTCTTCGCGAGAGATCTGCACATCCGTCAACAACGGCCCGCCATCAGGGCCTTTGAGATCGCGCAACGCACCTTGCAAACGTTTGGCGTACGCAGCGCCTTCTTCGAGGTCGTAACCCAAGATCTCGACATCGATGGGCGCAGCCGAGCCGAAGTTGAGAATGCGTTTGACGATGCCGCCACTCGAATAGAACGCGAGCACACCGGGTAGCTCGTCTTTCAACGACTCACGTAGCTTTCCCATCGCCGCCACGTCGCTGAACGGTCGTGCGTCTTTGCCCACGAGGTTGATCTGCACAGTGCCCACGTGAGGCCCCGTGTTCGCCGTGAACAGAGCCGTACGCCCACTCGGCAGACCGATGTCCGAGATCACCGTGCTCGCAAAGCTCTCGCGTTCACCCGACTGCTTCGCGAACGTTCGCTCGATCGCCGCTTCGATCTTTTTCGCTGTCCCTTCGCTTCGTTCGACGCGTGTTCCGATGGGCGCTTTGAACACGACGCTCACCTGAGATTCATCGGTCTCAGGGAAGAACTCGGTACCGATCTTTTTGAACAGCAGCAGCGAGCCAGCGAAGAGCATACCGATGCCCAACACGGTGAGCGCTCGTTGGCGCAACACGCGCGTCAACACCCACGCATACGCATCGTCGAGCGCATCGAGACGACGACGTATCCAGCGTTGAAGCACGCCTTCTTCGCCGTGTTTCAGGCCGTACAAACACAGCAGGGGCGTGACGGTGCGCGAGACGAAAAAGCTGACGATCAACGCAAACGAGATCGTCACGGCGAGAGGAAAAAACACGCTGCGAGCCACCCCGGCCAAAAACAACACGGGGAAGAACACAACGATGGTTGTGATCGTCGATACCAAGATCGGCATCGCAACCTCTTGGGCGGCATCGAGCACCGCCTTGCGCCGATCGCTCGTGTGCTCGAGATGACGATGAATATTTTCGAGCTCGACGATCGAGTCATCGACGAGACGACCCACGCCGAGAGCCAGCCCACCCAAGGTGAAGACATTGAGCGTTTGCCCTGAAAAATAGAGCAAAATAAACGTCGCCACGATCGACAGCGGGATCGCCACCGCCACGATGCCGGTCGCACGAACGCTCGTCAAAAAGATCAGGATCACGACGACGGCGAGCAACCCACCTTGAAGCGCTTCGTGCTCGAGCGCTGACACCGAGGCGCGAATGTACGTGGATTGATCGAACGAGATCGCGAGCTTCACATTCGGCGGCACACCACGAAGATTGGGCAGCGCAGCTCGCAACGAATCGACGACCGCGATGGTGTTGGAGCCCGGCTGTTTTACGACACGAAGGTACACCCCTCGCTGCCCGTTGATGCGCACGATGTTGGCTTGGTCAGCCGTGGCGTCTTCGGTCTCGGCGATGTCAGACAAACGCACCGGAGGCTTGCCTGCGGCCCCTGGAGCAACGATCACCTCGTTGAGCGAGCGCGCCGTCGTGACCTGGGTATTCGAGAACAGGTTGTAATCGCGATCACCCGCTCGAAGATTGCCTGACGGCAGAAGCAGGCTCGAGCTCTTCACCGCGTTGACCACATCGAGCAAACCGAGCCCGCGAGCACGCAGCGCATCTCGATGAGTCATCACCTCGATCTCGCGGATTTTCCCTCCGCCAACGGTGGCACTCGCCACCCCTTGAATTCGCTCGATCTGTGGCTCTACGACGTTGAACGCGAGGTCGTAGATCTGACGCTCGTCGAGGCCGTCCGCCGTCATCGCGATTTGAGCCACCGGGATATTGGTGATGTCGAATTTCAGAATGAAGGGCTGTTGAATCCCTGGCGGCAGCGTGTTGAGAATTTGAGCGACTCGCTGCTGAACCTCGAACTGCGCGTTGTCGAGATTCACATCGTAGTTGAACCAGACACTCACCACCGACGCGCCCTGCTTCGACGTGCTCTCGATGCGGTCGACACCAGGCGCTGCGCCCACGGCACGCTCGATCGGCTCGGTCACCGATTTCTCGATGTCTGCAGGGCCTGCACCTGGGTAAAACGTGGCGACACGAATCACCGGGATGTTGATGTTCGGAAACAGATCGACGCTGAGTCGTCGCAACGAGACGATGCCGAGCACGATCGTCATCAACGACATCATCAAGATCAAAATCGGGTTACGCAGAGCAAGACGAGTAAGCCACATCGCTCAACGAGCCCCCTTCGATGGGGCGCTAGATGCGGAAGCTGGGGCGCCAAGCATCCCAGACGGGGCGCCAGGCTTCGACGAAGGGGCGCTACCTGTCCCAAGCGGGGCGCTTCGTATGTCTGAAGGGGCGCTTTGAGTCGTGGGAGGGGCGCTTGCAGATGCAGCGGGCTTTGCGACCCTGGCTTGGGCGCCGTCCGACAGCGCGTCGATCCCTGACACAACGAGATCTTCTCCTCCGTCGAGGCCCGACACGATCTCGAGCCAGTCGCCTTCATCGACGCCAGTTTCAACGGGGCGACGACGTACGCGATCGCCCTCGAGCACGAAGACAAAGCGCTTTCGATCCGAGATCTGCAGAGCGCCGTTCGGGATGATCGGCCGGGCCTTGTGAACATCGACCACGATGGCCCCGTGACCGTACATACCGGGGCGAAGCTCGCCCTGATCGTTCTTGAGGTGAATCTCGGCTTCGAGCGTTCGTGTAACCGAATCAAATGCTGGTGCGAGACGAGCAACACGACCGGCAAAACGCTTTCCCGGCAGAGCGTCGACCTCGATCTGCACCTCACGATCGAGCGCGATTTTCGCTGCGTCTCGCTCATTCACCGCAAGAAAGACCCGAAGCGTATCGGTTCGCGCAACGGTGATGATCGAACCCGCAGCGGGGGTGCCCACCAACGCACCAGGGTCGAGTCGACGAGAGAGCACGTAACCGTCGAGCGGAGACTCGATCCTCGTTTCGCCGAGGCGTGCTCCGGCGGCTGAGATCTGCGCACGATTGGCCTGCTCGATGGCCTTGGCGCTTGCGTAGGCAGCCTCGTGTTGAGCGAGCTCTTGTTGTGAGATGAGACCTTGTGGAGCGAGCGTTCTTGCTCGGTCTACATTGGCCTTGGTCAACTCGACCTGAGCTTGCGCTTGAGCAAGCGCACCACGAGCGACGGCAAGCTGATCAGGCAGATCGCTCGGCCGCACGGTCGCGAGCAATTGGCCTTTTTTTACCTTGTCGCCGCGATCGACCAAGACCGCATCGAGGTAACCCACCGTTTTCGACGTCACATCGGCCTGTGTGATGGGGCGCAAATCAACCGGCGCGCGGATCGTGACTGGCACATCGCGCACCTCGACTTTCGCCGCAACCACGAGCGGGGCTGGGCGCGTACGTGGCTTCGAGGTCGACTCATTTGCCCCGCAAGCCACCAAGCTCGAGCCAAACGACAACCCCAACCCCAACGCGAAAACCGCACGACACATCAACCACGCGGTTTCGCGCGCGGAGCGCCTCTTCATGCGCGCAGACATAAAAGGGTTTTCGTCGTACCGCAAACGCCCCTACGTAACAGTCTCTATTGCCGCAAGGGATCCAATTTCGTACTCTTTTGGGCTTCGGTTTGGCCGCCACTCGAGCCCGACCCCCACTCACAGGAGTCTCAGCCAGCGTGTCGGATTCCCAGCTCCTACAGCAACGCGCAAACGCTCGAGTCGGCACCACCATTGCCGACAAATGGATGATCGAAGCATTGTTGGGGATCGGAGGAATGGCGACCGTCTACGCGGCGCGGCACCGAAACGGAAAGCGCGTAGCAATCAAAATCCTTCATTCGGAGCTGTGTTTGAGCGAAGAGGCGCTCAATCGATTTGTTCGCGAAGGATATCTCGCGAATCTGGTCGAGCATCCAGGTGCGGTTTCGGTTCTGGATGACGGGACATTGAGCGACGGAACTCCGTTTTTGGTGATGGAGTTTCTCGAAGGCGAGACCGTCGAAGCGCGTTGTGATCGCCTCACCGGAAAGCTCGATCTACCGACGACTCTCGCCATATTCGATATCGTTCTCGACACGCTTTCTGCAGCACACGCGAAGCGAGTTGTTCACCGAGATATCAAACCCGAGAACATCTTTCTGACGAGTGATGGCGGGGTAAAAATCCTCGATTTCGGAATCGCCAAAGCGGCCGATGTGGGGCTTGGTCCGTCGGCAACGATGTCAGGCACAGCCATCGGAACCCCAACGTTCATGGCGCCAGAGCAAGCGCGAGGCGACCGAGATCACATCGATGCGCGAACCGATTTGTGGGCTGTGGGAGCGTCATTGTTCACGACGTTGACGGGTCAGTTCGTTCACACAGGGCGCAACGTCAACGAGCTGTTGGTGGCGGCGATCATGAAGCCGGCGCGGTCGATTTCGAGCGTGCTTCCTTCGTTGCCAGGCGCGATTGCAGACGTGATCGACAGCTCGCTCAAATACGACCCCGACGAGCGATTCCAAGAAGCCCAGGCGATGCGTCGCGCGCTTCAACAAGCAGCGGCCCAAGAAGGCATCGAGGTGCCAGCCAAGATCGGGCTTCAAGGTTATGCCCCGCCACCGCCACCGTCGCGGATGACGTTCGCAAGCAACAGCGAGGTGTTCTCGCAGCGAGTCGCCCCGTCTCGTGCGAGCGGGCCAACGGTTCACGAAACGCCCACCGAACGCCCTCCTTCGCAACCGCAGATTCAACAGAGTCCGCCCATCAGCGAGTCACCGCGAGGCGGGATCGAAATCGATACGCAGACGCAGACGCCTCGACCGCGGAACAACAAGGTGATCCTGCTTGCTGTGGCAGCCGTTGCCACGCTGGGGCTCACCGGCGTGATCGCGGCCAACGTTGACCACACGTCGGCCGCCGCGGCAACGAGCGCAGCGTCGATCGCAAAAAGCGCCAGCGCGGAGTCAACCAACAGCCCGAACGCCACACCGACGAGCACGACACAAGTCGCGCCCTCGGGGCAAAGCGCGCCGCCCGCGAGCGCCGTGGCTTCGTCGAAACCTACAGCCGCCCCCTCTGCCAAACCCACCGTGACCGCACCCGTGATGAGACCTTCAACGGGCGGCGCCAAGGATCTTGGCGACTCGAGAAACTGATGAGCTTTCGAACTACTTCGCTTGCGGTCGCTTTGCTGGTTTCGTCGTCGATGATGGTTTCAGGAGCGCTCGCAGATGGCCGTGACCCAGCGGCTGCCGACGCGTTGTTTCGAGAAGCTCGCGCTCTTTTGAAACAGAAGAAATACGAACAGGCCTGCCCCAAGCTCGCAGAGAGTTACCGACTCGACCCTGCAGCGGGCACTCTGTTCAACCTCGCCCAGTGCGAAGAAGCACGAGGCCGAACCGCAACCGCGGGCGAACGTTGGCAAGGGCTCATCGATCAGCTCACCACGACGGGCAAGCTCACCGACGAACGACTCAAAGTGGCTCGCGAGCACGTGGCTGCGTTGGGGCCAAAAATCCCGAAGCTCGAGCTCAAGATCAAAACAGGCGCACCGCCCGAAACCGTGGTTCTTCGCGATGGGGTCGAGCTGCGAGGAGCAAGCCTCGGCACATCGTTGCCCGTCGACCCTGGTGAGCACGTGGTGCTGGTTCGCGCCGCGTACCGAAAGGATGTCGAGAAGCGAATCACGCTCAAAGACGGCGAGAGCAAATCACTCGAGCTCGAGCCTGGCCCCGAGGATGGCACCCGCCCTGCCCCACAACCCACAGCCACAACCACGGCGAGCAGCGCTGCCCCGACAACAACGACGGCGCCGACGACAGCGGCGGGCCCTCAAGATACGAGCAAACCTCGAGCAGCAGAGCCAAGCATGAGGCGGCCGATCGGTTTTGTGGTGGGCGGCGTTGGTCTCGCATCACTCGTTGGGGCTGGCATCACGGGCGCCGTGTTGATGGGCAACCGAGCCACCGTGCAAGACCACTGCAACTCATCCACCAAGCAATGCGATGCACAGGGTATCGACGCGTCAAAGACAGGTAAAACCCTTGCGCCAGTGAACGCTGCGCTCTGGGGCGTGGGCCTGGTTGGCGTCGGGCTCGGTGCGTACTTGGTCATCACCGGAGGGCCTTCCGGGCCGTCGACCGCGGTGGGCGCGAACGCGATTCCGGGTGGTGCGAGCGTCGGTGTAACGGGTCGATTTTGAAGGAGCGAGCCATGACGATTTTCAGGCGATATGGGCTGATTGTCTCGTGTAGCGCCCTCGCTACGATGGCGGGTTGCATCGCCTTCGATGGCTACGACTTTGGTGGCTACACCGAACAACCTGCGTCCACAGGTGGCACTGCCGGAACAGGCGGAACCGGCGGCACGAGTGGAACGAGCGGCTCAGCGGGAGCGAGCGGCTCAGGAGGTAGCTCAGGAACCGCGGGCTCGAGTGGCGCAGCAGGCACGGCAGGCACGAACGGAGCTTCGGGAAGCGCAGGCACAGGCGGCGCGTCTGGGTCTTCGGGAGCGGGCGGCTCATCAGGAACCGGTGGCACAAGCGGCGTTGGAGGCAGCGCAGGAGCGGGCGGAACATCTGGCGTCGCAGGCAGCGCAGGAACATCCGGGACCGCCGGAGCAGGCGGAACGAGCGGCTCAGCGGGAACAGGCGGAACGGGTGGCTCTAGCGGCACGGCAGGCACCGCAGGCAGCTCTGGAACAGGCGGAACTGCGGGTTGCGACAACCCAACAGCGTACCTGCGCGACTTCGACATGGACGGCTACGGCGGGACATCTCCCCCCGTGATGTCATGTGCTCCGCCTGCTCAAGAATCAGGTTTCAACTGGGTTACGCAAGGCAACGACTGTGACGACGCACGAAACAACGTGCACCCTGGTCAAACGAACAACTCGCAAGGCTTCATCTCTGGGTATCCGAAGAGTGGCTGGTCGAGCGACAACACCTCGTTCGACTACGACTGCGACGGCACCGAAACCGTCACGAACAACCCCGCTTTCGTGGCCGCGCAGACCTGCTCTGGTTTGCTCTCGGATTGCGGCGGCAAGAGTGGCTATCTGCCGTCACCACGTACGGGGGCCAACGTGAACCCTCTCTGTGGAAGCACGAGCTACCGAAAGTGCGCATCGAACGGCATTTCGTGCTCGGCCTCGACGATCACAGCGGCTGCGGTGTCCTGTTACTGAGCGCACGAGTGGGTTGCGCTCGTGTGAGGTTGCACGCTAGAGGGCGAGGCCGCGGTGCATTGCGATGGCCGCGCTTTTCGCCATGTCTTCGCAAAATCGTCCGTGCTTGGGTACGACATCGAAGAAGTAAACCGCGCTCTCGTCGAGGCTGCAGGTCGTCCTCGCACGGTGCTCGATGTTGGCTGTGGCACCGGCATCAATGGCGCTCAGCTTCGATCTCGTGGTGCGCACGTCACGGGTATCGAGACCAACGCTGCGGCAGCGACCCTTGCTCGCAGCCGACTCGATCAGGTGCTCGAGCTCGACATCACGCGTGACGAAGATCTCGACGCACTCGGCGATCGAAAGTTCGATCTCATTCTGTTCGGCGATGTGCTCGAACATCTGGTTGCACCGCTCGATGCACTTCGTCGATTCGTCGACCGACTCGAAGACGGCGGACACGTGATCGTGTCGCTTCCGAACATCGCTGCGTGGCCGATTCGTTTGAAGCTACTGCGCGGTGATTTCTCGTATGAATCGAGCGGGATTCTCGATCGCACGCACCTTCGATTTTTCACGCGCGAGACCGCGACCAAGCTCGTGCAAGATGCAGGGCTCGAGGTGATGCGTGTCGAGCAAAACCCGATGCTCGTGCGCGCGGCACGTGATCTGATCAAGCCGCTGATCGGATCACCTACACAAGCGAGCACCGGGCCCGTTTCACTCGAGTCATTGCCTTCGTACCGCGCTTACCAAAAGTCGTACGGCCCGTCGAGGGAGCGATCGCCAACCTCGCTCCGGGAGCGCTCGCATTTCAGCATGTGGTGGTCGCGAGGAAGCCACCGGCACGCCGCCGACTCTCGCTGACCGTGGGCATGCTCAGCTACAACGAGGAAGGCACCATGGGCGCGATGATCGACGACATTCGTCGCGTCGCGCCTGACGCGGATATTCTCGTGGTCGATAGCTCGAGCGACAGCACCCCCGACATTGCTCGCGAGCGCGGAGCAACCGTCCTTCGGCAATTGCCCCCGCAAGGGCACGGTCCGGCGATGGAGCTGCTCATGACAGAGGCGTCGAAACGCAGCGACGCGCTCATCTACCTCGACTGCGATTTCACCTATCCGGTCGAGCACATCACACGCATGCGCGCGCTGCTCGAAGAAGGCGCAGATGTCGTCAACGGTTGCCGAACACGAACGCGACCCGAAGCAATGCCGCTGCCGAACTTCCTTGCGAATCGCTTCTTCGCCGCAACGGTTCGCGTGGTCAACGGCGTGCCGACCCACGACGTACACAGCGGCATGCGGGCGTACCGAAGCTCGGTGATTCGAGCGTTCGCGTTCGATGGTTCTGGCGACGCGCTACCGCTCGACACACTCATCGCTCCGGCACGCTCGGGCTATCGCGTGGTCGAGTACCCGATCCCGTACAACGAGCGTGTCGGAGTCTCGAAGCTGCAGAAGCTACGCGGCACAGCCTGGACGTTCATCCGAATCGCACGCGCGATCGGTCAGGGTCACACCCCGGATCGATACACGGTCGACGAGTTAGCGTCACCTCATCCCCCAGCCCCTTCTCCAAACGCATTCGCGTTTAGAGAAGAGGTGCCAGGCGCTCTTGCGTGTCCAAGCGTTTCGCCTCCTCTCCGAACGCGAACGCGTTGGGAGAGGGGGATCAAGGGGGTGAGGTGTCGATCGTCACTCGTCCTCTGCAGGCGGGCCAGCCGGTGTCCCCGCTGCACACATCAGCTTGGTAGGAGCACGAAGCACCTCGTCGAGCGCGTTTGGCTCATACAAGAACGCGTACGCCGCCATGCTGCCCATCACCCGTTTGATGTAGTTGCGTGTTTCCTCATAGGGAATGCGTTCGATGAACACATCGAAGTCTTCTTGAGGATGCGCGTTCAGCCAGCGTTTGGTGGCGTTGGGGCCAGCGTTGTACGACGGAATCGCAAGCAGCGGGCAGCCTGCAAATTGGCCGCGAAGCACCGACAGAAACTTCGTGCCTAGCGCCACGTTGACCGCAGGAGTTTTGAGCGTGTCTTCGCTCGCATGAAGCCCCGTGCCCACCGCCATGGTTTTCGCTGTGGGCACGATCAACTGCATCAATCCATACGCCTTCGCTGGCGATGCAACGACAGGGTCGAATGCGCTTTCCTCGCGCATGATTCCGTACGCCAGCGATAGCGGGATGCCGTGCTTTTTGCTCTCGGCCGACACCAGATCAAAGAAGGGGCGCGGGTAAGCGACCTCCCACGCAGCACGCCACGAGCCTGCAGGGTAATGCGCGAGCCAATCGGTCACACGACCCCGAGGCAGCACGTGTGCCTGCGCATGCGCCCCCGCTCGACTGAACAGCACTGCCGCAGCCCAGAGCGCATCTGCTGGGGCGTCCGTTCCCATCAACCCGAGCGCGTTGATCTCGGTGCGAGCGAGGTCACTTTCACCTTGTCGAAGCAGCTCGATCACACGCGGAAAGCCAGGGGTATGAAACGCCGGACGATCCGCAATGACGAAGGCGCTGTCTGGAGCTTTGGCGACCGCTTCCTCAAGCGTGTTCTTTGCGTCTGCGGGGCTCACCTCCGCGAGACGCGCATACGCCAACGCCATCGTGTACGTGAGCGGAAAGTCTCTCACGACCTTGTGCAACTCTTCGAGACCGCGAGCACGATCCCCTGTCTTCATCAACGCGCGCGCATGGAAATACTGCGTGCGCCCAGCAGCGTAGTACGCACGCTCAAGCGGACGAGCCTTGTTCGCCTTCTCGAGAGGCGCGATCGCACCCGCCCAATCACCGCGATCGATACGAAGCCAAGCGAGCCGAAACAAGCCGTCGGCGACCATGTCGCCCTCGGGGTAGTCTTCGGCAATCGTCTCGAGCATCGCGACAAAGCGCGGCTCGTCATTCATCAAGAGCGCGGCTTCAGCCCCCTTCAAACGAGCGTCATCGGCGAGTCGATGTTTGGGGGCTTCCTTCTCGACGCGCTCGTAACGAGCACGCGCTTCGGTCAGTCGTTTTGCAGCCGAGGCAGCCTTGGCTCCCTGGTAGAGCGCGGTGATCTTTGTCTCGCCAGTACAACGATCGATGGCGTCGCCATAGAGCTCGAAGGCGCGATCGCGTTGCTTGAGCTTGCTCTTGGTTTGCGCGGAGAGCAGCGCCACCTTGCACCCGAGCTCGCTGCGCTGCTCTTCTTTCGAGAGCGACTTTTCGAGCCCCTCGATGGCCGGGTCGGCATCTTTAGAACGCCCTGCTTCGACCAGCGCATTCAATCGAGCCAGCTCGTCGGCTTTGGTTCGCGGAGCAAGCTCGTCGCGACGAGGCAACGGGATTCGCTGCAACGCCTCAGCTTCGATCGTTGCAGCCTTGTCGAGAATCGGGCTCGACACCGTCTCGACGAGGACTCGTCGCGCCAACTTGAACGCTTCTTCAGCAGCAGCCGCATCGCTTGAGCTGTCGAGCAACGCGCGCGACAACCGCACCGAGATTTCGGCCCAACGAGCCGGTTTGCTCGAGCTCGCCAGATAGTCTCGAAGCAACGTGATCACGCGATCGTTGCTGCCCTTCGCCACCAGTGCGTCCGCCGTAAGCAGCTTGGCCTGCGGAGTGATCGGCAGTCCATCTGGCACCTCGTTCGTTCGAATCAGGACGTCATCCCAGCGACCCAATCGAGCCAAACACTGCGCTGAGGCCAACGACGCGTGAGCTGAGAGCACCCACCCCACCGCAGCGGAATCACCGAACGCCTTGGCAGCCGACGCATCGTTGTGGGCGGCTCGATACAGCCGACCGAGCTGGAAGAACCAACGCCCACGTTCCTCTTTCGTGAGGCTCGTCTGATGCTGTTGGATCGCAGTCTCCATCGCGCTCGCGGCCCCGGCAGCGTCCTCTTTGGCGAGTAGATCCGACACCACTCGCAAACGTGAATCGGCGAGCAAGGGTTCAACGCGAATCGGGTCTGCGGGGCCAGCTTCGACAGGCGACGCACTGCTGGATGCACTCGCTGATGCGCTCGCAACCACAAGCTCACTCGAAGCGCCACGAGGCACAGGAGGCCCTCCGGCACAACCCGGTGAGAGCGAAACAAAACCAGCCAGCGCAGCAGCGCTCCATCGCGCGAGAGTCATGCAGTCACCTTCGCGAGCGCCAACTCGTCAGCGCGCTCTTCTTCGTTCTTTTCGAGCAACTTCGCGATCTCTTCCGCACGTCGCGCAAGAGCAGCATCGACAGCGTTGAGCTCGCCTGCGGCAACGAGCAGCTCGGCCCTCAGCGCAACAACCTCTGCGCGTGCGTTCTCTAGATGGCTTCGAGCGTGCTCGACCGCGACCTGTTGAGCTACGACTCGTTCGCGAACATCGGCTCGACGCAAGGCAAGAGCGTTTAGCTCAGATACCTTGTGGCGCCCGAGCGGAGGGTTCGTGAGCAAGGTCTGGAGTTGCACAAGCTCGCCTAGCTGGAGCTCTGCTCGTTCGACAAGCGCCTCAAGCTCGTGGACAAGCGTCTCGGCCGTAGAAAGACTCCCGTTGAGCACGGAAAGCCGCTCTTCACGCACGCGCCTCAGCGCTTCGAGCGTCGACTCTGAAACACCCATCGAGCGGCGACCGTGGCTGACTTGTCGCGAGTTGGCAACCCGGGCGGTGTGAGGCGTCGCAACCCCGAGATTCCGCCATTGCCGCGAAGACGCGCCAAAGCGACGCGCAAAGGTTGAGCGGGATGTGTCTCATTGTGTACTGTCAGCCGTGCGGGGGGTCCCGCGACCGGAGGAGAACATGATTCGACAAGTATCCGCGAGCGCATTGGTCGTGGCGCTACTGGCCGTCGGAGCGACGGGCTGTTGCAGCAAACTTTTCAAGGGCAGCGGCGGCGACAGCGGCACGACAAGCACGGGTGCCAACACCCCCGGTGAGATCACGAAGATCGACGCCGCGGGAGTCCAGTTCAATGCTCCTGGGGGCTGGACAAAGTACGGAGTTGGCGAATGGGTTCGCTTCAAGTCCCCGTCAGGCGACGCAATGCTTGGTTTCGTTCCGTACACAGGTGACGCCACGTCAAAGATTGGTGACATCGCTCAGCAGTTCGGGATGCTCGGCTCACCCAAATGGAACGGCGGCACAGTTCCGTCCGGACCATACGGAGTTTTCAAGGGTTCGGAAGCCAACGGAACATGCGCACTGCCAAACCTACCGAACGTCGAAATTCGGTACGCGCTGGTCGACACAGGAAGCAACACGAAGCTTTTGCTCGTGTACCTCGCAGCGCAAAACGCCTCGAACGCGAAGAACAAGAAAGACATCCAAGCCGCAGTGTCGACGCTCCGTAAAATCTGAGCGCGATCACTTCTTCAAAGAGCCTTGGTACACACACGTACCAAGGCTTTGTTGTTTCCGAAATATGTGCGCGCTCAGGCGACTCGATCGTCAGCGCGAAGGGGCGAGCGCAGCCAGCGCTGCAAAGGCTTCAACGGCGAGAGTTTCGCCTCGAAGATCGAGGTCGATCCCGGCTGAGCTTGCGCGCTCGGCAAGCACATCGGAAGGCCAGCCGAAGATCCCCTTCCATGCGTTTCGAAGTGTCTTGCGGCGTTGTGCAAAGGCTCGGCGAACGACTTCTCGAAACGCATCGTCCTCGACGGCACGCGGGGGTTCGAGCGGAGTCATCACGATCACAGCCGAATCAACATCAGGTCGAGGGTGAAAGCAGCCCGCGCGAACGATCATGGCGCGCTCGACCGAAAATCGAGCCTGAACGAAGACCGAGGCAGCCCCGTAGGTGGTGGAACCAGGGTCGGCAGCCAGGCGATCGGCGACCTCTTTTTGCACCATGAACACACAACGAGCGAAGGCATGAGCAGCGTGCGTCGCCTTTTCGATCAACGCGCCCGTGATCGAATACGGCAGGTTACCCGCAAGCACCACCGGGCCAGGCATCGTGGATGCGACCTCAGGCCAATCGAACGAAAGCGCATCCCCTTCGTGGAGCGTGAACACTCCGCGTTGAAGTGGGTCAGCAAGTGACTCGTTCAGGATGGACACCAGATCGCGATCGCGCTCGATGGCGCAAACTCGTTGGGCACGACCAAGCAAGCGCTCCGTCAGCGCTCCGAGACCGGGGCCAATTTCGAGCACAGATACCGCGGGAGAAGCCGTGGCGAGCGAAGCGATCCCGTCGATCGCGTGCGCATCGGTCAGGAAGTTTTGACCGAACAATTTCTTCGGTCGCAACCCGCGTGCTTTGTACTTTTCGACAGCGTTACTCATGTTCTTCGGGGGGATGCTCAGCGCGCCGAGCGCGACCGCGGGCGAGGCGAATCCCGGCGTGACGCAGCGACTTTTCGCCACGTTCTTTCGACAGGCGAGCTCGCGCCAACATCGCGCGAATCACGTGCTTGGTCTCGGCGCGACCGTCATCGATGGCACGGAGCGAAGGCTCGTACGACGAGGTGTTCCAGCGAACTTCGACCCCATGACGCCGCAGCTTCTTGAGCGCATCGTTCACCACCAGCGGGACAGGCTCTGGCGCGGGGCTCAACACGTACACCAGCGTCGGACGAACACGCCCGCTCGCAATGCGACTGAGTGTGTCGGCAAGGGTGAGGTCCGAGCGAGCACGCTCTGAATCGAGCTTCGCGGGTGACTCGATCCCGAACGCGGCGAGATACCGTCGAAGAAGCTGCTCGCGCGGGCTCTGCCCAGCCGGTGGCAACGGATCGAACGGCGCTCGCGACAACACCGCCACGGCACGTTGAGCGAGACGATCGAGATCGCGTCGGGACACATCTGCCAAGCCGCGCGCATCGAGCGGACGAAGGTGCTCGATCACACGCAACGCAACATCGGCTTCGTCGAGCTCGCTGCGATCTTGATCGTAAGTGCCCGCCCCGGTCGCCAAGATCGCCATCATGCTCGCGGCGTGTGCGGGGCCTGATTCTGGCTCGACCCAACGAAGCACGCGGCCGGCAATCATAGCGAGCCCGGTAGGGTCACCGAGTTGAAGATGCCGTTGCACGAGAGAGGCTGCGTCTTCGATCGCGAGATCGAGTGGAGCAACCCCAGAAGGGCCAGACCAAAGCTCGACGGAAGCATCGAGAACGATCCAGACGAGATCACGTTCTTCGCGCTCGACCTCACGCACCAAGAGCTTGCCGCGACGTGCCGAGGCTCGCCACGCGATGCGCTTGAACGGGTCGCCCGAAACGTACTCACGCAGCTCACGAAGATCAGAGCCGTCACCACGCGCCTTGCCGGATCGCGAAGCAGAAGCGGCCAAGCGAGCACGACCACCACGAGCCGAGTCGGCGATGATCGAATACGCCGTGGGGAGCACTTGAACACCGAACGGGTTGGCAAACGTCAGCGGAACCTCGAACAACCCAGGCGCGCCACGGAGCTCGAGAGCCAAACCAAAAATACCGTGCTGACCCACGCGTTTTGGCTCGACATGGACTTTCACTTTGAGAAGACCGGAGGCTGCCACCTCGCCTTCACTGGGCTCGACACGTAGCTTGAGCTGCGACGAACCAATCGCGCGCAGCCCGACAAATCGAGCAGCGAGCGTGTCGCGATTTCTCACCTCGGCTTCGAGCACAATTTCACGACCACGCACGGCTTTCACCGTGCGCACCGAGCCATGCCAGAGCATCTCGAAACCAGCCGCTCGAATACGTGTGACTGAGGCCAGTGTGGCAGCACGGGCGATTGCAATGCCGACGACCATCGAGGCGCCCCACGCGACCAGCGCAGCCTGCCCAGTCACGAGCTCAACCCCCGCCGCGACGGCACCGGCGAGCGCGACATGAACCGCATGTCGGGTTGGAACCATCATGGTGAGCTCACACTGCTCGCACAGCGCGACGATAGCTCACGCGCGCAAGAGTTCTTCGCTCACGACGGCATCACGAGCTTTGGCGTCACCCTCCTCTGACTCTGGAGACATCACGAAGCGATGCGCGAACACAGCGTGCAAGATCCCTTGCACATCGTCGGGGGTAACGAACGCACGGCCGTCGAGCATGGCGCGAGCCTTGGCAGCTTGAACGAGACCGAGTGACCCTCGCGGTGACACGCCGAGCACGACGGCGGGGTGGTGACGTGTGAACGCAGCGAGCCCAGCGCAATACTCGTACAGGTCATCTTCGACGTGCACGCGTGACGCGATCGTTTGCAACGACAACACGTCGGCTGGCGATAGAACCGCCCGCATCGTCGGAGGCGTTGCGTGATGCATCTTGAGCATCGTCACTTCGTCTTTGGCGGTCGGGTAGCCGATGACGATGCGAACCAAAAAGCGGTCGATCTGAGCCTCAGGCAGAGGGTATGTGCCTTCGAGATCCACCGGGTTCTGAGTGGCGAGAACCAAGAAGGGGTTGGGCAACTCGAAGCGGTCTCCGTCGATCGTGACCTGACGCTCTTGCATCGCTTCGAGCAACGCACTTTGCGTCTTGGCAGGCGCGCGATTGATCTCGTCAGCGAGAACGACGTTGGCGAACAGCGGGCCAGGTCGCAGTGCGAAGTTGCCGTCTTTCGGAGACAACACGTACGTGCCGGTGATGTCGGCGGGCAGCAGATCGGGCGTGAATTGAATCCTGCGAACCGAGCACCCGAGCCCCACGCTCACAGCCTTGACCAGCGTGGTTTTGGCGACACCTGGCACTCCTTCGAGCAACACGTGCCCACGCGCGAGAAGCGACACCAAAATGAGGTCGCTGATGCGGCTGCTGCCAAAGAACACACGACCGATCTCACGTCGAAGATCATCGAGTCGCTCACGAGCTGCAGCGAGCTCATTGGGGTGAATGGGATCAGTCATGTTTTTCTATCAGTTCGCAAACCTTCTTCGAGATTTGCTCTGCTTGCTCGAGTTGCTCGAGGGTCACGCGAATCGGGCTACCTGCGAGCACAGCGGTCTCGACTTGGGCCATGTCGAGCAGCATGCGCTTGACCTGACGAAAGGTGTCTGGGTCGAGCAGATTCCGCTTTTCTAGCTCATCAAGCACCACGGCCATCGACGGAGTTTTCTCGAGACCCAACAACGCACCGAGCTTCTCTTCGAAAGCCGTCTTTTGCTCGATCAATACGAGACCCCGGTGCGTCGACGGTGCCGACAACACCGCAGCACGTCCGGCGAGCCCTCCCTGAGAAACCAGCGGAGCCCCCGAGGCGATGCGCGGAGCAGGCCGTTGGTATCGACGAGCCGCAGCAAAAAACACCCACAACGCGATCGAGCCCGTACACAACACCGAAAGGGCCAACGAGAGACTTCGCGGCAGACCATCACTCTCGATCTTTCGCACTTCGCTCTCGAGAGATTTCACGAGCTCTTTGGCCTCGCGACCGCTGGTAGAACCGCCGCCAAACGCGCCTCGTTCACTGAAGCGATTGGCAACGACGTAGAGCTTGCCCTGACGAGTGCCCCACGAGTCATCGTCGACGAGGTACTTCACCAACCCTTCGGCAAACGCGCGATTGCCCGAGTACCGAAGCATCAGGTTCATCAACGCTGACGGATCGTCGATTTTAATGTATGCCCCGCAGCCGACTTGCCCTGCGACCGCAAGCGCAGCGTCAGAGTCGTCACGAGCACGGATACGAAGCACCACCGAGAGATCGGGTGGAAGTCAGTGCGGTCGCATGATTGGTGACCAATCGCGTTACCTCTGCAACGACCGGATGCACCGTTCGCCTGCCGGCCGTCTTCTGCACGGGCTCGGCGATTGCGAGCTGCGGGTTCGAACGCAGCATCAATAGCGGGTCTTTCGGCGCCGGCCCCCGCTTGACGCCATAACGTTGACAATCCGATCGCCCATCCCGGAAGTCGTCGATCACGGCGACTCGCCCACCCGCCCGAAGAAACGCGGCCATTTCGTCGCCATCAACGGTGCGCTCGGGGTGCACGATCACGAGGCCATCCTGCGGTGTCAGCAGCGACCAATCGAGCGTGTCGACGACCCAGATGCGAGCCCCACCCAGCGCTTCGCGAGCGACGTCGACGAAGCCCCGCGTGCTCTTCCCATCCCGCGTCATTCGGATCAAACGACGCCGCGCTGGCGAGCTCCAGGCGCCACGAGCAACGTGGTCAGCACGAGCAACGCAAGCCAGCTACGCAATGATTGCGGGCGAGGCGTCACGAGGAATGCGACGTCATACCCGCCCTTACCAGGAGGCCTGATATGTTGTTCCCATTCATCATCGGCGGCCTGCAAACGCGAAGAGGATCAACGTCGAAAGTCGGCCTACCAGCCGACGCTCGAAATTCACATCGAGCAAGGTCCTCCGCCTCGATCCGAGCCACGAGAAGAAGAACAGCCCGAACGGGGTGTGATTATTCTCGAACTATTAACACCCACCACCTCGATTGCTGTTCTGTGCACCTTTGACGAGGTGCTCCAGCACGAGGTGTCTCAACCGCTGCAGGTTTCGCGTTTTTTTCGGGGAGCCGCTTCGAGTCGAATCGAGACTCTGCAGCACACTTCGGCGTATGAGTTGCCCACAGGCGATTGACGGCCAGGGCTGGCGGCCGATCATGCTCCCGAAGCGACACGTCCCCCTCGGCTTCGCCATCAGCGTTGCCTCGCTTTGTGCGAGCTGTTTCTCGACGACAGAAGGTGTCGAGCCTCCTGCGACGGGGATGTACTTTCCGACAGCGCTGGTTGTCTCGCCAAAAGCGTACCGTACGTCGTCAACAGCGACTGGTACGACGCTGGGACAATCCAGGCGCTCGATCTCGTCATCGCGAGCGATGGTTCCAAAGCTCTGGGAGTCTCCCGGTGCAAGGCCTCACCGAGCAAAGTCGACTGCTCGAAGTACGGTCTGGTCACGAACACGATGATCACGTTGTTCCCGGGGCCATGCTTCGGCGATCGACTCTGAATGCACCGCCAGATAGCTCGCTGATTCGAGCGAGCGTGAAAGTTGGTGCATTCGGCGCAGATGCAGCCTTGCTGGTGCGACCTGAGAGCGAAGGTCCCGGGGTGAGACTGGTTGTCCCAGTTCGAGCGATCCGTCTCTTACGTGCCTGGACGTCAACGACGATCGAAGCGAGACGCAGGCGTTCAAGCTCGATTGCAAACTAAGGCTCGAACGAGAACCGATGCGCCGATGATCATCTCGCAACGACCCCAGCGAGAATTCGCGAAGCCTGATCATGCCGAGTGAGCCATTCCAGATGGCCACGACCGAGGCGGGCGATGCGATTGTGATCACGCATCAGACCACGGGCGCGCTGAGCCTCTTTTTGAACGGTTGGGGAGCGCTCGACCACAACAGGTTGCGGCACTCCACCCACCAAACCCGTGCTCGAGTTCGTCATGGGTGGTTTGCCCACGGGCGCGAGCGGCGTGGCGTTGATCCCGAAGCCAGCGTGGGCGGGCTCTGATTACAATCAGGGCTTTTTGGTCACCTACCGCAACTCACCGCAGGTGGATCTCGTCCGGTACATCGACGACTGCGCTTCGTCGCCTACCCGACCGTTCTTGTCGGGGCCAGTCACGACCGGCATCAACACGAATGCGAGCGGCTTCGACTCTCGAAGCATCATCGTCGACGCAGACAAGCGGCAGAGCTGCGAAGCATCATGTGGTGACGGTGATGTGGTCGCGTTCTTCGACCTGTGCAGGAGTGCCGTCGAAGGTGTACGTCGCGAATCGTTCTCCGGCGTCGCTGCTCGTCGGCGAAATCCACCACGCGTGCTGTCGCTGGCGCAGACGGCACGCCGCATTTATCGCAACAGGCCGCGCTCACGTTGGGCCCATCACGGGTCTACAAGGCCAAGGTCATCGACGAGAACGGCAATCTCGCGACGCGTATTTTCGTGCTCTGTTTTGATACGCGTTACCTGCTCCAGATCGACCCGAGCATCTTGATGCTGTGCCTATCGCGATCGAACGGGTCGTGTGCCCTGCGGCTCTTGCCTTTGATCCGCATCGGCGATGAGACGGGAGCAGCGAATTTGCTTACCCTGCTCACTTCACCGATTCGTACATAGGCGTTCTCGATTCAGACATGCGCTTTCAGCGAAACCTTCCTTTTTCTTTCGTGGCGACCGTCGCCGGGAACTCCACGCCACCCCGCGAGTCGAAGAAGCCGATGTCAATCTCTCGTCGATTCGGTCGCGCAGGTATCGCGGTCGCGCTTCTCTGGAGTGCGTCGTGCGCGCAGAAGCTGATTGCGGCTGCACTTCGCTCGCTCGAAGCCTCGGGCAAAGTCAGCATGATCCGCTTGGCTGGGCCCACATCAGCCCGGGTTTGCCGACCGACGAATGCTACCCAGGCACGACGTCCGCAACCGATTACAGCGTTCCGCACCTGTACGCGCTGGTCACTCAGATCACGCATGGCGAGGTCGCGCTGATCGATCTCACCGGGCAGTTCGTCGTCGATCTCGATGCGGGCCAACCTGGCTTCAACTTCCTTCCCGTAGGCGCACAACCCACCGACATCACCTCTTCTCCTGAAGGTGTCGCTTCATTCGTTGGGGTCGAGAGCAACGCACTGGCGCTGCCCTCCGCGACCATGTTTTCGCAGACGCCGACCCTTCGTTCGTGGCCAGCCTGCCCGCTTCCGTCGCGCCCCGGTGCAATGGCGTCGTCGTGGTGCCACCGCCTGATGGCCCACGGGTGATGACCTCACTCGACGAGGACCACGACCCAGCATGCGCGTCCCCCAACTTTGCCGTCGATACACTCGGCGTTGACCCGTACAACTTCACGTACGCGAAAGAGCACCCACGAGGCTCATTCTGGAACGAGCGTTCCAATCCGGGTGCACGCAAGCTGGTCGTTGCCCTGCCCGACGAGGGTGACCTCCTCGTCATCGATGCGCAGCGCTTGCTCGATCGCGAAGAGGGGTCGTTTGACCCTTGCCCCGTCGAGCGACGAATCAAGCTTCAGGTAGATTTGCCCGCGACGTCGCAGCTACCTGGCACCGCATCGGGCCTGGTTTGCCCGGCAGCCCCTGAGACAACGCCTTCGAACGCGTGTGTCGAGGTGCCGCCCAAAGAGATCACATACGACACTGTTTTCGCGCCCACGCCGAAGGCGTTCGCGATGTCAGGGTCGACGCTCTACATCAGCGATACGACGGCCCCGGTGATCCATCGGGTGAACCTCGCTGACCCGTGCTCACTCGTCGAAACGGCGCCGTTGTTGCCGAGCTCGTACGACGACCCGAAGCGACCTGTGTACACCGATGCACTGTCGGTGAGCCCGCTTACCCATGACGGTAAGCGCTTTGCGTACGCCGTCGATCAAGCGCAGGGCTCAGTGATGGTGTTTGACGTGTCGGATCCAAGCGCATCGGGGTCGCCACCACGCACACCACTGGTTCGCCCGCGCGCTGATTTCTTCCCGTTTTCACCGCGTGATCGACTTGGCCTTAGCTCACCAGTCAAAGACATCACGTTCGTTCAACGAGACATCCCGTACACTGACTCGAACGGGTACTTGACGACGGGTGTGTTGTGTAATCCGGACACGACCAAGACCGAGATTGGTGACGGTTATCGAACGTCAGCCGACTTCACCACGGGTGCCGGTCCGCGCACCCTTCGCGGCACGTTCGGTGTCGCAGCGTTGACCAACGGGCAAGTCGTCGTGATCGATGTCGACGATCTCGATGCTCCTTGTCGTGGGTATCACGCGTCCACGGATCCGAAGTCAGAGATCACCCCCGAGCCAACGTACGTGACGGGTTGCGAAGCCTGCGCCACGGGCGGTGCAGGCGACTCAACACGCCAAGGCACAACGGGCGAGAACTCGTGCCGGGTCGTCGTACCTCACGAGATTCGCTCGGGTTACTTCATCGACAACAACACGTACACAGGCCCGCATCAGCCGACGTTCCAGGCGTTCCCGCTGCTGTACTCAGATGGCAACGTGGTCGAGACAGGTCAGTCAGAGGACGGGAAGAAAGCCCCGATGTTGCTGGGCCCTCCACCGCCCCCTTCGAACGCAACGAACAAGACGCTGTGGACAGTCGATCGAAGCGGAAACACCACCTCGTTCGACGCTTCGTTCAACCTGGCTGAGCACAACTTCGTCATCGCTGACGACCAAGAGCCACGCGTGCATGTCGATCAAGACTGGTCAGTCACCTATGAAGGGGTGATCCCAGGGTTTGCGGGACAGCAAGTACGACTGAATCTCGATGCAGCGGAGCAAGCAGAACGAGGCGCCTTCGATCGCAACGGCGTGTTCTGCGATCGTGGCGTTGTGGATCGTGCGGCTGCACGGTTGATCGTCGCGCGTTTGCTCGAAGACAAGGCCGACTCGACTGACCCTGCGATCAAAGACAAGCTCGATAAGCAAGCAGCGGTCTACGCCGATCACTTCGAGATCACGAGTGAGCTCCTCGATGAGGCAGACCCGTACTGGACATCGCCCGAAGGCACCTGCACCTACGTTGCCTGTCGCGCCACGTTCGGCACAGCGGCTGACCCGACCCGGGCACGAGAGTTTCCGATTCTCGAAGCCTACGAAGATGGCGTTACCCTCGAGGTCAGCGACATCATCGACCGTACAGATCCAGACAAGAAGCGCACGATCTCTCCGAAGTGCTGCTTCTCGTCGATGCTTCAGTCGTACCAAGCTCCGGAGCATCGAATCCATGGATTCGCGGTGGGCTCGCACTGGCTTTCAACACCACATGACGGTAGGCTGAGGACACCCCGCGCGGCAAAGCGTATCGATGCGTCAGCGGAGCCGACCGCACGACGGTGAGATCCGGCACCAGTCACTTCAGCGACGAACCGGGCGTGTGTACGAATACGGCTGGCGCTCGACAGGTGGCAACACCCTCAGCGCGTTCCCGCTCGATTCTCCCTACCTGGTTCCATAACTCGCAGATGTACTTTGGCATCCGCGGGGGCGATGCCCGAGCGTGCGCGACATGCTCCTCATGGTGCGACGCAGTGGCGGTTTCTACGGGCCTTGAGGGTGTCGGTCGGTCGCGGCTCGGCGCCTGGGGCCCGCAGTCGTTGAAGGCGGTTCCGGCAACGCGAGCTGATGATCTCGGACGGCTCGTTGCAAGGGCTGGTGCTCGTCGACATGGGCAATTGTGGTAGTCAGCCGAAGCTTCTTCTGAGGGGGCTTTCCAGGATGGCGGCAAGGATACAAGCATGCGGCAGTATCATGCCGCGAAGGCTGTACACCCAGACGCGATCCTGTTCTTCAGGATAAGCGATTTTACGAGATGTTCTTCGAAGACGCTGTGCTCGTCTCGGCGCTTCTCGAGATTGCCCTGACGAGCCGCAATCGCGGTGCGATGGACGAAGTGCCGATGGCTGGCGTGCCCTTACCACGCGGCTCACGGCTACGTCGCGAAGCTGCTTCAGTTCGGCCACAAGGTCGCGATTTGCGAGCAGATGGCCGACCCGATTCAAAGTGCGGGCAATTTCTCGTGAGGTGGTTCGCGTCATCACGCCGGTTGATCACCGATGCGGATCAACCTGGATCCGAGCGCGAACCATTTCTTGGCGGCCATCGAAGCACGAGAAGGCGCACTGGCTCGCGCTGCTCGATCTATCGACGGTAGAGCTTCGAGCCACACGCTGGCAAGGCGCCCGATCTACTGAGTTGCTGCGGGCCGCGAGCTCATCCATGGGCCAATTGAGCCTTCGCTTGTCGAGTCGATACAACGACGCGCAGGGTTGGTGATCCGTGAAGACGCCGAGCTCGTCGCGAAAACGGCGGCTGCTGAGCTTGCGCGCGATTGGCAACGCAGCGACAAAAGAAGGTCAGCTCGAGCCGGGCGCGATCGAGCTGCGGCACGTGCGGTTCGGTTTGCGCGCAGCCCAGGCATGGCGTTGCCTGTCGAGCGCCGAGCCATTCCAGCACCGACGACACGCTTCATCTCGACGAAGTGGCTCAACGCCATCTCGAGCTGGTGATGGCGACGGAGGCGCACCAAAGCGGGCTCTTCTCGCGCGATCGATGGCAACCAGCACGGCGCCAGGCGCACGACTTCTGCGTCGTCGACGTTTTCTCCGCTGGTCGACGTGGCTTCGATCTGACGACGCCATGACGCGGTCGAGCTCTTCGTGATGCACCTCGCGGTGCGTGCAGCGAGCTTCGACAGGCGTTGTCGAGCATGGGCGATCTCGAGCGCCTGCAGTGCGAGCGTCGTTGCGCGAAGTGTCGCCCAAAGAGCTCGGAACACTTCGTGATGCGCTCACCGCAGTGCCTGCCGTGCTCACCGGGTGCTGAAACACCTCCCGCCCAGTGAATCGACCGAGGTGTTGCGGCTCGACAAAGAGCCGATTGATCCACTCAGTGACCTTTGCAAGCTGCTGCAAAAAGCCTTGGTTGATCGACCTCCGACCCTCGCGCGAGAGCCTGATATTTTCCGCGCGAGCTACGACAAAGATCTCGATGAGGCACGAGACCTACAGCAGCACGGCACGAAATTGTCCGAGCTCGAGGCTCGACTGAAGACAGAGACCGGAGCCACCACGCTCAAGGTGAAGTTCACCCGCGTGTTTGGTTGGTACATCGAGGTGACGGGCAAGCACCTTGATAAAGTGCCCGTGGCGTGGCGCCGCAAGCAAACTGCGGCGCGGCGAGCGCTACACGAACGACGAGCTCGACACGCTGAGTGACAAGATTTCGCACGCCGAAGAGCGAGCCAAAGAACGCGAGGCGTCTTTGTACAACAGCTCGTCGAAGACGTC
Organism: Polyangiaceae bacterium; assembly: GCA_046351315.1. GTDB lineage: Bacteria > Myxococcota_A > Polyangia > Polyangiales > Polyangiaceae > JAXLYQ01. The sequence continues at coordinate 34,136 of JAXLYQ010000013.1, forward strand.
GAAGCAGATCAATCGCTTGCATCGACTCGCCGTACGCCCTGCCGAGCTCGACGTCCACGCCTCGCTCGCAGAGATTGCTCATCGCTTCGATTTTCGACGTCCAGAGATCGACTCATCGCTCGAGCTCGAGATCGAAGAGGGTCGTCACCCTGTCGTCGAACGTCTGCTGCGGCCGGCTGCTTGTGCCCAACGCCGAATACCGACAATGAATGACTTCGATCGCCGCCTGCTCAAACATGGCGATAAAATCAGATCGTTCGCGCGACAATCGCGCTGATCGTATTGCTCGCTCAGGATGGGCCTGCTCCAGGCCTGCAGCCAAAGCACGCACTTTCCGCGTGGTGGACCGGATCCTTCGAGGGTCGGTGCGATGATGACCACGTGGCGGAGAGCACGTTCATGGTCGAGATGCGCGAGTCTGCGTTGATCTTGAAGAACGCGACGCGACGCAGCTCGGTGATTCTCGACGAGATCGGTCGAGGAACCAGCACGTACGGCCTCGCGATCACGGGCCGTTGCAGAGCATCTGCACACCGTCACACGCTGCCGAACGCCATTTGCCAACGCACGCCACCATGAGCTCACCGAGTCAGAACATTCTGCCCAACGCCGCGAACTAATGTCGGCGCGCAGGCCAGACGATGTGGCGTTCCTGCACAAGATCGTTCACGGAGCAGCAAGTCGAAGTTACGGCATCGCAGTCGCTCGTCTTGCGGGTCTGCCCGAAAGTGTGCTCGCTCGTGCTCGCGCCATCTTGCAATCGCCTGGAGCTCGGAGGTGCGCTCCTGGAGTGTGCACACGCCACGCTTCGTGGGCGAGATCGTTCGGGTGCAGCCCAGCTCGATCTGTTTGGGGCAACCCGCAGAAAAAGCAGCCGAAAGCGCACCTAACCCGGTGCTCGATACGCTTCGCGCTGTCGATCCGAATCGGCTGACGCCACTCGAAGCGCTTCAGCTCGTCGCGAAGCTTCGCGAGATGTTGAGCTGAGCGCGCGACGATGTGGCGCGCCATCGCGCAGCGGGAATCGCGCTCACTCGAATCGAGCGCTTGAATCGTGATCGAGGCGCGACGCCTTCCACGCTGGGTACATGCCGAACAAGATCCCCACGCCTGCGCTGAAGCCGACCGCGATGATGATCACGTCCGTGCGCATCAGCATCAGCCATCCGAACTTTGCGGCGAGCCATGCTGCACCACCCACGCCGAGCGTGACGCCGATCACACCTGAGCACCACAAGGCGAGCGACTCGACCAAGAACTGAGCGAGGATATTTCGTGGCTTGGCTCCCAGCGCCATACGCACACCGATCTCGCGCGTGCGTTCAGTCACGCTCACGAGCATGATGTTCATGATGCCAATGCCACCCACCAAGAGCGACACGCCGGCAACCGAGGCAAGCAGCGTGGTGAGCGTGTTGGTGCCTTCGGTTTGAGCGCTGGCGATCTCACTCAGATTGCGAATCGAGAAGTCGTCGCCGCCAGCCTGAATGTGATGCCGATCGCGGCGTGATTCAGACGCTGCTTTGCGTCTTGGCGACGTCGCCAGCAGAGCTGGCGAATACCACCGTGCCATTCAGGTACTTCGCAGCCCGCCTGCAGCTTGGCGAGGTAGGTCGTGTACGGATAAACGCGACATCGTCGTAGTCTTGCCCTGTCGACGATTGGCCCTTTTTTCCGCACTTCGATGACCGTGTACGGCACGTTGGCAATACGAACGACTTGCCCCACAGGGTCTGGCGCTCGCGCCGAAGAGTTTGGTCACCACGGTTTGACCCAGCACGACGACTTTCGCAGCCGCGTCGATGTCTTCGTTGCGTGAGACCCACGCCAGCTCCTCCATCGGCCAACTTCGAATGGTGAAGTAGTCAGGCTCGTGCCCGTGATGCCGGTCGACCGCTTTGCTCTTCGCTTTGAATCTGTGTGTTCTGCGAAGAGCAGCCGCAGCGTATTTCACGCTCGTAAGCTCGCTCTGATGGCCTTCAGATCATCCTGTCGTCAGCGACGGCTCGGAACTAAAACCAGCCGCTTGCGCCACCTGATGAGGTTGCACCCGGGAGCAAGATCAAGAGGTTCGTTCCCATGGCGGCAAACGATGCCTCGACACGAGCTTTGGCACCTTCACCGATGGCCACCATCGCGATGACAGCCGCGACCTTGATGATGATCCCGAGCATCGGAATAAAAACGATCGCGACTTGTTTCCCTGCATCAACGCGCGAAGGGCGATGCGGTTTGCCAGAGCGTCACGACGAGCCTCAGATGGTGTCGATGAGAGCGACGGCGCGTGCATCGTAGACCCCACCGGCTCGGCCTTGTGTGGAGTCTGTCGTACGTCGCTCAACACCAACCCATCTCGCACCGTGAGCACGCGCGCGGCGTAGGCAGCGTCGTCGGGTTCATGGTCACCATCACGATGGTCATCCCCTTTGCGTAGAGATCTTGAAGCAACGCCATCACCTCGACGGTAGTCTTCGAGTCGATGCGCCTGTTGGCTCGTCAGCAAGGATCAACTTGGGACGACTGACGAGCGCGCGCGCGATCGCCACACGTTGCTGTTGACCTCCAGAAAGCTGCGATGGCGTGCGATCGAGACGCGTACCCAGGCCCACCATCGCCAATTTCGGCAGCCCGCTGTTGTCGCCTGAAGGCACGCCCGCGTAGATCATGGCAACTCGACGTTCTCGAGCGCACTGGTTCGAGCGAGCACCAGTTCTGAAAGATGAACCCAAGGCGCTTGTTTCGGATCTCGGCAAGCGCGTTGACGTCCATGTTCGGCCACTTCTTCGCCCGCGAGCACGTATCGCCCCGAAGTGGGTCGATCGAGGCAGCCAGTCGATGTTCATCAACGTGCTCTGCCCGAGCCTGATGAGCCCATGATCGCAACGAACTCACCCTCAAAAATCGAGCAGCCGTCACCCCGGCGAGAGCATTCACGACAGTGTCACCCATACGATAAACCTTGGTGACGTTGTCGACTCGATGAGCGGTTCGTCGCTCACTAATACCCTCTTCCGCCACGTTGAGGTTGAGGCGCCACCGAATGGGTTCGAGGTCGTTGTCTTGCTGGCTTCGGTGGTCAGCGCCTCGACAATGATCTCGTCACCGGGCTGCAGATCTTGAGATTTGATCTCGGTCATCGTGCCATCAGAGACACCGATCTCGACCCGCTTGGGCGTCGCGAGATCTCCACTCGGCGCCCAGATCACTCGACGCGTCGAACCTTCTTCACCAGGCTTCTTTCGGCCACCACCGGGTGCTCCACCGCCACGACGGCCACCGCTGCTGCTTCCACTCGCAAGTGCACTCGCAGGCGGAGAAAACCTCAACGCAGCGTTGGGTACTGCAAGCGCATCGTTCGCTTCGGCGTACACGAAAGTCACGTTCGCCGTCATGCCCGGCTTGAGCTTGAGATCTTCGTTCTCGACGTCGATCACCGCGTCGTAGGTGACGACGTTTTGAACGGTTCAAGATGCGTTACGAACATCGCGAATCACACCTTTGAATTTTTGACCTGGGTACGCGTCGACGGTGAAATCGAGGCGTCCATCCCTTTGTGCAGCTTGCCGGACATCGGCCTCTTTAATATCGTAGGTGTCGACCTGAATGTTCTTCAGTTCCTGAGCGATCGTAAAAAGTGTTGGCGCAGAAAGAGAGGCGGCGACGGTCTGACCCACGTCGACAGCACGCGTGAGTACGACGCCATCGATCGGAGACGTGATCGTCGTAAAGCCAAGATTGACCTGCGCTTCGTTGAGGCTCGCAGCCGCCTGAGCAACCGCACCATTGGCCACCGAAACGTCTGACCTAGCGGCATCAACAGCAGCCTGAGCCGTCTCGACATCGGCATCACCCGCAAGGCCGTCTGCACGCATTTTCACCGCGCGATCGAGCGTGCGTTGAGCTTGCATCAGATTCACCTTCGCCTTGTCGAGCTGACCCTTCGCTTGTGTTGCAGAGGCTTGAGCGCGAGCGAGCGCAGCCTGGAACAACAGCGGGTCGAGCTTGCCGATCACCTGACCCTTTTTCACCTGCGAGTTGAAGTCGACGAAGAGCTCGAGGATGCGACCGCTGACCTGTGCGCCGACCTGAACGGTCACTCGCGCCGACAGCGTGCCCGTCGCGGTGACCTTCGCCGCGATGTTCGCTTTTTCGATCTTTACGGTTCGAAACTTGGGTTCGGCGACTGCGTTTTGTTGACGGTATTGAAGACCGGCGTAGCCCGCTGCCCCTGCCAACGACAGCACGACGATCCACGACACGACGCGCTTGACCCACTTCATTCGAGAAGGCTCGGTCATCGGTGACTCCGGACAAAGACAGGCATGCCGCGCTGGTATACTCCACCAAGGCGACGCTCCGCTTTGCGAGCTTTGCCACCGCGCTACGCGGATACCGCATCGCTCACACGAAGGCAGTTTCGAGCGCCATCACGATGGCTCAGCGTTCGCGAATCGACGTCGGATGACGATCAGAGTCGAGCACGAGATATAGCCCACGAGAGCCGATCGGACGCGCACGCAAAGCGGGCACATACGCTCGATACGCTGGCAAAAATCGCTCGATGTAGTCGCGAGCATCGGCGTCGGACAGCGCGGTCTCTCCCCGTTCTCGACGAGCGCGCTCGCTATCGACTCGCCACGTCACGATGTCGTCGAGTGAGGTCGCATCGAGCAGGATGAACGCATCGAGAAACGAATCCCAAGCATCGTACGCCGCAAGAAATTCATTGGGTGCAGCAAGTGATGGATCGATCGCATCGACCTCGGTCGCCGTGATCGGGCGAAAGCCAAGCATCCACCCTTCGACGATCACGAGATCAACGGCTGCGTCGACCCCTTCTTCGATACGGGGCGCAACCATCGACCAGGCAGATTCTGGGAGACGATCCCCACGACCTTGGTGCGCCGATTTGTCGTACCGAGGGATGGCTGTTGGCCGCTTGTTTCGAAGCGATTCGAGCGTGCGAACACCAAGCTCGACATCGTGAGTGCCCGGGTAACCACGGAGCTCGAGCGTGCGATTCGTCGGGTATCGCGAAGCAAGCGATCGCTGCTCATCGAACGTGAGATAGAAGTCGTCGATCGAGATGCTCACCGCTCGAACGCTTTCGGCCTCGAAGGAGTGAACGAGGTGGTGAGACAACGAGCTCTTGCCGCTGCCTTGAGGGCCACTGATGCCAATAAAAACAGGACGTCGCTCGAAAGCAGCAACGCATCGACGACACCACGCAAACACAGGCGCGTAGTACTCGTCGATACGTCGGTTGCTCATGCCGATCACTTGCCCTTGGCTTCGCGACGTTCTGCGTCTCGTTTCTCGTACGCGAGAACGATCTTCTGAACGAGCGGGTGACGCACGACATCGATGTCGGTGAACTCACAGAACGCGATGCCTTCGACCCCTTGCAGCAGCGAGCGAGATTCGCCGAGACCGCTGCGAACGCCGGTGGGCAAGTCGACCTGGGTAACGTCGCCCGTGACGACAACACGAGAGCCGTAACCGAAGCGAGTGAGGAACATTCGCATCTGCTCACTCGTGGTGTTCTGCGCCTCGTCGAGAATCACGAACGCATCGTTGAGCGTACGACCACGCATGAACGCCAACGGCGCGACCTCGATTTGACCTCGCTCGACAAGAGCATCGGCTTTCTCGAAATCCATCATGTCGTGAAGCGCGTCGTAGAGCGGACGAAGATAGGGGTTCACCTTCTCGGCCAGATCGCCAGGCAGAAACCCGAGCTTCTCACCAGCTTCGACCGCGGGTCGAGTGAGGATGATTCGCTTCACCCTTCGCTCGAGCAACATGCCGACTGCCATCGCCATCGCGAGATACGTTTTGCCAGTGCCCGCTGGGCCGATGCCGAAGGTGAGATCATGCGTTCGAATGGCCTCGACGTAACGACGCTGCGAAGCGGTCTTCGGCAGGATCGCTTTGCCCCGGCCAGGTACCGAGATGGTCGATGAATCGAAGCTCCCGGAAGGTCGATCGCGAGGCTCTGAACGACCCGACGCGGCACTTCTCGTGTAGTCGGCTTCGGTGAGCTCAGCGCCTTGGCGAATGAGGATCGCCGCTTCGGTCAGCACACGCTCTGCGAGCTCGACGCGCTCGAGCGCACCGGCCAGCAAGATCATGTTTCCGCGCTGACCAACCTCGGCACCCGTTTCGCGAGCAAGCACGCGCAAGAGGTCACCACGAGGGCCAGTAAGAGCGAGCAGTACCGAGGTATCTTCGACCTGAACGGAGCGCCTGGTGATGTGAGGCTCAGAGGCACTTGAGGGGTTGGCTCGGGGCATTGAATCGAGGGTTGAAGTATAGGTGGATGCGTCGCTTTTCGATAGGCGAAGCACGTTCTTCGGTGGGTTGCTCGAAGGGCTCGACATGGCGTGAAACCGGCCTCCCGGGCCTCAAGCACACGTTGAGCTGACACCTGCATACGTTCCCTTTGCCTGCGTCGAGTGTCGGTGCATGATGCGCCCCGCATGATGGGAAAGTGCCAGCACCTAAGCCGATTCACTGCGGTGTCGATGATGCTCGCGTCGAGTGCGCTGATGGTGTTGTGGCCATCGAACGCTCGAGCCGACGACGAGTCTGACCCTGACCCCAATGCTCCAGTCGTACTGCCCGACCCAGGTGCGCCCTACCCGTCGAACGTCGATCACCTGGCGACCGAAACGAACGACGGGGCCCGCCCTTCACGTCGACGTCATCACGACATTCACCGACCGACCGTGTTCGCTCCCGATAACTTCCCACTGGCGGGTTATCACGGCGGCCATTTTTACCTGCGTGACGACAACGATACTTTCCGCTTCTTCCCCGGGTTGTTGCTGCAAGCCGACTCGAAAGCGACCTTCGGTCGAGGTGTGGCCGACCTCACGGGATCACAAGCTCACGAGGTCAAAACACAAGCGTTCATCAATCGCGCGCGTCTCGAAGCGGGCGGTCAAGTGCTCAAGGCCTGGTCGTTCTACGTCACTGGCGATCTGGCTCCGTCGAAGCAACGACTCGAGCACGCGTTGGTCGATGTTCGCTTTCATCGTTGGGCTCATCTCACCGTTGGCCAACAGCAGCTTCCCTTCACGATGGAGAACCGCACGACCGATGCCGGCACTGCGTTTCTCGATCGCCCACTTGCGGTTCGATTCGGTGCTCCACAGAGCAAGGACATCGGAGCGATGATGTGGGGCGGCGCTCCAGGAGGGTTCTTCCACTACGAGGTCGGCGTATTCGGCGGCGACGGTCAGAACCGAGGCAGCGTCGACAACCGAGCCGATGTCGCAGGTCGCGTCTATGTCAGACCGCTTTCGAGCACACACAGCTTGGCGAGCCGTATTCAAATCGGCGCGAGCGGGACATACGGAATGCGCGAGCTGCGCTCGGTCACGTACGCGATGGATCCACTGACCACAGCAGGCGGTTGGACCTTCTGGAACACTACGTATGCAGACAGCCAAGGGCGCACCACGCACATCATTCCGTCGGGCGCTCAATCGGGCTTCGCAGGAGAGCTCCGTGTCCCGGTTTCGAAGCTCGATTTTCGCTTCGAGTTTGTGTCGATGCGACGCAATACACGCGAGGCAATCGATGGCTTCGAAAGCACGAACACCGAGCGTCTTGGTCGCTTGAAAGGTACTGCCTACTACGCCCAGATCGGCTTCTGGATTTTGGGCGATCCGTCGATCGCAGCCGAGCCGGGAGAGTTCCGTCCGCCAACGTTGCACTTCCCCGAGGGAGATCCGATCAAACCACCGCGCGGCCTCGAGCTGTTGTTGCGGGTCGAGCAGCTCAGCGCGACGTACAAGCCCGCAACGCGTGGCGATTCATCAGCGATTGGCGGGCCGGGGGTGAGCTCGGTTGATGTGAAAGCCAACGTTTTCGGGGTTGGTCTCAAGTACCACGCAACCTCGCACGCCGGTGTCTACGTGAACTATACGTTCACACACTTGCCTGATTCGGGCGCTACGCCATTGTCGACGCAAGCCCCGGGTAACGTCGCCGACAACGGCACCTCTGACCCCAACCACTTCTCGTCGGTTCATACGCTTCACGAGCTCGGCGGACGCTTCCAAGTCGCATTCTGATTTCGTTGATGACCACTTCTGAAGAAGCACAAGACGACGCAGACACGTCGTCACCGCCGCCCGCAACTGGCAAGCCCTCGACCTTCAAGCTCATGCTCGGCGTGGTGCGCATGATGCGCCCGCACCAGTGGGTGAAGAACACGTTCGTGCTGGCGCCGGTCTTCTTCGCGAAGGACATCTTTCATGTCCCGCTGCTTCTCACAGCGCTCGAGGCGTTCGCGGTATTCTGCTTCCTGGCGGGGGCGGTCTACACACTCAACGATCTCGTCGACGTCGAAGCCGATCGCGCACACCCGGTGAAACGAAACCGACCGATTGCCTCGGGGCTTGTACCTGAAAGCCTGGCAAAGGCGGTCGGCGGCGTGTTGATCGTAGGCTCGTTGGGTGGAGCGTTTGCGCTGAGTATTCCGTTCGGTGCGACCGCACTTGCCTACCTCGTGAACAATGTCGCGTACTCGTTCAAGCCGACGAAGCTGAAAGATGTCGCGTACGTCGATGTTGGCTCGATCTCGCTGGGGTTCGTCCTTCGCGTCGTCGCCGGTGGTCTTGCAACGCAGATCCCGGTGAGCACGTACTTGGTGGCGTGCACCGCGCTGCTTGCTCTGTTTTTGGGCTTCGGAAAGCGCCGTCACGAGCTCGCACAGCACCTCGCGAAAGAGCAGAAAAAAGAGGCGGCTCGAATTGCTGCAGGTGAGCCTGCACAAGCCAACGACGGCAAGGTGGCTCAGCGAGGGGTTCTTCGTTCGTACTCAACGGGAGCACTCACCGCAGCGCTTTCGATCACGGCGCTTGCGACGGTCGGTACGTATTTGATGTACACGCTCGACCCACAAACGCGCGTGCTGTTTCAGAGCGATATGTTGTGGGCGACGACGGTGTTTCCGGTGATCGGGATGGGTCGTTTTCTACAGCTCGTGATCGGTGACACCAAGAGCGAATCACCCACGCAGAAGATGCTCAGCGATGTCCCGTTTATTTTGAACCTGGTGCTCTGGATCATCGTGGTCGTCATCATCGTGTATCGCGTGACGCCCGGCGTCGGCTGAGCGTCACGCCCGACGCATCGCAGAGTGTCGGCAGTCTACGGTTTTCGCAGCGGAGTTGGCCGCTTTTGGAGGGCCCTCCTACGATGCTCGAAGTCGTGACTGCCCAGGTCGAGACGTCTAACCCTACCAACGAGCAAGCAGGCTCGAGCAGCCGCACCGATGCGGTGACGGACGTGGCGCTGACGATGCCGATCTTCGTCGCGTACCACGTCGGGGTGGTGTTCTTGCCCGTGCGCAACGCAGCCGATGTCGTCACCTCGCGACTTGCGAATCTCGCCGAGCACGACCGACTCTCGTACGTGGGTCTCACACTCGCGATAGGGCTCGTGGTTGCCCTTGGTATGTTGATGACGGGCAACCGCGCCAAGATGCGCTGGGAGAGCTTTGCCCTCGTCGCCATCGAAGGCGTTCTCTACGCGATGGCGATGCGCTTCATCGCAGGGTTCGTGGTCGCACAACTTCACGTCGGCCACCTGTTGCCCAACGCCATCGGTAGCTCGTGGCCGCTAGCCCCACACCCACTGGCAGCGCCTCCCGGTCTCGACGTGGGAGTGTTCACTCCGCTCGTGATGTCGCTCGGTGCTGGGTTTTATGAAGAGCTCACCTTCCGGGTGTTGCTCTTCGGTGTCGGTGCACACCTGCTCACGATGCTCGACGACTGGAAGCCCTGGCTCGTGAAGATGGGCTGGGCCGTGGTGTGCGCGGCAGCGTTTTCTGCCTGGCATCACGTCGGAGCGATGGGCGAAGAATTCTCACTCGATGCCTTCATTTTTCGAACGATCTGTGGCCTCGCGTTCACGTTGATCTATGCCTTCCGAGGGTTCGCCCCCGCGGTATGGACACACGCTCTCTACGATGTCTGGGTCATGGTCTTGTGAAAGCGACGGCGTTCGTCGTCACGACGAGCGTCGCTTCGCTTGCTTGTAGCCCCGCGTCTCCTGGCGTTGTTCACGACACGACCGCCGAGATCGTGATTTCGCGAGCTGCCCCCTCGGCCAAGCCCGCTTCGTCAAACGTGTCCACCACGGCGACCCCACAAGCCGAACGAAGCGTTGAAATCCGCGAACGACCGAAACCCAAAGCAGAGCTGGGTCGAGCGTTGATCCGAGAAGGCTCGCACTACATCGGCACCTACGTTTGCTCGCAAGGTGAAACCGATGCGGATCTCGAAATCGAACGGGTGAGTGACGACGGAGATCAGATCGTCGTCGACCTCATTTTTCACTTCAAGCACGACGCCAAAAGCATCGTCGGTGCCATTCGAATGCATGGTGCGTACGATCGTTCGACGAACGAGATTCGGCTTTCTCCGACCGAATGGGTTCAACAGCCCCCGGGCTACATCGGAGTCGCCGTCGTTGCGACCCTCAGCGCCAACGGAGGGATCATCGACGGTCGGATGGACCACCCAAGCTGCGGGTCTATCCGCGTCGTTCGTCGCTAGAGAATCGGCGGCAAAACGAAGCGCTGCAGCGAGGGTGACGGGCGAGGTCTTTTTCTCTATCCTCGCGCGCCATGCGTCGCTCTCGATATTTCGCGGCAGGCCCGATTGCAGCGATGGCCGTGATGCTGGGTTCGCTGCTCGCTCCCGCTGAAGCACATGCGCTCGACCTGCCGTTCAAGAAGTCGAAGCTGAGCAACGGGCTCACCGTCATCGTGCATGAAGATCACGCACTGCCGACGGTGGCGGTGAACGTCTATTACAAGGTCGGCTCACGCGATGAGCAGACCAAGCGAACGGGTTTTGCTCACCTCTTCGAGCACCTGATGTTCATGGGCACCGCGCGAGCCCCTGAGGGCCAGTTTGACGCGTTGATGGAGGCCGCAGGAGGCTCGAACAACGCTTGGACTAGCGAGGACGCGACCGACTATCACGAGACGGGCCCCGCCACGTCGTTGAAGCTGTTGTTGTGGCTTGAAGCCGATCGCCTCGAAGCACTCGGGAAACAGATCGATCAGAAGAAGCTCGACCTACAACGCGACGTCGTACGAAACGAACGACGACAAACCTCTGAGAACGAGCCCTACGGCAAGGCTGATCTTCGGATGCCTGAGCTGTTGTTCCCCGAAGGTCACCCGTATCACCACCCCACGATTGGCTCGCACGAAGATCTCGAAGCGGCGAGCGTGGCTGACGTGCAGGCGTTTTTCGCGAAGTACTACGTTCCATCGAACGCATCGTTGGTGGTGGCAGGCGATGTGAAGAGTGACGAGGTGGTCGAGCTCGCGCAGAAGTATTTCGGGCACATTCCGGCAGGTACGGCACCGACACGACGAGGAGTCGAAGCCGCACCGAAGCTCGGCAAAGTCATTCGCGAAACGATGAAAGACAAGGTCGAGCTACCGAAGTTGATCATCGCGTTTCACTCTCCGGCACAGCTCGAAGAGGGTGATGCCGAGCTCGATCTGTTGGCGTCGGTGTTGTCCTCAGGAAAGGCGAGCCGACTTCAGAAAGCGCTGATGTTCGACAAGTCGCTCGCCCGATCGGTGTCGGTGGCTCAGCACTCACAAGAGATGTCGAGCATCTTCGAGATCGAAGTGATCGCTCAAGACGGAGTGACGCTCGACGAGCTCGAAAAAGCAGTCGATGCAGTGCTCACAGACGCAGCGTCACGCGCCCCAACCGAGTCAGAGTTGAAGCGAGCACGCAGCGAGTACGAGCTCGGTTTTGTCTCTCGACTTCAAGGGATGGCAGCACGTGCTGCACTCTTGAACGCATATGAGGCAAAGAAGGGCGACCCGGGCTTCGTCGACCGCGATCTTGCGCGATACAAGAACGCGACGGCCGACGGGATTCTCTCGTGGGCCAAGAAGACGCTCACGCTCGATAGCCGCGTCATCGTGCGTGTCGTGCCGGAGGGCAAGTGATCATGCGATCTTCGCGCAAGCAACTTCGAGTCAGCGCGTTGTGTGCCGCAGCGCTCTTCGCAGCGTTCGCTCTCAACGCGTGTACCGAGACCACGCCTACGCCGAAGCCCGTTTCACCGATCGCGTCCGCGCAGCCCTCTGCATCGGCCGATGTGACGCCTGTTGCAGACGCGCTGGGGCCGCCCCCAAAGCTCGATGAGCCCGCGATGTACTCACCACCAGCGCCCGTCGTGTTCGACGGGCCGGGCGGCTCGAAGGTGTGGCTGATCGAACGCAAGAGCCTTCCGATCGTCTCGATCTCGCTCGTAGTGCCTTACGGCGCGTCGCTCGACCCTGCGGGTCAAGCAGGGCTTGCTCACGTCACCGCGGACATGCTCGACGAAGGCGCAGGGTCACGTGATGCGCTTGCGTACTCAACCGCTCTCGACGAGCTGGGTGCAAAGCTGTCGAGCTACAGCGATCGAGACATGAGCATCGTGTCGGTCGAGGTGTTGTCGGATCGACTCGACAAGACGCTGCCTTTGATGGCTGACGCGGTGATTCGCCCGCGTCACGATGCGAAGGATTTCGAACGGGTATCGAAGCTCTGGAAGAACGCGCTGAAAGCTCGCGGCGACGACCCGAACGAGGTGGCGCGCAACGTCACCACGGCGGTCTATTACGGCGAAGGGCACCCGTACGCGAAACCCGTCGACGGGTCATTCGAGAGCGCAGCGAAGATCACACTGCCCAACGTCGTTGCGCATCACAAGAAGCTATGGCGGCCCGATGTCGCGACGTTCGTGGTCGTGGGGCAAACGAGCAAAGAAGCGGTGAGCGCGATGCTCAACAGCGCGTTTGCAGGTTGGGCTGCGCCGAAAGAGGCTGCACCCGCGCCGGTGGCGCCAGCTCCACCAAAGTCAGGCGCACTGAGAACAGTGATCGTCGATCGACCGAACGCACCGCAAGTCGTGATGTCGATCGTGCGTGAAGGCGTGTCTGCAGCCAACCCACAGCAGCCAATTCTGTCGCTGATGAATGTCGCGCTTGGCGGGTCGTTTACCTCGCGTTTGAACCAGAACCTTCGCGAGAAACACGGCTGGACATACGGCGCACGATCTCGCTTCAACTTGCAGCGCGGCAGCGGGATGTTCGTCGCACGTGCCGCGATTCGTACCGACGCGATCACTCCAGCGCTCAAAGAGACGCTGGCCGAGATCCGAGGCATGGCAGCGAGTGGGTTGAGCGAAGAAGAGATCCACAAGGTGAAGGCACAGATGCGCGCCGATGCGGTCGACACGTACGGCACGTCGCGAGGCATCGCGAGCTCACTGGCGAGCAACGTGGGGGTGGGTCTCGGAGCTGACGCCGACGCGAGCGTGTTGAAGGCACAGGCAGCCGCACCAAAGGCCTCGATCAACGAGCTTGCCAAGTCGTTCTTGGCGCTCGATCACGCAGTGATTGTGCTGGTGGGCCCGAGAGAAGAAGCCGAGGCTGCCCTCAAGGCCAACGAGCTTCCGGCGCCAGAGCTACGCGATGCTGAAGGCAAACCGGTCAAGGCGTCGGCAGCAGCAACCAAGGTGCAGAAACCTACGAAGTAACTCGAGCACACCGAAGGGGGCTGGGTTGGCAAAGGTCAAGGCGAGCGCGGTACTTTCGAGGTTGCAGTACGCAACCGCGCATCATGGCGCGGAAGGCGCCAGCAAGTTGCTCGCCGCGCTGCCCGCCGAGTCTCGTGCGCTCATCAGCACGAGCGATGCGCACGCGTGGTTGCCGCTCGAAGTGTTCATTCAAGTCAACGTCGAAGCCGATCGGTTGTGGGGCAACGGAGACCTGTCGCTCTGTTACGAGATGGGCAAGTTCGGCGCCGAGGCAAACCTGCCCACGCTCTACCGGATCTTCTATCGAATCGGCTCGCCGATGTTCATCTTGAGCAAGGCGGCGCGGCTCTGGGAGGTGCACTACGACTCGGGTCACCTGCTGCCGATTCAAGAAAGCCCGTCGGTGATCCGACTGAAGATCTCGGGCTTCTCGCATCCTCATCGAGCGCACTGTTTGAGCGTGCTCGGGTGGGCCTCGCGAAGTGTCGAGCTCACCGGCGCACATCTGCTCGACTCACACGAACAGCGTTGCCGACTGCGTGGCGACCCGGCGTGCGAGCTTGTGATTGCGTGGCGATAGTCGAGCCTAAGAGCTCACTCTTCGCGCCGGTGAGACCAAACGCGATGAGCTCGGTGCGTGTGCCGCCCTCTTGATTCGATTGAGTCTTTGCTGCCGCCATCAACGGGATGGTCGGATGTACCCAAGACGTTCCTGAAAATGGCTTTCCGAAGATGGTGTAGGTCTGCTCGATTTTCAGACTTTGCGCGAAGGTACCCGCGGGTACGACCACATCTTCGCGAGGTTGATTGCCGAGCGGCGGCACAACGATCTGCGAGAGCACGCCTGCCAGCATCGGGTTGACCAACCCTGGCTTGAGATCGATTACCGGAGTGGTTCCGGTCTTCACTTTCGCGGCCTCAACTCGATACGAGTTTGGGTCTTCGCGTTTGCCGATCGCGAGCGTGAGGAAGATGATGGATCGCGACGTTTTCTGGGTGACCACCTCCATGTCATACGAGGTGCCTCGCTGCGCGAGGATCTTGTAGGTGAGCTCACCTGCACCACCGTGCGAATCGTACACCTTGTATTTCACCCACTGCCCAGCAGCGAGCGGCAAGAGTTGCCCCGCGCCAGCCCATTGACTGCCCGGAGCCGTTGGCATCACTGGTGCCGAACCAGGCGGCGCCGTCGCGGACGACGCAGGTTGGGGCAGCACTTGCTCTGCAATCTTTTGACAACACCCCGTGAGAGACAGCGCGCACAACACGGTCGATGCAGCCCCCGCGACAAAGCGAGGGGTGCACTTCGCGAGCGTCGCGAGCCTATGGTTTTCGTGTGCACTCACGCGGCGCGATGAGACGTTGCTCGAACGCGTCGACGCTGCACTGGCCCCCAACACCACCGTGCGCTTTTCCATGAGCAACGAAGTTACACTGATTGCCATCGCCGAGAAGAGGCGAGAACCGAGAGCGATCGACTTCGGGCGTCGAAGGTCGAGCATTCGGCTGAAAAGTGAGGCATTCTGCGCGCCCGGATGGGCACATTCTCGCTTGATTCGCTGATTCGCCCAGAGCTCAACGAGCTTTCGGCGTACGTTCCGCACCCAGGTGACTTCGAGGTTCGTCTCGATGCGAACGAGGCTCCAGACTTCTGGTCGAAGCAAGCTCGAGAACGTCTAGGGCAAGCAACGAACGAGGTGCTCCTGTCGAGGTACCCCGATGCAACCACGGTGCGACTGCGTGAGTCGCTCGCTCGGCGTCTGGGTGCACGAGCCGAAGAGCTCGTGTTGGGTACGGGGAGCGATGAGATCATTGCGCTGTTGTTGAGTGCGCTTTCACGACCCAGGGCAAACAGTCGCAACCCCATCATCGTCACGCTCACACCGACGTTCGTGATGTACAGGATGTCGGCGCGAGCCCGGGGCTTTCAAGTGATCGAGGTGCCGCTCGACGAGTCATGGCAACTCGACGTGAAGGCTGTTCGCCGTGCCGTTGAAGCGCTCGAGCCGTCGATGGTGTTCATCGCAACGCCCAACAACCCCACGGGCAACTTGATGAACCAGACGGCGATCAAAGAGATCGTCGAAGCGGCACCGCAATCGTTGGTGCTGATCGACGAGGCGTATGGTGCCTACGCACGCGTAAGCCACGCGGATTGGCTCACGAGGTACCCGAACGTCGCGCTGCTGGGCACCCTGTCGAAGATTGGTTTGGCAGCGCTTCGCGTGGGTTGGCTTCGTGGCTCTACCGCACTCGTCGACGCCATCGACAAGATTCGACAACCCTACAACTTGCCCACGCTAAGCCAGCACCTTGCGTCAGTGGCGCTCAACGAGCTGGGCGAAGAGATCGACCGCGCAGTGAATGAGGTGATCAGCGAGCGCGAACGAGTCTCAACCGAGCTGACTGGCTTGGGCATGGTGGTCACGCCCAGCGCCGCAAACTTCGTGTGGGTACAAACACAACAACCCGCGGTCGAGGTCTTCGAGCAACTGAAGTCGAAGTCGATTCTGGTACGATCGTTCCACCAACGCGGTGGTCGTCTCGCCCGACAACTGCGAATCACGATCGGAACACGCGAAGAAAACGATCGGCTGCTCGAAGCGCTACGAACATGAGCATGTGGATTCGGGCATGTGGCTTGTTGATGGTGGCCAGCACCACCATGGGCTGCTCGCTGTTCACAGCCGATATTCCTCGCAAGGTACACGGTCGGATCGTCAAAGGGCCGCCCGTCGCCCCTGAAGCGTATGCCGCGTATCTCGAGGGAGTGACCGCCGAGGCAACAGGTCACTTCGATGTTGCGTTGAGCTGGTTCGAACGAGCCGCTGATGAAGACTCAACCAGCGGCGATGTCTGGGCGCGTATCGGCGCGGTGCAATGCCAAATGGGGCGCTCTCCCGAGGCAGCGTTCGCCCGTGCAGCACGCGAAGAGCCCGACCTCGCGACGGTGTGGCTCGAGCGATCGATCTGTCACTTGCAACAAGGGCGGCTCGACGAAGCGTTTCGCGAATCGAGGCACGCACTCGAGCTTGATCCAGCAAGCTCGGCAGTCGGTCTTCAGGTGGCGTTGGTGCTCGAAAAACGAAGCGCCCTCGATGATGCACAGCGTTGGCTCGAGGGCCTCGTTGCACGAGACGAGAACAACGAGCGCCTGCTGCAAGCCTTGCTTCGCGTGGCCACAGCGCGACACGACGAGCGAACAACACGACGTATTCAGCGCGCACTCGATGAGCGCAACGCCCAGCGAGTGACCGAACCTGCTTCGCCTGTAGAGGATTCGAGCCATCCTCGGCGAGTCGACGATCGCTGGATCGATGAAGCGATTTTGCGCGACGACACCAAGACCGCGCAACGACTTGCTGGCTTGAAACGAATGCGCCTTCCCGAACTGTCCAAGCGCGCGTACGAGCTCGGTAAGCTCAAGTTTGCTCTCGAGCAGTCAACGGTGGCGCTCGGCGCCGAGCCCTCGAATACAACCGCGCTTTTGGTGGCGTTGGTGAGCGCAGATTTGCTCGGTGACGAACGTCGCTTTCGTTGGGCACTGCGAACCGGAGCACCCGCCATCGCACATGGCGCGCGAGCCCCAGAAGACCTTCGCGACGCGTGGGAAAAACTCCTGCAACGACGATCGCGACTCGAAGTCGAATAGTCGCGCGACCCAACCTCGTGCTCACAAAAAGGCAAGAGCGCCGGCCCCCTTTGCACCGACGCTCTCACGAGGAAAGTCTTGTTCTGCTCAGCTCACTCGCATCACGGCGAGATGCACTTCGCTACATACGAGTTGGGGTCGACGGCCTCAGCGTTTTGAGCGCAAATCACAACCTGAGCGTTGTCGATGTCGGCACCCACCGCAGCCGTCCAGAACGCTGCTCCGCCAGCCAGACCGAACGTGATGGGGTTCGACGAAACCACAGGGGCGAAGCTCGCCGAGCTTGCCGTGTATGTCCCGAACCCAGCCGAGTACTCGTTGGTGCTGGACGGCGTGAACGAGGTAACTGCCCAGGTGGCGTTGTCGAGGCTCGACGGAGCGCAATCACCGTCGGTGAAGAGCGTGTCGACCTCGGCCTCTTGCAGAGCTGCGTAGTAGCTAGCCGTGAAGCCGAACGCGTTGAGGGCGTATCCTGCGGCCTTCGTCGAGTCGGAAGCAACCGCCGCAGGAAGCACACCCACCGTGGTAACGAACGTGTTTCCGTCCGCAATCGGTGCGAAGTACACGAGCGGGTTGTCGTACACGGTGTCGAGATCAACCTCGGTTCCGGTGCTGCAGTCCGTCGCATCCGACGCGATGACCTTGATCTTGAAGGCCACAGGCCACGTGATTGTGGATTGAGTTTGGAATGGGAGCGGAGTGGTAACGGTCTTGAAGCCGAACTCGGCACCCAACACCGACGAGAAGATGGGGCCTACGTAGTCGGAGCCACCCACCGAGACGCAGATATCTACCGGGCCAACGCCTGCGTCCAAGTGAGCAAATCGGACGTTCAAGGTGTCGCTGGTCGGTGATTCAACCTGACCCACGTCTGCGCAAGAACCACCCGCCGATCCACCCGTACCTCCGCTGCCTGCGGTACCACCCGAACCGGCTGTTCCCCCCGAGCCAGCCGTACCACCCGAGCCCGCCGTACCGCCTGATCCTGCAGTGCCTCCGCTGCCTGCCGTTCCGCCAGAACCTGCCGAGCCTGAAGAGCCAGCAGAACCTGAGCTGCCTGCACTCCCTGAAGATCCGGCGCTTCCGCCAGTGCCGTTGTCTTCGGTCACCTCAGTCGTGCAAGCAACAGCCAACAACGAAACGAGTGCAAGAGCCGAGAGTGATTGAAGTTTGAAAGCTCGCATGAGGGAAAGCTCCTTGGAAAAGGGCCGCCAATGTCGGCGTCCTGGTACGGACGTAGGAAGGGGTAATTCCCTTCAAGTAGAATTTTTACAGCGTCGACTTCGCCGCGTCGTCGAGGCGCCCGCCATCGCAAATCGCGTGGGCTTGCACTCGGCGAAGTCGACCAGACACGCTCACATCAAGGCCGTTTTACAGGCGGCTTGATGATCGGTACGGGCTTCGTGGTGCCCGTTGGCGTTGTTGTGGGGGTAGTCGTTGCGGTGGGCGTGGTCGGCAACAACGGCGCCGCAGTTGCCGACGTAACAGCGACGGTATTCGGCGTGATGTCGTTGTTATCGAGCCAGCCTTTTTTGAGCTGTCCGGGCGCTCCATACGGGAACTCGACCAGCGAGAACGCACCGTAACGCGCTCGAAGATTCACGTAGGTACCCTTCCCGACTGAACCCACGATTTCACTCGAGTTATCCGCTGATTTGCGCAGCGTCACGTTCTTCATGGTCGCGTGGGTGCCCCCTGTGTCGGGGGTTTCGCTCGTGTAGCGGGTGACGCCTTCTTCTTCGCCACGAGCGCCGGGCGGAAGCGCTGCGGTCGCCGAAGCCGAAGCAGCAGCGCCCGAACCATCCGTTTTGCTCCCACAGCCCACCGCACACATCCCCACAGACATGACTGCCACCGACACAAACGCGAACGAGCTCAGGCTACGACCAAAGGGGATCGTCATGACATCCCTCCTGTGATTGCGTGGTTTTGGTTACAACGGCGCGTACGATGGCACGTGCAAGGCCAGAGAGAAAACCTGTGCTTGCATTTCGCGAATCACGCTTTCGTGATTGCAGAATTCGCCATTCTTACGGCCCATCCGACGCTCAATTGCGACAAGCCTTACAATCGAACGCTCGTGTCTCGAATGGCGATCACGGAGTTTGCGCCGGAGGCGTTGTTGCCGAAAGCGGAGGTCGCGACGCCATACACGCATCAACACCGCTCTGCAGCGTCACTCGATCAGCAGGGCGCAATGTCGGAGTGCCCATCACGCTTACGCCAAAACGATCGCTCGCAATCTTTCCGGCAGCATCGAAGCTGAGCCACACGAACATCGCTCGGCCCTTGATGTTTGCGAACGGAACGCCACCACCTCGACCTTCGAACCACCCGCGAGAATCGTGGCTGTTGTGACGGTTATCACCCATCACCCAGACCTCGCCTTCTTTCGCGTTGTACGGCCCTTGAACCTCTGAGAACGACGAGGGGAAGCTACGCTCGTAGAGCGTCAAATAGGCTTTGTCCTCAAGGAATTCTACGTCGAGCTCTGCCTTGTGTACCGACGACGTAGGGCCCTCTTGATAGGTGTACGTACCCGCACGACACGACGGAACGCGCCACCCATTGATCGAAGGGTGTCCATCGCGCGCTTCGAGCTTGTCACCCGGAGTCGCAATCACGCGCTTGATGAAATCTTGATCGCGATTCTCAGGGAACTCGAACACGATCACATCACCGCGCTTGGGCGGCAAACGACCAAACAAGCGGCTACGTGTCCACGGGATCACGGGCCCGTAGACCATCTTGTTGACGAAGATGTGATCGCCGATCTGCAGTGTCGGGATCATCGAGCCGCTAGGGATCTTGAATGCTTCGACCACGAACACCCTGAGAAAGAGGGCGATCGCAACGGCGTACGTGATCGACTCGGTGTACTCGCGTAGCTCGCTCTTACGCCACGGAGCAAGCGTCTCGTCGACCTCGCGCGCAGCTACCACCAAGGCAGCATCGAGCACGTCTCCGTCGAACTTCTCGGCCGTCAGCGCATCACGAAGCTTATCGAGAGAGGCTTC
Organism: Polyangiaceae bacterium; assembly: GCA_046351315.1. GTDB lineage: Bacteria > Myxococcota_A > Polyangia > Polyangiales > Polyangiaceae > JAXLYQ01. Next base: position 54,380 of record JAXLYQ010000013.1, read on the forward strand.
GACATCAGCGCGTTTGCCCGCGCCTTTTCGCTTGTCGATCTCTTCGCGATAGGTGCGCAGAATGCGTTCGCTCTCGTCGAGCAACATGCCCGCTCGTTCGAACAGCTCGCGATCAGCCGGAGGCACATCGGAACGCCCTCCAGGAGCAAGCAGATCGCTCCACGGCAAACGATGGCGTTGGCTCCAGAGAGCGAGCTCGAACAGTGTGAACAACACGATCGCAACCGGAACTCTCTGGTCGCGAATTTGTGTCGTCAGCCAACCCAGCGGTTTCGAAGGTGATGCGTCATCGGGTGAAAGCCCCCACACGACGGCAATCGCCGCAGCCAACGGAAGGATGACGAAAAAACCGGCCAGATACACGTAGCGAGCAAGGCGATTCCAGTTCACGTGGCCGGGTTCTCGTTCAAGGCAGAGGGCGCGGTCTAACCCGCGAGGTTGGGGATCGCAACGAGGATCACACTCACGGCGCATCACCCAGTTGCACGACGTAGCTCACAACCGCAGGAGAGTCAGAGCCACCCGTGGGCGTCACAGGTGGCGATGCTGGCCCTGCTGCCGACGAATGATCGATCACGAGGTAATACAGGCCCTTCTGCAACGGTGCGGTCCGTCGCCAATCCGCACCTGTGCGCAACACGTCCGTCAACAACAATGGCACCCATGCTTGGGTCACGCCGGGCTTGTAAACGTACTCGTTGACCCAGGCGTCTCCGGCATCTTTCTTCACCACGAAGACATCGACCGCAGGCGTACCATCGAGGATCATCGTCACGTAGATCGCTCGTCCGTTTTCATCGACCTCGAATGGCCCAATGAAATCGCGCTGCTGCTCGTGGATTTCACATCGCTCGTTGGCGAGCTGCACCTTGTCAGAGCCGTGGATCTGAAACGGGTGAAACGGGCGAGCGCCCTTCTCGACAATCCCGAGGCCGAAGTCGGTCGTCGCATTCCCCTCGCGGATAACCGTGAAGCCTTTTTTCAGCTCTTCCGAGAGCAACTGTTGGCCAATGCGGTTGGCGGTTTGGTCCATACCGAACATCCCGCTCATCAACACACCGATGCCACCGCTCTGCTCGCGGCTCTCCATCATCTCGGTTTTGAACGTGGTGATAGGCGTGCCTCGAGGCCTGAAGTAGGCGTACATCGTCGAGCCATCGAGCAAGAAATCCTGGTTGTACTGAACCGCGCCTGTAGCTGAAAAACCGAGGCGGCGTGTGGGTTGAGTCCACCCGTAGCCGAAGCCCGAGAACTGCACGAACACGTCGCCGTTGTCTTGCTCTTTGTACTCGCACTGGGTGACGAAGAAGCGACCCATGATCGGAGCGCCGTCACTCATCCGAAGCGGGGCACCACGCTTCTTGAGCTCTTTGCAAAATTGATCGGAGCCGAACGACAAGATCTCACGGCGCAAGGTTCGGTTCGACGGATCGTTGAGCACGCCGGGCATCAAGGTCACCAACGAGTTGGTCACGCTCGCGCACGAAGCGCCGAGAGCGAAGAAACACAACACGATCAGCATCACGAGCCGGCGAAGCAGCCCCTTGGCGAGTTTGAGCATCGTCGTTTGCGACCATAGCCGAACGGCGCCCGTGCCGCAGCGTGTAGAGAGCAACGCGAACAACGACGAGAACCAACCCCTTCACGACTGCACGTGCCGTGGTAGCCTCGCGCCGTCATGAGCCTGCTGCAAAGGATCAACCCGTTCTGGATGGGCGCTGGAGCGTTGTTGTTGCTCTTCAACGTCAACGAGATCGTCGCCTACAGAATGGGCACCGTGCCGTTTTGGTTGGGCGGCCCGGTGATTCACGCAGCGACGATCTTCGGGGCGTTGCTGGGCTTGGCCGTCATGGCCCTGCTCGGTATTCGGCCCACGCTCGAAGACTGATCCATTCGCTCGTTCACACGCGAGCATCGCAAGGGGAAGCCTCACCGAGCTGGCGCACAACGCACCGACTCATGGGCCTCCTGCTCACGCTACAGACGCTAACGATCACGAAAGCTCAAAACGGGAGAAACACCATGTCAAGCACGTCCCTCGATCAGCTCAAAGCCTTCACCGTCGTGGTCGCCGACACGGGTGATTTTCAGTCGATCAAGAAGTTCACCCCTCGGGATGCAACGACGAACCCGTCGCTGATTCTCGCTGCTGCGAACATGCCCGAGTACGCCGACGTGGTCGAGAGCGCGCTTGCCAAGGCGAAGGCCGAAGCGGGTGATGCGGATCCGAAGAAGATCGTCTCGATCGCGATCGATCACCTTGGGGTCGCGTTTGGGTTGAAGATCCTCGAGATCATTCCAGGACGCGTCTCGACTGAGGTTGATGCACGACTTTCGTTCGACACGAAAGCGACAGTCGAGAAGGCGCACCGGATCATCGATCTCTATTCGAAGGCGGGCATCGGTCGCGAGCGCATCTTGATCAAGATCGCATCGACCTGGGAAGGCATTCGCGCAGCGGAAATCCTCGAGAAAGAGGGCATCCATTGCAACCTCACGCTGCTCTTTGGCTTCCACCAAGCGGTGGCCTGTGCCGAGGCGGGCGCCACGCTGATCTCGCCGTTCGTGGGCCGAATTCTTGACTGGTACGTGAAGAACACGGGCCAGGCGAGCTACGCACCTGCAGAAGACCCTGGCGTCGTGTCGGTGACCAGCATCTACAACTACTACAAGCGCCACGGCTACAAGACCGAGGTGATGGGCGCGAGCTTCCGCAATGTCGGAGAGATCCTCGAGCTCGCCGGCTCGGATCTTCTCACCATCTCTCCGAAGCTTCTCGCCGAGCTCGCGGCAAGCAACGGAGAGGTCACACGCAAGCTCGACCCAGCGAAGGCGAACGAGCGAGGCCGCGACAAGATCACGATCGATGAAGCGAGCTTCCGAGCGATGCACGCCGAAGACAAGATGGCGACCGCCAAGCTCGCCGAGGGCATCGACGGTTTCGTCAAGGCCGCGATCGATCTCGAGAGCGCATTGCTGAAGCGACTCGGGGGGTTATCGGGTTGAAGCTGCCTCCGATACGCGGGTTCTTCCCCCAGCCGCGCCGAGCGCGCGGCCCACACGGGATCGTGCAATTCGACGTGGATTGCAGCGTCGATCGATTGCTCGAAGCGTATCGGTTCGGGATCTTTCCGTGGCCAGCTGCGCCCGAGGTGGTGCCCTGGTGCTCACCACCCGAGCGCGCAATTTTTCCGATGACCGAGCCTCTGCATTGGTCGAGAAGCCTCATTCGATCGATGAAAAAAAAGCCGTTCGAAGTGACGCTCGATCGGGCCTTCGAGCAGGTGATTGACGCCTGCGGCCATCGCGAAGGCGGCACATGGATCACGCCGAGTCTTCGCGAAGGTTTTCTCGAGCTTCATCGACAGGGTTGGGCCCACAGTCTCGAGGTCTGGAACACCCACTCACGTAAGCTCGTCGGTGGAATTTACGGCATTGCGATGGGTGGTTTCTTCGCCGGAGAGTCGATGTTCCATCACGAAACTGACGCGTCGAAGGTAGCGTTTGCCTCGCTGATCACTCGGCTCAAAAACGCTGGATACGAGTTGTTCGACGCGCAGATTTTGACGTCGCATCTTTCGTCGCTCGGCTGTGTGGCGGTGAGCCGAGAAGAGTACCTGTTGAGGCTCGAGCGTGCGTTGTTGCTCGAACGAGAATTCCCGCTCGAACCACCTCGTGAGAGCACGAAGAGCGAGAGCTCAACACGAGCACCTAGCTCGTCGGCACCGAGCATCGAGGCGAGCTAACCCGAGCTTTGTTCGAAGCGAACGAAGCAAGCGCTCAGTGGCACTCGGTGGCGTGCGGAGCCACGCCATCAAGAGGTCAGCGTGGCTCAGAGACCGATGGCTCCGCGGTATACCCAACCCTCTTTGCCGGGGCGAATTCGATCTTGTACCAGTCTTTGTCTTGGGCGAGCACCTTCACCTTCACGCCACGCAAGACACGACCGACTACCCCACCCGTCTTGGGCACATCGCGCACTTGAACCACAGGCCACGCGACCTCGACCTGAGTGCCCACCGCGTTGGTGGCATGGGCTTTCTCGGCGTCGTCTTCTCCGGGTTTCGCGACATCACCCGCAGAGGGGCCCTTGCCGGGTGGATAGAACGTGAGGTTGTAGACGACGTTGTACTTCTGATGCTCGTGCTGAAGGCTCTCGATCGATACGTTCGCGAGGGCTTTTTCGGCACACGACAAGATGCCGTTGACCGTGGTCGTGGGCAGCGAGGCTTGCTTGATCGTGTTGCGATTGACCTTCGCCGACTTGCGGGTGAAGTCGACATCGAGAGTCAGCGGGATCTTGCCAGCCAACCCGACCGCGGATGGGCAACGAGCGAGGGTCGAGAGTGGTTGAAGCACGACGCTATCGAGGTCGAGCGTGCCGCATTTGGCGCCGCTCAGGTTGTCGCCCTTCTTGTCCTTGCACTTGTTGACCACGCCGTTCGCAACGACGACCGTCTGCTCGTTGGCCGACATCGGAGTTGCCCCAGGAACAGCAGAAGTAGCGGCGTTCGCGCTTGTCGCGGTGCGTGCCGACGAGGTTGCAGGTCGAGCCGCACTCGAAGCGCCACTGGTGACGGCGGCTGCGTTACGAGCATCGTTCGGCGGGCTTGGGCCCAGCTCGACACCCATCAAACGAGGCCAAATGACGCCGATCGCGAAGCCAACGGCGGCGATGATGCCAACGTTGACCCAGCGAGGCGAGTCGTCGGCCCTTTGGGGGACTTCGACGATCAGCGAGCTATCTCGGCGGTTTGCGACCACGCGCCGGGGTTAGCACACGACCTGGCCAGCGGGACAAGATCCGCACGAATCAAGGCGACAGAACCGCCTCGACGAAGGCCCCTACGATCACGAGCGGGACAACCGCAATCAGCAGCGAAAGCGCCATCGAAGCCAGCGCAGCAAAGGCCCGGACAATACGCCTCGAGCGATGGGTTCGTCTCAAATCGACCCACACGTAAAACCCGACGCAGAGAAAGTTCGGCAAGAACAACAACGGCGCGAGCGCTGCCCAAAGGGTCGATCGATGCCAGCAAGGTGCAAGCTCGCGATCGCGGCGAGCTCGCCGAAAGGCTTCGAGCACGAGCCAGCTCGACACGGGGTGCACGACGATACCCACGATCAACGTGGCAAAGTCGACCCAACCTGTGATCTGTCGCTCGGTCACACCGGTACCGGGCCGCCAAACGCCCCGAAGAAACGGGCGATCCAGACCGCAAACCCGGCGACCAACAACACCATCGCAATCGGGCTGATCGCGCGACCCATACGCGCTTCGACAACGCCCCACTCACCTCGCACGACATACCCAACCGTATTCGCGATGAAGTAAGCGCCGATCGTCGGGCTCATCAACCACACGAGTGGATGCCACGCGAGCGCTCCGCTCAAGTCACCCTGAAGCAACCTCAGCGTGGCTCTCGTCAACCCGCAACCTGGGCACGGTTGGTGAAGCAAGATCGAGGTCGGGCATACCGGGATCTTGAAGATCACGAGGAGCGAGAAAAGCCCACAAAACAAGGCCACCCATGCCAATCGCCGAAGCGGTGAGGACAGGGTGGCCATGTGCGATCAACCTCGCTCGAGAGACTCAGCCGCGGCGCTGAGCAGCTTCGAAGATCTCGTTGGCATCCTTCGGGATCATGTAGAACCAACCGAAGAGATAACCTAGCAACCCTGGAGCGCCTTGGGTCGGAGCACCCACGCGTGCACGGGCCTCAGCAACGAGGGCGGGCATCGAGAGGATCGGGATCAGACCGAAGAAATACCAGAGGATGTTGCCGCTCGTGTCAGGTCGACCGAGCATCTTCTTCAACTCACCTTCGATCTGACGACATTGGTGCAAGCCGTAGTAGGCGCCGACACCGCAGCCAAACAGCGTGATCAACGTGATCGTGGTGGGGTTGCGAATGGTGCCTGGCGGGCCAGCAAGTGCTCCGCCCAACGGAGCAGGCGCGGACATTCCGCCACCGGGGCCCATCGGTGCCATTGGCGCAGGTGCTGCGGGGACCATCGCTCCGCCCGGCCCGCCATAAGGAGACGGTGCGGGGGGAGCGAGGGGTGACATCGCCGGAGCCGGAGTCGGCACGTGCGCAGGAGCAACGGGTGCACCGCCACCCCACGAAGCAGTCTCACCACCCGGAGCGGCAGGCGCGGGGTTCCAGGCAGGCGGAGCCTCAACAGGGGCAGGCGGAGGGGCTGCCATCGGAGCAGGCGCCGCGGCCGTTGGGTCAGGAAAACCAGGGAAATTCGGCGGAGGAGCCGTGCCGATCATGGTACCGGCAAACGGGTTGACCTTGGCTTGAGCACCCACGTGAGCGGCCGGGGCCGCTGCAGAACGGGCGCAGGGGCCGGAGCAGGGAGCAGGAACGGTGGCGGGCGGGGATGAATGGGCTGGGGCACCGGCGCAGGAGGTGCGTGACCACCGGCCGCAGGCGGAGCGATACCGACGACCGTTCCGCGCAGGGCTTTGTTTATAGCGGCTTGGTCTTGCGCCGGTGGAGCGGGTGCCGGTGCGGGGGCAGCCCCACCTGCAACCGGCGAGTTGACCATCAGCATCGTGCCCTTGAACTTCGGTGCCGATGCTTTGAGGTTGAAACCGCACTTCGAGCAAGTCGACGCGGCTTCGTCGTTTTGCGTTCCACAATTCGGACAGAACAAGCTGAACCTCCCGAGGACTCAGACCACCGGCTCTAGCACCGCCGGTTAGGGGGCGCAGACTAGCCTCACGGGGGTCACATCCTCAAGTAACTTTCCCCCCCAAGTCGAGAGATCGACACAACGGACGTTGAAAGTTGCGCCCCACCTCACTAGCGTTCGCGCCGACATGGCGTTCACGTTGACCCCAGAGCGCGAGCAAGAGTTCGCGGACATCCTCAGCCGATATCCGAACAAGATGGCGGCAACCATCCCGGTGCTTCATCTCTGCCAAGCGCAAAACCGCTGGATTTCGGACGAAGTCATCGCCTTCGTGGCCGAGCGACTCGAGGTATCGACGGCGCACGTGAAGGGGGTCGTGACCTTCTACACGATCTTCAATCAGCACCCGGTGGGCAAGCACGAGGTGTGGGTGTGCAAGACGTTGCCGTGCGCGCTACGAGGCGGGCTCGACGTTCTGCATCACTGCGAAAAGCGCCTCGGAGTTCACGCAGGCGGCACCACCAAAGACGGCAAAATCACCCTTCGAACGGCCGAGTGTCTCGCGGCTTGTGGCCAGGCTCCGATGATCCAGGTCGACAAGGACTATCACGAGAACCTCACCATCGCCGACGTCGACCGCATCCTCGATCAGCTCCGCGCAGACTTAGGACGAAACATGCTGAAGTACACCAACTACCTCACGCGTACGTACGACCAACCTGTCCCGCACGCGATTGCGACGTACGAGTCTCTCGGCGGCTATAAGCAGGCTCCGAAAGCCTTGAAGATGACCCGCGATCAGGTCGTCGACGAGATGAAGAAGGCCAACGTTCGCGGTCGTGGCGGCGCGGGCTTTCCGGCAGGCGTGAAGTGGAGCTTCATGCCGAAGCAGTCGAACAAGCCGATGTATCTGGTCGTCAACGCGGACGAGGGCGAGCCCGGCACGTTCAAAGACCGCACGATCATGGAGAAGAACCCTCACGCAGTTGTCGAGGGTTGCATCATCGCTTGCTTCGCGATCGGCGCACACGCCGCGTACATCTATGTTCGCGACGAGCTTCATCTCTCGAAGAAGCGCCTATGGGATGCGATCAAAGAAGCGCGTGCGAAGGGTTACCTCGGCGACAAGCCATTCGGGGTCGACTACCCCATCGAGGTCTACGTTCACTCGGGTGCGGGCGCGTACATTTGTGGAGAAGAGACCTCGCTGCTCAACAGCCTCGAAGGCAAGCGTGGCGAGCCTCGTTTGAAGCCGCCGTTCCCCGCGCAGGTGGGCGCATTCGGTTGCCCCTCGACGGTGAATAACCTCGAAACGATCGCGATCGTGCCGACGGTGTTCGAGCTGGGCGGCGACAACTACTCGCAGCTCTCGACGCTCCATCACCTCAAAGACGGTGGCTGCCGACTGTTTGCGCTGAGCGGGCACGTCAAGACGCCGCGCGTGGTCGAGGTCTGTGTCGGCATCACGATGCGCGAGCTCATCTACGATGTGGGCGGCGGCATTCTGGGTGACGGCAAGCTGCTCGCGGTGATCCCGGGCGGTAGCTCTTGCCCGATCATCCGAGCCGAAGAGAAGGTGAACGCGCCCGACGAAAAGTCGCCATTGCACCCGTGGCACGGGCAGTCGTTCCTGGATGTGCCGATGGGCGTCGATACGTATCGCGGCCTCGGAAGCGCGCTCGGAACCTGCTGCGCGATCGTGCTGAGCGACAAGGCCGACCCGGTTTTGGCGTACCAAAACCTGATGCAGTTCTACCGACACGAGAGCTGCGGACAATGCACACCATGCCGCGAAGGCGTGGGTTGGCTCGAGCGCATTCTCAACAAGATCGTTGGCGGTACGGGGTCGCTCGAAGAGGTCGACCTGCTTCACCAGATCGGTAACGGCATCATGGGCAACACGATCTGCGCGTTCGGCGAAGGCGCCGCGATGCCGGCGCTCGCGTTTGTCCAGAAATTCCGCCCTGAGATCGAAGCCTACGTAAAGAACAAGTGCATGTCGGGCACAGGTACGCTAACGGTCGGCCCGCTCACTGCGAAGGCAGCAGAATGAACCCCGCAATCCTCGAAGCCGTCTACTTCTACTTCTGCGCTGGTCTCGCCATCATCGGCGCGCTCAGCACCGTTCTCGCTCAGAACCCGATCCGCGGCGCGCTGGGTCTTCTCCTGACGATTGGCGGAATGGCCGCGTTGTTCTTGTCGCTGCACGCGGAGTTCCTCGCTGCGGTGCAGTTGCTTGTGTACGCAGGCGCGGTGGTCGTTCTGTTCTTGTTCGTCATCATGTTGCTCGGCCCTGCTGCGCAGCCACCCAAAGACCGCAAAGGCCTCGCGGCTCGCGTATTCGCGGGCATCGGCATGCTCGCCATCAGCGCTGGCGGTATCGGCGCGATCTTGGTGAACAGCCACCACCAGCAGTTCCCCCCGGTCAAGGGCGGCGAAGGCTCGATCGAAGCGATGTCAGCCGAGGTGTTCGGCCCAGGGTTGGTTCCGTTCGAGCTCTCGAGCGCGCTCTTGATGGTAGCCGTCGTTGGCGCTGTCGCCGTGGCTCGCGGCAAGCACCTCGACCCCACCAAGAAGGCCGCGACCCCAACGGCGTGACCTTGTTCTCGTAGCGCTTCAACGGCCCGCCTCGTGCGGGCCGTTTGCGTTCCATCATCCCCTCAGGCAACCGCGCGACTCACATGCCGCGAGAGGCAAGCAGCACACACGACTCGGCGGCCACACGCGCTCCGAGATACCGATACATCGGCAGCGCGTCCGCAGCGGTCGCAACCACGCCTGCGGCTTTATCCGCCACGTTCATCGCGCTCCCCATGAAGCGACCCATCGAGCCGGCGATGCTTCGCGCATGCGGCGCCACGGCGCTCAACGTTTGCTCGAATGGCCCGATGAGCGAGCCCATCAAGCCCTGCGCTTGCGCCGCCCCCTCGGCACCGACCATGCCACCCAACTTCGACGCAGCAGCAGCCCCGTTCGACGAGAAAATGCGTTGAATCAGGCCCGCACCACCGCTGGCAAGATTGTCGGCAAAGGGCAACGCAACCTCGATGGCTGCGTAATAAATCTCGAGGGTCTGGCCTGCTGGCGTGGTGTGAAAAAGCTGGATCTTCTCCTGGACTGTCCCCGGGTAGAGCCGATGAATGAAGTAGGCCAAACCAAGTAGCTTCAGCGCCGCATCAACGCCCTGTTGTGTATCGGTTTCGAGTGCCCCCAAGCCACCCCCGGTCACCAAACCAATCGCGCTCTTCACCCCTGAAAACAGAGCGATGCCGCTATCGCCCATATCGAGGAGCTCGACCGTTTTCATCGCGGCGCCCACCGATTCACTCGCTGCAAGTTGGTGCACCCGTGCCACCACAGGCGCTGTGGCCTGTGGATACAGCGCTCGGAGTGCATCATCCACACTTCCGTAGTGCGATGTCTTGGGTGCAAACGGCACGACACTCATGGCCGCATTGCAGACCCGCACCGTCACAGCCTCGGGGCCAAACTCAGCCAAGGTTTTATCGACCACCGGTGCATTCGGGCTCAACAATGCAGACGGGCTCGGCGCAGTCATTGCGCCTGGCATCGCAGAGCCCGACGAGGATCCCGATCCTCCAAAAAAACTCCCAAGCCCAACCGCTGCAGCACCTGCCGCGAGTGTTCCCGCCACTGCCACCATCGAGGTGCTCCCCGTATCGCCTATCGGAGGCATCGGTGCAGGAATTGGCGCCGCGATTCCTGGACTGCTCATCGCGACAGGTGTGGGTGCACTCGGTGCCAAACCCGATGGAGCAACAGCAACCGCGCCCACTGCTCCCGTTCCAGACTGAGTGCCACCAAGAGCAGGTACACCTCGAAGCCCATCTGGGATCAACACACGCGGGGATTGTTTTTGACCTTTGGCACGAAGGGCCCGGGTTACATCGGCGGTGAGATCTTCCCAGCGTTTCGAAGCTCCACCTGCGCTCAACGCCTCGACGAGAGAATGAGTAAATGCGCCGCCGATTCCACCTGTGCCCGCTACTTCGACCACGGGCTCATCCGAGTCACTGGCCATGACACACACGAAGTTTTCATCGCCCTCTTGTCGTCGAATTCGCGAGCGCAACGAGAGCCCTCGTTGACGTGCTTGGATCACGCTTGGTGCATCAGCAGGAGGGGCCAAAAATCGCCCCTGCACGGTCAACGGTAGAACACCAAACTGGCCTGGAGCACGAGGAGGAGGCAGCGGCCCCGCGCATGCGGTGTCGAGGATACAAACCACATGAGCGCCCGCAGGAGCACGCTTGAGCTTGTCTACGACCTCATCGTCGCGAAGAACGCTGAACTGCCACGAGTGATCGTGCAGCACGAAGATTTCATCGAAACCATCGCGGTCTTGTCCTGTAGGGCTAGGCCACTGCGACCCATACGTCGACAGGTACAACAACAGCGTGTCGCCTGGTGACGACGAGAGTGTGAGCCACTCGATGGCCCGCAACACGTTGGCCTTCGTGGCTTGAGCGTCCGTGATCGTCTTGATGTCGCCCTCTTGAAAACCACCGAGACGAGAGAGCACTGTCGCAAGCTGTTTTGCGTCGTTTACACATCCCTCGAGAGGCGGGATCGCAGCATCCGAAAACCGATTTACCCCCACACAAACGGCGCGGCTCGTCATGATGACCGCGAGTCTACTTCTGGCGTGCAGCCCAGGGAACCTAGGAATAGTCTTCGTTGGATGGTGGGGAACAACCAGCGCAAGAAGCTCTCGACAGCGACGATGAAAACGATGTTCAGGTGTGGAGCTGCGGCGTTTCTGTTGGTGGGGGGTTGCTCCAGCTCGCTGAAGAACGACCCGAATCGGCCCCAACCCGATCCCTACGTTCCACCGGTGCCCGAGCCTGTCACAAGCAATGAAATACCTGTCGATCCAACACCGATACAGGTGGTGGTTCCCGAGGTGGCGAAAGCGGGGCCATGCAAAACACCGCGTCCAGAAGTATCGCGACGCGGAGGTGGGCTCGTCGTGGCATCTCCGCCCGCGCGACCGACGGCGAACGACACGACAGGGAAGCGATTTCGAACCCACGTGCGCGGGTCACTCTCGATGCCAGCGATGCGCGAATGGGTAGGTGGTGAAGTACCTGGGTTCGTGGTTCTATCCGCGGGTAATCGCGAGCTGTTCTTGCTCGATGAAGCCAAAGACGGGCTCTTTGCGCTGTACCGAGAACCTTATGGGGGCACGAGCTGTCAGCTTGGACAAATGCGTAACTGCAGCTTCGGGGTGGTGTTGTACGCCTGCGATGGCAGCACGAAGTTCAAGATGATTCTCGACCCGTTGTTGTCTCGAACGGATCATCTCGAGATCCAAGACATCAGGTACATCGATGGCATCGTTTATTTCAACGAAGCCTGCCAAACGTTCTCGAAAGAAGCTGGGGGCAAGTGTTCTTCGTTGGTGGCGCTCGACCCCAACAAGTCATCGGTGCTCTGGCGAACCGATCCATTGGTTTCGAATGGGTTGATCACCGACGCAGGCCGCTACTTGATCGTCAGCTATGGGTTCGACAAAGAGAAGAGCTTCGTGTCGTTGGTGCAAAAGAGCAATGGGCAGGTAGCAGCCAAGCTCGCCTTGCCATCTTCACCAACGACATCCTCGATATTCGATGGCGCCAAGTTGACGATGCCATTGAATGACGGGTCTGTGATCGACGTGATGTTGAGTGGGCTCGACACCGAAAAGCCCACGATGAAAAAAGGCAAGGTGACGCCGCCTCCGAAAAAAGAGCCCGAGCGTATGCCAACTCCCCAGCGTATTCCGTCACGACCACCACAGCGCCCTATCGATATTTGACGTCGGGCATCGAGCCCCCGACGCCATCACGATGCGCGACGACGAGATCGGCTTACCAAGGTAGCCAAGAGCAGACAGCCAACGAGCATCGCCATCAGGACAGTCATCTCTATAGACGGAGTGGCCCCAGTGATTTCTAGCCCCTGGGGCAACGAGCCTCCGTAGAACGCGCGCCTTATCAGTGATGCGGTGTGGCTCATGGGGTTCAGCTTGAGCAGCGTGGCCATCAAGCCCGTGGGCGGCCCCGGAAACATGGATCCCGAAAGAATCCAGAGCGGGATCAACACGATGCTCATGACTGCGTGATAGCCCCGCGCGCGCTGAGTCGAGACCCCAGGCGACCGAAAACCCAAGAGCCGAGCGATGCTGGCAAGCAACAACGTCAGCAACAACAAGCCCCACGAGATCTGGGCAAACGCGAAGCCAGCAAGCGGAGCCAACGCAACGAACAACGCTTGCCCCATCGCCAGCGTTGCACCGCCGAGGGTTTTACCCACCACGATTGCACTCGTGCCTGAAGGGGCGCGACCTGAACCGCTTGTAGAAAACCTTGGTGCCTGTCCTCGATCAACGAGATGGTCGCAAAGATGCTCGTGAACAACACGAACACATCAGTACCCACACCCGGAAAGAAATAACGCGGCATCAACGGCGTCTGCTCCTGACATTTTGAAGCTGTCGCTGAGGTCGTACCAATCACGCCCCAGAACAGAAGTGCGGTTGGCAAGCGCGCCCATCACTCGACTGCGTTGACGTAGAAATCGAATGATGTCGCGCCACCACAATGCCTGAACGGTGCGCATCCACATGGCAGAGCGAGAGCTGTTCATAGAGACCTCCCGGTGAGCTTGACGAACACGTTTTGCCAATATCAGCGGGTGCACCGAGATACTTTTTGATTTTCCCGTGTAGCCTGACGATTTTCGGCACGAGCTCGTGCGCTCCTTCTTCTCGAACATGATTCGAGCCGAGCACCCGAGCTTCATTTCCGAAGCACGAGTGAGCTCATCCGTCATCGCGGAATGACCCATGTTGTCCTCGACCTGAGCGTGACGACGACATGACCCATGACGCTTGCACAGAGCTCCTGGGGAGATCCCAAACGCAAGGCGCTTTCCCTCGTCGATCAACACCAATCGATCACAGCGAGATGCCTCATCGGGGTTATGGTGATTCACGAGTGGTGCCATGTTGCCGCCATTCGTCCATCTCATTCCAGAACTGGCGAACAGCGCTCACATCGAGACCGGTCGCGTTGGCTCATCGAGCAAGAGCAACTCGCTGCGCATCAGAACCCCGTGCAAGCTCGAGACGACGTCGCATTCCACCCGAGAACTGTTTGACGAACTCGTGAGCGCGAGAGTCGAGACCCATCAAGGTGAGCGGTTAATTGATGAGCGCGCTGTTTGGCCTCAGCTCTCGGGAGACAAATGAACGCTGCGCCATCTCGAGATTCTCGAAGGCAAGGAGAGATGAATATCGAGACTTGGGGATTGGGAACACGACCCCGAGTCGTGATCGATATTTGAACGACGTCGGCTCGACGAGCCGTTTCCGTCGGAAAATGCGACCTGAATCTCGCGACAGCAGACCCGCTAGATCTGAAAGGTCGTCGACTTGCCTGCACCATTGGGCCCTCGAGCATCCCGAGGATTTCACCTCGCCCGATCCTGAATGCGCTCCACACGGCAAGTCATGCCCGTATTGTTTTCGAACGTCCTCGACACGAAGCGCGCTGGCCTACGGCGCCCACCATGGCGACGAGAGAAAGCCACGCGATTGCTGGCGCGCTCGGCGAAGCCTGCCAGACGGCGAGACCGGTACGTATGTATTCGCAGGCCAAACCAGTTATCCACGAGAGCCAGCCTGGTTAGCCTGCTGGAAGAAACAGAAAGAACCAAGGGGTTTTCTTCGATGTTTTCTTGTATTCGAGCGATCCAAGAACCAGAAAACAGGCCTCAGGATCGATCTTATTGAAGTGATATTCCGGGTCAGTGGTATCGTCGTGAAATGATCGGGATCAAAGACCTGTATTGCTGTTCACATTTTCCTTGATCCCAATTAAAAAGTTTGGACAGATTGCTGGATTGGAAAATCCAGGACGTAAAACCCAGAGCAACACCGAGGTATCCATGACTAAGTCAGCGAAGAATGAAGCGGTTTCGAACGAGGCAGCGTCAGGTTCGAGCCCTTCACCGAAAGAGAAGCCGGTTCTCGCACACAGCCTGACTCCTTGCCCGTGAAGGATTTGATCGTGAAGGCGTAGGTGCGAGGCGGGCTCTTGAGATTTCTGGAGAGCTACGTGTACAAGATTCGTCGCGCTGCAAGCAAATCCAAGGGCGTTGTTGCCTCATGCGCCGGGCCGCAAGCCAGGCAGCAAGAACAAGCCCAAGGCCGAAAAGGTAGAGAAGGCCGCAGCAAAGCCAGCCAAGGCGACCAAGGCTGCTGCCAAGCCAGCCAAGGCCGAGAAGGCCGCTCCTGCACCCAAGGCCGAGAAGCCAGCCAGCGCGACCAAGACTGCTGCCAAGCCAGTCAAGGTACGTATGCCGCTAAGCCAGCCAAGGGCGGAAAGGTCACCGCGAAGGATTTCGTCCTCGGTTTGCCGCCTGGCCATGCCAGCCGCTGACGTTGTGGCGAAGGGTGCAGAGGTCGGTCTCTCGCTCCGAACTGGATATGCTTACGAAATTCGAAGCGCAGCTCGCCGCAGCTCTGCGCCAGCCACCGGTGCTCGCCGCGGTCGTCCACCCCGAAGGCTGCAGCTGCAGCCGCAGCGCCAGCCGCTTCCTGCTGCGCCGCAGCAGCAGCATCGCCGCTGGTGTTGCAGCAGCCACGGGCGCAGGCGACGAGGCAGCTTTCCGTCGTCTCGTTGTTCTCCTCGGTGCAGCTCGCTCCGAAGAGCTCCTCAGCGACGTGCGTTCACGTCTCCCCGAGGCTCTCTACGCAGGCAACTGAACGACAGCTCGCGCTCGCTTAATTCTCGCGAGCGCGTTGCACCCCCGTAACGATCAAAACGCCGATCCTAGCTAGGGTCGGCGTTTTGACTTTTGTTTCTCAGCGACCCTTTCGAGCACGCAGTGCAGGAATCAATCGATCGCCCTCTTTCCGAGCTCGCACCACATAACGCATCGACCCGTCCTCGAGCTTGCCCGGTTCTTCTCGTGCGTATCGAGGTGCATCTGCTGCCAGAACTGCCCCCATCTTGTTGGCCGCATCGGTGAGTGCAGAAGAGAGCAGCTCAAACACTTTTCGATCACGTTCGGCTGCGAGTGTACCCGGGGCCAAGGCCAACGTGAACTCACCCGACACTTCGTCTCCGTCAATCTTCAGTGTGATCTCACCAGTGCTCATCCTCGCGCTTTGTCACGCTCTTCGTCGAACGCCAAGACGCTCGTGATTCTCAAGCACGACGGCGCGTGCATCGGAAGTCTAGATGTGCATCTACTGCGACCGTGTCGTCTGTAAGCACCGAGCTGCTTGTCATCGTTCTGCTCACCCTCGCCAATGGGGTGTTCTCGGGCGCCGAGATTGCGATCCTATCCGTTCGGAAAACACGCATCCGTGAGTTGATCGAAGAAGGCAATAGCGCAGCTCGTTCAGTACAAAAACTTCGTCACAAGCCCGAACGTTTTCTCGCCACCGTTCAGATCGGAATCACCGTCGTCTCATCAACGGCCGCCGCATTCGGTGGGGCCACCTTGTCTGCTCCACTCGCTGCTGCACTTCAGAACGCTGGCCTCTCTGCCAAACACGCCGACGACGCAGCGTTCGCCCTGGTCGTTGCACTCGTCTCGTATTTGTCGCTCGTGATTGGAGAGCTTGTTCCCAAGTCACTCGCCTTGCGTTTTGCCGAGCGATTTTCTCTCTGGCTGGCGCGACCTTTGTTGCTGCTCTCGACACTCACCAAGCCACTCGTGTGGATGCTCACGGTGAGCTCGAATCTCGTGCTCAAACCATTCAAGGACACCACCAACTTCACCGAGGCACGGCTCTCTCCAGAAGAGCTTCAACAGCTCGTCGAAGAAGCGGGCACCGTGGGGACAGTCGATCGTCGCACCAGTGAAATCGCCTCGCGCGCCATCGAGTTTGGAAAGATTCGCGTCGGCGCTGCGATGGTGCCGCGAGAACAAATGGTGACGCTGCCACTCGATGCCACGCACCAAGATGCACGACGTGTTCTGCTCGAGCATCCGTTCTCACGATTGCCGGTCTACGAAGAGAATCTCGACAACATCATTGGGTACGTCACCTCGCATGATTTGCTCGTGATGATTGAGTCGCGCACAGGCTCACGCGTTCGAGATTTGGTGCGCCCTCCGTTTATCGTTCCTGAGTCTGCACTCGCCAGTCGAGTCCTGAACGAGATGCAACAACAGCGAACTCACATGGCGCTCGTGGTCGACGAGCAAGGCACCATTGCCGGTCTTGTCACGCTCGAAGACCTCGTCGAAGAACTGGTCGGCGATATCCTCTCCGAGACCGATGCCCCCATCGAGCTCATCCGAAAAGAGACCAAGAACACCGCGTGGGTGTTGGGTCGAGCACCTCTACACGAAGTGAATCGAGCCCTTGGCGTGTCGCTTCCCATTGAGCCTGGCTGGAGCACCGTTGCTGGCTTCGTATGCTCGCTTGCAGGCTCGATCCCTCGCGCAGGAACTCGACTCGAAGGCCCCGACGGAATTGTCATCGAGGTGCTCGAGTCTTCCGCTCGCAAGGTGCACTCGCTTCGAATCACGATTCCAGATGCAGCTCGCCCATCATCCGAGGACAGCGACGATGCAGAGCAAGAGGGCAACATGTGACATTTTATGTCCGCACTGCCCATTGCAACGCTCTCGTCGGTGGACAGGATGAGGGCGTCTTCGACAGGCGATGGAGAGCGGACAATGGCCCACGTCAAATCTTGGAAAGTTGGAGAGACAGGTTCACCCAAGTTCGCTGGTGAATACGAGATCCTCCAGCACACGGTGCTTCAAGTCACCGACATCAAGACCAATCACAACAAGTATTACGCACTCGAGCTGCACGCTGCGAAAGGTGCGCTGGGTTCGTATCCGTATCGGTTGTTCACGCACTATGGTCGTACCGACGACCTCGAGAACAACCCAGAGGCGGGCCAGCGTGAGTGCAGGTTCTTCACCACACTCGTCGAGGCACAAGCCGAGTACAGGTCGATTTTTTCAGAGAAGACCTCTCCTCGTAAAGGTTACAAAGAGGTCTCGCTCGCAGCGACCAAGATCGGGTCAACCAAAGCGCTCGGCACCAGCTCGGGTGAAATCGATTCGCAAACACTCGCCAAGATCAACACGCCAAGCGCGCCGAAAGTATCGACGCTGTCGAGTGGAATGCAGCGCTTCGTCTCGTACATTTATCGCGAAGCAACCGACGCTCTCACGACCACCGTCAACGCAAAGATCACCGCGAACGGTATCGAAACTCCACTCGGAGTCTTGACGCTCGGACAAATCGAGAAGGGCGAGAACATCCTCCAAGAGATGTACGATCTCTTTCAGGCGAAGAAGGCGACGCGCAGCAAAATGATGGACTTGTCCAGCGCCTTCTACACGGTGATTCCTCACCGCATTGGTCGCAGCGCAGCAGCCATCGAGTCTTCCGTCATCAACTCGATGGACGCGTTTTCGCAAAAACAAGAAACGCTCCAGCTCATGAAAGACATGCTGCACGTCAACGGTGACGGCAGTGTTCTTTACAACACCGATGTCGACGCGAAGTTCGCTGCACTGTCATGCGATGTGAAGTTGCTCGAGCCTGGATGCCCTGAGTTCGAACAAATCAAACGATACTTTCTCGATAGTCGAATCAAGAAGGTTCCGATGACCGTTCGCAACGTGTTCACGCTGCGACGCCCTGGTGAGTACGAGCGATTTACCAACGAGATCGACAACCAACGTTTGCTCTTTCACGGCTCACGAATTCGAAACTGGGTTGGTCTTCTTTCTCGTGGATTGGTGCTTCCCAAGATCGCCGTGAGCATGGGTGTCTCGCGCACCGACGGTGGTTGGCTCGGCAACGGTATCTACTTCGGCGACACCTCTTGTACTGCCGCGTACTACACGAGCCCTGGTCGCGAAGGCACCGCGTTTATGGCCATCAATCGCGTCGCGCTCGGCAAGATGAAAGACTATACGCGCATCACCTATGGCTTGAATTCGCCGCCCGCTGGCTATCAAAGCAATCACGGAGTTCGCGCCCGAACCGGTGTCATCTCTGATTTCGCTGACGACGAATACGTTATCTACACGCCAGAGCAGCAGCGCCTCGAATACCTCGTCGAATTCTCGCGCTGACACTCACGACGTCGATCGTTCTCTCTGCAGACCGAGGAGTCTTGTCATGTCCACACCAGCTATTGTCCTCGTCGACACCAACCCCGCTATCGTTCGTGCCTGGCGTCGTGCATTCGAAGGAACCCGCGGAGTCAGCATCGTTCAAGGCTCGATGCTCACGCAACCCACGTCGGCCTGGGTTTCACCCACCAATACCGAAGGCCGAATGTCAGGCGGTCTCGATGCTGTGATCCGCAATCACTTGGGTGCTCGTATCCAGCCTCGAGTTCGTCAAGCGGTACTGAGCTCGTTCGGTGGTCGTATCCCACTTGGAGCCGCCACTTGTGTCGCAACGGGTCGCTACTACCCTGCCTATTTGATCTCGACGCCGACGATGGTCGGGCCCGCCGATGATGTGAGCGAAACCCTCAATGTCGCTCTTGCATGCGGTGCCGCTCTCCAAGCTGCTGCACTCGAGAATATGCGTTCGCCCAACGCGATCCAGAGCATTGCCATTCCTGGCCTGGGTACAGGCACCGGGCGAGTTTCTCCTGACCTCTGCGCTGATCTCATGCTCACCGCCATTCGAGTGTTCGCAGAGAACGAGCCAGGGTCGTTCCAAGAGCTTCGTGCTGCACTCGAGAATGAGCTCGGCGACTTGGGTGTCGATATGCTGCCGGGCGCTTCTCCTGCACGTGGTGCGCGTGTTCCTGCCACCGCAAGCTCGGCACCCACGCGTAACAAGTCTTGGCTGGAGAGCACGCCATGACCACGCTCCAGGCTCCGGTGGCGAGGCTTCTGGCATCGCCAGATTGGCTCGGCGGAGGCTGGGTTCCCGAGCAGCGCGCCATCGCGCATGTGTTCCTCGAAAATCTGAGGGCTGCACTCGATAGCCTTCGCCCAGAAGCTGCACTGCGCGCGTCATTTTCAGCCGTGCGCTCAGCCTACCCGCTCGTTCCGCAAACCCAGCTCGCCACGGCTTGTCGCATCGCCATCGTATTGTTGGTGCGCGAGCTCTATCGAGAAGCCGAGCATGGTGCAGGCAACCAAGTCGATGAGAGCACGGCGCTGATTTCGCTCGCCAAAAAACTTGCGGCAGCACAGACATTGGCGAGCTCGTCAGATACCCCGAAGGGTATTTCGCGCGACGCGATCTTGGCTCGAATCCGGTCGCAAATTAACAAAGCGCGTAACGAGATCAGCGGCCCTCATGTGGGCACCTTCGTCGATACATTTCTGAACCAAGCTCGACAGTCTCTCAGCATTCTCGCTGTCCGCAGTGCAAGCCCCGAGATTGTTCTGCACAACGCTGCATCGCGTGCAGATCGAGCTGCCAATGACGTGAGCACCGAGTGGAGCAAGCTGCCCAAAGAATCTCGACAGGCGTGCGCTGAACGCGCTGTCGTCGAGCTCGCCGGAGCCATCGCCACAGGTGCTGCAACCCATGACGAAGGAGGTCTCGACGACGATGTTGCTCGAGCGTGGGCCTCTGACGTCTCGTCTCGTGCACTGACCGCTCTCATCGCATGGCCTGATGAGGCCATTGTCCCTGAGCAAGTCGCACCGAGCACTCCCTCTCCGAGCTCGAACGAGCTCTCTTCTACCGACCTTCTTTCTGTTCCGAGCCCAAGCGAGACCACCATGGAAACCAAAGCATCGGGCGTTGCTCCCACCAAGACCACGCAGATCATCAACACCCTGCAAAACGATGCCCTCGATGCTGCCTGGCGCACCGCTGGCTCACAGCTCGTCAAGCTTGCTCGTGACCCTCTCGTAGGGTTGATCTCTCGTCATCTCGCTCCAGGAGACGAGTCGATCCGGATGAAGATTGCACTGTTTCTCCAGACCGAAGTCGGTACTGCACTGCTTGCCTCGGTACTGTCCTTGGGTCTGAGCGCGATGCCCAACAACGCTGGCCCTGCACCCGCGCGACTTGCACGAGAGCTTCGCGTCAAAGCCATGGCCGATGTGGGCGATTTGATCGCCGAGGTACTCATGGGCCCACTGCGCCAAGTGATGTCGTTGTACTTGCAAGACATGGGTGGAATGGTCGCGTCCGTTACACCATCGCTCCCTGATTCTGCAGCGAGTGAGCTCGGTGCAAGCTCCTCGGGTATTGGGTCTACATCGCGAGTCGAAAGCGCGGTCGCAGGACACGCATGAAAGAACCCATGCGCGCCGTGACGCTTCTGCTCTCCCATCGCGCGAAGAGTCGCTGGTATCGTCAGCGCATGAGTCAATCGAATGAGGGGTTGTGTCCGCGCTGCAAGGTGTCGCTCGCACCCGCCAACGCAGCCGGAACACCAGTCCAGGTGTGCAACCAATGTGGAGGCGCCTGGATTGACAACACCGCTGCTCAAAAGATCGTCGATGGTCTCGGGGTCTCGATGGCGACCGTGACAGCACAGCTCACGCGCCACGTGACCACCGAGATCGCGACGAGTGGATTGATCCCGTGTCCACAATGCCGAGTCACGCTCACTCGCATGACACTCGGGGGCATCGAGGTCGATCTCTGCCAAGCACACGGTACTTGGTTTGATCGGGGTGAGCTGCTGCGTATCGCCGAGCAGTTCAGGACACATCGACAACAGCGCGCCGGGGCCGTGGGGGCGGCCGTCGCAACGGCTGGCGTCGCGAGCGCCGTCGGCGTGGGAGTCGCCATCGCAGCCAATGATCCGATGCTGCAGCAACAAGTCACCCAGGCGGCCTCGACCGTGGGCAATATGGGCTCGTCTGGGCTCGACGTCGTTGCCGATGTCGCAGAAGTCGCGGTCGATGTGGGTCTCGATGTAGCCCCAGATCTGGTGCTCGGTGCAGCCCATGGTGCAGCTCACGTGGCAAGTGAGGTCGCTCCCGTATTGGTCGAGGGAGCAGCCCACGCAGCCAGTGCAGCCGTCGAGGTTTTGCCCGCCGTCGCCGAAGGTCTCGGCGAGCTCGCCGTGAGCCTGATCGGCGGGATATTCGACGCCCTCTTAGCTCTGTGGCGTGGCCCCGACGACCTCGCCATCGACATACACCACGGCGTGCCCTGTCGCCGGGAACAACCGGTCGGCCTCATCGAGAACGAGCGCCTCGCGGAGCACGTCGTCGACACTATCGACGAGCACCAAACGCAGCGCCTTGAGCACACGCCTTGGCACCTCGCGCAGGTCTTTGCGGTTGTCGATCGGCATCACCACGGTGCTGATGCCCGCGCGATGTGCTGCGAGTAGTTTTTCCTTCAATCCACCAATCGGCAGCACTCGGCCTCGCAGCGTGATTTCTCCTGTCATCGCCACCGAGCGACGCACAGGAATCTTCAGCAACGCCGAGACCAAACAGGTGGCAATCGTGATGCCTGCACTGGGCCCATCCTTCGGCACTGCCCCTTCAGGGAAGTGCACATGGATATCGAGCGACTGATAAAAATCAGCCGAGAGCTTCAGCGCATCTGCCTTCGACCGCACATAGCTCATCGCGGCCTGTGCAGACTCTTGCATCACCTCTCCGAGCTTGCCCGTCGTGAGCAGCTTGCCCTTACCGTGGACAATCGCCACCTCGGCCGGAAGCATTTCTCCGCCATACATGGTGACGGACAATCCATTCGTCAGACCCACCTCGTCGCGATCCTCACGACGATCTGACCTGTACTTGGGCACGCCCAGGTATTTTGGAATCACCGCAGGCGTCACTTGGATCACGCTCGATGGTTTTTCGACCAGAGCCTTGCGGGCAATCTTGCGACACAAGCTCGCGATCTCTCGCTCGAGTGAGCGAACACCCGACTCGCGAGTGTAGTGGTGAATGATCGCTCGAATCGCGCCATCGGTGACCTCGAGTGGCACTTGCTCGATGCCGCACTCTTTCTTCTGTCGAGGCAACAAATACTTGGTCGCAATATGCAGCTTCTCGAACTCGGTGTAGCCGCCGAGCTGGATGATCTCCATGCGATCTTGCAGCGGAATCGGGATACCCGAGAGGGTATTCGCCGTCGTGATGAACATCACGTCCGACAGATCGTAATCGAGGTCGAGATAGTGATCGTTGAACGAGTTGTTCTGCTCTGGGTCGAGCACCTCGAGAAGCGCAGACGCCGGGTCGCCTCGGAAGTCACTCGACATCTTGTCGACCTCATCGAGCAAAAAGACCGGGTTGTTCGCCCCGGCTTTTTTGAGCGACTGGATGATCTTTCCGGGCAGTGCACCGATATAGGTTCGACGATGGCCACGAATCTCGGCTTCGTCGCGCATTCCACCCAGTGACAAGCGTACGTAGGGGCGCCCTGTGCTTCGCGCAATCGAGCGAGCGAGGCTCGTTTTACCTACGCCCGGCGGCCCGACGAAACACAGTACGGGCCCTCGCAACGAGCGCGTCAACGCCTGCACGGCGAGGTGCTCCAGGATTCGCTCTTTGATCGTACGAAGCCCGTAGTGATCCTCATCGAGAATACGCTCGGCCTCGACCAGATCGTGTTTCTCTTCGATTTTCTCACCCCAGGGCAGCGAGAGAATCCAGTCGATGTAATTGCGCACCACCGCCGCCTCTGCGCTGGTGGGGTGCATCATCTTGAGCTTCTTCAGCTCTTTCTTCACGCGTTGCTGAGCTTCTTTGCTCAACGATCGCGACTGGAGCTTGTCTTCGAGCTCTTGAAGCTCTGATTTGAACTCGTCACGCTCACCACCCAGCTCTTTCTGGATGGCCTGCATTTGCTCGTTCAAATAGTATTCTTTCTGCGTTCGCTCCATCTGCTTCTTCACGCGAGAGCGAATCTTTTTCTCGACGTGAAGGATCTCGATCTCGGCCTGGATCAGCTCGAATAGTTTTTCGAGTCGAACACGAGGGTCGAGCGTTTCGAGCATCAACTGACGGTCAGCCAGCTTGGCAGAAACGAAGTGACCCAAGATCGTGTCGGCCAGTCGATTGGCCGTATCGATCGCCTGGATCGACAGAATCACCTCGGGCGCGATCTTCTTGCTGAGCTGGACGTACGCGTCGAAGGTCGTCTGCACCGAGCGCATCAGCGCATCGATCTCGACCCCCGAAAGCGTCGGCTCGACCAGCTCTTCGACCTCGACCGTGAAACACGGTTCGGATCGCTGAAAGAGACGTATCGCGCCGCGGTGCTTGCCCTCGACCAGCACTTTCACCGTGCCGTCTTGCAGTCGGAGCATTTGCAACACCTGGCAAACTGTCCCCGTTGCAAACACGTCTTCGGGTGAAGGCTCGTTGGTGCGCGCACTTCGCTGTGTGGCCAGAAAGATCTCTCGCTCGTTGACCATGGCTTCATCGAGCGCCGCGATGCTGCGTTCGCGACCCACGAAGAGCTGCGTCACCATGTACGGAAAGATCACGATGTCGCGAAGGGGCAGAAGCGGATACGTCCGGCGAGGCGATCGTGAGTCGTTGGAAGAGGTCATGACGCTGCGAGCTTTGCCCGGCACAATCGAGCCAGACGTCGCGAAGGGCGCTGACCCTAGCCTACCGTGCTTTGCCGGGCTAGAGGGCACCACTATCCCAACGATGCCCTTTGAACGAGACCCTTCTCACTGGCTGTATCGGTTGTCTCCGAGAGAATGGATCCAACTCGCGCTCGAAGAGCTCGAACGAGCCGAGAGCTACTTCACGCAAAACCAAGCCAGAGCCGGCTACGTCAGCGCCAAACGAGCTGCAGGGATGGCCCTCAACGGAGCCTTGATCGTTGCGCCTGACGACTCGTGGGGTCGTAGCTTCGTCGACCACATTCACGCCGTCGGACGCGACGAGCGCGTGCCCGACGCGGTACGCGAGGCCGCAGTGCGATTGGCCTCTGCTGAGCCTCCGGGCGGGGCCATGGTCACACTTCGTTCACGAAGCGGAGAACAACGCCTGATCGAGTCGTCACGCACCGTGATGGCTCATGCGTACGCCATCGTCATCAAAGGTGAGCCCGAGGCGAACGATGATTCGTCAGGCTCCTCCTCGCCCGGCTCAACGCCCCCCTCGACATGATCTCGATGGCAAACCCAAAGCTGAAACATGTCGTGTGGTTGAGCTGCGCCGTCGCGGCGGTTGCATCGTGTGCAACGCCTTCAAAAGAGCACGTCAAGACGCAGTCGTCTCCACCGCTCACGCTCGCTCCGAGTGCCTCATCGTCAGCGCCACTGCCACTCGCATCGGCAAGCGCAACGCCCGCAGCACCGAGCGTCGTCGAGCCGCGCGCTCGCGGGAGCTCGCCGGTCGACACGATCGTCGCCACGGGTGACCGCGCGTTTGCAGCCGATGACACCACGGGCGCTGAGCAGGCGTACAAAGAGGCCTCCGAGAAAGACCCAAAACACGTCGGTGCGCTCACCGGTCTTGCCCGGGTGTCGATCGCGCAATCCGATGGAGCCACCGAGCTCAACGCGGGCTCGTTGGCACCGCCAGCCAAGATCACCCAGGCAATCGAGCTCGCTCGAAAAGCCATACAGCTCAACGGCACCTTTGCTCCGGCGCGCGTCGAGCTGGGTCGCGCACTGTTGATCCTTGGCAAAGCAGAAGAAGCGCTCACCGAGCTCGAACGAGCTCGCGATCTTGGTGCAAGCTCGGCAGAAGCGAACGGAGCGCTCGGCGTCGCGTTGATGGGTGTCGGTCGTGCCGATGACGCGATCGGGCCTCTCGCGAAGGCAGTGAAGATCGATCCGAAAAACGCAGCCCGACATCGGTTGCTTGGCGCTGCGCTCGTCTCTCGTGGTCGAGTCGAAGATGCGGTAACCGAGCTTCAGATCGCTGCGAATCTGGCACCCGATGATGCTCGAACCGCATCGGATCTTGGCGGCGTTTATCTCGCGGCAGGCACGGTAGATCTCGCGATCGCCTCGCTCGAACGGGCACTGAAGATCGAGCCCAATCGAACCGGTGCTTTGATCAACCTGGGGTACGCGAAGCTGCTGAAAGGCGACCTCGATGGCTCGATCAGCGCAACCCAGGCCGCACTGAAAAACGACCCCAAACGAGGCACGGCCTGGATCAACCTCGGCGTCGCCTACACGAAGAAGAAGCAGCTCTCTGACGCTCGAAAGGCGTTTGAAAAAGCGCTGGCTCTCGACCCCGACGACCCGCGGGCCAAAGAGAACCTCGACGCGGTCAAAGAGCTCGAAAAATCTCAGGGCAAACCCACCGGCAAACCCGGTGCAGCCCCCAAGAAATAACCGGG
>JAXLYQ010000014.1:0-79523 GCA_046351315.1 Polyangiaceae bacterium
CCGAGTCTTGCAGGCCAAAGCTGCAAAAATGCAGCCCGCCGTGCTGGCAAATCGGGTGGCTAGGGCGTGTCGATGCTGGCTAACGACGCGCCGAGCAGGCGATTTACCCAGGTCTCGGTCTCGACGACTGACTCGCGAGCGAGCGAGATGTCGACGTCGACGCCGTGCTGCTCGAGCGACATCAAGTCGTGAAGTCGAGCGAGTGCAGAGTGTGCGGCTGGGGGCAGTTTGCCTTGGGGCAAAAGGTCTCGATAGATCAGCGCAACGAGCTGTGCGTGTGTGGAGGGTGCGGGTTGATCGAGAAGGCTCGAAATGGCTCGCGAGAGAGCTTCGTACGCAGCTCGCACCGCATCGGCGGGGAAGCCCGCTTCGAGTACCACCGTGGCCAATCGAAGACGATGTCGAGCGGCCGTCGCGGGGGTGTCGCTGGTCTTGGGTAGAGCCGGAGCAACCGCAGGTGGGGCTGATACAGGCGCGTGAAGAGTGGGCACCGGTTGCTCTTGCCCTTCAGAGCGAAGTGAAGGCGCGATAGGCTCGATGGCTGCGTCGGCGGCTGGGGTCGCCAAGCCAGGCAAAACGCTGGGTGCGGCGATGGTCTCGGCAGCGCTGTCCGCCGTGACCTTGGGCATGGGTTCGAACGACAAGAGCGAGAGCTGCGGGTTGCGATCGATCGGGAACTGATCCGAACGAATCGTCGACGGCGACATGCCCTCAGCGAGTGCTTCGACCGCTTGTTGAACCGAGGGCGAAACTTCGACGACGGGAGAGCCTCCCTCCGATTCCGGCAGCGAGTCCATGCCGGCGAGGATCTCTTGTACCTGGCGCAAGAACACCGAGAAGCTCGGTGCCTCGAGCTCATCGATCATGCTGTCTGGGTCGAGTGCCGCTGAACGAACCGCTCGTTTGCCTGAGAGCGTGCCTTCGATTCCTCGTTCGATGCCCGACTCGGAGCAGAGATACATCACCGATACACCGCGGGTTTGGCCTACGCGGTGAGCGCGTGCGGTTCGTTGATCGAGCCGACCAGGGTTCCACGGCAGGTCGAGGTGAATCACATAGGTGGCGACCTGAAGATTGAGGCCCACGCCGCCTGCATCAGTCGACAACAACACGCGTTGATCGGGGTCGGTGCGGAACTTCTCGATCAACGCGGGACGCTTATCTGTGGGGACGCCCCCGTGAAGAATCGAGTGACCCAGACCGAGTGACTCGAGTCGCTTCGATGCGAGCTTGAGCATCTCTGTCCACTCAGAGAACACGAGCACCTTGGCTGTACCCTGAGCGAGCTCACCCATGATGTTTTCGAGCTCGTCGAGCTTGGGCGATGATTCTCCTCGGGTTGGGTCAGCGAGCTCGAGTGCGTTGCAGGCCTGACGAGCTTTCAGCAAGAACGCCATCAATCGCTGCTGCTCTTGAAGACTCAGCGCGCGTTTCTCGGCGATCTTCATCAGCTTCGACGCTTCGGCGCGACATGCTTCTTCGAGCTCGGACTGCTCGGGGGTCACCGGCGTGTACCGTGTGATCTCGGTGAGCGCGGGAAGCTGCGAGATCACCTCTTCTTTTCGGCGACGAAGAACCGTGCCGGTGATGCGTGAACGAAGCTGCGTGAGGTTCTTGTACCTGACGACTTTTCCTGTTCGTTCTGTCGATGGAACTCGAGGTTGAACTTCCAGAGCGGCCCCATCAACGACGGGTCGATGAGCTGAAGAAGTGAGTAGAGATCGTCGAGTCGGTTCTCGACAGGCGTGCCCGGTGAGAACGAACAGAAACCTCGATGGGATCGACCTCAATGTCGATGCTGTCTTGGTCCTGAAGTTTTGCCCGCTGTGCTTCGTCGAGAACGAGCACATCTGCGTCGAGTGATTGAAGACGAGTCAACTCGCGCCAGGTGAGCTCGTAGTTGAGGATCTTGTACGGCGCGTCCGACTGGAAGGGCGGTGAGACGTGCCAGTTGCCGCCGCCCACCACGACGGCTTTTTCAGAGGTGAAAGTAGCGATCTCGCGGGCCCACTGATGTTTGAGCGATGCAGGCGTGACGATGAGGATGCGCTTGGCCTCACCTCGAGCACGGGCACCTCGCACGCAGCGATCGTTTGCGCAGTTTTGCCGAGGCCCATGTCATCCGCGAGCAAGGCACGACCCGAGCGAACGAGATGGAGCACACCGGTTCGCTGATAGGGGAACAACGGCTTCGAGAGCACATCGAAGGCGAGCCCTCCTCGCTCAGCAGCGAGATCGATTTCATCACGGCGCCGTGCTGATTGAGCGAGTGTACGCAGCCGATCGAGCACTGCGGCAGCGGCGTGAACGACGCGTACCCCCATCGCTTGAACACCGGGCGGATCGGCAGGTCGTTGTCGCGAATCGGCTCGACGACGTCACCCAGCGCAACGCGTTTTAGACCGAACGTTCCGAGAAGAAGCTCGGGCCATTTGCCCAGGAGCCGCAGGTGCGCGCCCCGCGACTGGTCGACCGTGAGAGTTGGCGTTCGAGGCGAAAGAGGTAGCTTCCGGAAGGCGTTTTACGGCGGGGTGCTGAGCTCGATCGGGGCGGCGGACGGCTTCGAGATGTTTGCAGGTGTTGATCTCGTTCGTAAGGAAATCAGGGCACGTGCAGGTATCGCTACGACCGCTGCCATCGACGATATCGACGAGGTAGGTTGAGCCGCTTTGGCCACTTACTTTGTAGGTGCTGTCGACCCGAGTTTCGTCGGCGACCAGGTTGAACGTTTCGGTGGCGGCGCGGTGAACGCGCATCGCGATCTCGAAGTCACGCACCGTTCGCTCGTCGTCGAAAGACGCGCATCGAGGTAGCTCGTGTTTCGTCGGTTTGAGCGTGAAGGAGGCCATGGCGAAAGCGGTTCTACACCAATTGACGTGTCTCGTCCCTCATCGCACGCTGCGCAAAGTCGGCAGGCAAAGTTCACGAGAGGAGGGGCTGAAAACCGACAAAGCAAAATCTTCGCGCCAACGTCACCAGGAACAGCTACCCTTGCCCGTCTTCACGCCCGTACCCGTGCGATATGCGCGCTGTGTCGGGCTCTTCTGGAGAGTTCCCGCGAATACCCGTTCGTCACTCTCTGCCCTCGATCGCGATCGCTCTTGCTGTTTCGGCCTTCTCTCGTCGCTTGTCAGAGCGATTCGTCGACCCCCCTCCGATGGAGGCGAAGGTGGATCAAGTGGCTCGGGTGGCAGTGCTGGTCGGCTGGGTCTTCGGCCCGGCTGGTTCTGCTGGCTCGCGGTGCCCGCTGGCTCAGCGGGTTCGTCGGGTAGCGCTGGCTCGTCTGGCTCGGCCGGCACGGGCGGTGGTAGCTCGTGTACGCCGAACAACCCTGATTGGGTTGACATCTCGGTCGCAGATGCAGCGAACCCCGCAGGCTCGAAGGGCGACCTGACCACCGCGAGCTCGCATGGAAAGAGCGCTTTCTGTTTCGCTCACCGTTCAAGCCACCACGCCGAAGTTCTTGGTGTCCAAGTCGTCGAAGACCGGTTCGTGTCTCTGGGCTTCTTCGCCACCAACCAAGACGGTACGGTTGGCGAGTACAGGCATCCAGGTCGTCGGATACGGCGCGAAGGCTGTCACCGACCCCAACGACTCGACCAAGACGATCTGCCCCGAGGACGACGGCACGATGAACACCGGCACTACGCCAACGGGCGCGGGTTGATCCCCAACACGCTCAAGCCGGGCGACATCGTCAAGGTCTCGGGTTTCGTGAGCGAATACCCAACCTCCGCCCCAAGCACGGGCTGTGATGCGGAAGCGTGGAAGCGTGGTCAGCGACAGATCCGCTGCCGGACGACGGCTGCATCCAGGTACGCCGGGCGACCCGACCTTCACGGCGAAAGAGTTCTCGACCCCGGCTGACATCAACGCGCTCGCCGACATGGCTCGACGAGACCACCCAGCTCAAGTGGGCGGGTGCTCCGATCAAGCTCAAGGGCCCGTTCACTGCGATTCAAGGCACGCCCGACTCGCGACTCGTACGCAGATGCAACGGCTGCCGTCACCAAGTACGGCGACATGTTCCTCGAGGGCATCGACCTTCGCGTGACGAACAGCGTGCTCTTCAAGCAAGTGTCGATAGCTCGACAAGCGTTACGACTACACGACCGACACGCAAGGTTCCAGCCGTTCCAGGGCATCTTCACCGCGACTACTGCGGTTGGGTTCTCTCGACGACCGAGAAGTGCGGCTCGATCGATCCGGCTGCTTCGACCTGCCCGTGATTCAAGCGCGCTCCTGAGATTGCCGCGAACAGCGGCTTCTCTTTCGCGACGCGAAGACGACCGACGAGAACGGGGCATTGGCAAGTATGCCGGCCCCGTTTGTTATTTAAACGCGTCAAACAGTTGTCTTCGAATATAGTCGCCGGGTGACCATCACTCGGGATTGGCTAGGTCGTGCAGGCGTGATCGTGTGCCTGCTGCTCGCGCTGCGTTGTGGGGCGGCGACAACGCTACTTCGCCAGAAGCGGGTGGCGCGAATGGAGCAGGCGGCACCGCAGGCGAAGGCGGAGCAAGCGGCTCGTCCGGCAGCAACGGCTCGTCGGGGGCTGCGGGCGTAGGCGGAGTCGCTGGTTCCGCTGGTTCTTCGGGTCGTCGGGTACATCGATCCGGCGGGCTCCGGTGGCAATGCCGGCGCTGCGGGAAATGCCGGAACGAGCGGAGCCGCTGGCTCGAGTGGGAGTGCTGGAACGAGCGGCACTCTGGGGCCGCTGGGGTGGGCGGATCAAGCGGCAGCGGCGGCGTCGCTGGAGTTGGTGGAGTCGGCGGCGTTGGTGGCTCCGCTAGCTGCCAGGATGGCGATTCGCAGCCTTGTTACACGGGGCCGGAGGGCACCGAGATGATCGGTGCCTGTGTGCCCGGAACATCCGTCTGCTCGGGTGGGCAATTCGGGCCCTGCATGGGTGAGATCGTTCCGTCCACCGAGGTTTGCGACAACGTCGATAACGACTGCAATGGGCTCGTTGACGAGAGCGATCCGAGCGTGGGAATGGGTTGCACGGGGTCGTTGCCGGGAGTGTGCACGAGCGGCAAATTTCAGTGCATTGCGGGGGGCTTGACCTGCATTTCCGACGAGAGCCCAGGCCTCGCGTCGTGCGATGGCATGGACAACGACTGCGATGGGATCGTCGACAACAACCCGACCGACGTGGGTACACCATGCCCAACGAATCTGCTCGGAGTTTGCGCCGATGGCACCACGAGCTGCTCGAACGCGGCGATCGAGTGCGTCCCGAACAGTGATCCAACGCCAGAGGTATGCGACGGGCTCGACAACAATTGCGACGGCCAGATTGACGAAGGCAACCCCGAAAGTGGCGCGACTTGCACCGCGAGCGGCGCATTGGGCGAATGCGCGACGGGTGTTCTCTCGTGCGACAGTGGCTCGCTCGTTTGTCACCCAAGTCTACCAGCGACCGAGGTGTGCGACGGGCTCGACAACAACTGCGACGGCCAGATCGACGAAGGCAACCCTGGCGGGGGCGCGAGCTGCGGTTCGTGTGGCGCCGTGCTCAAGTGCGTGAATGGCCAGGTGACTTGTGTCCAGCCAACGGTGTATTTCACCGAGGATTTCCATGACAACAGCAAGGGCTGGTTGCTCGACCCCACTTGGCAGATTGGGGCAGCGATGTCGTCAAGTGGCGGCAGTGGCAACCCCGACCCGGCGCAGGATCACACGGCAACATCGGATAACGGTCTTGCCGGGGTCGTCATCGGAGGCAATGCACCCACAACGGTTCACGATTTCTACTACCTGACGAGCCCAGTGATCGACACGAGCCAGGCTTCTGGATCCGTGTTTCTCTCGTTCTGGCGATTCTTGAACAGTGACTACACGCCGTACATCGAGAACGTCGTGCAGGTCTACAACGGCACGAGCTGGGTCGATCTGCCTCACGGGCGCACCGGGGGCTGTTGCGGGGTGATGGATTCCACTTGGGTCAACCACGGCGCGCCCAACAACGTCCCCGCGCTACCCACCAACAGCGACCAATACCCCACGCAGTTCGAGCTCACCGCTTACAAGAACGCAGTGATGCGTGTCCGTTTTGGCTACAAGATCGGCAGCTCTGGTGTGTACACGATCGGTGGCTGGAACATTGATGACGTGACCATCGCTTCGGCCGTCTGCCCCTGAGCGTTCTTTACTGCTCGCCGCGATTTCATCCGCTGGCGAAGCTCGTATGCCCAACCCCAAGGGTAATCGCAGCCCTCTTCTTCGTTTCTCTGTTCCCGGTTTCGTTGCGAAAAATCCCGCTTCGACTGGGGCCTCCAAGTTCGGGATGCCCTTGCGAAGTGTCGCTCCTCGCTGGCGTATGAGTCTCCCGTGTTGTTGATTGTGTCGAGCCCGCTCGTGGGAGCGACGCCGTTGCGGCGTGTGTCTCGGACCAGTGAGCGTTGGAACTGCATACAGCCAGAGAAGAATGGCTGTAACGACTTTCCCCACATCAGGCTTGCGGGATGACCCCGGTTAGACTACGCAGGCACATGCGCATATCGAAACTCGTTCTCATCGTCAGTTTTTCAATAGCGTCCCCAATATTGCTTGCTCATTGCGCTGCTCCGTCAGAGCCATCTGATAGCGAGGCGACAGGTGAGGGTGAGCAAGCGGCCATTGTGCTTCCGCCGTGCAGCACGACGCTGACCGTGCCAACCCAGAGCCCATCAATCTCGAGCGCGCTGCTCTCGATTTGTCCGGGTGGCACGATCAGCGTTCAACCAGGCACGTATTACGGTGCGTTGACCATCGCGAAGTCGGTGACGATCAAGAGCACAAGCACGACCACCTTGCCGGTCATTACCAACACGGTGGTTGCTGGTTCGCCTGCACCGGCTGCGCTGATCACGATCAGCGGTGGTGTGAACGTCTCGTTGACCAACCTTCAGCTCAAGCCCGTTTCGACATCCGGACTGACCGCAACGAAGACCACGGCGGCCCCGTCTGTGACGATTGTGGGTTCTTGGGTCACTGGCGGGATCGAAAGCCTGAATGGGGTATTCCACTCGCTGACGGCAATGACCTCGACCTTCACCCAGGCGTCTTCCCGCTGTATCAATGCAGGCTCGGATGGGTTGAGCTCCTCATCCGCGACAATCTCGAATTCTACTGTGCAAAATTGTGGCTCAACGGCGCTTGGTTTCGCGCGATTCGATACAGCGGTGATTTCCGACAACACGGTTGCGACGGCTTATGCTGGCATCAATCTGGATTCGAATCGGGATGTCTCCATTCTCGACAACTTCGTGTATGCAACCCGTAATGGGATCTCGATCAACGGTGCTGACAGCGGTTCCGTTAACGACAACACGGTAGTCGGAGGCAGCGGCATCCACTATTCGGTTGATAATCTGAACCATCTCGAGATCCGCCGAAACCAGTCGAGCTTTTCGCCCGGCACTGGTTTCTATCTGCACGAGGTCGCTGGAATCGATTTCGACAGCAACGTTGTGAAAGGTTCTACCTATTCGGGGGTTTTCGTGGTCACCTGACCTGTCATTGATTCCACTTACAACAGTATCAGCTTCCGGCGGTCAGCCCTCTCTGAATATCCAGAATTCAGGGTCTATCACCATGAGTGGGGACGTGATCTCAAGCGGGAGGCGCGCTGGGCTCGAGCTGCACGAGGTGACCTTCCAAGCTTCCGGCGCTTACCATCAAAGACATTACCCCAGAACCGGATCCTAACGATCCCAGCCACCCGGAGAACTGGCCGTTTGAGACGGCATTCTCTTGGATCACGCGCAGGTCGTTTCAGCTCGTGTACCATTCTCAACCCTGCGCG
Source organism: Polyangiaceae bacterium (assembly GCA_046351315.1). Classification (GTDB taxonomy): domain Bacteria; phylum Myxococcota_A; class Polyangia; order Polyangiales; family Polyangiaceae; genus JAXLYQ01. The sequence goes on from JAXLYQ010000014.1 coordinate 7,790, forward strand.
TGTGCGGGTATCGCGACGTTCAACACCGCTAGCTACTCTGTGCAGCAGCCACCGTTTCCCTACGGACATTGAGGTGGAAGGCGCGAAGATCATGCGCGTATGATGAATGAGCAGGCGCCCGCCGGCCCGGTGAAGATCCGAGACCTGGGTGCCAATGTTTGTAGACGATGTGATGGCGACGTGATCACTTGTTCAATCACCGCGGAGGGAATCACCGCCCCACAACCGGTGAAAACTCTACGACCCCCGCAATGATCACCGACAGGAGCGTAAAGTGAGCGCTCGCTCGATCGAGCGTCGCTCGTAGAGCACGTGACGACCGACGCGCTCGGCTCTCCAGGCATCCCTGGCGTTCCTCGGCTCCCCCGCGAGCCAAGTTCCCCATCCCGATCGCTTGGCTAACTTGCCGCGTGCCACAGGTACATCGAACAACGCGGCTGTCTTGAAGTTCGGCGGCACCTACCTGAACGAGTCAAGTGGGCGGAGGGCGGAAGCAACTCCGTTCCCCAGAGACAGTTGTTGAGCGACGTCGGGTCGGCTTACCATTTGCACAACCCGTCCATGGCTGTTTTCTGGCTGAATCAGCCGGATTTGCGAACGCTTCGACCCTCGTCGCTTGAGGCGATTTTCTTTTTCCGTGCGCATCCGTGGTTCGTTCGCTATGGTGCGCGCCCTTTCCTGGCAACCCCGACCGCGGGTGGCCCCACTCAAGGCTCAGATCATGCGTGAGATCATCCGGAATCGTTTCATCCGCTGGCACCGGCTACGCCTACTACACGACCAAGAACAAGCGGACGAAGACCGACAAGCTGAAGCTGATGAAGTTCGACCCCATCGCTCGTAAGCACGTCGAGTTCGTCGAAGCTCGTATGCCCAACCCCAAGGGCTGATCCCGGTCGCCTTCGCGAGAGCGCTTGGTCTCGAAAGCCAGAACCCTCCTCCGAGGTTTCTGGTTTTTGCTTTGTTCGCCGACCGCTCGTTCTGCGCTCCAGATCTTCACGCCTTTGCGAAGCCGACGCTCCGAGTGGGCTGAAAGTCATGTTTTTGCCTGATGACCACTCGATCGCTTGGCGAGTTGTGGCAGTAGAGGGGCGCGATGCGAAAGTCATCCGGTCGTCTCGGCTCGGTCTTCAAAAGCTCGGCGAAACCACCCTCTTCGAAGCAGCCGACCCCTCGTTGGGGGTTGACCTTCCTGAGGCCATTCTTGCCGGCTCGTTGTTGGCCTCAAACGGTAGCTCGCTGGTCGCGGCTACTGCGCCGGGCTCAACCCCGTTCTTCGCGCTGAGGACGGCGAGATCGCTCGCCTGCTGACTGAGCATCCTGGTGGTGTGCTCGCGCTCGATCTCTCGCCGGATGGCAGCGTCGCTGTCTCAGGTGGCCAAGACGGTCGTGTTCGGTTTCACGACATCGCCTCGGGTGCCCAGCTTGCCGACGACAAAGGCGACGGGCGCAACGCTTGGGTCGAGCATGTCGCGTTTGCTCCCGATGGCTCGAGTGTCGCCACTGCCGCAGGAAAGACCGTTCGCTTTTGGTCGCCTCGAGGAGAGTTCATCAGCGAGGTGACAGGTCTTACGAGCACCGTCGCTGCGATTGCGTGGGCCAAGGCGGGCAGTGGATATGAGCTCCTTGCGGCTTGTTATGGTGGCGTCCATAAGCTTGCCCCGAGATTGTCGGCTCCAACGGCGAGCATGCTCTGGAAGGGGTCGATCATCTCGCTGTCCCCAAGCCCTGACGGCAAGTACGTCGCGGCCGGAACGCAAGAGTCGATGGTGATCGTGTGGACTCCCATTCGACCTGATCCGCTCAAGATGGAGGGCTACCCACGCAAGTCTCGTGAGCTCGCTTGGTCGAGTGACTCGCTCTCTCTTGCAACGGGTGGTGCCGCGTCGATCGTGCTCTGGAGCTTTGCAGGAAAGGGCCCTCAAGGCACCACTGGCAAACAGCTCGGCTCACATGGTGATGTGATCAGCTCGCTCGTCATGCTTCGTCGTGACGGCACGATGTTGTCGGGGGCTCGAAACGGCATGCTCGCTGCCTGGACAAGCGCCTCGACCAAGCCGTTGTTCACCCTTTCGCTCAGCGGCGCCGTCGAGATCATTCAGCTCTCGGCCGACGAGAAATCCTTCGCGACGGCCGCTGAGAACGGCGAGCTTACCGTCTGGGATTTTTAGCCTTCGTCCTCTTCGAGCACCTCGGGCATCGGTCGATCGAGTGGGTGCCGTCGAAGATCGATGGTGTACGGCGCATCGGGCTCGACCGACAGCTTCACCGGGCGAAGCGGGTAGGGTAGCGGCCCTTCGATGGTGAAGCGTTGCGCGCGACGAGCTCCCGCTTCGAAGCGCGTGAGCGGTGGTGAATCGAACGCACGACCTTCGGGATGCCACACGTGATAGCCCGCAGCGCCGAGCGAGCGTCGGCCCCACGTGTCGAGCACGTCGATACGAAGCGGGTGATGGATCCCGATGTGTGGCTGCAAGCTATGCGGCGGCGCCCACGCTCGGAAGCGAACTCCTGCCACCACTTCGTTCGCGGTTCGTGTGCGTCGCATCGGAAGTACGTGACCGTTGACCAAGATCGCGTGTCGCTCGGGAATCAACCCCTTTGCGAGCACTTCGACTCGCTCCATCGACGAGTCGACATAGCGAGAGGTGCCCCCTGCTGTCGCCTCTTCTCCGAGCACGTGCCACGGCTCGATCGCATTTCGAACTTCGACCGTGACATCACCGGCTTGAAGCGTTCCGACGAGTGGGCAACGCAGATCGATGAAGGGTCGATAGGCTTCTGCCGATAGTTTCACTCCGCGGCGCTCGAGCACGTCGAGAACATCCTCGAAGTCACGCCACATCCACGAGGGCAGCAAGAAACGATCGTGAAGCACCTGACCCCATCGAACGAGCGGCGCGCGGTAGGGCTCATCCACACAGGCTGCGATCATTCCGCGGGCAAGCACGGCTTGCGCTGTGACCATTCGCGGGTGCGGTGGCATCTCGAATGCGCGCAGCTCGATCAAACCTTGTCGACCCGTGGCGGTCGCCGGATCGAACAGCTTGTCGATGCAGAGCTCGGTGCGGTGCGTGTTGCCCGCAACATCGACCAACAAGTGCCTGAAGAGCATGTCGGTCAGCCATGGGGGCGCGGTGCCATCTCGTTCTCGGAAGGCTCGATCGAGCGCAATTTCAAGCTCATGGAGCGCTTCGTGACGTGCCTCGTCGATACGTGGTGCCTGCGACGTCGGGCCCACGAACAACCCCGTGAACATGTACGAGATCGATGGGTGGTGTTGAATCAGCGTCAGCAAGCTCGCGAGCAGATCGGGCCGTCGCAAGAATGGGCTCTCGAAGGTGGTCGCTCCGCCCAGCGTGATGTGGTTGCCTCCTCCGCTGCCGGCTTGTCGGCCATCGAGCATGTACTTCTCGCTGTGCAACCCAGCGTGAAGTGCGGCTTCGAAAACGGTGGCGATGGTTTGATCGTGTTGCCGTATCGAGCTCGACGGAGGCACGTTGACCTCGAGCACGCCCGGGTCGGGCGTCACCGCGAGCTTGATCAACTCGGGTGACGACGGCGGTGGGTAGCCCTCGAGAACCACATCGAAACCCGTTTCGTGCCGCACTTCGTCGATCGCCGAGAGCAACGTTAGAAAGTCATCCAGCGCTGCGGTGGGCGGCAAGAACACGTACAGCTCATGCCCTCGCTCTTCGACGCAGAGTGCCGTTCGAACTCGTGCCGACTGGGCCTGCGTCGATACTTGTGCTGCACGTGCTTCTGCTCGTGCGATCTCGATCTTTCGCTGCGCCTTGAGCGCCTCTTCGCGACGCGGATCAGGCGGATCCAGATCGAGCTCCTTGGGCGTCGGAATGTCGTCTCCGGGCCCGAGCGATCGCAACGGAAGACGCAGGCCCATCGGACTGTCGCCTTGAAGCAAGAACAGGTGCCCTCGCCGAAACTGCCATCGCTCGCTCAACCATCGACCGTTCTCGCTCGAACGCATCAACGGCAATGCCCACCCGACCGGCGTGGCAAGACCGCGATCAAGAACGCGAGCCAGTCGTCGTCGCTCTTCAGAGTCAGTGAGCTTTGCCTTCAACGGATCAACATCGACTGGCAGACTGGCTTCGTCCTGGAGGAACCTCCATGGGTCTTCGAACGCTTCGGTCAGGCCATGCTCGACTTCGAGACGCGTCGCCAATCGCTCTGCAAATCGTTGTGCTCGATGGTTGAGCGGAAGTTTGTCGTGCCCTTCTTGCGCACTGAAATCTCGCCAGATGGTGTGGCCATCTCGACGCCCAAATAGCTCGAGCGCCCAGCGTGGAAGGCTCTCGCCGGGGTAGTGCTTGCCCATGCGATGGAGCACGAACCCGCCCGGCGTCATTCGCTGTCGAAGCTCGTGCGCAAGCCTCAATCCTTGGGCCCACTTGGTTGGCCCCAACGCGTCCGTATTCCACTCGGGCGCATCGGGGACTTCACGAGAGTTGAACGTGGGCTCTCCGCCAATGGTGAGCTTCACCCCGGCGTTGAGCAGTTTCTGATCGATGGCATCTCCCGCTGCGAGCAGCTCTTGCCAGACCTCTTCTTCGTACGGACGCGTCGGTTGGGGCTCGTGACCGAGGCGTCGAACGGTCATCGAGAAAGAGACGCTGTCTGCAACGATGTCGCTGGTTCCCTCGATGGGTGATGCAAGCGCTGGAGTTGCCGTGCACGCGAGCGGAATGTGCCCCTCGCCGCACATCAATCCGCTGGTTGCATCGAGGCCGATCCAGCCGGCTCCGGGCAGATACACTTCGGCCCACGCGTGAAGATCGACCACGTCGTGATCGAGGCCCTTCGGTTGATCGGGCAACATGCCCTCATCGGTGAGCTGGATCAGAAATCCGCTCACGAATCGTGAGGCCAGGCCCATGCTTCGCAGCACGGCAACGAGCAACATCGCCGAGTCTCGGCAACTGCCGCGCCCCTGGGTCAGCGTCTCTTCTGGAGTCCACACTCCAGGCTCTTCGCGGATGACATAGCGAACCGCTGCGTTGACCTTCTGACTGATCTCGACGAGCTGTTCGATGACGTGTCCGTCGCGAGGCATGGTCGCAAAGAGCTCGTCGAATTTCGGGCCGCGCGCGAGCGATAGATCGCTGAGATCGAGAAAGGGCGCGAGCTCGCGATCGAGCTCGTCGGGGTACTGAAAGGGCAGGTGCTCGCAGCGCTCGTCGAGGAAAAAATCGAAGGGGTTGAGTGGCCGAATTTCTACGGCCATCTCGACCAACACATCGAGCGCGTGGACATCCACCCCGGCCGGGTAGGTCATGCGCGCGATGCGATTGCCCGATGGGTCTTGTTGCCACCTGAGGTTGGCCTCGGGTGAGATCGTCAGGCTGTACGCTTCGACGGTCGCCTTGGTGTGGCTTGCGGGGCGTAGCCGAATGAGGTGAGGGCCAAGAATGGCAGGGCGTGAATACTGGTAGTGGCTTCGGTGCTGGACGAGCAGTCTCACACCATGACGCTACCGTTTTCGCAGTGCGGCGAAAAAGCGAGTCGTCACTGCTCGTCGCTGATAATTACGCCGTCTTTCATGTCGATTCGACGTGACGCGCGCGCGGCAAAGCTTCGTTCATGCGTCACCATCACGACCGTGATGCGTTGCTCTCGAACGAGCTTCTCGAAGAGCTCCATCACGATGATCCCGTTCTTCGAGTCGAGGTTCCCGGTGGGCTCGTCGGCGAGAATGATACGCGGATCGTTCGCGACTGCGCGAGCAATCGAAACACGTTGTTGTTGCCCACCCGAGAGCTGATGTGGGCGACGGTCGGCAAGGTCACCGAGACCGATCACGTCGAGCACATCGCGGGCGTGATCCTCTGCGTCGTCCTGGGAGCGAATTCCTCGGCGCAAGATGGGCAGCATCACGTTTTCGAGCACCGTGAACTCAGGTAGCAAGAAGTGAAACTGGAACACGAACCCCAGTTTTTCACCCCGCAGCTCGGCACGTTCGTCGTCATCGAGCTCGGCGGCATCAACGCCATCGATCAACACCGTACCTTCAGTCGGGCGATCGAGAGCCCCGAGCAAGTAGAGAAGCGTGCTCTTGCCCGAACCACTCAGGCCCGTAAGCGCGACGAATTCTCCCTGATGAATCGTCAGATCGATGCCGTGCAAGATGCGCGTCATCACGTCGCCTGCGCCGAGATCTCTGACGAGCCCGTGGGTTTCGAGCACTGGGGCTCCGCGCTCGGGCCAGGGCCTTCGCACATAACCCTGAAGCTCGTCCTCGGTCGGAGCGAGGTCAGCACGGCTCATGCAATCTGCCCTCGAAGCACATCAACCGGTTCGACGCGTGAGCCTCGAATCGCCGGGATCAAGCTCGCGATGATGCCAACCAGCATCGCAAAACCCACGCCGTAAAAATAGAATTTCGGGTCTTCGTAGACCAGGAAGGTCTCGCTCTTGACCAGCCCTTCTTGATGCGTCTTGAGGTTGCCCAACATCACGATGAGCTGGTGCCCAAGGCCGCAACCGATGAGCCCTCCGGTCAGCGCGATGATCGCCCCCTGCATCAAGAAGGTGATCAAGATGTCGGCGCGTCGAAAACCGTAGCTACGCAGAATGGCGATGTCGCGCGTCTTCTGGAGCACGATCATGATCTGGATCGCGAGGATTCCGAAGCCGCCTACCGCCAGGATCGCACCAACCACAAAGCCAATGATCGTGTTCTGTTGTGCGAACAACGCGAGGAAGTTCGCGTTGGTCTCTTGCCAACTTTCGGCGTCGTAACCAAACACGCGCTCCATGCGGTCGGCGAACATCACCGCAGCGTCAGTGTCGGCCAATCTGATCTCGACGCGACCCACCGTATCTGGCTTGTTCAACAGGGTCTGCGCATTGTGAAGCGACACGTAGATGCGGGTGTTATCCAGCGGCGGAACCCCCGCTTCGTAGATGCCCACGACCTTGAGTGTGAGCCTCGATGCTTTGGGGCCGCTGACCACGATCACGTCGTCGAGCTTGGCTCCAACACGAGTGGCGACACCTGAGCCGAGGAGCACGCCGTCAGGTGTTGAGCCCAACGCGCGATAGCTACCGCTGAGCACGTACTGACCGATGGGGGTGACCTTTTCTTGGCGAACGGTATCGATGCCGCGAAGATCAACCGGATACTCCTTCGACCCAAACGAGATAATGGCGCTGCCTACGAGCGAACCGCTTGCGCCGAGCACTCCGGGCATCGATTCGATGGCGCGAACGATCTCGTCAGGTCGATTGATTCGTAGCTGACGATCGCTCGGGTTTTCGTGCGCCACACGCGAGACGACGTGACCCTCCGAGAACGATGCAAGCAGCGGAGGCGCAGGTCGCAGTTGCTTGTCGAACAGAGTGACGTGTGGGCTCACCTTCAAAATCGAGCCCAGGAACTTCTGCTGAAACCCCTGCATGATTCCGTTGATCACGATCAGCGTGACCACGCCAAGCATCACGCCGAGAACCGCGATGCCGTTGAGCAGCTTGCGATCCCAGAGCTGTCGAAGCGCGATGAAAAAAACGATGCGCGAGCCCATCGCATCACCTGATCGACGTCTTCTGAGGTTGCGTAAGATCAGGGGCTGGTTGAAGGCGATCCATTGCCTTCTCGGTGACCGAGACTCGCGAGCCGTCCTTTAGCTTGTCTTGTCCATCGACGATCACCACGTCGCCTTCGTTGACCCCTTCGAGTACCTCGACTCGAAGCAGATCTTTCAAGCCGAGTTTTACGGGTACGTGCACGGCCTTGTCGTCTTTCGCGACCCAGACCTGGTTCTCTGCAATCGCTTCGAGAGGTACCAGCAACACGTTGGGTCGCTCTGACGAGACGATGTTCACCTCGGCACTCATTCCGCTGCGCAAACCGGCTGGCGGAGCATCGAGCCTCAACTTGGCCAAGAACGACTTTCGATCGCGATTGGCATCCGGCAAGATCTCGAAGACGGACGCTCGTAGCGATTGATTGGGGAACGCAAAAAGGCTCACCGCAGCAATCGACGATCGAGTGTTCGTACGCCCGTCGAACACCTTTGCGATGTCAGCTTCATCGACTGACACCTCGAGGATCAAACGGCTGATGTCGCCCACCCTGAAGAGCGTCTGGTTGACCGACACCACCTCGCCGAGCTCGACTTTGCGAGCGAGCACGACGCCATCGAGAGGCGCGCGAACCTCGGTGTCTTTCACTCGCGTTGCGAGCGACTTGTACGCAGCTTCGAGACGTTCGGCGTTGGCGGATAGATCGATCCGAGTGGCTCGCTGTTGAGCGTCGTTGGCCGCCAAATTGGCTTCGAGCTGCGCAACTCTTGCGCGAGCTCGCTCGAGCTCAGACAGCGTGTTGACGTTGGCCTTCGCGAGCTCTTCGGTTCGTGCGAGATCCTGTCGCGCAACTGCGAGGTCGGCTTGTATGGCGACCGCTTGTGCGCGAAGTGCAGCGATCTGCGGTGCATTGAGAGACGCTTGTGCTGCGGCTGCGTTTCGATCGACCTCGCCTCGCTTGAGATCGAACGTCGTCATCGGGTTGTCGATCCGAGCGAGCAGATCGCCCTTCTTCACGATCGACCCCTCTTTCACCAACAGCTCAAGAATACTGCCCGCAGATTTTGCTTTTACGTCAACTCGATCTTCTGCCTCAACAGTGCCGGTTCCGTACACGGCGTCGATGGCTGTCCCCCGCGTGGCGCGCATCGCAGTCACATTGATGGGGCGGTTTTTGACGAAGACGATCGCCGCGGCAACAGCAGCAATCATCGCTGGGAAGATCAGCCAGCGAAGTCTTCGGCTCCAGCTTCGTGTGGCACGGGGTCGAGGGGCCATGTCGTCGCGGCGCAAGGCAACCTATATGCCGTTGCGAACGTCTCGTTACCACGAAGCCCCTCGGTCAGATCAGGACAATGATCACGCGCGGCGAGCGCCTTGGATCACGATCGGCTGAAGAGGCGCATCTTTGTTGAACGGGCCTTGAGCGCCCGTGCGAACCACGCGCATCTTGTCGACCACGTCGAGGCCCGAGACGACCTTGCCGAATACACAGTAGCCCCAGCCGTCTGCGCTCTTGGCTCGGTGATCGAGAAACGCGTTGTCGACGACGTTCACGAAGAACTGCGCCGTGGCTGAGTGCGGCTCGCCTGTGCGTGCCATCGCGACCGTTCCGCGGGTGTTCTTGAGTCCGTTGCTCGCTTCGTTCTCGATCGGGGCAAGCGTCGGCTTCTTGCCGTAGTTCGAATCGAACCCGCCGCCTTGCACCATGAAGCCGTCGATCACTCGGTGAAAGATGGTGCCGGTGTAGTGGCCCGCGTCGACGTACGCGAGAAAGTTGGCGACAGTCTTGGGGGCTTTGGCTTCGTCGAGCTCGATCTCGAACGAGCCCATGTTGGTGTCGAATACAACGCGTGGAGAGCTCATGGTGCGAGCATAGACGAAGCTCGCATCATGGATCGATCTCCTCGCACAGAGGTGCTCGCCCCCCCGGAAACGAGCCAATCGTAATCGAACGCAACCATCGATCGGCCTGAGCTCGTCCGTCAGGTGTGGACCAATTCACCGCGAGCATGATGCTCGCGTTGCCGTTACACACGGGCAGCAGCGCAACCTTGATCGACACGGGCGTACCGTCGATCGAGAAGACTCGCGAGGCACCGGCGCCGATCGGAAGCACGATGTTCGAGCGGTCGACGACCGAGATCGAATGCCCCGTTGAGCCGAGCCCCTTCAACAACCCTCGTGCGAAGTCATCGAAGGTTTGCGCCATGTGCTTGGGCGTTGCTGACTCATCGAGGACACCGATCAAATACGACTCGTGGTTCGCCCCTTTGAAGCTCGCTAGCCCATTCGACAGCGTGGGAAAGCCGCCCGCAATCGGTGGAGCAAACAGGCCCAGACCCGGGTGAAAAGAGCCTCTTTGCCCAGCAGTCTCTTTCTCGATCTCGCGGTGAGGGGTGATCGGAATGATCTTCGACCCAGGGGCTGGCATCGTGGGCGCCAGCGGCGCTTTCACCTTTGCCATGAGTGCCTTGCTGAGCGAGCTCGTCGACGACTCGGCGAACCCATGCACGATGCTCACCTTGGTGCCTTCGTGCGTGACGACGGGCTTCTCGTGATGCCCTGATTGTGATCGCCTGCCCCAGCACGGTGCTGCCGAGGTCGCTGCTTCCGCGAATCGCTGCGCCGAGGCTTCGTCATCCCATACGGTTGACCACAGCAGAGAGAGCGCTCCCTTGTCGTCTTTTACGACCGCGTAGGCGTCGCCTCCCCAGCCTGTCGCGGCATGTGATGCGACGTCGTCCGAAAGGCATTGCCCCAGCACCGAGTGAATCGTCAGCTCACCCACCTTGCCTTTCGACATCATCGTGTACCCAGCGGGCACATCGGGCGTATCGACCGGGATGGGATGCTCTCCCGCGAGGTATTTTTCAGGGTGAAGCACCTGCTCAGTGCTCTCGGGTGGCTTGCGAAACGTCGTGTCGATCAGAGGCCATCCACCCGATCGATACATCTCGGCTTCGAAGGCCAGACCGCTCTCGTACGGAAAGCTCAAACGATCTCGCACCGTGGCGGGTGACGATCGAAGTACCGGCGAGTCGCGACGATCCGAGAACAGGCCGTTGCGCACCGCTTGAGACATTCGCGCCAACGAACGCCGCAAACCCCACGTCGTGTTGGCCTCCGCGACGAGCACGACCATCGCATCACCCTCGAGCACCGCCTTGTACGCAAGTCGCAGATCGTCGTCGATCTGCTCTCGGGGGAGCTCACCAAACGACTGATGCTGAAGGGCGTGCTCGATCTCATGAGCAACGATCGCTCGTTGCTCGGTCGGGCTCTTTTTCGAGCTCATCAGCTTGCTCTGTCGAACGTGAACCGAGCGCGATTTCGGATCGAAAAACGCGAGTAGCTGTTCGTCGAGCAATGCGCCCAGCGGGCTCTCTTTGGCTGCGGGGCCGTTGTTCTCGGTTGGCGTCTCTGCCGAGAAATTGAAGGTCCGAAAGAAGCCGATGAGCTGCTCCATCTCGGCTTTGCTTCGCTCTTCGGTCGTCGCCTCGTACGCTCGGACGAATGCAGCGTCATCATCGACGTTGATGGGGATCGGCGCCCGTGGAGCGAGCCCGCGAATCTCCGCAACCTCGGCGATCAAACGACCCGGATTTCTCCTCAGCTCATCGGCAAACGATTCAGGTTGTGATTGTCGCGGTGTGTTTGCACCAAAGCCTTGTGAGGAGGCCTGCATCGTGGTGCATGAGCAAAGAGAAAGAATCAAACATAGAGCCTCTCTTGGAGGCCCCAAACGGGGAACCTTCATCGTGTTTACTCCGTGCGACCGTACGTTTCGGTGAGCTGCCTGAGCTTGTCGAGAGCTTGAGCTGACAGTTGATTATCCTTGAGTCGCCAAGCCCAGTTTCCCTCTTTTGAGCCCGGCAAATTCATGCGGGCTTCGGTGGGCAATTCGAGAATGTCCTGAACCGGAAAGATGACCGTGTTCGCAGAGGAGAACATCGCGAGACGGATCAACGACCACACGACATCGTTCTCGGAGCAGTTGGCGTAACGAAGAACAAACTCGCGCTCGCGGCGAGCTTGAGCATCGCTTTGCGCGCGACGAGTCAGGTCGTCGAACCAACCCTTGGTCGTGTCGTTGTCGTGCGTGCCAGTATACGCAACACACGACTTCGGGAAGGCATGCGGCTGGTAATTCTTCGCCTCGTTGTCAGTGCCAAACGCGAACTGAAGAAGGCGCATCCCGGGGAAGCCAAACTGATCACGAAGTAGCTTCACCTCGGGCGTAACGACTCCGAGGTCTTCCGCGATCACCGGGATCTTTCCGAGCGTTCGTTCGAGTTGGGCAAACAGGTCGGCGCCTGGGCCTACGCGGTACACTCCGTCGATCGCTGTGGGGCAGTCGGCTTTGATTTCCCAGTAGCGATGAAACCCGATGAAGTGGTCGACGCGAACTGCATCGAAGCTCGACAAGATTGAGCGAAATCGCGCTGTCCACCATGCGTAACCCGAACGACGGTGAACATCCCATCGATAGAGTGCGTTGCCCCATCGCTGACCCGTCGCGCTGAAGTAGTCGGGTGGTACGCCTGCAACGACCGTGGGGTTGCCCTGCTCGTCAAGATGAAAGAGCTCTGGATGAGCCCACACATCGGCACTGTCGTGGCCTACGAAGATCGGAATATCGCCGATCAGACCCACGCCCAAACGCGAGCAGTGATCACGCAGCGCCTTCCATTGTTGCGCGAACACGTACTGCACGAACTGATGGTACCGAAGCTCGGCGCGATGCTTCGCGACGACATCGTGAAACATGTCAGCGCGACGGTGACGAGCGGGCTCGCTCCAGGTTGTCCAGACCCCGTCGCCGTGCAGCTTCTTCAGCGTCTCGAAGTGGACAAAGTCATCGAGCCAGTCGGATTGCTGATGGCACCACGCCATGAACGGGACGAGTAGATCCTCGCGGCGACGAAACACTTCGAAGGCTTGTCGAAGGCGAGTCTCACGATACTTGTCGCTGGCTGCGAAGTTGACGATCGGGCCATCGAGGCCGGGCTCGGGCGCGATCTCTTCAGCGGTGAGCAACCCCTGCTCGTGCAGTCGAACGAGACTGATCAGCGAGGGGTTTCCGGCGAACGCTGAGCTCGATTGATACGGCGACGGGCCACCCGACGGCGGCACCGCGGGGAGCATCTGCCACCAGCGCTGGCCCGCAGCAGCGAGCTGCTCGGCGAACTTGAACGCTTCGGGGCCGAGATCTCCTGAGCCGTGGGGGCCAGGCAGCGACGTGGGGTGAAGGAGGAGTCCGCTGGTTCGCTGATGCAACGTGGGCAGCGCAGGCATTCGAGCGCTTATAACCCGTGTCGCATCTGCTCGTCACTTCCCGAGGACGGTTAGCTCGACGGTCGATGTTCCGGGGGCAGTGGTTGGCTTTGGCCACGAGCCACCTTTGAGTGCAGTTTCGATGCACTTGAGCGCGGTGGCATCTTTGAGCTCGTCTTCTTTCACAGCCACGGTCTTGAGCTTACCCGCTGCGTCAATCGTGAGGTTGAGCACGGTGCGGATCTTCCCCGTGGGTTGCTTCTTGAAGATCGGCTCGTAGCAGCGGTTCCATTGAAGTTGGGTGAGCTGCAACGAACGAGATACCTCACCTGGCTCGAGCTGTTTGGCGTCGAGAACACGAACCGAGATGTCTCCGCTCGCCGCGGTGGTTTTGCTCGGCAACACACTCGGAAGTGACGTGCCCGAGGTGCTGAGCGCAGAGGGCGTAGAGTTGCTCGATGCTGGGGCTGAGGCGGTGCTCGACGAGGCCGCCGTAGACACCGAGCCGCTATTGCCCGAGCCAGCCGAAGAAGACGCGGATGGCGAGGTGGTGTTAGACGAGCTGGATGCGCTGTTGGCTGGTTTGCCCTGCGCAGAGTCAGCCGAGCCTGATGATGGGCCAGATGCTCCTGAGGCTGCACAGCCCGCAAGAAGAGCCACGAGAACCACGTACATCGAAGTGCGTCGCATGAGCGCGACCCTGCCAGTGAACGGGTTCGCTGACAATGGATAGGACTCATCGACAGGGCTCTTCAACACGGTGCTCGCCATGGGGGGTCGAGGCTCTGTAGACTCGCGTGCGATGTTTGGATTCTTGCGACGTCACCATCGCGAAGGGGTGAAAAAGCAGCCCTTCCCTGACGCTTGGCTCAAGGTCTTGAGCAAGAACGTTCCGATGTACGCGAAGCTCTCTGCTGAAGATCAAACAGAGCTTCGTGGGCACATTCAGGTGCTCATCGACGAGAAGACATTCGAGGGGTGCGGTGGTCTTGAGATCTCGGACGAGATCAAAGTGACGATCGCGGCGCAGGCGTCGATGTTGTTGTTGCATCGCGAGACTGACTACTACCCCGAGCTCGAGACCATCTTGGTCTATCCGCACACGTTCATGGCGAAGACCAAACGCGTCGAAGGAGGCGTCGTGATCGAGGGCGAATCTGCCCGACTCGGAGAATCCTGGTCACGCGGCGTGGTGGTTCTTGCGTGGGACAACGTGCTCGCCGGGGCCCGCGATATGTACGACGGGCACAATGTCGTTTTGCATGAATTTGCGCATCAGCTCGACACCGAAGATGGGGTGGCCGATGGCGCACCGGTGCTTCCCAAGGGCTCGATGTATGGCCCATGGGCGAGAGTGCTCGGGTCTGAGTTCGAGCAGCTCGTTCGTGATGAGCACGCTCATCGACGCAGCGTGATGGATTTTTACGGAGCCACCGACCCCGCCGAATTTTTCGCTGTGATCACCGAGACGTTTTTCGAGAAGCCAAGGCAACTGAAGGCGAAACATCCAGAGCTGTACGAGCAACTGAAGGCTTACTACCAGCAAGACCCCGCAGCGCGAATGACGCCAGCGGGCCAGGGTTAAGCATGACGACTTCACTTGTTTGGGTTCGCAAAGGTTTGACGGTGGTGGGGGCCAGCGCGCTGTTGTTGGGCACGTTGAACTGCGATCAACTCGGTGGGTTGGGGGCGGCAACTTGCCCTGAGCTCTCGGCGAACGTTGATGTTCTGCGCGCATCCATTTCGGCTGACGCTCGAGCCAACGCGAAGATCCGGGCGTTTATCCAGGCTTCGAAAGACCTTGCTTCGGTGTCGGCTCAAATCGAAGGGATCGCTGCCGAATCGTGCCGCCGGATGGGCACCGACCTCGGTTTGACGCAGGCTCAAATGCAGCCGCGAAATGAAGCCGGTGGCACCGCAAGTGGAGCGTGCAGCGCTGTCGCAGCGCGCATCGACGGAATCATGCGCGCCGGGGTTGGCGTTCAGGTGCAGGTCACGCCTCCACAGTGCCAAGCGAACGTGCAAGCCGAGGCGCAATGCTCTGGCTCGTGCAGCGCAACGTTGAGCCCCGGTGAAATCGTCGCCCGATGCGAGCCGGGTCGCCTTGCTGGTGTTTGCCAGGGCAAGTGCACGGGTCAGTGCGAAGGTCGTTGCAACGGCGACTGCCAAGGCCAATGCACTGCTCGCGACGGTCAGGGGCGTTGCGTGGGTCAATGCAACGGAACCTGCTCGGGAAGCTGCGACGCAACATGCCACGCGAGGTGCGAGGGGCAGTGGCAAGCGCCTCGCTGCGAAGGGTCGATCACGGGCCCGAGCGCAGACGCTGAGTGCAACGCGAGCTGCAAAGCACACGCAGAAGCGAGTGCGTCGTGCTCGGCGGCCGTTGTGGTCGTGAGGCCCAACGCGAACAACGAGATGGCGATGCGTCTCGCTGCGACGTTGCAGGCCAATTTGCCTGCGCTTTTGCACGCACAAATGGCGCTCGGTGGGCGCATGGCAAACAGCGCAAGGGTGGTGGCGCAGGTGGGTGGCAACCTTCCGAGCATCGTGGGCAATGCTGGCGCTCATGCGCTCGCATGCATCTCTGCAGCGGCCGGTGTGACGGCCTCTGCCTCAGCCAGAATCAACGTCAGCGTTCAGGCGAGCGCGAGTGTTAGCGGTAGTGCGGGGGTCCGGTGAATCGAGTTGCACGCGCGCTTGCGCTGGGGTTTTCGTTTGTCATTCCGGCGGGGCTCGCGTGCAACACTCCCGCGCCCAAACTGCCTTCTCCGGCGGGCTCTGCCTCTGCTCAAGCAGGGCCTCCGATCGATCCGTCTCGAGCTGATTACGAGCTTCTCAAAGCGTTGGCTGCAGTGCCCGACCCAGGTGACGTTGTCGGGGCTCTCGATGCCTCTTCGAAAGCATCGCTTCAGAAGCTCGAGTCGTCGCTTGATCCTCAAGAACGTGCTCGCGCCGCTCGTGGAGACAAAGGCATCGTCAATGCTCATCCATTGATCGCGCTGGATCTCGGCTCAGACGATCTCGACGCGCTCTTCACTGTTGCAGCACGCGGTATGGCGTCGCGAGAGCTCTTGTTTCTCAAGTCGTATGCCCAGGGGAACAAACCCGCCACCGAGCTCACCGGCGTTGCTGACCTGAGCCCTGTCACTCGCGAGCTTGCGAAACGAGCTGCTGCTCGGCTGGCTCGAATTTATCTCGATCAAGCACGAGCCTCGGTTCGCCCTCTTGGGGCTACCGAAGCCGATCGCATCGAATCGATTGCTCGTGTGCTTGGCAACCCATCGCTTCAGCGCATCGCGATGGAGCACGCGGTGAAGATGGACTCGTCTCCGCGCTATCAGGCGTGGGCTTCCAGCGCCGCGTCGAGAACACTCGATGTCGATGCTGCTCGTAGCCACTTGAGCGCCGCAGGATCATCCACTGATGAGTCGACGCGATTGTCGATCGAACGAGCGAACAACGCTCTTGAACGAGCGGAGCAAATCGTTCGAGCACGGAAGTCGAAAGCAACGGGCGATCAAGCGCTCGATGCAGCAACCGCTGCGTTGAAATCCGAACGGTTCGATATCGCGAAAGAGCTCCTTGCTCAGTCGGGGGTCGCTCCTGAAGTCAGACCTTCGAGCCGCGATCGTGCACGCTCTTGTCTCGCTCGATGGGTCGCTCTGCGGCGGTCACGAGGATGTCGAACGAGCACATCGTGTTGTGTGCAGCGGTGTGGGGAGCGCGACGCTCGCGTGCCCAAGGCGCTCGATGTGCTTCGACGAGGTCTGGGCTCTACTCGCGGACGTGATCCGTGGTCGCTCGAGGCCTACGCGGGCGTAGTCCACGTCATGCCCATGATCTACAAGCTGGGCAGCGGAGGGGTGAAGAACGAGAACGACGCGCGAGTCTTCTTCCGCAAGCTCTTTCAAGACCCGCGCGATGTGTTGGTGCCGGGCGAGACGCTGCCGAAGATCCGTCGAGATGCCTTCGCACTGTTTGCTGATTCAGTCTCGGCTGCGTACACCGAGCTCGAGAAAAACTCGACGGGCACACTGAAGCTGTCTGCTGAGCTTCGCACCGAGCTTCGCACTCGCGCAGAAGGGCTGCTCAAGAGCGGTTCGAACGATCCATGGGTGCCTCGTGCCGTGCTCGCAGCGATGGTGGTGATCGCTTCGCAAGAAGACCCCACACCGACCCTGACGAAGCTCGTGATCCCGACAGAGCTTTCGACATCACTTGGCATGGTGTTGGCCACGTCAGTCGTTCGGTATCAACACCCCGAGTTGCTCTCTCGCGCTCGCGATCTGCTTCATCTTCACATCAACGGCGAGGCCCCTGCGATGCGGTGGCGTGCAGACGTGATCGCCGACGAGGTGCAGGTTGCTCTGCATGGCGAGCAACGAAATATCGAAGCGTTGCTTTCGGCGATCAATGTCGAGATCCCTTCTGATGGAGGTATCCCCGATCGCTTTCATTACGCGATCGATCTCATGGGTCTTGCCTCTCGCGCGGGTCAGCAACTCGATGCCGAGCAAGTTGCAGAGCAAGTGAGCAACCAGCTCGCGCAGGCCGCTGACAACTCTGATGCACACGACCTTCGTGAAACGATCGAGGCGGTGATCGATGCGGTGACCGCGCGATCGATTTCGAGCGAGCGAAGGCAGATCGCGATCAAGCGGATCGAAGCCCGTTTCGACAAGCGCACGCCTTCATCGACACCCGAGGCGCTGTACTACTCGGGTATCTTTTGGCGTGCTCTCGTCGATCGCGACGAACGCGCCAAGTGCAAGCCCACCGACAAAGCCTGTCTCGGCGCCGTCGACGAGAAGCTCCGCAAGATTGATTCGCTCTTGAGTGAGAGCGCAGCGGCCATGAACCCGAGCACCGTCGACATGGTCAAGCGCGGGACATTTCCTCTCGGAGGGGGCGCCCAGTTCGGCATCAACTACTCGCTCGAAGCAGGGATTTCTCCGACGCTCGAGCTCACTGCGAGGATGCTCATTCTACCGCCGCCGAAGCTCACCGAGGTGGTCGAGACGAAGCCTACGCCCGCCAAACCAGGCCAGTCGAAACCGGGTCTCAACCCACCTGCTCCTAAATCACCTGCGACCAAGTGACGCACCCGCGTGCGCATCGCGCGATCACGTGGAAGCCTCGATGAGATCCCCATGACGCGCTCTCTCTCTGCTCGAGGTTTTTTGATCGCTAGCTTGATGTTCGGCTCGGCGATGTCGGTGTTTGCCTGCACGCGACCTGCAGCAAGCGCTCCGACGACATACACGACCAAGGGCACCATCAAGTCGTTTGGTCCGGATCGAAAGTTCGTGAACATTTTTCACGACACGATCCCGGGGTTCATGGAGGCGATGACCATGTCCTTCGAGCCGGGCTCACCAGATCAACTCAACTCGATCAACGAGGGCGATCGAATCGAGTTCACGTTCGTGGATCAAGAAAATGGTCGCCGCGTCATTCAGAGCCTGAAAAAGCTCTGATCGAGACGCGGGTTGGCGATTCGCGCTGCGCGTTGTTGCGCGGGCTTTGAAGGGCTGGCATGACCGGCCGCCATGCCGTTGCAGAGAATCGTTCAAGTCCTCAGGGATCGCCGCCGCAAGCAGGCCATGACCGACGCTAGCTACTGGGACGAACGCGCCCGTAGCCGTGCTGGGTTCGCCCGATCGGTGTGGCACTCCGAGAGCTTCAGCATCGTGTGGGATGCTCGTCAGCAAGAGATGCTTCGCGATGAGCTTGGTGCGGTTCTCGGCAAGCTCGAAGGCAAAAAGATCGCTGACGTGGGTTGCGGAACGGGCCGAATTACCCGTTTTCTCGCTCGTGAGGGCGCCAACGCGGTCGGTTTTGATTTCAGTCCCGCCACGGTCGAAGCGGCTCGCCAAGAAACGCGCGATGCGGGTCTTGAGGCGGCATTCGAGGTTGCTGATGTGGCCTCGGGCAACCTCTCGGCAGAAGAGGGAGCGTTCGACGCGGCACTCACGGTCGGGTGTCTTGCGGTGGCTTGCCCAGACATGGCTGCGCTCGATCGCGCCATGTCGGGTATCGCGAAGCTCGTTCGTCGCGGCGGCCCCGTGTTGATTCTCGAGCCGATTCACACCACCAAGTTCTTGGGTCGTGTGCTTCGTGAGCCGTTGTCCGCCTGGATCGCCTCGGGTGAGCGTGCGGGTCTTCGCCTCGACAACGTGCGCCCCATGGGGCTGGTTGCGACGCGTCTTGCGTTCTCGAGCCTCGACTTCCCCTCGTGGGTGGTCGACGGGATCTTCGACGCTGGCGAGCGAGCGCTGGATCGTTTCGAGCCGCTCTCTCGGGCGTCTGATTACAAGCTCGTTCGTTTCTCGCGCGTGTGAGCGACGAACCCAAGAAGAACACGAGCTCGCAAGGGTGGGCCGGGCGTGTGTTTCGCACGCTCGTCTCGGTCGGGTTGATCGCGCTGCTGGTGTACAAAGTTCCGCTCGACGGCGTCGGTCTCGCGTTGCGATCGATGCCGCTCTCGGGTGTCGTGCTCGCGTTGCTCGTGATGGTCGTGCAGCTCGTCGTCGGAGTTGCTCGCTGGCGTCGCATGCTCGCTCGTGTGGGCGAGAATGTTCCCCTCGGTGTGCTCATCACCGATACGCTCGTGGGCTCGGCGTACGCGCTTCTCGTGCCGACGATCGGCTCTGATGTGGTGCGCGCTCAGCGCTGCGGTAAGCGCTTGAGCCGACCTCACCGTGCGTGGTCGACGGTCTTGTTCGAGCGACTCGTCGGCATGCTTTCGCTCGCTGCGGTATCGGTGCCTGGCATCGCGGTCGTACCCGAAGGTCGAGCGTTGATTGCGCCGACCCTCATCTTGGTGCTCGTGTGCATCGTGGTGTTGATGGTGGCGAAAGCTCCACTTCGTTTTGCTGCGCGATTGTTGCTGTCGCGGGCCCCTGGGCTCGCTTCGATCGGTGAGGGCATTGCAGAAGATCTCGAAGGCCCTCTCGCCACGGTGGGCGCTCGTTTCGAAGCGCTCGCATGGTCGGTGGGTTATCAACTCGCTGGGTTGTCGATTCTTACGGCGTGTGTGATCCCCCAGGGCGATGCCTCGCTCGTGTTGGCCATCTACGCAGGGCTTCCGTTGATCGCGATCGGTATGATGGTGCCAGTGTCTCTTGGCGGAATGGGTCAACGAGAAGGGCTCTTCGTGCTCATCTTGGGCTTGCTTGGTGTCGAGCGACCCACCGCGCTTGCGTTGTCACTGCTATGGCTAGGCTCGTACGTCGTTCTTGCGGTGGCAGGAGTGATCGTGATGCTCGTCGAGCGAGGCCCCCAACAAGGCGAAAAGAACCATGCCTGATGTCTCTACGTTGAGCTCTTCTGGGCAGGTGTTTCCGGTGTTGTTGTTGTGCGGGGCAGTCGTCGCAGTTGCCTCTGTGGCGTGCGTCATTGCGCTGATGATCAAGGCCGCGGCGAACCTCGCGCTTCGTCTAGGGATGCTCGTGATCTTCGCGTCGACCGTGCTTGCGGTGACCACGCTGCTCGGCTCTGGCGCGAACAAGACCAAGACTCGTTCGCTCAGCTCGACTCACACATCCAGCTCGTCTGATTCGCTCTGGCTTGCGGCTGCCGGGGTTGGCACGTTGGTGGGTGTGGCCAGCGTGGTTTCGGCTCGTCGGCGTCGCCGATAACCTCTCGCGCAGCTCGGGCCCGACGGGCGATTGTGGTGACCAGGGTGTTGGCGAAACAGCAGTGTGCCCCTACTGTGCGCGCTGAGTTATGTCCGACGATCGAAAGCTCCCCGAAGGCCGACTCTCGAGGCTTGCCCGACTTGCTGCGGTCAGCGTTCGTGCGGGGGCAACGGCTCTCGTCGACCGCGATGGTTCTGCTGCTGCTCGTCATGCGACCGAGGTCTTGGGCAACCTGCGTGGGCTCGCAGCGAAGGTCGGACAGATGGCCAGCTACGTCGACGGAGTGATTCCAGAGTCACATCGCGACGCATTCGAAGCATCGATGAAAGTGCTTCGCTCGCAGACTCCGCGCTCGTCATCGGAGCAGATTCGTCGTTGTGTCGAAGAAGAGCTGAAAGCCCCGATCGATCGTCTCTTTGCAACCTGGGATGACGAGCCTTTTGCGAGTGCCTCGATCGGTCAGGTGCACCGCGCCACGCTCGACAATGGGCGTGAGGTCGCGGTGAAGGTGCAGCACCCTGGCATCGCCAAAGCGGTCGAGAGCGACCTCTCGAATGCGAGTATTCTCGAGAGCATTGCCGGCGTTGCTGCTGGCGGACGCGTCGATACGAAGGCCATCTTCGACGTGATCAAACAGCGCATGCGTGAAGAGCTCGACTATCAACGCGAAGCCGAGCACATCGGCTACTTCACGAGCTTTCACGTCGGCGATCCGACGATTCGAATCCCACAGGTGTTTCTCGATCGATGCTCGACTCGCGTGCTGACCACCGAGCTCGTGCGAGGTCTCGACTTCGATCAAGCGTGTGTCGCTCCCGAGAACGATCGCCGCATGTGGTGCGAGACGATGTGGAGGTTCGTCTTCAAGGGCAACCTACTCGGCGGCATGTTCAATGCCGATCCACACCCGGGCAACTATCTCTTTCACGAGAACGGGTCGGTGACCTTTATCGACTATGGCTGCGTGCAACCGATCAATCTGCACAAGCGAGGTTGCGCCAGGCAGATGCACGTCGCGGCGATTCAGAAAGACGACCGAGCGTTTTACGATGGCGTCACCGAGATGATGGGTATGCCCGAGGGCAAGCTTCGCGTGGCCGCGCACGAATACTCACGCAAGTGCTTCGAGCCCTTGTTTCGTAGGCCCTTTCTCATCACGCGCGACTACGCGGCGAGCCTCGTCGACGACATGAAAGACCTCGCAGCGCTCACGAAAAAAATCAGTGTCGATGAGCACTTCGAAATGCCGCCCGACATGGTGTTCATCAATCGTCTTCAGTTCGGTTTCTACTCGGTGCTCGCGCGCCTCGATGTGGCGGTCGACTACGCAAGGATCGAATCCGAGTTTTTGTTGAACAACGAGTCATTACAGAAGCCAAGCGATTCATTAGTTTTTGTGCTCAGCCAGCGCTCGGTAGTTTCTTTTGCGCCGCAGTTCGGGGCACTATCGGGCGTTACAAAAGGGGCGCATCACGAGATGATTCGTGCAGAGAGGCTTACCAAGCGATTCGGCGATCAACTCGCGGTCGATGGCCTCACGCTCGAGGTGAAAGAGGGTGAGGTCTTTGGTCTGCTTGGCCCAAACGGGGCGGGCAAAACCACAACGGTGCGTATGCTTGCTGCGCTCGTTGCGCCCACGTCGGGCCGTGCATGGATCGCCGGGCATGTGACCGGTGAAGAAGACGATGCGATTCGGAGCTCGGTCGGTATTCTCACCGAAAGCCCTGGTCTCTACAGTCGCCTTACCGCGCGCGAGAACCTCGAGCTCTTTGGCAAGCTGCACGGGGTCAAAGATATCCCCACGCAGATCGAGAAGTACCTTTCGATGTTGCACCTGTGGGATCGCCGCGACGACCCTGCAGGCACCTTCTCGAAGGGGATGCAGCAGAAGCTCGCGATTGCTCGAGCTCTTCTGCACGAGCCACGTGTGATCTTCCTGGACGAGCCCACCTCGGCGCTCGACCCCGAGTCGGCCAAGGTCGTGCGCGACTTCATCGAACGTATGCGCAGTGAGCGGCGCACGTTGTTGCTACTCACACACAATCTCGACGAGGCCGATCGTCTCTGCGATCGAATTGGCGTCTTTCAGCAGAAATTGCTTCGCGTCGATACGCCCGCAGCCATGCGTAAGTCGCTGTATGGGCGGCGAGTTCGTGTGAAGTTGCGGCAGGTGAGCGAGGCTCTCGAGCGTCTCGTGATCGAGCTTCCGTTCGCTCACGATGTGAAGGCAAGCTCTTCGACGTCAGGTGGAGAGATCGCTCTGTCTGTCGAAGACCCCGAGCAAACCAACCCGTTGCTGGTGAAGTCACTCGTCGATGCTGGTGGTGAAATCCAGTTCGTCGAGGAAGAGACTCACTCGCTCGAGCAAGTCTACTTTGCCGTGATGGAACGCGGCCCAAAGTCAGTGCCCTTCGATGTTGATCCGCGCTCGTCTCGCGCCGGTGCAGACGCGCTGAAAACATCTGAGAATAAGGGCGATCTCGACTCGTTCGCTCGTGTCTGGACGATCGTTCAAAAAGAGTGGCTCGACCTGCGGAAGAACAAATCGATCGTGGCTTCGATGGCGGTGCTTCCCGGCATCTTGATCGCCATCATGCTTGGGATCGGCGTCTGGCTTCAGCGTCTACCCGAGTCAGAGATGTTCAGTGGATCGAAGAAGTTCGAGCTGCCTCCTGAGCTGATGCCACTCGGGATGAAGACCGGCTTTCTCGTTCTGATGAACGACCAGTTCACGGTGTATTTGCTGATGATCCCGATCGCTTTGCCCACCGCGGTCGCTGCCTATTCGATCGCGGGTGAGAAAGAGACTCGTAGCCTCGAGCCGCTTCTTTCGACACCGATTCATACGAGCGAGTTGTTGCTCGGCAAATCGTTGGCGGCAGCGATTCCCCCCGTGATTATCGGATGGCTAAGCTTTGCGATCTCGGCGCTCGGGGTGTCGCTGACTCAACCTCCCGTGGTGCGCATGATGATGCTCCGCCCCACATGGACACTCTGCATGCTGCTGGTCACCCCGCTTCTCGCGATGCTCGCCACGTTGCTCGGAGTGATGGCGTCATCTCGTGCGCAGGATCCAAAAGCTGCCCAGTCGATCTCTGCGGTGGTGATCTTGCCAGTGACGATGTTGTCGCTGGTGATCTTGATCGGGAAGGTGGTGCTCTCTCCGACTGTGGTGCTGATGCTCGCGGGCTGTCTCACGCTCGTCAATGTGGTGATGTTGTATTTCGCGGTGAAGCTCTTTCAGCGCGAGATGATCCTGACTCGCTGGAAGTAACTCGATGGTCGCCATCAAGATCCTTCTGACCATCGTCGAAAGTGTGCTGTGCCTTGCTGCGCCGTTCTTCGCGGCGCGCTGGATGTACAAGCGCTCACCGCATGTCGAGAACGGAGCATCGATCGGGTTCTCGGGTGGGTTGATCGGCGCAGGCGTGATCTCGTTCATTGCATCGCAGGTGGTTCACATCCCGATGCTTCAAGGTCTCACGCTGATCTTCGAGCGACCATGGTTTCCGAGGTTTACTGGCTTCGAGCGATTGCTGTTCAACGGCGTTGTGCTGGGGCTCGCCGCGGGGTTGTGTGAAGAGATCGCTCGCTGGGTCGTACTCGTACGCTGGAAGAAGACCGCTCGTTCTCGATGGGCAGCGCTTCAACTTGGTATTGGCCACGGTGGCATCGAGGCCGCCTTCGTAGGTGTTAGTGCAGCGCAGTTGTTGATCTCGATGCTTGCGATGCGAGGTGTCGAGCTCACCCATCTCGTGCCGGCTGAGCAGCTAGCTGCAGCTCAAAAGCAGTACGATTCGTACTGGAACGCAGCTTGGTTTATCCCGCTCGTGGGTGGGCTCGAGCGATGTATGTCGATGGTGTTTCATCTCTCGGCATCGCTGCTCGTGATGCGTGCTGTCTGTCGCAATCAGATCGTGTGGTTGCTGATGGCGATTGGTTGGCACGCGCTGAGTGATGGCGTGATCGTGATGGTGCTGCGAGGGCTTGGCGGAGGCGAGAACAGCACCGCGATTCTGGTGTCCGAGCTCGTCTTGCTTGGCTTTGCGATCGTGAGTGCTGCGATGGTGATGAAGCTTGGTGTGCAGGCAGAGCCGAAAGCACCCAGTGACATCACCGCCTAAAGGCTGGTGCGTCGACTCGCGAGTAACGCTGAATGGCGTCGCGTTGATCGTCTGCTGATCGAATCCCGCGACGTCGTGCACGAAGGAGCTCTTCAGCGGCCTCGATCGATGTGATGCTTCACGTTGCATGAAGGCGGCTGCAGCGAGCGTCGCTGAGCGTCCGTGACCAAACGCGCAGTGAATGAGCACTGGGCCATCCGAGCTCAAGATGGCTTCGACCCCTTCGCGAAGCGCCTCGACGGTCGGTGCGGTTGCGTCGAGCGTGGGCAAGGTGAGGTAGCGAAAGCGCCCCGTAAGACCACGAGCTGCGGGCAACTCGGCGCACATGTCGATCACCAGCGCTATGTCGTTGGGTATCTCGCTCACTCGGGGGCGCCGCCCGACAAGGATTCGATCTGCCACCACATCGTGAACGCTCGCGTGTGAGCACACGCTGAACTTCGTGAAGCACACGAGTGAAGAGCAAATACGGAAGCCACGTGAAGAACGGCAACCAAGACAGCTCGCCGTTTCGTCGCTTGCCAAACCACTCGGGTCGCCTGAGCGCATACGCGATACCCACCACGAAAAACGCGAGCGCAAACCACAACAGCAGGACGACGAGAACCAGGTGCGAAGACTCGCGAAGTGAGAACGCGAGCAGTACGAACGTCGCACCTACCAAGCTCATCAACCACGCATGCATCGCGGGCGAACTGCTAGCGCACTTTCAGCATGCGTGAGCCTCGAACGATCAAATCACGTACCGGTCTTGCGAAGTGTTTCGAGGACCGTCACCGCAGTCTCTTCGATGGCCTTGCCAGTCACATCGATCACAGGCCAGCCGCGCTTTTCGAACAGGCGATGCGCGTAGTTGAGCTCTTCGCGAACGTGCTCACGAAGCGCGTAGTTGGTCTCGGAGGGCATGCCGAGTTGGCGAAGTCGCGCCTGTCGAATCTCGCAGAGCTGGTCGACTCCGATGGTCAAACCCACGATGCGATCGTGTGGTGCATCGTCGAGCTCAGGCGGTGGAGCAATGCCGAGCACGAGAGGCAAGTTGGCGACCTTCAAACCACGCTGTGCGATCAACGTCGACAGCGGTGTCTTCGAGGTTCGCGAAACTCCAACGAGGATGAGATCCGCCTTCTTGAAGTTGCGTGGCTCTTTGCCGTCGTCGCTCTTCACCGTGAACTCGACCGCTTCGATGCGACGGAAGTACTCCTCGCTGAGAGGGAGCATCCCGCTTGGGGTGTTGAGCGGCTCGCGATCAAGGAACTGCGAAAGCTTGCCGAGCAGCGAGCCGATGATGTCGATCGCATCGATCTTCAACTCGTAGCTTGAGGCGTGAATGTATTCGCAGAGCTGTGGGCTCACGACGGTGAAGACGACCAACGCGTTCTCGCGCGCTGCTCGTTCAAGAATCGATCGAACGGCTTCAGGCGTTCGTACCCGCGTGTGCAATCGGATCTCGCAACCTGCTTGCGGGAACTGAAGCATTGCCGCGCGAACGACTTTCTCTGCCGTTTCGCCCGTCGAGTCGCTGATCACATCGAGATACCGAGCTGACATGTCGACTCACTCTACTGCGATTCCATCACGGAGAAAGCCGCTCGATACGCCACGACGCGTCATCCGCGCGTCGAAAACGTAGTCGATCGTGCAACCTACTCGGGCGTCCCTGCCAGAACTCGAGCTCATTTGGAGTGAGTCGATATCCACCCCAAAACGGAGGCAAGGGCGGGTCATCGCCGTGAACCTTCTGTACCTCGGCGACCTTCTGCTCGATCACGTGACGCCCGTCGATCACCGAGCTCTGTTTCGATGCCCACGCGCCTTGTCGACTCGCAACAGGGCGAGAGCGGTAATACGTGTCGGAGTCTTCGTGGGAGATCTTTTCAATCACTCCCTCAACACGAATCTGACGCTCGAGCTCGGGCCAGAAGAAGAGCAGAGCGGCGTGAGGGTTCTCGAGTAGCTCGCGGCCTTTGCGACTCTCGTAGTTGGTGAAGAAGACAAGGCCGCTGCTCTCGATGCCCTTGAGCAACACGATACGAGCACTGGGGCGACCCTCTTTCGTCGCGGTCGCGAGCGTCATCGCGGTGGGCTCGTTTGCTCCACCATCGATCGCTTGTTTCAACCATCGTTCGAGCTGAACGAGGGGGTTGGTGTCGACGTCCTGAACATCGAGCCCTGCGAGAGTGTACTCCTTGCGAAGATCGGCGATGGACATGCGCGCGATGGTAGCGCGCACACGACGAACGTCTTCACATCACGCGAACTGTTTCGCGAGTCGCAGCGCTTGCCCTTGGTAGTGGCTACCTGTGTCGCCGTAGAGCGTGTCGGGGATGGCCAGGTTGCGATGCAACTGAAACCTGAAAATTCGCTGGCGATCGCGAAGCAAGAATGGCGTGTCGCGGTTTCGAATTTCGAGCACGACACGAGCGCCTTGGCCTTGCCCAAAACCCGAATCGAAGAAGCCTGCGTAGTGCGTTCGTAGCTCGCCGCTTTTCGCATCGAAGGGCACCATCTCAGCGCACACCTCGGGCGGCACGTACACCCGCTCGTGTGATGCCATCACGTAGAACGCGTCGGGGTCGAGCACGAGCGCCCGTTGCGTATCGGCGTGGAGCACTTGCCAGAACGCAGGGATCGGGTGCCCGCCCACGTTTGCAAGATCGACCAGCGGAGTGTGTGCTCGTGCGCGGTAGCCGATGACTCCGCCGTCTTCTCCAGAGAGCGCTGCGGAGAAGTGAATGCCGTCGTCGATCACGAGGTCCGAGCTCTCGAACAACATCGGCACTCGCGATTGAAGCTCGCGAGTTTCAGCGTCCGTCAGACGTGGATCCCCTCGACTCACACGAAGCTGCACGAGTCGGTCACCCGTTCGCACCTTCACCGGAAACGATCTCGAGATCACGTGAACGAAGAGGCGCCCTTTGTACCCTGCCGGGATCTCGTCGAATGCTTCACCCGTGTCGGTGACCACTCGAGCAAAGATATCGAGCCTACCGGTTGAGCTCTTGGGGTTGGCTCGAGCCGAGAGCCACGCAGGTAGATCGAGCTGCTCTGCAAGCTCGAACATGTACGGCACATTGGGCTCGAGGACCGCGGGTTGACTCAGGTCGAACTCGTGAAGGTCAGCATCGAACGCACGAAGGGTCTCAGCGACGCCCTGTGGGCCAGGCAAGAAGCTACATCGAACTCGATGAGCACGACGACCTAGACGCAGGTCGAGGCTGTTAGGTTGCAGTTGCGCTTCGTCGATTCCGGTCTCGGCGTGAATGACACGCGTCTGCACGAGATGGCGGAGATGCTGAACGACGAGCACGCCCGAAGGCGCAGACTCAGTTGCCGGATCGACGACACGAGGGGACATCGCGCGCGATCCATGGACGAACGCGCTCGAACGGCCAAGTTCTTCACCCTCGTCGAACCAAGATCGCTCGTGCTGCTACCTCGAGCTCACTTGCGGTTGAGGCAGGCAAGACCGCAGTGACGTATTTCGCGTAGAGCGGCATCGCGCTGTCTCCTGTGCCCCACGAGCTCATCGGCTCGGGGCAAAGCCAGAGTAGCGAACCAACTTTGTCCCGAATTTTTCCGAGGATTTCGGCTTCAGCGGGTTGGTAGTTGGTTCGGCCGTCGCCGAGAATCACAACCGTGCATCGTCGGTCGAGATCGCGTGAGTGCCTCTCTTCGAGCTGACGCAGCACTCGCCCATAACTCGAGTTGTGATGCACATCGACGATCGCTCCCGAGAATGCCTTGCCGATCGCTACATCAACCGGCTCACTCTCGAAGAGGGCTGTCGACTCGCCCAGCTCGTTCACGAAGACAAAGGTTCGTGTTCGATCGAAGAGCTCTTGGGTGATGGCGACGAACTCGAGCATGAACGATGCGGCGGTTCTCACCGAGTCACTGATGTCGCAAAACACCCACAGCTTGGGGCGATCTCGGCGGTGTTTTCTGCGCACGAGCTGAACCGGAACTCCTCCCGTGCGCATCGCTCGTCGGAGCGTCGCGGCAGGGTCGACTCGGCCATGCAACGCGTGTCGTTCTCTGACTCGTGCGGCCCCACGAAGTCGTTCTCCGAGTGTTCGAACCGCGCGTCGGGTCTCGTCGAGCTGCGCTGGGTCGAGCGTGAAGAACGTTGCTTCGCGCGACGAGCCTGTGAGGTTTGGATCGTCATTGCGACTGAGTCGTCGACGTAGCTTCTCCTCAACGAAAGCCCTCACCTCACTGCGAGCTTGCGCAAGCTCTTTCACCAGCGCATCCGCAAGTCGTTCACCCTCTTCGCCGAGTGCGTCGACGAGCTCTTTGCGCAGCCTCGCGAGTTGCTGACCTGCGCGCACCGAACCGACGCGTTCGAGAACTTTTTGAGAGAAAAATCCGACCTGAAGTGCGCTGTTCAATCCTGTCAGCGAGCGTTCGATATCCGAACGCATCAGACGAGACGAGAGGGTGGTTCCGCCGCCAAGCAACTCGAGCAACACCGCGATGTCGCCGCCGGCTCCGCCCTCGATCATCGCATCGAGAACTTGCTGCAGTGTCGAGAGCGCTTGTGACTCGAAGCCTAGCCGAGAAAGTCGCGTCATCAGATCGCGAGCGTGCGGTGAATCAGGCTGGAAGAACTGATCGAAGGCTTGCTCGAAGCGCACGAGATCAGCACGTCGCTGAACCAGCACGATCGACAGCGCATGACGAAGCGCTTCGCGGTCTTCGAGCCCGACGGTTTCGATCGCGCGCAGGGCATCGATCGCTTGTGAGGTCGATACATTCAAGCCCGCTCGCCTGATCACCCACAGCAGCTCATCGAAGGTTCGCAGAAGGTTCGAGTGGTTGCTCATCGTGTGGTTCGCTCGGACGTTGCAGTCGTAGCCTTTGACTCGCTTTCGAGCCCACCGGTATGCTTGGTTGTCGCAGAGAAAGCTTTGCAGAACGCACTTCTGTCCAAGACCGCACTGGCGGGGGTCGTGTTGGCAGCGCTGGTGGCTGCTCCCTATGCGATGGCTCCCACTCGACCTCTGTTGAGTTGGCAAGGCGAGTCGTTGATCACGGTCGAGCAGCTTCGTGTTTTGCGCCCTCGACGTGTGTCTTCGCCCGAGACGCAAATTGTGCACGAGCGTTCCTGTATGCCGAGCGAGGCATCTTCAGGAAGCTCGTCAGCACAATCGGCGCTCGGCTCAGTGCCCGAGCTGTCGGATGACGGTGCACAAGAAGAGCGCCGCACCCGTAACGAGAGCACCGGCCATGTGAGCTCACGAGAGCCGCTGGCTCACCTCTCGATTCGATGCCGCGTCGCGCGAGGCGTTGAAGCCCTTTTATCTTCAGCTCGCGAAGGTGCAGCAGAAGACGCCTGGGGCCAAGTCGCGGGTGTTGTTCTACGGCGATTCGACGATCATGGCTGACTGGACAACCGGTACGCTTCGTCGTCGGCTTCAATCGCGCTTTGGTGACGGCGGTCACGGGTTCGTGCTGCCCGTCAGCGGGTGGCGTGACTATCACCACGACGATGTGACGCGCTGGAACACTCGGTTGTGGAGTGTGATGAGCGTCGTGCCTGGTGGCGACGACGGTATGTATGGGCTTGGTGGCGTGGCTGCGATCGCTCTCGGTGCGGGGCTACGCGCGACCATCGGCACCACCAAGCATGGCCCGGTCGGTCGCACGATCGATCGTGTCGAGGTGTCGTACCTAACGCAGTCGTATGGCGGGCAGATCGAGGTGAGCCTCGACGAACAACCACCACAGCTCATCAACACGCGCGCTGAGGTGATTGAAGCGCGCTCACTCGTGATCGAAACGAATGATGCGCCTCATCGGGTGCAACTACATTCGATGGGGCATGGCCCCACGCGAATTCTCGGTGTCGAGCTACTGCGATCCTCGGGTGGGGTGATTGTCGACTCGATTGGTCTAGGCGGCGCTCGCCTTCGTGCGCTGTTGCAGATCAACGAAGGTCACTGGGCGAGTGAGCTGCAGCGCCGACACCCCTCGCTGGTGGTCTTTGCGTTTGGCGCCAACGAGAGGGGCGAGCTTTTTTTCGACGAGCGTTCTGAGTTTCTTCGCACAGGCAGAGACGTGCTTGCGCGCTTCCGCAAGGCGCTGCCCGATACGTCGTGCATGATCGTTGCTGCTTACGATCGAGCGGGTTCGGATGGCACCACCGATACCGACGTTGCCGATCTGGTGCGCGCGCAAGCGAAGCTAGCGAACGAGGCGCGCTGTGCGTTCTTCAATACGTTCGAAGCGATGGGCGGGGCGGGCTCGATGGCACGCTGGATTGCCCGCGGTCTTGGTTCTGCCGATCGAATTCACCCTTCGCCGGCTGGGGCCGATTTGCTGGCGGGCTGGATCTACGACGCGTGGATGAGCGATCTCGCTGAGCTCTCGACCGATGAGCTTCGAACCGAGCCCTGAAGCTGCGCCAAGGCAAGATCGCGAAGTCGCATGAGGTCGGTACCCGCCCCCACGTCAGGGGGCCGCGCTCTGATGGGCCCAGCTCGATACGGCCACGCCGTTTCATCGAGAAGGCCGTAAGGTTTTTAGCGCGTCAACTGTCTGGATCTGATAATCCCGAGCAAGCGTGCAATTCGTCGGCCTCCCCCTCGCACAGCTGATGCAAATCGCCGCAGTCGCAGGCGGTTTGACGGTCGTTCTTTACATCTTGAAGATGAGGCGGCGCGCTGTCGCTGTCCCCTTCTCGAAGATCTGGTCGCGTATTCTTCGCGACAAAGACGCGACCAGTTTGTTCTCGCAGCTCAAGCGACTTCTCTCGCTGCTGTTGCAACTCGCGTTGCTCACCGGGTTGATCGCAGCGCTCGGTGATCCACGCCCCGCAGTGAACCTGATCGAAGGTCGTAACGTCGTCATTCTTCTCGACGGAAGCGCCTCGATGAAGGCGACCGACGTTCAACCGACAAACCCTTCTCCGGTTCGATGCGGGTCGCGAAGAGGTTCGGCAAAAAATCGTGCGGGTTGTCGGGCACCGATCGCGTTCTGCTCGCCCAGATGGACGCCGCGATCACTCCGTTGTGGCGACGATGACCGGAGAGGAGTTCCCGAGCTCGAGTCCGCAATCAACCAAGCGATTCCCACCGATGCCCGCGCAGACTTTCCGAGGGCACTGCGTTTCGCAGCAGATACCTTGCGAGGGCTCTCGCATCCCGAGATCGTGGTCGTATCCGATGGTGTGCTCGGGGAGGCGAAAGACGCGCTCGGAGACGTTGCGCTTGGCGACATCAAGCTGTCGTTCATCCCCATTGGCGCTCACGGAAAGAACGCCGCCATCTCGCAGTTCTCGGTGCGTCGTTACCCGCTCGACAAGAGTCGTTATGAGGTGATGAGCGAAGTCACCAACACGAGCGACGAGGTGATGGACGTCGAGCTTTCGTTGCTCGGCGACGGCGAGATTGTCGACCTCACTCGTTTGCGTTTGCAGCCCAAAGAGAGGTTGCCTCGCTTCTACCCGAACCTGTCGGGCGCGAGCCGCACGCTCGAAGCGGTGCTCAAGAATGCAGATGGCACGCGCGATGACCTTCCGGCTGATGATCACGCGTACGCGCTGTTGCCCGAGCGCCACCGTGTGAAGGTGCAAGCTGTGACCGAGGGGAACAACTACCTCGAGGCCGCGTTGCTCCTCAGCGAGTACCTCGACGTGACGTACGTCGAGCCGTCGAAGTACCCCGCGCCAGGGTCGTTTGATGTGACCATCTTCGACAACTGCGCCCCTCGTTATGTCGAGGGCAGCGGCGGAGCGATGTACTTCAACCCGTCAGGTGAGTCGTCGCCAGTCAAGATCGCGAAGGCTCCACTCAAAGACTTTGGGTTCGATGAGTGGGACAAAAAAAGCCCGATCCTTCGATGGATGGTGCTCGATGCCATCGGCATTGGCGCGGGCGTCGAGCTTCAGCCTGCAGAAGGCGACAAGGTTCTCGGTGTCAGTGTCGATGAACGAAGCGGGCGTAAGCGTCCGTTCGTCGTGGGTGGCAAACGCGATGGGCATCGCTTCTTGGCGGTTGGGTTTGACTCTCGCGACAGTGACATCGTGCTTCGCATCGCGTGGCCGTTGCTCTTGCTGAACACGATCAACGACTTCGTCGACGAAGACGTTCGATACATCTCGTCGTATCGCACCGGAGAGATCTGGCACTTGCCCGCCGCGGACAGCGAGAAGGTCACGTTGATTGGCCCGGACAAGAGTGAGCGACAGCTTACGGTGCAAGACGGTCACGCGGTGTTGCTGGGCCAGACCGCTGGCTTCTACACGCTGAAGTCGGGCAAGGGGGCGAACGCCTCTGAGACCATGTTCGCCGCGAACCTTTCGGATCTTTCCGAGTCGACGATCGAGCCTGTGAAAGAGCTCGCAGTGTCGGGGAAGCCCGCAGGCGAAGTCTCTCCGTTCAAGGTTGGTGTTCGTCGTGAGCTCTGGATCTACCTGCTCGCTGCGGTGCTCGCGATTTCTGCGGCTGAGTGGCTGACCTATCACCGGCGACTGACGGTCTGATGGACTACTCGATCGAGCTCACCGCATCGCCCGATGACATCGACGAGCTCGGGCATGTGTCGAACATCGTGTACGTGCGATGGATTCAAGACATTGCCACGGCGCACTCGGCGTCGTTGGGTTTGGGTCTTTCGGTGTATCGAGAAGAGGGTGGGGTGTTTGTCGTCCGACGTCACGAGATCGACTACCTGCAGCCTGTTCTCGAGGGGCAGCTCATTCGCCTCACGACGTGGGTGCCCAGCTGGAAGGGCGCATCGTGTGAGCGTCACACCCGCATCGTTCGCGTGAGCGATGGGGCCGAGATTGCGAAGGCTGTGACTCGTTGGGCGTTCGTGGGCGTCGCAGATGGTCGCCCTCGACGTATCCCTCAACGAATTCTCGATCCGTTTCAAACGACACAAGCAACGTGAGCTTCGGTATCCTGAGAAACGATCGGTGAGCGAGAGTGTATCGATGAGCTCAGAGCAGGTGAATCTGTCGTTGTTCACGCACTTGCTGTCTCGGCCTGATGACGAGATCGATTTGTTCGAGGCAGCGTTGATGATCTCGACGATCGCTTACCCCGAGGTCGACCCTGCTGTCTGGAAGGCTCGTCTGGACGATCTCGGAGATGCCGTTCGAGAAGCCGTGGTGAGCACTCCTGGTGCCGGTTCTTCGGGCCCCGTCGTTCAGATGAAGATGTTGCTCGAGGTGCTGTATCGACAGCTCGGTTTTCGAGGCAACGAAGAGAGCTACTTCGAACCAGAGAACAGCTTCATGAGCGACGTGTTGAAGCGTCGCGTGGGGATCCCGATCTCTCTCGCGCTCGTCGTGATCGAGGTCGCGGCGAGAGCGAAGATCCCGGCGGTCGGAGTGTCGTTCCCGGGGCATTTTCTCGTTCGGTGTGACGAGAGCAACGGCTTTGCGATGATCGATCCGTTTCACGGTGCCGTGCTCGAGGTCTCGACGGTGAACGGGCTGTATCAACGGGCTACGGGTCAAACGGGCTCGGTGCCACCCTCTGCGCTTCAACCCGCGGGCCCCAGGGTTTTTCTGCTCCGTATGTTGAACAACCTCGCCAGCATCTATCGCTCGCGTGATGACGCCGCGTTGCTCGAAGCGACCCAACGCCGGATCAAAATCGTCGAAGCCTCAGCCTCACAGCGCTCGAGCGCATCTCGAATTGCTCGCTCGCCTCGTTCGATGAACTAACGGCTCACAACTGGGTAAGCACCTCGCAGCCCGTCGAGGTGACCAGCACCGTGTGCTCAAACTGTGCGGACAAACCTCCGTCTTCAGTGAGCACTGTCCAGCCATCGTCGAGTACGACCACGTTGGGTGAGCCCTCGTTGATCATGGGCTCGATGGTGAACGCCATCCCGGCTCGTAGCCTGAGCCCTGCGCCTCGCTTGCCGGTATGTGAAACATGCGGCGGGGCGTGCATCACACGGCCAATCCCGTGGCCTCCAAATGCGGTCACGACGCTGTACCCTTCGGCCTTGGCAACCTCTTCGATGGCTGCGCCGATGTCGCCGAGACGCGCTCCGTCGCGAGCTTCAGCAACACCTGCATCGCGACATCGTCGTGCAACGTCGACGAGCCTGAGTGCCTTCGATGGTGCTTCTCCGATGATGAACGTTTCAGAGGTGTCTCCGTGAAAGCCATCGAGCATCGTGGTGACGTCGACATTGATGATGTCTCCCTCGAGCAGGATCTCGCGCTCGTTCGGGATACCGTGACAAACCACGTGATTGCGACTCGTGCAGACTGCGGCAGGGAAGCCCTTGTACCCGAGCTGACTTGGCTTCCCTCCTCGACGTGCAGTGTCCTCTCGTACCCAACGATCGATCTGCGCAGTCGATACCCCCGGGCGTAGTTGTGCACCAACGAATGCGAGAGTCTCTGCTGCGACCTTCCCGGCGCGACGAAGACGTTGTTGATCGGTTTGCCCCCATAGCTCGATAGCCATGGTGAGCTGATGACGTGACGCCTTCTTCGAGACCCATACCTTCTTGATCTGCCTCGAATGTATCGAGAAAATGGCTTCGATTTGCGCTATCGTCGGGGGGTCGATGAGCCTGACGCAGATCCACTACTTCGTTGCGGTCGCTGAAGAAGCGAGTGTGACCAAAGCCGCTCGACGCCTTCATGTGTCGCAGCCACCGCTTAGTCGAAGCATTCGTGATCTCGAAGACGAGCTAGGGGCTTCACTGTTCGAACGCACTCGACGAGGGGTGAGATTGTTGCCTGCTGGCGAGACCTTTCTCGAGCATGCGCGGGTCATCCTCTCGCAGATCGCTCAGGCGACGAAAGCGGTAGAGCGTGCGGCGAGAAACTCCGAAACTGAGTGCTGCTCATCGGGTGACGTATCGCCTTGCTTGCGGCGCTGAGCACGTGGCGGCATGGTGGGCCCGAACATGCCGTCGATACTCGATTTGTCGCCACAATCGATGCGTCAACGAGAGGCCGACGATGCCCTTGCGCTGCTTGACGAGCACATCTGTATTCGCGTTCGTGGGTGCATCGAGCGCGAGGTTTGCGAGCGCTTCGTTCGCGGTGTTTACGAGGGGCGCTCGCGATGGAACTCCGACTTCAACGCCGTGCAATTCTCCCTCGGTCGAGCCTGGTACACGCATCTCGAGCAAGAGCGCTCACGAGAGTATTTTGCCAAGGCTGCTGACTCCGATCGCGACGTCGAGCGGTTTGCTCCTGGCCTTCAATCACTGATGCGCGAGCTCGCTGGCGACCTGATCCACGAGCCTGTTCACACGCGACGCGGTTGGTGTGGGCCTGGCGTGCATGTGTTCCCTGCAGGCGGGCTTCTCTCGCGCGAAGGGGGCGATGTGCACTTCGATCTCGAAGGGCTAAGCGATGCTCACGCGAGCGAGCGTGCTCCCGCATTCACGATCGTGTTGATGTTGCAGCCTCCGATCGAAGGAGGCGAGCTCAAGCTCTGGGATTTCACCTTCGACGGAGAGCACCACGAGTGCGATCTCGATGACGAGGATCTCGACTGCGACACGGTGATGATCCCGTACGAGGTGGGCGATCTACTCGTGATCGACAGCTATCGCCTTCACCAGATACAGCCCTTTCGAGGCGAGCGAGATCGTGTCTCGGCGACACTGCATACAGCCCGAGTTGCGGGGCGTTGGGAGAGTTGGTTTTGACGAAGATCTTCCTGCGTGATCGAACGACGATCGGTGTCGGTGGCCCGGCTCGTCGATTCGAAGAGGCCACCACCGATCTTCACGTCGAGCAGCTTTGTCGAGAAGCGCGCGAGCAACACGAGCGGGTATTGATCCTTGGCGGAGGCAGTAACCTCGTTGTGGCGGACGCGGGCGTGGATGCCTGTGTGATCGCGATGGCGACGCGCGGGATCGAGCAACGCATCGACGGTGATTCGGTTGAGCTCGATGTCGCTGCGGGTGAGCCTTGGGATGCGTTCGTTGAACGCACGGTGAACGATGGGCTTTGCGGTCTCGAGTGCCTGTCAGGGATCCCTGGGTTGGTCGGCGCGACACCGATTCAAAACGTTGGCGCTTACGGACAAGAGGCTGGAGATCGAATCGTCTCGGTTCATCTACTGGATCGTCGTGATGGTTCGCGCGTGATGAAGCCGTCTGCTTGGTGCGAGTTTGGTTATCGCGACAGTGTATTGAAGCGACACCCTGATGACTTCGTGGTGCTGGGCGTGACCTTCCGGTTGCGTCGAGGCTCTGTCGATGAGCCTCGTTATGGCGAGTTGCGAGAAGCTCTTCGTCAGGACGGCGAGCGTTGGCGTGGTGAGCAAGGTCAGCGCGTGATTCGCGACAAGGTGATCGAGCTGCGCGCTCGCAAGGGCATGGTTCTCAACCCGAATGACCCTGACTCGAAGAGTGCCGGCTCGTTTTTCATGAACCCGATTGTTCCGGTCGAGCAGGCACGCACGGTCGAGCTGAGAGCGCGCGAGCTTGGAGCTCTTCGTGATGGCGAGAAAATGCCTGAATTCGCGGCATCCGAAGGCTTCGTGAAACTTGCCGCGGGTTGGTTGATCGAGCGTGCTGGGTTTCAGCGCGGGATGCGCCGAGGGCAAGCTGCGATCTCTTCGCGACATGCGCTCGCGCTTGTGAATCTTGGTGGCGCGACAGCTCGAGAGATCATGCTGTTGGCAGCGGAGATCCAGCGCGGCGTGCTCGATCGGTTTGGTGTTGCTCTCGAACCTGAGCCGGTTCGCGTGGGCTTCTGATCGTCGCTCGGTATCGAGCGATGATCCTCATGGCGTTCAGCGTAGCGAGGCGGTAACGGTGTAACTTGCTCGTGAGGTGCTCGCGCGGTAACTCGAGCAGCTCACCTCTCGATGGGCTGGTTTTGCCAACGTCATGCTGATGGGAACGGGGACACTCTTGCGATATTTGCAACCACGCTATGCGGCTTGGTTGCTCGTGCTCGCATGGGTGGCCGGGTGCTCGAGCTCTTCGGGTAAGGGCAATAGCGGTGGCTCGAGCGGGGCAAGCTCAGCCGCAACCAGCACGATCAGCACGGGTAGTGCGGCGGTGGCAACGCCGAGCACAAGTGCCCCATCGTTGTTGGGCACCCATCTCACGTTTCAGCAGCTCGATGATGCGTACCAAGAAGAGCTGTTCGATATGAAGAAAGTCCGTGACCCGTACGAGAAAAAAATCGCGGCCGTTACCTCGCGATTGGGGAAACCCTCGGCCTCGGATGCAACGTCGGCGACTTGGTACGGAGTGCGACCCAAGGACGAATCGATGCCTGAGGCTTGCTACGAGCTGCGCATCGAAAAAGGCGGAGCGAGCGCGATTCAAACCGTCGAAGACTCGCGCTGTGCGAAGTGAAGTGCAGCGTTGAGCAATACGCTCAGGTCGAGGAGAAATACGCGGGTAGATAGACTCGCTCTCGACCCAAGCCACCTCCGCGTACTGCCCTCGCCGCAATCAGCACGCACGACGAGAGTGGCGCTCCGTGCTCGCGCAGGTGACCGACGATATCGGTGAACTCGACTCGTTCGTGTGCGAGGCAAGCGGCCAAATGGCGAAGAGCGAGCTCGTGCTTGCGGCGTTGATCGAGAAAGCCTGCGCGTTCTTCGATTCTCAGCGCCAGACCTTCTT
Source organism: Polyangiaceae bacterium (assembly GCA_046351315.1). Lineage (GTDB taxonomy): Bacteria > Myxococcota_A > Polyangia > Polyangiales > Polyangiaceae > JAXLYQ01. The sequence continues at coordinate 45,945 of JAXLYQ010000014.1, forward strand.
CGCGATCGGCTTCTCCCGCACGACGGAAGCCATCGAGACGCAGCGCCTTTCGATGGAGCAACGGCAGCACGTGACCGTCGATCTCGTGAAGCGCCGTGCGACGTGCATCTCGATACGAAATACGGCGCGACGATGTGATGTAGACGACTCCATCGCCGGTCGCTGCGAGCGGAACAAGATCGGGACGCACCTCGACGCGTATGGGCAGCCCTCGCTTTTCGAGGCTCATGCGCACCACGTTGAGCAACGACTGCGGAGTGTTGATATCCCCCGTGATAAACGTCTCGGGTTGGCTCTCGACTTCACCAGGCGCGAGTTCGGTCGCCCACTCGAGAGCTTGCTCATCGTGCTCAGCGAGCGAGGTGTATCGAAGCGCTGCGAGCGAGGTGAACGACAACGTATTGACCGCGTCGATGAGTCGACACTCGAGGTGTTTCTCTGCGGCGGCCTCGGCGATGGTCGAACCCATATCGCCGAGTTTTTCGGCTCGCGTGCGGATGGAATCGAGGCGCAGCAGCTCGCTGCGCATCGACGGCGTACGTGAGTACGAAAAGCTCGGTCGCGCGATCTGTCCGCGAGAAGCGCGAAGCAACAACAGCTCGAGTTGTTGCTGCCAATTCGTCGGTGTCACTGCCGCAAGCAGACGCACTTCGCGGGAGACATCGATGAGTTGCTCGACAAGCTGATCGCGCTCGGACTGAGCGCGGCTCGCGACATTCGAACGATCCTGTCGCGAGCCGTCTCTCGGTGTCACGGGCTCGCTTCGTCTGCGGCTCCGTGGCAGAGGCGGAAGGCCTTTCCGCTGCCGCACGGGCACTCGACCTCATCAGCCAAACGCTCTTCGAGAGGTGGGGCGACCATGATCGGCTCGTCCTCTGGAACCTCTCCGCCCGGCAATGCAGCCTCGATGTCCTCACCGTGGCTGGCCACCGCGCGCAAGAGCTCTTCCTGACGACGACGTGCGTCTTGTGCCTCGACCTGCTCTTCTTCTTCGGGCTTGTGAATCTGCGTCAGGATCAGCTTCTTCACGACCTGCGCAGACACGGCGGCCATCATCGTGACGAAGAGGTTGTAGCCCTCTTTTTTGTACTCTTGTTTCGGGTCTTTGTGCCCGTAACCGCGAAGACCGATGCCATCACGGAGGTGATCCATGTTGGTGAGGTGATCGACCCACGCCTTGTCGATCTCTTCGAGGTACAAGTGCCTGAACACGCGAAGGGTCATGTCGAGACCGTTCGCTTCTTCGAGCTTCAGGTACTGTTTCTCTGCGAGGTCGAACAGGAAGCGAGCCACGAGCTCGATGTCACCCAGCTCTTCGACCCCGTCGGGTGAAACACCGAAGAGATCCGAAAAGCCTTCATGGATGCCCGCCCAATCCCAGTCTTCGGGGGTCTTTCGTAGGTCGCACGACTCTTCGACCATCGAGCCGATGACGCGATCGATGAGATCGAGAGCGCGTTCACGCTGCTCAGTGAGCGCGACGGGCAACACATCGAGAAGCTCGTCGTACACCTTCACGGGCGTGAGACCACGACGCTCATCGATGTCGAGCTTGACGCCGTAGTACTGGTAAACCTCGTACTGAAGCTGCTCGAGCTCGACCAACTTTGACGACGCCTCGAATCGCTTACGAAGCTGATCGGGGGTCTCGTCGCTGTCCTTCTTGGGGATCACCGGCGGGTCGCAGAACATACCGACGAGCTGCGACACCAGCGGGCGCTGCGCATCGACCAACCCTGCGCGGGCCTTGTACGTGCGCTGCTTGCCCGTGGTCTTTCCGTCCTCGTCGACCTCTTCAGTCTCGTAGCGGCCTGCGAGTAGCTGCTGGCGCAACGAGTACACGCTGCGTCGCTGCGCGTTCATCACGTCGTCGTATTCGAGCAGGTGTTTGCGGAAGTCGAAGTTGCGTTCTTCGACCTTTCGCTGTGCGTCCTGCACGCTCTTGGACACCCACGGGTGCTCGATAGGCTCGTTATCGGGCATACCCATGCGCTCCATCATCGCCTTCACTCGGTCACCGGCGAAGATGCGCATCAGGTCGTCTTCGAGAGACAGATAGAAGCGCGATGAGCCAGGGTCTCCTTGGCGACCCGCACGACCACGAAGCTGATTGTCGATACGACGTGACTCGTGTCGCTCGGTACCGAGAATGTGCAACCCGCCGACGGCGCGGATCTCTTCTCGCTCTTTGCCGCACTCTTCTTCGAGTTGCTTCAGCAACTCAGCGAATGCCTCGGGCTCGGCCTCAGGAATACGATTCTCTTCACGGAATCGCGCCTTCGCGATCATCTCGGGGTTGCCTCCGAGAAGGATGTCGGTGCCTCGACCTGCCATGTTCGTCGACACCGTCACCGCGCCACGACGACCCGCTTGCGCCACGACGAACGCTTCGTTCTCGTGGTGCTTTGCGTTCAACACGTTGTGGGCGATCTTCTTCTTCTTCAGCAGGTGCGAAACGGCAGCGCTCTTCTCGACCGAGGTCGTACCCACGAGCACGGGTTGCCCCTGCTTCTGGCATTCGATGATCTCGTCGACCACCGCGGTGAACTTCTCGCGCTCGGTCTTGTAGACGAGGTCTTCGGCATCGACGCGCAAGATGGGCTTGTTCGTCGGGATGATCACGACATCGAGCTTGTAGGTCGAGTGGAACTCTGACGCCTCGGTGTCGGCCGTACCGGTCATGCCCGAGAGCTTCTTGTAGATACGGAACAGATTCTGGAACGTGATCGTCGCCATCGTTCGCGACTCTTCCTGAATCCGCACGTTCTCTTTGGCTTCGACGGCCTGGTGCAAGCCGTCGCTCCATCGGCGCCCTGCGAGCACGCGGCCCGTGAACTCGTCGATGATGAGTACCTTGCCGTCGGGCGACACCATGTAGTGCTGATCGCGCTTGTACAGCGAGTGCGCTCGCAAGCACTGGTTCACGATGTGCAGCGTCTCGAGGTTCACCGGATCGTACAGATTGTCGACCCCGACAAGTCGCTCGATTCACTCGACACCCTCGTCGGTCAACGTCACCGAGTGCGCCTTCTCATCGACCACGAAGTGCTCGTCGAGGCGCAGCTTCGGAATCACCTCGTTGACGATCTTGTACTTGTCGCTCGAACGCTCGCCCTGACCGCTGATGATCAGCGGGGTTCGTGCCTCGTCGATCAGAATCGAGTCAACCTCGTCGACAATCGCGTAGTGAAGTGGGCGCTGAACGTAGTCGAGCGCGCTGAACTTCATGTTGTCGCGAAGGTAATCGAAGCCGAACTCGTTGTTCTGGCCGTAGGTGATATCGGCGCGGTACGCGGCCTTCTTCTCGATGTCGTCTTGCTGGTTGACCACGACGCCGGTCGTGAGCCCCATCCAGTTGTACAGACGGCTCATCCACTCGCAGTCACGACGCGCGAGGTAGTCGTTCACCGTCACGACGTGAACGCCCTTGCCCTCGAGTGCGTTCAAGTAACACGGCAGCGTCGCCACGAGGGTCTTGCCCTCTCCCGTACGCATCTCGGCGATAGAGCCATTGTGAAGCACCATGCCGCCGATGAGCTGCACGTCATAGTGCCTCATCTTCAGCACTCGTCGGCTCGCCTCGCGGCAGGCTGCGAACGCATCGACCATGATGTCGTCGAGCGACGCGCCGTTGTCGAGCTTCTGCTTGAACTCTGGCGTCTTCGCCTTGAGCTCGGCGTCGGTTAGCTTCTTCATCGACTCTTCGAGCGCGTTGACCGCCGCAACCTTTGGTCGCAGCCGGCTAATTGCGCGCTCGTGAGCCGTCCCAAACACCTTTTTGATCGCCCAGGCAAACATCGGAGGGACCCACCCTACCCAGCTAGAACCGGGTGCGCAAACACAAGACTCGACGTTTCTCGTCGAGCTTTGCCAAGGCCCCTCCACCAGCGGGGGGCCAAGCTGGGCTGCAACCTGACCCCTCAGCGGGTTGTTCCCCCGACCTACACGCTTTTTGCGCCCGTTTGATAACGGAACGCGAATCCCCACGAAGCGCTGATCCTCACCCCGGCGAACCTTCAGCAGCATCGCCGACCCCGATTTCGCCGCCTCGAATTTCTTTACCAGCTCAGCCGCACTCTTCACCGGTGCTCGATCCACCTCAACCACCACGTCGCCCGGGAAGAGCTGCCCCGCTGCAACGGAACGACTCGATACTGCCCTCACGCGCGCCCCCACGCCTGGTACGTCTTCGATCTCGAGGCCAATCTTGGCGCCCTGTTGGCTCTGCTTGCTCGGCTTTTGCCGCGGCGCCTGCTCGTCGTCGTCATCTTCTTCGGCAAGCAGGTCAAGGGTCGCTTCGAGGTCGACGTTCTTACCCCCTCGAAACACCGCCAGCTTCACCTTCGCGCCCGGTTGGTTACGCGCGACCATTCGCGGCAGGTCATCCGAGTGCGGCACCTCTGCGCCGTTCACCTTCAAGATCACATCGCCCGGTTGAACCCCCGCTCGCGCTGCGGACCCCCCCGATTCGACACTCGACACCAGCGCTCCTCGCGGTCGTTCGAGACCCAGGCCCGCTGCCAGCTCGTCCGATACTTTCTGGATGCGAACCCCGAGCTTTCCGCGCGACACACTGCCTCGATCTCGGAGCTGCCCCAGCACGTCCTTCAACGTGTTCACGGGCACCGCAAAGCCAATGCCCTGCGCTCCTGCGCGAATCGCTGTCGGGATGCCGACGACCTCTCCCTTGAGGTTGAACAACGGCCCGCCCGAGTTGCCTGGATTGATCGACGCATCGGTCTGAATAAACGCGTCGTAGGGCCCTGCGTTGATCGAGCGATCTTTCGCGCTCGTGATGCCCAACGTCACCGTATGACCCAGGCCATAAGGGTTACCGATCGCAAGCACCCAATCGCCCACGCGTAGTGCATCCGAGTCGCCCAATGTCACCGCCGTGAGACCCGACGCTCCCTGCACCTGGAGCAGTGCCAAATCAACCTTGGGGTCTTTGCCCACCAGCTTCGCCGGAAGCTCTCGTTCATCGGCCAAACGCACCCGGATATCATCCGCGCCCTGAATCACGTGGGCGTTGGTCACCACATAACCCGAGGGGTCGACGATAAAGCCTGTCCCCAGTGAATTCGCCTGTCGCGAGGGCCTTCACCGCCGCCGAAGAACGGGTGACCGAAGGGCAAGCCCTCGGATTTCACGAGCTGCCTCGTCGTCGTGATGTTCACCACCGCTGGTTTCAGTCGCTCTACCAAACCCGCCACATCGGTTGCTCCCACAACCGGGACTGCGTTTGCCAGCGGAGGGACGATGGTTCCGGTGCTTTCGGGGGTCTTCGTTTGGGCTGCGTTGGATGACGCTGGGCTCGCGGCTGAAGGCGGTTGTGAATGGGATGAACACCCGCCCAGTACACTCAGCGCGAGTGCCAAACCTGCCACGCCCGCGAGCTTGCGCTTGTGGCGTTGGCCGAGCTCAACGAACGTGTGCGACGAGAAGCCTGGGTTGCTGCTTCGAAGCATGTGGTCGGTGTTCATATCGTCGTTCTCTCTAGCGGACCGGTTCGGCCCTCAAACCCTGACGCCCCGAGAGGCATTCCCCACAAATCGAGACAATCTCGTGTTCGGGTTGCTCGCTCATTCGGTGCACGAGATGGTCTTCTTCTCGACATTGACGGCTGCGAGAAATTTAGGAGCAGGGCAGCTGATACTGCAGGCCACCCCTGGGCATCCGAGTGTGCCTTTCGGCCAGGTATAGGTGCAGCCCGCAGCCCCGCAGATGTAGGCGATGCCCGTGGTTTGATCCATGCCTGACTGGGTCGGGGCAGCGACGACGCAGACCCCCGTCGTGTTGACGAAGCCGGGTGGGCACGTGCTCGCACCACTCGATGCGCACACTCCGTTGTTACGAGGAGAATGATCGGGGCATGGAGGGGCACATTGGCCCGTCGTTGCGTCGGGGACTGTCCCGTTCGGGCATGTAGCTGGTGTGCTCGCGCCGCCCGTATTCGAAGCGACTTGAATCACGAACGCCGCGACCATGTTTTTCTTGAGCGTTCCCTCTTCGATCCACGCATAGCCGTTGGCGCCCCAGCTCGTTCCCCACGAGTTCTTGACCAAGAAATACCAACGGCCGTCCTGCTTGGCGTAGCCGCTCAGTGCGACCGAGTGCACGGCACCACCGCCGATGTAGTCTGGCAATAGTGGCTCTGCTTCGGCGGCCTTGATCACGGCCTTCCATGCATCAGGGTCGACTCGAAGCGCCACGAGCACATCTTGGTTCTTGGCGATCGTTTCGCGCAGCTCATCGATGTTGGTGCCATCGATCTCGACCACATCTGCTAGCTTCGTGACCGCTGAATTGTCGGCCTTCGAGAGCTCGGCCGCAGTCGGATCACTGGCGCCTCGTGGTTTACACAATCGCTTGGCCACCGGGTCGGTTGTCCAGGCGCATGCGATACCCTCATCGAACGGCATCGACGTCTCGCTCGTCACGCCTTTGCCGAGGCTCTGTTTCAACACCTCGCCAAGTGAGGGCGTTCGAGCTCGTGCCCAGAGATGCATCACCGATACGGGTTGCGATGCTGCGTTCGATCGAATCGTCGCTTGGTCGATGGCGCTTGCCAACGCGAAGGCTGCGCCTGCGCCTACTGAGCGTTGATGGCGGATTGGCCCCTCGACCTTGTCGTATCGATGATCGACATACTCGGGCGCGGGGGTCGCGCTGCGAAGCGTGCCTCGAGAGAGTGCTTTCGAGACTCCATCGACCTTTGCATAGGTCTTCGAAAAGCAATCGAGCGGGATGGTGACTCCATCCACCGCGATCTCTCCGCAACCCGTCACCGTCGGGGCTGTGGGCATGGGCGCAGGCGTGGTCGCCGTGGGTCGTGCGGTCGGCAGGTGAAAGTTGGGCGGACGTTTGGCCGTGCCTGTTGGCGTGGTCACCGGCGGCGCCGTGGCGGCCGTCGGGTATGCCGTGGTTGGGTATTGTTGTGGGTATCCCTGAGCGTATTGACCGTTGTTTTGATTGGGCGGTGGCCAGGGCTCAGAGCCTGTTCGGCCATTCCGACGACTCGGAATACACGCGGCTAGCCCCAACAACGCGCTGACGAGCACGACCGAACGGCGAGAGATCATCGCGCCCAGTATAGCCTCTGGCGTCTCGGCATATGCTGACGCAGACTGCGCGCGCTTGTCGCGACACCACTTCGTCGAGCCTTTTGCTGTTCGGACGCCAACCCTGTTGCCGGCCACCCACACCAATAGCTACGCGCTAGGGTCTCGGGATGTCGTGCTCGTCGAGCCATCGACGCCCTTCCCCGAAGAGCGCCGTCGCTGGGTCAACTGGGCGCGCGGTCTCGAGAGCCAAGGTCGCAAGCTCGTCGCCATCGTGGCCACGCATCACCACGCCGATCACATTGGTGGCGCAGCCTTTTTCTCCGAGGCACTCAACATCCCGGTGTGGGCACATGCGTTTGCTGCCGAGAGGCTTGATTTCCCGGTCGCGCGTCGTCTCGATGACGGTGATGTGATCCAGCTTGCTGGCCCTGAGCCGCAGCGTTGGGTCGTGCACATCACTCCTGGCCATGCGCCCGGTCATGTCTGCCTGCACGAGCCCTCTCTGTCGATGCTGATCGCCGGTGACATGGTCGCGAGCGAGGGCACGATTTTGATCGCTCCGGGCGAAGGAGACATGGCCGAGTACATCCGGCAGCTCATCCGTCTCGCAGCGCTCGACCCTGCGGTGGTGTTGCCTGCGCACGGTGCACCCATTCCGCGTGAGGCGCGCATCTTTGCTCGTTATGTCGAGCATCGATTGCTGCGTGAGACCAAGGTGTTGCGTGTCCTGGCGGTACGTAAGAAGGGCACGCTCGAACAGCTTCTGCCCGAGGTCTACGACGACGTGAGCAAGAGCGTTTATCCGATCGCTTTGCTGAGCTTGCAAACGCACCTCGAGAAGCTCGTTCGTGAGGGGAAGGTCAAGCTCATCGATGAGACCTATGTGCTCGATGACGGAGTCAACGCGTGAGCCACGACGACCATGACGCTCCCGAGACACATGCCTCTGGGGCTAGGTTGAGCGAGCCGCCGAGCAATCCGCCTCGCAACCTGTATATCGACGGGTTCTGTGCGGCGGCGTACGTGCTCGGGATGCGTCCAGAAGAGATCGCGGATGCGCTCGAAGAACGATTGCCAGCGTGGATGAACGCCATCGCACAAGCACCGTCGTTCGAGGGGCGTTCTCGATTGCTCGCGCCGGTGTTGATGGATCTCGAAGACGCGCTTCACGGAGCCCGCGTTCGATGACATTGAGGCGCGCTCATATCTTTCGACAGGGCCAGGACCCTGACTATCTCGTGGTGGATCTTCGCCCGCTCGTCGGAGACTACCGTCCTCCTACGTACTTGCGTTTTATCTCGCCGCAGCGTCCTGCCCCGCCTGTGGTGGGCGAGGCCACCAATGCGGTGGCGCGGGCGTCACTCGTTGCAAGTGCGAGCGAGCTGGCTGCAGGCTGGGTTCGCCTACGTCAACGCCAAGAGCAACTCGACGAACAGGTGGAATCTCGTGTCGAGCTTCTCGCGAAAGTAATCGCCGAACGGCTGATTGAACGAGAGCTCTCGCTCTCACCTGAGACCATTCGAAATCTCGTGCGCGAGGTGATTCAAGCCCTGCCTCCGGGCGAGACTGTCCGTCTGCGTGCGCATCCGATCGATGCTCTCGAGCTCGAAAAATGTCGTGTCGAGCTGGGCCTTGGATCCAACGTCGTGCAGATCGTTGCTGACCCTCTTCGCACGCGAGGCTCCATGCGTGCCGAGTCTGAGCTTGGAACCCTCGACGCCGATCTCTCCGCCCGAATCGATCGACTCCTTGCCGCCCTCCGAGAGCCCTGAGCCCGACGGAAAGCAAGCTGGACATCGCTGGCCCGTTCACCTCGGTCTGCTGCTGCTCACCATCGTCAGCGTCTTTTGGGCGTGGACAAACTGGGCACTCAACGAAGGTGAAGAGCCATCGCTGAGCAACATGTATCGAGGCTGGACGTTCGCTGTCCCGATGATGACCATCCTGCTCGCACACGAGCTCGGTCACTACATCGCCGCGAAGATTCATAAGGTTCCTGCGTCGATGCCGTACTTCATTCCGATGCCTTTTTCGCCCTTCGGAATCTGGGGCGCCGATCATCGGTATGCCTGCTCGAATCACCTCGCGACGTGCGCTGCTCGACATCGGAGCCGCAGGCCTGCCTCCGCAGTACGGTGTTTGCCATCCCGATCTTGATCTACGGCCTTTTCTCACTCGCCGGTCGAAGCGATCAAACCCAACTCGTGGCTCGAAGGGCAATGTCTTCTGTATTGGCTGATCAAGCTCGCGATGAAAGACATCGGCCCGGGCCAAGACGTCTTCCTGCACCCCACTGCCTTTGCAGGGTGGGCCGGGTTGTTCATCACGATGATCAACCTCTTGCCCTTTGGTCAGCTCGACGGCGGACACGTCGCGTTTGCCTTGCTGGGCCCTCGCCAAAACAGGATCGCACGCTGGGTGCGACTCGGGTTGCTTCCCCTGTTTTTGTACAACCTCGGCACCAACATCTGGTTTACCGGGTAAGGCGGGTCTTGGGCGGCTGGTTCTCGCAGACGATCTCGAACAGCCTCTTCTGGCTGTTCTGGTTCGGCATGCTCAGCCTGATGACTCGGTTGTCGGGGCCGGATCACCCGCCGGTCGATGATCACGACGAAGCGATGGGCCCGATTCGCACCGGCATCGCCATTCTCTGTCTCGTGCTCTTCGTTTTGTTGTTCATGCCTTCGCCGTTCACTGCGATCTTGAGCACCGCACCCCTTGATCTCCTCTCCCAACGCGGTCGCGTTCGGAGAGGGGGCGAACGTTGGATGCGAGAGAAGCTTGGCACCCTTCTCTAAACGCGAACGCGTTTGGAGAAATGGGGGATGAGGTGCACCACCCCCGGCACTGGCGTTACCCTCTCCCAACGCGCGTTCGCGTTCGGAGAGGAGGCGAAACGTTTGGATTCACGACAACGTTGGGCACCCCTTCTCCGAACGCTTGCGTTGGGAGAAGCAACCGCCTTCGGACAGGGACGCGTTACCTCAACGGAGAGCAGGGAAGGAAAGGAGCGCATGTGCTCGCGGACCATGGCATTCGCAATCGTGAGCAGTTTGCGCATGCAGGCCACCAGAGCGACCTTCTTGGCTTTGCCGCGCCCGAGTAGTTGCTGGTAAAATGCTCGGATGGTCTCGTTGCATCGCGTTGCCACCAACGTCGCCATGTACAGACTCGCTCGCGCATCTGCTCTGCCTCCCCACACGCGTCGAGCCCCGCTCTGCTTGCCGCTGTCGCACGCCAACGGCGCCACCCCCACCAGTTTTCACATACCTGCTTTCGGTCCAGCTTTCCCAGCTCGGGGACCGCACTGAGCAGCGTCAACGCTGTCACTCGCCCTATCCCTTTGAGCCCTTCGAGCAGCTCCACCTTGGCGTCCCAAGCGGGGCTCTTGCTCACCTGCTTGTCCAGGTCGTCGTTGCTCTGTTCTACCCGCTTTTTCAGCCACTTGATGTGCTCCTGCACATCCTTGCGAACGCTGGGCGCTATCGTCTGAGCCAGCCTGTTTTGCTCAGCCACCAGCATGTCCACCAGCTGACGACGACGCGTCAACGCTTCGTGCAGCACACGCGTGGTCACGTCAGGAAGAGCACGCACTTCTGGGCGAACTCGCTCAGCAAACAAGCACAATGCCTTGGCATCGAGCTTGTCGGTCTTCTCCAGCAAGCCTGTGGCCTTGGCGAACGCGCTTGGCGAGGTTGAGCGGCCATCGCGGGCAAGCCCGCTTCAATCAGGGCCACTGCTGCCAGTTGCTCGTATTTTCCAGTGGCCTCCATGACGATGAGCTGCACCGACACAGAGAGCAAAAAAGGCAACGAGTCAGGGATGTCGATGTCGTCGTTGTTCCAGCGACGTGAGGACTTGTCGTTGGAGCAGAAGACATCGAGGTGAGCCTTGGCGATGTCGATGCCGACGAAAACAGTGGAGATGGTCATGGGGAGCACCGAGGGGAAAGAGAGGCACTCAGGTGAGACTCCTGCCCAACCCAACCTTGCAGATTCGGGCAGAAAACCCAGGCAACTGTTCGGGCAAAGGGCCGGAGAACTGCCGCGACCTGGCTTCTCCACGAGCATCAAGCTCAAAGGGCAACGGTTCACGCGGCTGGCTCCCCGGTCCTCCTGATCTAACCCATCCCCGAGATACAAGGGGTTGGGGATGAGGTGCGCCTCCCCCTGTTACACCCACACCCGTAACACCCGTGAGCGGCTCGCCTCCGAGGCGCCAACGAGGCTTTCATTCGCTCGAAACGGTGTCTCAACAAGATCACGTCGAGCGCATCGACAGCACGAATCGCCCGCATTTACCGAGAGATTCGTCACATCGACAGGGTGGGTGGCTTACATCGACATCGACCTCGTTCACATCGACATCGAGGTGCTCCACATCGACAAGAAGGGGGCCCACATCGACATCGAGCACCCTCACATCGACATCCATCACGCTCACATCGACACGATGTCGGGTTACACCGTAATCCCTTTCGGGTTACGCTGTTACAGGTCGATGTTACGAACCCTCGGGGTGGGTGAGGGAGGCTGGTGACGATGAGATTCGCTCCCACCGCACCCCCGCGCACTGGCGTGCCACCTCACCCCCTTGATCCCCCTCTCCCAACGCGTTCGCGTTCGGAGAGGAGGCGAAACGTGTGGATGCGAGAGTGCGCTTGGCACCCCTTCTCTAAACGCATGCGTTGGGAGAAGGGGTTGGGGGATGAGGTGCCTCACTCCAGCGAGAACTTGAGGTTCAGCTTGGCTTCCGTACCGTTGCCGGTTTCACTCTCGGGGAAGCTCACCTTCTGCATCGCGTTCTCGATGCACGTGACCATCGACGCGTCGGCGAGGGTGTTGTCGATGCTCTTGAGAGGGCTGAGATCTCCCTTGCTCGAGATCGACATCTCCAGGGTGACCGCGCCTGCGAGTGTCGGTGTTTTCTCGAGGCCGTGCTCGTAACAAAGAACCAGACGTCCGTAGTTTTGACGGATGATCCGGTTCACCACCTCGGGCATCAGTCCGCCCTTTACCGTCGCAAGATCCATCTTGATTTTGATGGGGTCACGACCCTTGGCCAGCCTGCTGTATCGTAGCGGGTTGAATGGTTTGTCTGGCGCTGTCGCTTCGGTGGGAAGCGCGTCGACGGAGATCTCTCCGCTCAACAATGCAGCCAGTTTTTTCTCGTGATCAGCACGAGATGCCGATGCCGCAGCAGGCCCGATCGCTGGTGCAGACACCACGGGTGTGCTCGATGCGCTTGCGACCACGGGGGGCTCGACGCTCGTGACTGCGCTGGCGTTCGCGCTCGGTTGTGTCGCTGCGGTGGGTGGCGGAGACGCGGTCGTGCATGCGATGCCAAGCACCGTGGTGATCGCTGCACCGATGAACCACCTCGGTTGGATGCTCACTTCGCACCTCCGAGTGCCGGGTCGAGCACATTCATCAGCTTGAGTCGCTTCTCGAGAGCTGCGGCGTCGAGCTTCGATGGCTTGCTGGGCAACAGGACAACATCGCCCCAACCGGTGCGTACGCTCTTCTGATCTTCGAAGCGTTGCACCACGTATTCTTTGGCGGTCGGAAGCAACGCAGAGAGCTCAGTGCCGAGTGTTGCTTTCAGCACGCCTTCCGCGATGGGCGCATTGGTTTGCCCTTCTCGCCAAGGTTTCTTCCAGTGAACCTCGTCTCCCTCTTTGATCGCGGCGACCGGCTGTGATGCCGTTTGAGAGACCAACCACACCGCAAGCACGCGGGGCTGTGAAACGACCCCTTTGTCCGGGTGCTCGGGCTCAAGATACGGATAGAACGGCAACGGCGTCGAGAACGAGATCCGTATCGACTCGGTTCGGATCGGCCTCGGCTCGTTTGCTTGTGCGGGGGGTTTCACCGTCGGCGATGCGGCCGGTGCGCCTGCCTTCGCTGGCGCGGGTGGATCGAACCGAAGCGCGACGAAGAAGAACTTGAGATCGGTGTAGTGCGAGAGCCACGCCTCCGAGACCGCGGTGCTACCGAGACCATTGTCACTCAGCCACTTCTTCATCGCTGCGCCGTCAGTGGCTTCCAGGGTGAAGGCGGTGAAGCTGCCGATCTTTTCGGTCGAGAGCACGTTGACTTGTGCACCGCTTCCGAAGCCTCCTCCGAGGCCGATTCCAGGGCCATTGTTGACCGGGGCCTTGGGCTTGTTGGGGTTCCAACCCGACATCGGAAAGTCATCGTCGAGCTTCTTGAACGGCTCGCCGGTCACTTTGGCGACGGTTGGCTTCGAGGGCACCGGCACCACGAAACCGAAGTGCTCATCTCCTTCGCGAAAGCTGATTTGGCGGATGAAATGCTCCTGCTCTTTCGCCGCATCGTGGATGATCAACACCTGTTCGACGCGGAGAGACGCGAGCCCTTTGGCCTTGGGCACGAAGAATAGCCCACATGCGTCCGCTTGCTGTTCTGCTGAGGCAACGAGTACCCCAGACGCCATCGCGATGGACGCGACCACCAAACGCAAAGTTCTGCCCATGAGCAGCATTCAGCCTTGCGTGAGCGCCGCCCGTCAAGCAGCTAAACCCATGCTTTTGACGACTCATTCTCGCTTGATTCCTGTCATGGCGTTGCTGCTTGTCTCGATGACATTGGGCACGAGCGCAGGGTGCGATTCGAGCTCGAGCAAGAACGGAAACAACACGCCGGCGACCTGTCCGAATGACCTTCCTGATAGCTGCCCGAGCACGCCTCCGACCTGGGACACTGGCGTGTCTGATGTGGTGAAGAGCAAGTGCGCGAGCTGTCACACGCAAGGTGGTGAGGCCGCGTTCAAGCCCTTCGACACGCACGATGAGATCCTTGCGAGTCGCAGTGCCGCGCTGAATCAGGTGTACGCCTGCAAGATGCCACCGGCTGATGGAGCATCGCTGACCGAGGAAGAGCGAGCGACGCTGTTGCAGTGGTTCGTGTGTGGCTCTCCGTAAGAAACGTCTCCGTGATGGTCGACCAGCAAAATCGTGACAGAGCGCTGAAACGGGAAGGGGCGTCGCTCTGCTACGCCTATCGAAGTCATGCCCCTTCGTCTTCCGTTGATTGAGAAGATCGAGGCGCAGCTCAGGAAGCCCACGATTGATGCGATGAGAGCACGTTTGGGTGGGCGTGAGCCGTCGCCTCCCGATGCTGGATCCATCGTTTCGTGGGTGAGCCCTGATGGGCAATCCCGTGTCGGCGTCGTTCTCGGCGGTAGCGCCGAGGAGCGTTTCATGTGGACGAGCGATGGTGTCGTCCGGCGGGCCGAGCGCACTCAGGTTCGAGAGGTCGGGTCGTATCTACCCGAGGACTTGGTCATGGCTGCCGAAGAGATCAAAGCATTCGCTTCGCTCAGCGAAGGTGACTCGGTGCTCGTGGATGAGTCGTCGGCCTCGGTCGAGATGTTGCTGATCGAAAAGTGTCGGTTCGGCGCGCTGGTGGCGAGGGAGGACGGCTCGGTGCTCGGGGTGGGCTACCGAAAGGTTCGCCCGCTCGCTCGCGTTGAGCGCTGCGATCAGACCGGGTGAAAGGGCGTTGAGGCTACTGGGTCTCGGTCGTTGCGGAGAGATCCGGGCAGCGCGGGTTCGCAGGGTTCGGCTTTTGAAACGCGGGTGTCGCTTTGCCTTTGTCGACGCGATACCAGGTTCCAGGAAGCCACTTCCAGACGTCTTTGCCGAGTCGAACCTCTTCGAACCGTGATTCGACGGCGTTCCAGCGAACGATGGGGTCACCCACTGGGTGTCGTTCGCGTCGGCCCGCTGCTTTGGCGAAGTAGTACGAGCCCGAAGGAGGAGTGCACCACGCTCCTGCGACCCATTGCCAGCGACCCGCGTCGTATACGTACTCGCCGTCGATCCAGACCTTGCCCACAGGGGCTTTCTCTTTGATCTCGCTGACCTTCACCGGCTCGGTGGGAAGCGCATCGATGGGTTTGGCCTTGGCGAGCTCTTCTTCCGGGTGTGGCCCGAATTTCGGCTCGGGGAGCACATCCGAGCGACAGCCTTGAACAAGCGCCAGCGCGCTGAGACAGAGCAGGGGCAACGAGAGCTGCGACGACACGCGCGAGATCACTGAATCCAGCGAAGGTATCGGTCGAGCAACAAGTCGCCGAAGAAGAGATATTCGAGCATGGCGAGCGCGAGAAAGGGCCCGAAGGCGATCCTGGCGCCCATGGCCCCGTCGCTCTCTTCGAAGATCGGATCATTGGCGAGCTCGGCTTCAGCCTTCTCGCGTTCTTCGGGAGGGAGCGCCTCGATGGCAAGCTGGGTAGCTCAGCGCGTTCTCGACGGCATCCGACTCGTCGACTTTGCCGGTGAGGAGCATCGAACCGATGGCAAAGAAGGTGCCTGGATGGCGCCGACCACGAGTGTGCAGAGCGTTCGGCGATAAACCACGCACCTGCTGCCATGACGAGCTTGGCGTCACCCATCGCCATCCCCAGTCCGCGATCTTTCGATAGATAAATCGAAGGGTAGCCAGACCATCAAGAAGCCGCCGACCGCGCCAATTCCTGAATCGATCTGCCCCAACGGTGGTCGTAGAGAGGCTGTGGCAAACCCGACGACGGTGGCCCCGGAGTGTGATGGGCGTCCGGGGATATGCTGCAGGTGCTCGAGATCGATGAAGGTGGCGGCCACCAAACCCAGCGCGAGGGCCAGGTCGGCGATGTAGATCATCAACCCGCGGAACGGTCGGGTCTCGGGTGGAAGCCCCAACACCAACCACTCGACGATGGCCCAGCCGAGCAACCCGCAGAGAAGCTCAACTGCCGGGTAACGAGCCGAGATTTTGACGCCGCAGCAACGTGCTCGACCACGCAAGATGAGCCAGCTCAACACCGGGATGTTGTCGTAGGCAGCAACAGGCTTCTTGCAGGCGGGGCAGTGCGAGGCGGGCTTCACCACGCTGAGCCCTGCGGGGACGCGGTAGATCACCACGTTCAGAAAGCTGCCCCAGAGCAGACCCATGATGATGCCGAGCGACCGCACGAACCACGTTGGGAAGTCGGAGAGCAGCACGATGCTCGCTTGTTGCACAGCTTTCGAACGACGTCAGCACGCTCGTGCGTGACGATGAGGCTGACTACTCGATCAAATCAGGCATGACGCACGCGGTGGCATCGGCGTCGCGGGCTCGATGGAGCGTGAAATCGGCGCTTGGGGCAACGCACCGGCCGGCAGCCGCAACGGATCGTGATCGACGATCAAGCGCGCCCCGCGTTGGTAGGTGACGTAGACCAGCGCGTCCAGTTGAAGAAAATACCGAGAGCCTATTTCGAAAGCCGATGAGTGAGATCGGGTGCACGAAGAGCCAACCGCACCACGCGAGGAAACCCGACAGCTCGATCTTGCCGATCTTCGCGACGGCACGGCTGCGTCCGATCGTCGCCATGCTGCCCAGATCGTTGTAGCGAAACGCTTCGCGAGGCTTGTTCTTGAGGTCGTTCTTGATGCAGTTGGCGACGTGCTCGGCTTGCTGGAGGGCGACTTGAGCAACACCGGGGAGAGGGTTCCCGTCGTCGCCTGCGAGGTTCATCATGTCGCCGATCGCGAAGACATCTCGGTGCCCCGGCAGCGAGCAGTCTTTCTCGACCTTCACACGACCGAGTCGATCGGTTTCACCGAGCTTGGCTGCGAGCGGGTTGGCTTTGACACCAGCGCCCCACACGATGGTGCATGCCTTGATCAGCTCGTCACCGAGGCTGAGCGAGTTGCCCGAGATGTCGGTGACACGGGTGCTCAATCGAACCTCGACACCCATCTCTTCGAGCTGCTTTTTGGCTGATTCAGACAGCTCGGGCGGCATGGCTGGCAAGAGTCGGTCGCCTGCTTCGACGAGAATGACCCGAGCCTGATCTGGGTGAATGCGTCGGAAGTCTTTGACCAAGGTGAAGCGAGCAAGCTCGACGAAGGCTCCTGCGACTTCGACCCCCGTGGCTCCACCGCCAATGACCACGAACGTGAGCAACGCACGACGTCGCTCGGGGTCGGTTTCGCGCTCGGCTTCTTCGTAAGCAACGAGAGCGCGATTACGGATTTGCACCGCCTCGTGAAGGCTCTTGAGACCCGTGGCGCTGGGCTCCCAGGCTTCGTGACCGAAGTAGTTCGAGGTCATGCCGGTGGCGCAGATGAGCTTGTCGAACGAGAGCGCTCCGCCTCGCATCGAGAGCTTCTTCTGCGCGACATCCACGTCGAGCACCTCGTCGAGCAACACGCTCACGTTCTTCTGTCGACGCAGCACGGATCGAATCGGCGCGGCGATGTCTGCGGGCGACAACCCGGCAGTCGCGACTTGATAGAGCAGTGGCTGAAACAGGTGGTGATTCGTTCGATCGATGAGCGTAATTCGAACAGGAGCGCTCTTGAGCGATTTGGCTGCCGTCAACCCTCCGAAGCCCCCTCCGACGATCACGACATGTGGTCTTGGATCGTTTTCGTTTTCGTCAGCCATGACGACTCTCTAGGGCCGTTTGCCCCTGTGGCGAGGTTCTTTTGTCGGATGGTACACTCGCGCCCTTCCGAGGAGGCTACTCCGATGCGATCGCTCGTTCAGATTCTTCCGCTCGTGCTCGTTGGCTCAATCGCGGTGTCGTGCTCGAGCTCTGACAACCCCACCAGCTCGTTTGGCTCTACCGGAGGCACGGCAGGCACCAGCACAGCAGGCAGTGCGGGGGCCGCCGGAAGCATCGCCGGGACCGCGGGAACGAGTGGTACTGCGGGGTCGAGCGGAAGCGCGGGAAGCATCGCAGGCACAGGTGGAACGGGCGGTACGAGCTCGTTGCTTCGCGTGTACGGCAGCACCGACACGTCGCTCTACGCGATGGACCCCGAGACCCTGGCGATCGAGAACCTCGGCGACTTCGACTGTATCGGTACGGTCACTGGACAATACGCCGCGATGACCGACATCGCCGTGAACGCGCAGGGCGAGATCTGGGGCTTGTCGGCGCACTTCGTTCACTTGCTCGAGGTGCAATCAGGCAAGGTTCACTGCGCGAAGAAAACTCAGCTCAAGGGCAGCGACGCGCGGTTCTATGCGCTGTCGTTCGCGCCAGTGGGCGTGCTCGACCCTGCGAAAGAAGTGCTCGTCGCTGGCAATACCGCGGGCGAGCTTTGGTCGATTAGCGATCTCGGAGACCTCGTGTTGCGAGGGAACTTCGGCAATGTTCCGGCCGACGACGGTCACGGTCACACGTTCGATGCGGCGAACGTGGGTCAGCCCTGGCAGCTCTCGGGCGACATCGTGTTCTTCAGCAACAACAACACGCCGGTGGGCTTTGCGACGGTGCGCGATTGCCCGACGCCAAACGATACGACGGGCTGCAACTACACGAATACGTTGCTTCAGATCGACGTGACCGCGTTGTCGGCGACAACACCGGGTTCGGTCACGCAATCGGTACGCGGGCAGATCGTTCCGAAGTCGACGTGCAACACCAGCGGCTGGGGGAATTTCTGGGGCGTTGCCGCATGGAACGAGCATGTCTTCGGTTTCTTCCCGCTCGGGCGCGCTCGTCGATATCGCGAACACCGACGGCACGGGCTGTGAGCTTCCGGGCGTTCAAGGAGCGTCGTGGTCAGGTGCTGGTGTAACGACGCTGGCACCCGTCCAACCAGCGATTCAGTGACGTGAATCGATGGCTCGAAAAAAGAGGACGTTGAAGTCGCTCGACGACGTGGTGGTGATCACGCGACAGCTCGAAAGACTGCGCTCCGAAGAGCTCGACGCGCTCGAGCATGGGATGGGTGGCAAGCTACCCAGCAGTTTTCGAGCGTGGATGAGCAAGCACGGCGCCGGTCTCTTTGCCGGTTGTCTGCGCATCTCGGATGGCGAGCAACTCGAAGCCGGTGCGTTGCTGTCGAAACCGGATGGCTGGACGTCGTTGTTGCGGTCGTTTCCGAATGCAAAACAGGCCTTCGATGGTGAGGTCGATGCGCGAGATCTGATGACGCTTGCCACCTCGATCGACGGCGATTCGATCTACACATCGCGCCGTGATTCGAGCTTGATCGTGGTCGTCCCTCGACATCGCCAAGAGCTGGTTCGTGCGAAAGACTGGCTCGATGCGCTGGATTGGTTCTGGGCGTCCGGCGTGTATTGGCAGCCTGCTCCGTGCCCCTGGTTTTCTTCGAAGTTGGATCGCAGCAACGCCGAGGTGAGCTTCAACAGCAAACACATTGACGATGTGTTCGAGGCGTTGATCGAGGGGGCGACAGCAGCAGGTGAAGAGGTCGTTCGGGTGTACGACGACCCCTACGGAAACCCTGGATTGTTGCATTTCATCGAGAGCGATGCGTGGGCTCAGGTCTTCGAGTCAGGTCTGGCGGTTGAGTATGTAAACAGCCAAAAAGAGCCTGTCTCGTGGCTGTTGAGCACCCTCGCCGCGGCGGGCATCAAGGCCACCTCGAAGACAAAGAAAGGCCCGCGTTGGGGCTGACGGGTCAGCCTGCTCGATCGCGAAAGCCGAATACCATCACATCGAGAAGCTCGAGCGGGCTCAGGATGGGGTGCGCAAGCGCATGGCTGTCATTCTCGTCCTTCACGCACCCCGATGGATGGCAGTGACTTCTCATCCATCGCTCTTCGTTCGTGTGTCCCGGAACGTTGAGGTCGAGACGAAACCAGCGCGTGCCATTCCGCAGGATTCGAATCTCAGCGTTGTACGCAATCAGCTCAAGCGGCTTTTTCTTGCCCTTGTCCTCGCGGAAGAGAAACGAAAAGTCGAACCATCCACCGTCTGCGCGCTCAAGGTACGCCGGCTTCCCGTTCTTATCGACGGCCTGATCAATGTCGCGGTGAAATGCTTTCGCTCCTCCGACAATAGAAATCACAGAGTCGTCTCTTTGAAGTTCTTCTGGGATGGATGTCGGAAGGCTGTGGGCAATCTTGACGAGCCGTTGGATATCCCCAGGCGAGGTTCTTAGGTCGTCGGAATTGTAGGCCGCTTGAAGATACTTTTGGAGCTGCGCCAGGAGTGTTTTGGAAGTATCCGGGAGCCCTAGTTTGCGGTCCTGACACCACTGTTGATATGCGTCTGCGCGGCTAGAGCGCTCTTCATTGGCTGCCAACGAGATCGCCCCTCCCAAGCAGGGTCAACCACACGGAAAAGTCCGGGTCGGTTGGCGCCGCTCCTCGCTTTGCTTGCTCAATCGCATCGTCGTCGCTCATCGCAAAATGCTTTCGATAAGCCTCGAGTCTTGTGTCCTCGAGTGTGTTCGACGCGACCTCTTTGGTGTTGGCCCGAACGAGCTTCCCCATACTGGCCGTGTGTTGAGCGTATTCCTCCATCGCGGCAAGCGAGGCTTCCCCGAGTAGGAAAACGCATCCATTTCGGAAGGACGATAGGAATATCGACCGAGCCACATCAAGGCGGCCCCATGTCTCGGCTGTCCAAGAGTCAAACCCATAGGCGACTACGACGCAATTCCCCGCGCCATCGGGCTCCGCGAGGAGTGGCTTGAGCCCCGCCCTCACGTCCCTAAGCGAGATCTCTGCGTCCAAGAACACGGGAAGACTCTCGCGAAGTGCGCTTACAGCCTCGGCGAGATTTGCGGGCTCATCGACCATACAGAACAAGAGTCTCTGCCCGGACGATGGCGGCGCGAGCTCTAGCGAGAGACGCGAAACTAGGTCGTCCACATTCATTCGGCGGCCTTGAGCGTTCCGTAATACTGCGCGAGCAACGGGTGAAGCTCAATGCGGCGATTTGCAACAGTACCTCGCTGAATGACGAGATTGTTTTTCAGAAAGTATCTCGGAAAACCCGCGGGGAAATAACCTGGTCGCTCGTCTGCGAACCAACGCAACTCTTCTTCGTCGCCTTGTCGCCGGACGAGAGCGAGCATCGAATCTACCTTCGCAGCGGAAGCACGCTCAATGTGGGCGGGCGTAACCGAGCGAGTGCCATCGACCCAGCTCTCTTCGAGCGCATCGCGTGCGAGCAGGAAGAGATCGCGAAGAATCCCCCCCGAAAGAGTCGCAATCAGGGCACTCTCTGCGTCAGCCAACACGGAGGTATCCGGAACACGGCAACGCAGCATCTTGATCAGGGCCTCCCTCTCGAGGGGGTTCGACTCCACGTCCATCGCTTGCGTTCGGTAAAACCTATCAAACACCTCAGCGGATTCGATCTCGCCGAGCACCTCATCGTGCCCAACCACAACTATACCCGCCTTCGCCTTTCGAAGTACATTCACCAAATAGGTTGTGATCTGGACGAAGTGTTGTGCCGGTAGTCGATCGAGGCTGTCGAGCAAAAAGACCACATGAACTCCGCCCTCAACGGCTTCGTTGATTTTTATGTTTAGCCAAACGTTGTCGTCCATGAATTCGGAACACCGCTCCCCAATCGCGTCGCCATATGCGTTTGAAATCGTTGGAAGCAACTGAGAGATGTTTTTTGTAAAGTCCGCAAGCGCGTATGACATATCTACGAAAATAGTGCGTATCTCAGCGTGTTCGGACAATCGCTGCCGAGCGGCCAAAAGCTCTGTTGTTTTTCCGCTACCAATTGGCCCCGTGATCAAATGCGAACGAGCGCTTGGAGCAAGCTCTACCCGCGACACGAGTTCGTCAGAGAAGGTTTGCCGTGAAGGAGGAACGTAAAACGCCTTCGCGAATGCGTCGTTTGGGTCGAGAATCCCCAAGTTCGCGAGGTACGTTCGCATCTGCTCAAGCGTCGCAGTCATCCGCGGGAGGGTACCAACGTTTGCCCTGCTTCGCACCTGCGCCAGCCTGATGCTCTCATGGCTTCATGGTTGTCGCTCCGTCGTGTGTTGAAGTCGTGACCCTATGATGGGAGGAGACGCACTCTCGACGGATTGCGATTGAAACACCGTCGAAACGGTGGCGCACGAGTGGGTTTGAGGGTCAACCCCGCTCCTTTGGCAAGCCAACGGAGCGCACCTGAGGGTCAGATGCGCACTGTTGGCGCGCCAACATCGTGAACAGGGGGGTCAAGAGACACTTGTTGGCAAGGCAACAGAGTGATCTTGGGGGTCAGGTGCATGGCGTGGGCGCGCCAACGCCGCGAGGTTGGGGGTCAGGTTCACTCTGTTGCCACCTGCGGCAAAGGTTGGGGCGGGCGGTCAGAGAGCGGTGTCGTAGCGCTCAGGAACTGATGATGAGCATTTCCCCTGTTGTGCTAGGAGACGCGCCTCCATGGCCAGGTTTATCGACGAGCTCAAGCGTACACACCGTTGCGGCGATCTTCGCGCGGCGGACATCGGCACCGAAGTGGTTCTCTTTGGTTGGGTTGCCACTCGCCGCGATCACGGTGGTCTCGTGTTTATCGACCTTCGCGATCGCGAAGGGATCACGCAGATCGTGTTCGATCCCGAGACGGCCCCCGAGGCTCACGCACTGGCGGATTCGTTCCGAACCGAGTGGTGCATCGGCATTCGCGGCAAGGTTCGCGACCGCGGGATGCAGAAGTCGAAGAAGACCGGCGAGATGGTGTCGGCGCACAACCCGAAGCTCGCCACGGGTGAGATTGAGATCCTCGTTCTCGAAGCGACCATCTTCAACAAGAGCGAAACGCCTCCGTTCGAGATCAAGGATGACCTCGATACGCGTGAGGAGATCCGCCTCGAGTATCGCTACCTCGACCTGCGTCGCGAGAAGCTTCAGCGAACGCTTCGTGTTCGCCACCGCATCAACCAAGCGACCCGACAATACCTGTCGTCGCAAGGCTGTCTCGAGCTCGAGACGCCGTTCATGGTGAAGTACACGCCCGGTGGAGCGCGCAACTTTCTCGTTCCGTCGCGACTGAGCCAAGGCAAGTTCTTCGCGCTTGCCGAGAGCCCGCAGCTCTTCAAGCAGCTCTTCATGGTGTCGGGCTTCGATCGGTACTTCCAGATCGTGAAGTGCTTCCGAGATGAAGACCTTCGACTCGATCGTCAGCCTGAATTCACGCAGATCGACGTCGAGATGTCGTTCGTCAACCAGGACGACATCTTCAAGTTGATGGAGGGGCTGGTCTTTGCGATCTGGAAAGAAGCCGCAGGGATCGATCTCAAAGAGCTCTACCCGAGCGGACGCTTCCCGCAGATGAAGTTCGAGGAGTCGATGCGCCTCTACGGCAACGACAAACCCGACCTTCGTTTTGGCATGCCTCACACCGATTTGACCGAGCTCGTGATCGATCACGACGGTGGTGGTGTGCCCTTCTGGAAGGACATTGCCGACAAGTTCAAGAACGGCACCTACCGACGTGATTTGCCGGCCGAGATCGTCAAGTGCCTCGTGGTACCGGGTGATGCGGGGTTGTCGCGCGCCGACACGGACAAGCTCGAAGAGTTCGTGAAGAGCATGGGCTCGAAGGGCCTGGCTCGCGCGAAGATCGCCGAGGACGGCACCTGGACACAATCACCTCTCGCCAAGAGCATCACGCCCGAGCTGCGTGAGGCGATCCACAAGGCGACGGGTGCAAAACCGGGTGACTTGTTGTGCTTCCAGTTCGGCAAAGAGTCGCTGGTTCAAACCGTCATGGCGAACCTGCGCGTGCACATCGCCAAGAAGCTCAAGTTGATTCCTGAGTACGGTCACGGCGGGAAGTGGAACTTTCTGTGGGTCGTCGAGCCACCGCTCTTCGAGTACGACGACGAGAAGAAGACGTGGGCGGCGGCGCACCACGCGTTCACTCGTCCTCACGACGAGCACGTGGCGTTGATCGACAAGGATCCGGGCAAGGTGAATTGCTACCGATACGACCTCGTGCTGAACGGCTTCGAGATCGGCGGTGGCTCGATTCGTCTTCACGACCCAGAGGTGCAAGCGAAGGTGTTCCGCGCACTCGGAATCTCGGACGAAGATGCGCAGAAGAAGTTCGGCTTCTTGCTCCAAGCGCTGCGTTTCGGCGCACCTCCTCACGGCGGCATCGCGCTCGGTATGGACCGCCTGTCGATGCTTCTGTCGGGCTCGGAGAGCTTGCGCGACGTGATTCCGTTCCCCAAGACGCAAAAGGGCACGGACTTGATGACCGACGCACCGACCGAGGTCTCGCCCGAGCAGTTGCTCGAGCTGAGCGTGAAGGTCGTCGAGAAGAAGTAACACCGCACACCTCGGTCCCCTCTGCCACCGCGGGCGGTCGGAGAGGGGATGCCAAGCGCACCTCATCCCCCGGCCCCTTCTCCAAACGCAAGCGTTCGGAGAAGGGGTGCCAAGCGCACTCTCGTATCCAAACGTTTCTCCCCTCCTCTCCGAACGCGAACGCGTTGGGAGAGGGGGATCAAGGGGGGGCGGTGCTATTTGCCGTCGATCACCCGACGAACCGTCTCGCGGAGCACCGTCGAATCGAACGGTTTTTCGAGCACGGCAGAAGCTTCGGCGATGAGCTTCGCGTCAGGGATTTGCCCTGTCGAAAACATGAATCGAATCGCCGGATCTATCTCGCGGATCATACGCAATACGATGTTGCCCGGCTTGCCGGGCATCGAGAGATCGAGAATCGCGAGCGCGATTTTTCCGACGTGTTGGCGAACGACAGCAACTGCCGTGTCGCCATTCTCTGCCGCCAGTGTTTGGTAACCCGCTTCTTCGAGCAGGTCGCCCAGGATCATTCGAACCATGGGCTCGTCATCGACGATGAGAATTAGCTCGGTGCCTCTTGGTGCTTCGTGCTCGCTGTGTGCTGCGTCTGCTTGGGTAATGGACATGGACGGGGTGGCCGGGAGGTAAAGCGAGAAGGTTGAGCCAACTCCTTCGGTGGAGGCGACATCGATCCAACCTTGGTGCTCGCGAATGATGGCGAATGCGGTAGCGAGACCAAGACCAGTGCCGCTTCCTGGCCCCTTGGTCGTAAAGAAGGGCTCAAATATTCGGCGCTTCGTCTCGTCGCTCATTCCACATCCGTTGTCCACCACCTCGATTCGAAGATATCTGCCGGGTTGATTCTCGTGCGGAGGCCTCACGACATCGTGCATCGACAGCGCTACCGAGATCGCCGGCGCGCTCTTCTTTGAAGAAAGAACCGCATCGCGAGCATTGAGAACGATGTTCAGCAGCGCATGCTCGAGCTGGCTAGGGTCGACCGCGATATCAGGGATATTCTCGTGGATTACCTCGATATCGATGTTCGCCGGGAACGTTCGCCGACAGAGATCCAACGTGCTCGATACGAGCGCCGGGATCGACTCCACACTTCGTCGCGGCGTGATGGTGCCCGCGAAGGTCATGAGCTGGCGTACGACATCAGAAGCTCGACGGCCCGCGTGCTCGGCGTTTTTGAGTAGCGGCACCAGCTCACTCGGCGCACGTCGGATCGCCAGCTCGAGGTTAGGCAAGATGCCCATCAACATGTTGTTGAAGTTGTGCGCGATGCCGGCAGTGAGCTGTCCGATCACCTCCATGCGTTGAGCGTGTTGCGCTTGCTCTTCGAGTTGATGCCGGCGCGACGTATCCATCACGCCACCCAGCATTTTCTCGGGCTTGCCAGAGGCATCTCGAAGCAACACGCCCTGCATGTGCACCCATCGCGTGTGCCCATCGAGCCGAACGATTCGTTTCTCGATCTCGAAGGGGAGCGCACGCTTGAGCGATCGATCGAGTGACGCTTTCACCTGATCGAGATCGTCGGGGTGAACGAGCTTGAAGTAGCCCCTGATATCGTGCGGACAGTGCCTGGACGTGAGCCCGTACATGTCACACATCGCTTGATCACAGTGGATGCGACCGGACTGGATCTCCAGCTCCAGATGCCCATCTTGGCCGCTGACAAAACGAGGCGCAGTGTGGCTTCGCTCTCGCGTGTGGCGGCTTCTCGACGACGAGCTTCAGACACATCGGTCGCGATGAAGACGAAACCAACGATCTCGTTTCCGTGTCGAACGGGGCTGATTCGCGATTCGTAGAAGCCAGGTCCACCGGCTGCGGTTTCGCTCGTTGGGCTTTCGACGACGAGTGGGCGACCCGTTGCACGCACACGTTCGAGCGTGTGCCTTACCGATGCGTGAACCTCTGGCCGCAGGAACGAAAACAACGACGCTCCGATCACGTCGGAGAAGTCGACCCCTGGGCGAGTGTGGTTGATCGTGACGATCTTGTAGTCGAGCGAGAGAACGCCCACGAAATCGTTGGCGCTCTCGAAGAGTGCTCGAAGCAGATCTCCTGGGCGCATGTTTCCCTCGGTGAGCAGGTGCTCGACGGGGTCAACAGCAGGAGAAACAGCTTCGAGCATTCGGTGGCTCAGCCTTCCGGCGTGGGGTCGCTGCTCGGATCGGGCTCGGAGGGAGCCGGCGCTTCGATGCCCTCGCCCTTCTCTCCTGAGATGGCGCGCAAACCCGGAAACTCGATCATCTTTCCCCCCACGGCTGTGACGCGATCCTTGGTCGATTCCTCCATGATGGCGTCATAGAGGTTCGGCATCTTTCGCAGGATACGCGTTTTGATGTCGTCGCGAAGCCTGATGGATTCGATGCCCTGGAAGGCGCTCAAACGTGACGATTTCGGGTGGTAGACTCCTTTACAGAAATCCCAACCGATGGGCGCGACGATGTCGACATCGTGCCAGCGAAGCCAGTTGCCGACATGCCCGAATCGGGGTCGCGAGCTTTGAACGTGCCGTCATCGTCGACCTCAGAGACGACGTACGCACGTCCCACCGTGTAGTTGTGGTCATTCGGAGTTGCCAATGACGTAGATGCGCGTGCCGACGGGATAGCCCTACAGGAGCCGCAAGCATGCATCGGTACGCGGCCAGACCGCAACGGCAGGGCTAAGCGACGCGGGCCACGAAGGCGATCGAGACGCTCGGCAATGCTCTTCTCGAAGCCGATTTCAGGTGGTTCGTAGAACCGTTCGCCTTCGAGCTCGTCGGGCAGGTAGCTTTCGCCGTGAGCCACGTGATCCTCGAAGGCGTGTGGGTTGCGATACCCGCTGCCGTACCCTTCGTCTCGCATCAACGAGGTTGGGGCATTTCGCAGCTTCATCGGGACAGGCAGCGCTCCGTGTCGTTCGATCGCTTCACGAGCTCGTTTCATCGCTCGCTTCACGCCATCGCTCTTTGGTGCACACGCGAGGTACAGACACGCCTGTGACAAGGGGTATGCGCCCTCGGGCATACCCATGCGGCGAAAGGCTGCGTCGGCGGCCACGGCTACGTCGAGCGCACGAGGGTCTGCGTTGCCGATGTCTTCGCTCGCAAAGATCATCAAGCGACGAGCGACGAAGAGCGGATCATCGCCTGCTTCGAGCATGCGGAACATCCAGTACAACGCCGCATCAGGGTCGCTACCACGCAGCGATTTGATGAGGGCCGAGGCAACGTTGTAATGCTCTTCGCCCGACTTGCTCGTAGAGCAGCGGTTGTCGGTGCGCGCTGACCGCTTCGACGTGAGAGAGTCAGCGTTGCTGGGTTGTGTTTCAGGAGCCCGCCGGGTTGGCCCCCGTCGCAAAAATCACGGCGCTTTCGAGCAATCCGAGCGCCCGTCGTGCATCGCCTGAAGCGAGCTTGGCCAGACCTTCGAGAGCATCCTCTTCGGCTTGAATGGCGAGTGAAGCGAGGCCGCGTCTGTCGGTCAACGCACGTCGCAACAGCTCGACGATGTCGGCGTCTTCGATCGCCTTGAGCGAGAACACTCGGCAACGCGACAAGAGCGCTGCGTTGATCGCAAACGATGGGTTCTCGGTGGTCGCGCCAACCAGCACCACGCCCCCTCGTTCGACGTCGGGCAAGAGCGCATCTTGTTGGCTCTTGTTGAAGCGATGGATCTCGTCGAGAAAGAGAAGCGTGCGCTCTCCTCGAAACGATCTGGCTTCACCCGCTTCGGCCAAGATGGCGCGAAGCTCGGGCACACTGCCCAAGACAGCGCTGTAGGGCACGTAGCGAGCCCGCGTCGATGCTGCGATGACCTGCGCGAGCGTGGTCTTCCCGCA
This sequence comes from Polyangiaceae bacterium, assembly GCA_046351315.1. Lineage (GTDB taxonomy): Bacteria > Myxococcota_A > Polyangia > Polyangiales > Polyangiaceae > JAXLYQ01. Next base: position 73,870 of record JAXLYQ010000014.1, read on the forward strand.
ACCGGGTGGGCCCCACAAAATCATCGAGGTCACGCGGTCTGCTGCGATGGCTTGCGCCAACGGTTTACCAGCCCCGATCAAGTGGCGTTGACCCGCCACCTCAGAGAGCGTTCGCGGCCGCATCCGATCCGCCAACGGCACGCCCTGCTCACTGACAGGGGCACGCCGTTGCGCTGCGGAGAAGAGCGTATCGCTGGGGGCTTTCGCTCTCTTCACCCCCTCGTTCTCACTTGCGGTGCGCGTTGTACAAACGGGCCTTACGGACCTTGAACTTCGCCTTGATCTTCGCGCGGAATCGCGCGGTTCGGTTGCGTGACGTCTTGCGGGGCTTCTTCGCGATCAGGAGGAACATCGTTGCCTCTACGGTTAGGTCGGGGCCAAACCCCGGGGAAGGGGCCGCGTCATAGCCGATTTGGCTTGTGTTGCAAGCCTGTGCTCAAAGGCAATCCGAGAAAACCGCCTGAAAGAGCGCTTCGCCGAGCTTGTCGTGCGCCATCTTGTTGAAGTGGAGGCCGTCTTTGAACGGAGGCACGAACTCGGCGCACAGCTTCTCGGGGTCGTCACACGAGAGCAGTGCGTACCCGTCGATCACGGTGTCGATCTCGCCGCGTGAAGGCCCTTTGCGAAGCCATGCGTTGAGCTGTTTCGTCGTCGCCGCTCGAGAGGGCTCGTAGAACTTGGTGAAGCCACCCCACGGCGTCACGGTGATGCCCACGACCTTCATCTGGTGCTCGTGAGCCATGCGATACATCTCGCTCAGATCGCGCTCGATCTTGGGCACCGTGCGTTTGGCGGTCTTGTCGCTGCACAGATCGTTGACCCCTCCAAACACGATCACGTGGGTGTATTTCGGCGGAGCATCAGCGGCGTCCACCCCTTCGCCCAGCACATCATGGGCAAAGCGTTTGCGCATCTGGTTCACCATCTGCCCGCCCTTGCCGTAGTTGTCGAAGGTGCTCTGCGGGCACTTGTTGCGCAGGTAATCCAGGAACTTCCCCCCGTGTGATTTCGCATCGGTCAGCGAGTCGCCCATCGCTGCAACGAGATACTTTTTCTTTCCGTTCGGGTTCGATGCGCTGCTCGCGGGTGGCAGTGGGGGCAGTGCTGCTGATGCGCTCGGTGTCGTGCTCGCGATCGGCTCAGAGACACTCGGACTTTCACTCGTCGAGCTCGCGCTGCTCATCGGCGTCACTGTGCTCGACGCTTCGGTACGTGCAGTCGTTGTCTCGGCACCTCGGGGGCCTGTACACGATGCCAACCCGATTGTGACGAACAACACTCGAGCGAAGGACGCGTCTTTCATCGGAGTGTGAACAGTGTGAAGCGATCACGACCCGCGGTCTTCGGGGCTTGACCGCCTCGAGTTGACCAAAGCCCATCGAAGCGCTCGGTGCCGACTCGTCGCATGTCGACGTAACGCTGCACATAAAGGCGATCGGGCTTCCAGGCTGACACCTTCGGCCACATGGGGGGAGCGGTCTCTTTTTCGAAGTAGTCGATCGTGCTTGTCCACAACATCGGCGCTTCGATCACCTTCGAGCGAATCAAGTACTCGCCGTCGAACGGAACGAACCCGGGCCCAGTCTCCCACAACAACGTCACCACGGTCGCTGCGCCTTGGGTCACGTTGACGCCGACGAGTGTGAGATCGTTGTCGTATCGAATCGGGAATCGCTCTGACGTCGACGCAGAGCCTTGCCCTTGAACCAGCGTCATCGCCATCGTTCTTGCTGCTTCGGCAGCGGCGTCGTCATGGTTCGAACGAGCGATGTTGTAGGCGATCACGGCATCGTCGGCAGAGAGCGGACGCGTCGATGGAGGGTCAGCGAGTGTGCCGAAGAGATCGTTCCATTGCCACGTTTGCCAGCGGTCTTCGTCGTTCGAAATCGTTCGGATCTGATCGGTGCCCGTGATGAGCAAACGCTCCCACAACCGCGGCTGTCGCTCTTCGTATCGAAGCGCCGTGAGTGGTGCAGAACGCGAGCGATCGACCTTCCAGTATGGCCCGACTGCTGTCACGGCAAGACGGGTTGCGATGGCGCGAAGCTCAGCCGCTGTCGCGTATCGACTGTCGACCAACACGATGTGGGGGCTCTCGTTGGTGACCTCGCCAAGCGCGCTGATCTGCGAGATCGGACGACCCGCGGCGTACTCGATGCTCCATGCGTGAACGAACGAGCGATGAAGGCCGAGGGGGCGACGGCGGGTAGGTCACGCACGGCCCATTCGACGAATCGTGCACGGTCTTGATCGACGGCGATGTAGCGACCGCCATCGTCGAAACGCCCACCCGTGAGGCGTGACTGTGCGAGTTGAACGACACCGACGCGTCCGATCAGCATCACGCCAAGAAGCAGCAACGACAGTGGCGCAAGCGACAACGTGGCCCGTGTCGTCGAACGAAGCTGAGCTGTCGCGAGGGTCTCGAGTGAGGGGGTGAGCACCTCGGCGAGAACACCAAACCCAAGCGCAGCGACAACGCCGAAGTAGTGAGGCCAGAAGATGTGAACGTCGGCGCCTTGTCGAAAGACGAAGTACTGAAATGACGCTGCGATCATCCATGCAACCGCAATGAGCTCGACGGGTTTGCGTCGGGCCATTCCGACCCCGAGCGTACGCAGGGCCGAAACGAGCGGGCCGATGGCGATGGCTGCGAGAGCGGGCAGCGGGAGCATCAGCAGCACCCACATCACGCGTCGTTGTCCGAACACGTTTCGCCACCCAGCGTTGGCTCCAGCGCTACGCATTTCGGCGCTGCTGAGAAGGTCGCCGAGCTTGCCCGCTTTGGCGAACAACGCGATGTACAGAAGCAGCGTAGAAACGGCGGCGGCAGTGACCCACGCAAACCACTTCGCGTGACGTTCGTGGCTCACCGGAGCCGACGGCGTGAGCACGTACACACGCACGAACGACATGATGCCCACCGTGCCGACGAGTACGAGCCCGACCCAGTCTGAATGGCACGCGCCGAGCGCTCCGATCGTTGCGGGCAACAAGTAGATCGCGCGCCACGTTTGCCATAGCCGAGCGGTTGCCCACGAGAAGAGCAGCCCGAAAAAGATCACCATCACCTCGAGACTGCTGAAGCTCGAGAAGGCCAGATCGATCGGGATCAACGTAAACGTCAGCGTTGCAATCGCCGCTGCGACTGCGCCCCACATTGATCGCGCAAAGCGATAGAGCAGCCAAGGCGTCAGCGCGCTCATCACCAGCGCAGGCAGCTTTACCGAGGCCCAGCCGTGTCCAAAGATCGCGTGCGAGATCGCCTCTGCGATGAACACTCCGTAAGGGTGATGGCAGTAAAGCTGCGCAGGAACAGGTGGCTTCGCCGTGTATTCGAGCGCGGCGCCGAACACGTGCCACCGCAGCATGTTCTCGCCTGCGATCGCTGCTCCCGTTGCGTTGCCAAGATGGCCTCCCGGTAGCGGGCCGAAGAGCTCCCACGCGGTCGCCAAAAAGAACCAGACGCCCGCACCGATCGCGAGGAACGGGCTCGCCTGTTCGATGCGTTCTACCCAGCGTGTTGGGTTCAGCTTCGCCGTGCCCACGCTTCGTTGAACTCGCGAATGGTCTCGTCGGTGCGCGGGTTCCAGAGCATCTTGCGCAAGATCGGAGGCGGCACGGTCACGATGTGAGCGCCTGACTGAAGCGCTTCGTTCACGTCCATCAAATGCCGGATCGATCCGATCAAGAGTTGCGAGCTCAACTTCTCACGATCGAGCTGAGCGCGAATCTGCTCGATGATCGGGCGCACCTCGTAGCCCATGTCTCGCACACGCCCGGAGAACAAGCTCACGTACGTCGCCCCTCCAAGCGCAGCCAAGTACGCCTGATTGAAGCTCATGATGCAGGTCATGTTCGTGGCAATGCCCGCCGAGCGCAGGCGCGACTGCACACAAAGGCCAGCTTCAGAAAATGGCACCTTGATGCAGATGCGCGTGTCCCACGATGAATAACGCAGTGCTTCTTCGAGCATCGCGTCGAAGCCTTCGGTGACGAGCTCGACCGAGACCGGACCTGTCGAAACCTCTAGAATTTGCCTGATTCGAGGCTCGAGCTCTCCTCCGCCTTCGCGGGCAAAAATGAGTGGGTTGGTGGTGATCCCCGCGGTGACTCCCCAGCGTTGGATGTCGGCGATCTCACGTGGATCGGAGCTATCGAGAAAGAGCATGGAAGGACGTTTTCGAAGAAGCGGCGCGGGGAAATAGCAGCATTCCCGCCAGACGTCCTACACTTCGCCGCCATGTACTCGCGTCTCGGTCTCATCGGCGATGTTCACGCCGAGCATCACGCGCTGCTCGCAGCGTTGACCCACCTTCGTGTGATTGGGGTCGATGCGATCTTGTGCGTGGGTGACATCGTCGATGGCCCGGGTGATCTCGAAGCGTGTGTTCGTCTGCTCGATGTACCCGATGTGATTTCGGTGCGTGGAAATCACGAGCGGTGGTTGCTCGAGAATCGTCTTCGTACGTTGCCCGACGCGCATTTCATCGAGTCACTCTCCGAGCACGCGAAACAGTTCTTCTCTTCGCTCCCGCTGACGCGTCGGTTGCAAACCGCCGCAGGCCCTTTGCTGCTCTGTCATGGGCTTGGTGATGACGACATGGGGCAGGTGCGACCGAGTGATTCGAGTTGGGATCTCAGCGACAACCGTTCACTCCAACGACTTCTCGAACAAGACGATCTCTCGCTCGTCGTGAATGGTCATAGCCATGTTTCGATGGTGCGATCGCTCGAGCCGATCACGCTGATCAACGCCGGAACATTGAGCCGTGAGAGTGAGCCTTGTTTTGCGTTCGTGGATCTCGTTGCCAAACAGGTCAGGTTTTTCGAGCTCGATGAACACCAACAAATCGATGAGCGAGAACGCTATCAATTTGGCATGCCGGGCCAGGGTCTTTGGGGCGCACTTTGAGCAGCGCGACGGACGTTGTATAGCCTCAGATCGTGTCGATCATCGTCGTCGATAAGCTCAGGAAGACCTTCGTTCAGGGCCTGCGTCGTAAGCAGGTTGTCGCTGTGGCGGGCGTGAGTTTTTCCGTCGAGGAAGGCGAGATTTTCGGATTTGTAGGCCCCAACGGTGCTGGCAAAACCACGACGATCAAGATGCTCGTGGGGTTGATTCGCCCGAGCGGTGGCAGCGCGACGCTCTTCGGAAAGCCCGCCCCGTCGCCCGAAGCGATGCAACGTGTAGGGTTCCTCCCCGAGAACCCGTACATTTATCCGTACCTCACGCCTCGTGAATTCGTCGAGATGTGCGGCTCGTTGTCGGGCCTCAAAGGGCAGGCGTTGCACGATCGAACGACGACCGTGCTCGAACGAGTGGGTATCGCGTACGCGGCAGATCGTGCGGTGCGAAAGCTCTCGAAAGGCATGGTGCAACGCACGGGGTTGGCAGCAGCGATGGTCGCTGACCCCGAGCTCTTGATCCTCGATGAGCCGATGAGCGGTCTCGATCCGGTGGGTCGTAAAGAGGTCCGAGATCTGATCGTCGACGAACGTTCTCGAGGGCGCACGGTCTTCTTCTCGACGCACATTCTCGCTGACGTCGAAACGCTTTGTGACCGCGTGACGGTGCTTCGGTCGGGTGAGGCCGTGGTGGCCGGTGCGCTTCGTGATTTGCTTCGTCGCGACGTGCTTCGAACCGAGATCTC
>JAXLYQ010000015.1:0-79041 GCA_046351315.1 Polyangiaceae bacterium
ACGGAGCTCTTTCTTGCACGAGAAGCTTTCGTTCAACAGCGCAGGGTTCATCAGATCGACGATCTTGGCGACCTCGGCTTCGAGTTTCGCCTCGCTCAACGTGCCGCCCTCTTCGCCGCGCAACGCAAAGTACGTCGTCGATCGTACGAAGCTCTCGAGTGCCTTCACTCGCAGTGGGCTGTACGGGTGCGTCGAGTACCAATCGTCGGCGTCTTGCGTGTCGATCTGCGCCGCGTCTTGCGCCGCTCGTTGAAGGATCGACTTCGTCGCATCGTTCAGCCAGCGCGCGCTCGTCAAACCACTGCTCATCTTGAACAACGTACGAACCGCTGCTTCGAGATCGTTACAGCACAGCAACCCGTAACGATCGCACGTCAGCTCTGCGTAGCGCTTCCATGCGTAGTACTGCATGACATGGAGCAACGAGATTCGGTTGTCGTCCATCAGCACCGAGTGCGGGATCACGAAGTGATCGTTGAGCGAGTGACCCAGCTCGTGACCCATCACCCAACGCAGCTCGAGATCATCGAGGTTCTCGAGCGTTGCGCTCGAAAAGCTGATGCACGTGATGCCCGACTGCGGCTTCGTGACCGCGAACGCGTTCATGTCTGCGCTCGCGTTCACGTACACCTCGATCTCTCCGTCGAGCTTCAACGCTGCACGGCACGCGTCGAGGCAAGCGAACACTGACGGCGCGACCTCAGGCGACAATCGCACCGAGGTGAGCAACATGTTGCGACGTGCGCTGTAGCTCACATCGCGTTGAGCTTGTTCATCACGCACGGCTCGAAAGTCCTCGTCTTTGAGCAGGACTTTGTTCATGTCGCGCTCGCCGTCGAACGTGATCTTGTCGAGGTCAAGACCACTCTGCAGAGGCTTGAGCACCTTGCTCCAGCTCTTACCCTGCTCACTCATTCCCTGTGAGCCCCAAGCTCCATTCGCAAGCTCCGACATACGTGCTCCTCCCTGTTTGGTTGTGAAGTGACTCAGCTCAATCCAAAGGCTTCGATACGCGCGACAGTACCCCGTCTACGAACGGCAGCGAAACGTTCAGCAGCTCAGCGACACCGTACAGCGTGTCGACCTCGGCTTCATCGGTTTTGCCATCGGCAACGGCGATGCTGCAGATGTCCTCGACCACCTTGTGGCAACGTAGTGGCGACAGCCGTGTGACCAACATCGAAGATAGCTCTTGGGCTCGTTTACCAAGTGCCTCGGGCCCCGCGGCGATGAGCTCAGGCAAGTTGTTCGCGAGCGTACCTTTGCCGAGCAACCGCTTGATCGCTTTGATCTCGCTCGTGTCGACGTTTTGGTCCGCGACGGCGACGGCTACACCGCACACCGCGATGAACTCCTTGAGCTCTTCTTTGCAGTCGAGCTTCTCTGAGAACACCGGTGGGTTCATCAGGCTCGACAAGGCTCGATACCTCGGTCTCGAGCTCTTTCTCAGCAAGCTCGCCACCCGCTTCACCGAGCAACTGATGATACGTCTGCGAGCGCGCGAACAAGTCGAGCGCTTTCACGCGAAGTGGGCTGTACGGGTGCGTTGAGTACCAGTCCATCTCGTCACTGCCCTGCTCGATGCTCGACGCTTTCGAACCGCGTAGTGCATCGCGGCCCGGTGACGTTGGCAAGCCAGCGTGGGTCAGACAGCCCACTCGTGAGCTTGAAAAACGTGCGCACCGCAGTCTTGAAATCGCGGCAACACAATAGCCCCACTGATCACACGACAGCTCGGCGTAGCGTTCCATGAATAGAACTGCATCACCTGAAGCGGCGAAATTCGTTCTTCGTTTTCGACGATGTCGTACCCAAGCACGTGGTGCTCGAACAGCGCGTGACCGAGCTCGTGACCCAGAATGAATCGCAGCTCGTCATCACTGAATCGCTCGAGCGCTGTGTTCGAAAAGCCGATGCAGATACGACCTTTCTCTGGCGGCACCACGAACGCGTTCATCTCGGCTTCTTGCGAGCAATACACTTCGATGTCGTTCTCGATGCCGAGGTGTCTCGTGCACTCATCGACACACGCAAACAACGCCGGCGCAATTCGCGGCGTGAGGCGAACCGACGTGAGCAACAGATCTCGTCGCACGCTGATCTGCGTCGGGCGCTCTGCATACTCTTTCGCGACTTCGGCGAAGTCAGGGTCAGCGAGTAGTGCTGCTCGCATGTCGCGGTCGCCGTCGAACACCACGAGCCCGAGGTTGAGAGAGGTCTTGATAGGCCCCGTCGTTCGGCGCGATTTTTTTGCCATGAGCGAGATCTCCGTAGGCTCTCCGCCAACGCGGAAGAAACCCTGAAACTACGAAACTCGACGACCGTCAAGGCAGCACAAATGTGCGCTCGGGTTGTCCGAAAAGGTCGAGCCAGCGTATCCTGTGCCCCGCCTCGCCCACGAAAGAGCAGCGTGGGCTCGAGGCGTTCTGCGATCACGTTCTGTACAGGAGAACAGCGATGGCCAAAGGTCAAGAGAAGCCGAACAAGGGCAATAAGCCCAAGCTCACGCCAAAGCAGAAGAAGGAGAAAAAGAAAGAGAAGTCGGGGAAGTTACCCGTCGCTCTCTTTCTCGGTGTACCGAGGGTCTCGAGCCATCGTTGGTCAGACCCTCGTTTCTTTTTGTCGAGGCACACCCATGACGATTCATTTCTACAGCACGCAGGGCGACTACGGTTTCTTCTCCAATTTTTCGAGCCACCCCATCGCTGTGAACGGAAAGGTGTGGCCCACGACCGAGCATTATTTCCAGGCACAGAAATTCGCCGGAACTCCGCACGAAGAGCAGATTCGAAGAGCGAAGTCACCCGGTGATGCTGCGCGAATGGGTCGTGATCGATCACGCCCACTTCGAGCTGATTGGGAGTCGATCAAAGACAACGTCATGCGTGTCGCGTTGCGAGCCAAATTCACGCAGCACGAAGATCTTCGCGTCGCACTTCTCGCCACAGGGCACGAGCACTTGGTGGAAGCAACCACGAGCGACTACTACTGGGGTTGCGGCACCGACGGCACCGGCAAAAACATGCTCGGCATTTTGCTCGTCGAGCTTCGTGACGCGCTGCGATCCGAGAGCCAGCAATCCTTAGCGCGCACCGGCGATGTTGTAGTCGGCCTGGCAAGCGGCGAACGGGATATCCACGTTGACGTGGGCTGTGCCGTTGAGGCGTCCGCTTGCGTCGACGGTCGCTTTGTACGTCGCGCGTCCATTCACGCCTTCGACGTTTTGCGATTTCCCCGGAGGGCCGTGTGACACCGAGCATGTCGCCGGATCGAACGCGGCGTCGTCCGAATATTCTCCGCCGTTCCAGTCGAGGTGCGCGCTGTTTGCGCCCGTCACTCGAATCGTGAGATTTCCGTTGAGCCTCGGTCGCTGATCACAGAGCCCTGTGCTGCTTGCGAGCAACGCCTGAGTCTTGAACGTCGTCGGTGCAGACGTGAGCACACGCGTTCGTTGGACCTGGCGTTGGCCCGTGTTGGCCCTGGCGTCGGGCCTGGTTGTGGTGCATGGGTCGGCGCAGCAGTGGGCGCCGTGGTCGCTGTAGGGGCTGGGTACGGGAACGGGAAACCCCATCCCGGTGGTGCTGCCGTCGGGAACGGAAACGGAAACGGCGATGCCGGAGCTGCCGTCGGCGTAGGGCCCGTGGTGGGTGCGGGTGTTGGTGACGTTGGTGACGTCGGTGACGTCGGTTGCGCAGGTGTGTTTGGCCCCGGCGCATACGGCGTCGGCCCTGTCGTGGGTTGAGTGTGGGGCCGGGTTGCGTGTAACCGCCTTGGTTATAGCCGCCGGGGCCGTACGTTGGGGGCGGTGCACTCTGCGCCGTGTTGTTCTGTCGCGACGGAATACACCCTGCGCCAAGTTGCCCTGTGATGAACGCTGCCGTCACCAGCGCGCTAGTCCGTTCCGATGCTCCCCGCATGTCGCGAGGCTATCACGCGGAGCTCGACCTCGGTCGCAAGAGCGAATTTATGCTGAAGCACGACCCTCGAGCATCGCTCTGCCCAAGCTCCAGAACGAAAGCGAGCTATCTAAGCTGCAGAGCCCTCTCGTATCACTTGGTGATCGTGGCGGTGTGTGCTCCGAAGCGCGTCGGAGGGAGCATCACCGTGAGTAGCTCTCCTTTCTGGTACGAATAGTCAATAACTCCGGTGGGAGCGCTCCATGCCCGGTGAATGAGCGCACTGAACCCGCGTACTCGCACCACCGAATCAGGCGCGACCCATGCGACCTCAGAGGCCGGAGGGAGCGGCTCCAGGTATTCTTGAGCGACACAATCGACCCACATTCCGCGTGTTGCGATCGAGAGCGACACTCCGTACCGCTCGCGTAATGTTGCGACAGTGATTCGCTCGCGTTGACCTGAGCGTCCGAGTCGCTCGACGACATCGCCGGGACGCAACTCGCCGCGGTTGACTTGTCCTGTAAACACATCTCGTCTCGCTGGCGAGGGGTCAGCCTAACGCGCATGCGAAATGTCTCCAAACGGTGAGCGGAGGCGAATCAGATGACCTTGCTCGTCGAGTCGAGAAAAGAGGAGCGGCTCTGGATCAATCGGCGAAGGCCACGTGAGCTCGTCGAGCACGGTGAATAGCTCGTCGGTTCGTTCTGCCCACTTCTCGCGATTGAACGGAGCCATCCCTGCGTGGATCCGCAATACACGTGCGTCGTCTGCGCTGATCCCTGCTTCGGAGAGGTGCTCGCGGATCGTAAGCTCAACCTCATCGAGGACGTCGTCGTCCACACTGCCGCATTGGTCAATGAGCACCAGCGTGAGCGTGGCTTGGCACTGTTGCGCGATGAACAGATCGAACCCAATGCCCAATCCGCGTACTGATTCGGGGGTTGTCGCAACGGCGTAGAACGCTCGCTCTCCTCGATCCACCAGAGCGTCGATGTTTTGATCGACCTCATATCGATGCGTCGATTGCGTGTTGCCCGAATCGAACACCTCACGCAGCTCAGGCGAGATGTGACCGAGCACGGTCAGCTTGACGATGGGTCGTGGGTCGACGCTGCTTGCCATATGCGGCGGGGTCAACGATGCCTCAACGCTCCTGCCGGAAACCCGTTTTCTCAGCGAGCTTTTCTTCGGCCTTTCGCTTGGCGTTGAATCGCTTGAGGCTCTCTTCGGTGATCAACCCAACCGTGGGCGCAGTGGGGTCACGCATGCTCGATGCGACTTGCTCTTCAGGCTCTCGTGGTCGAGGCGGTTGAGAAGCAGCTTCTGCTACTCGTCGTTCGAAGTCGGCACGCCAAGCATCGAGCGTGCGAAGTGGATAACTCGGGTCACCTGGGTCGGTGATGATCTTCTCGGCAATCGCATCGCGCGAGACAAATACCGGTGACAGCTCAGCCGGATCATAACCGTTGCCGCGATCGAATAGACCCCCGCAGATGGTGCGAAGCGTGCACGCCCCACAGGACTTTGTGTAGATGTGCTCCCAGTCGGTTTGTCGCACCGTTTGCTTGTCATCCAAGAAGTGAACGACGCGCTCTTCGCCTTTGACGATCTTGCGTGTTTCGGTGCTCGCCCACGCGAAGTCGGTCATGTAGCAAAGAGGTACTTTCTCGACGCGAAAGGTTCGCCCCGAGCGATGGAGCATCGTCATCGCTTTGTGTAGCGACACTTCGAAATCTGCGAGGCGGGGCGTAAGCTCAGCCTGGTTGACCTCCGCGCGCCCCATCGAAGGGTCGAGGTTGTTCCAGATAAAGTGCCGAATGTACGGATGGTGCTCGATCCAGTGTTGCGTGTTGAGGTGCAAATGATCGGCGTTCAGCTTGTTGATCACACTGTTGATGTTCACCTCGATGCCAACATCGTGAGCGTTTCTGATGGCCGCGTAAGCACGCTCGAGTGTGCCCCCGATGCCTCGAAGCTTCTGCTCGACGTCAGGCTTGGTCGAATAGACCGAAACATGAACGAGCTTGAGACCTGCGGTGGCCAGCTCTTTGGCGAGCTTCGCATCCGCGAGCATCCAGCCATTCGTGATCATGCGAACGTGCAACCCACATTCGGATGCGTATGCGACAATTTTCGGCAGCTCAGGGTGAAGCGTCGGTTCACCACCCGTGAGAATCACGCCGAAGTACCCTCGTGAAACGAGATCATCCACAAGGACCTTCATCGTATCGAAGGTGTGGGTGTACGGAGTGGTTGGATTCGAACAGAAGCCGCAGTAGTGATTGCAGTGCCGGACGACCTGGATGTATCCGATGTTCGCCATCAGGAACGAGCCTCCTCGCAACCCATGAACGATTCCCCTCCTTCTGCGCAGAGCCTGGTCGGTACCATCCTTTCGGATCGGTATCGCATCGTGAAGCTGCTCGGTGAGGGGGGCATGGGCGCAGTGTACCTGGCTGAGCACACGCTGATGAGAAAGCGTGTTGCGATCAAGGTACTTCATCCTGAGATGACCGAGATTGACGAGGTCGTCGCAAGGTTTGAACGAGAGGCGCGTGTCAGCGCAGGTATCGATCATCCGAATGTGGCGCTCGCGACCGACTTTGGTCGTATGAGTGATGGCGGGTTCTTTCTCGTGCTCGAATTCATCGAGGGCAAAAGCCTTCGAGACGTTCTTCACGAGCAAGGGCCGATGTCGATCGATCGTGCTCTTCGAATCGTTCGGCAAATGGCCGATGCGCTTGCAGCGGCGCACCGACTTGGGGTGGTGCATCGCGACTTGAAGCCCGAGAACGTGATGTTGGTCGAGAAGCCCACGAACCCTGATTTCGTGAAGATTCTCGACTTCGGCATCGCGAAAGAATCAGGCGGAAAGCTCGGCGGCGCAACGGTCGCAGGCAAAGCGTTGACGCAGCTCGGTGTGATGTACGGCACGCCCGAGTACATGCCGCCCGAGCAAGCGATGGGGCAGCCTGTCGATGCACGCGCTGACCTGTACACCGTAGGCGTGATGTTGTTCGAGATGTTGTCCGGCGTGCGACCGTTCGAAGCTCCCGAGGTCGTTGCGTTGGTGATGCAGATCATCACGAGCCCCGCGCCTCCGATTTCATCACGTGTGTCGGTGCCTCCTGAGCTCGATTTGCTGGTGGCAACCCTGATGGAGAAATCTCCCGATCGCAGGTTGCAAACGGCGACCGATCTCGTCGCATCGATCGATGCGATCCTCGCGCGCTATGGCTTCGCTGGGGCGGCCGTTTCCGGAGCGTATCCAGCGGTCTCTCCGCCACCTTCGCAAGTGGCTGCGTCGTTGCCCCAGCCCTCGGCCATGTACCCCGGTGTGGCGCCTGTCGCGACCAATGTTGCGCAGGTCGTACCGATGTCCGCGGCTCCCGCGGTCTCGGGATACGGGCCAGCTCCTGCGGTGTCGGGCTACGGTGTTCCCACGATCGCACCACCTGAATCACGGGTGAGCATCGTCAATGCTCCAGGCACGGACGCATACATGCCGACCTCGATGGGGGTGAGCCCCGTGGCGGCACTTGCTCAAGCGAGCGCCGCTTCGCCTGTGGTCACCGATCCGCTCGAAAAGCTCGTTGCGGATGCGCGTCCTCGGTTGCCTGAGCCGTTGCGCAAATTGCCTGCGATTGCGTTGTTGGCGGGGGCTGCGGGGGTTGTGGTTGTTCCGCTGCTGGTTCTCTTCGTGATCGTGATTGCCGCTGGCTCTTCTGACCCAGGGCCCGTGGCTTCCGCGTCTGCGTCGGCTTCATCGGCGCCGGTTGACCCGCCGTTCGCGAGTGAGCGCGAAATCGATCAGGCGCGCAAAGCTGGGCCAGCGTCCATTGCAGCGTTGGCCGAACGGTTTCCGAACGATCCGGCAGTGTGGCGAGCAGCGATGCGCGAATACCTCGAGCACAAGCAAGGGGTCGCCGCGTTCGGCGCGCTGAAGAAGCTCGTCGCGTTGTCGCCCAAAGCGCTCGGTGACGACGTCTCGAAAGAGACGGTGCTGGCCGCTGCGAAAGAATCCGACGAGAGTGCTGACGCGGTGTTCGCGTTTCTTGAGTCGACTCCAGCGCCCGAAGCGGTGGATGTGATTTACGAGCTGACTTCGTTCAAAGAACCGAAGCCAGCGATCTCAGCTCGCGCTCAAAAATCGATGGCGAAGAGCGAGGTGAAAGACCGCGCGTCCCCGGCGCTCAAGGCGTTGCTGAACCTGAAAGCTGCGAAGGGTTGCGACGCGAACTACGCGGTGTTGCCCGAGGTGCGCGACAATGCTGATTCACGCGCCCTTGCAGCGTTGAAGCTTCTTCAGAACAAGACGGGTTGCAGCTCGTTGTTTCGCACTGCTGACTGCTACCCGTGCCTCCGAAAAGACAAGCTTCTCGACGACACGATCGCCGCGGTCGAGAAGCGTAAGTTAAGCGAGCCAAGCGAGGTCTTTTTCGACAGAGCGACTACTCAGCGGTGTGCGTACAGCGTCGCGCTGACGTGTTGTTCGGCCCAGAGCCAATCCTCGAGTGGGTTGGTGCGTCCAAGGCCGAGCTGGCAAGCACGCTCGAACGCTGCGAGCGCGATTCGACGGTGACGCTCCTCTGCCGAGAGCGGAGCAACGTCAACCGCCGCTTTGACGGGCTCAGCAGACGCTGCGACCACGGTCTCGATGATGCTGGCAACGGGCTCGCTCTTCACGTGCGCGGCCTGTGTCGTTGTCGTGTCGACTGCTGGAGGCGCAGCGATGTCACGCGTGGTGGCTGCGTTCTTCTGCGTGGTCGTTGGGGCCATCGCAGCGGCGGGGGGCGCCGAGGGTTTGAGCTGTGGCAAGCCGTTGGGGCCTGGTGAGAACAGCAACGGAAGGCTGAGATCGGGTTGAGACAGTGGGCGCTGCTCGGTGGTCGACGCGATCAAGTCGAGGACTGCGTTCGACGAGACGAGGGCAGACGCTGAGGCGGAGAGCGACGTGGCGGTGCCCCTGGACGACGCAGAGCGATGGGTCTGTGGAGCGGGCTTTTTCGCGTTCTTCTTCTTCGCGGTCATGATGATTTCCTGGCCGCTGGCTAATGAAGGGTCGTGTAGGTGGCCAAGTTTGTTTCCGCTCGGGCGGTGCGTTTGTGACATCGGTGCGGAAGGGCTTGTGTACGCGCTGTTTTCCGTCACATTCGCCGCGAGCAATCGCTTGACGCGAACGCTCGATAAGGCTCCGATGAGCGCGCTGCGAGCCGCAATGAGCACAGCGAACGGCCACCCCGGAATGCCCTCCCCAGGCAGCAGCAACGATCTCCACCGACGACGATCAAGACATATTGGAGGACACGAAGTTGAGCAGTGACAAGCCTGGCGGCGAAACGCCGTCCACCTGGACGACCCAGGACTCGAAGGATCTTTACTTCATTGACCGTTGGGGTGGTGGGTACTTCGATGTGTCCGAAGACGGCAATCTGACCGTCGCACCGTTGCAGAAACGCGGGCAGAAGATCGCTCTCGCAGATGTGGTGAAGCAGGCGAGCGTCGATGGGTTGAAGACGCCGTTGTTGATCCGTTTTCAGGATCTACTCCACCATCGAGTACGCACGCTGAACGAGGCTTTTTTGCGTGCGATCAGCGATCACAAGTATCGCGGGGTGTATCGTGGAGTGTTCCCCATCAAGGTGAACCAGCTCCGCGAGGTGGTGGAGGAGATCCTCGACGCAGGCCGACCGTTTCACTACGGCATCGAGGTCGGGTCGAAGCCCGAGATCTTCGCGGGTCTGTCGGTGCACACCGACAACGACTCGCTGATCGTTTGCAACGGGTACAAGGACGACAACTTCATCCGCACGGCGTTGTTGGGTCGCAAGCTCGGCAAGAAGGTGATCTTGATCGCCGAGAAGCTCTCCGAGGTTCGCGCGATCATTCGCATCTCGAAAGAGATGAACGTCGAGCCGATGATCGGATTGCGTGTGCGCTTGATGACCAAGGGCGCGGGCAAGTGGGCTGAGTCAGGCGGAGAGAACGCGAAGTTCGGCCTTTCGACCTCGGAAATTCTCGAGGCAGGCGAGCTCATGCGTGAAGCGGGTCTCGGCAACGCATTCAAGCTGTTGCACTTCCATATCGGGTCGCAGGTTCCCGATATTTTGATCATCAAGCGAGCGGTTCGCGAAGCAACTCGTCACTACGCGAAGCTTCGCAAGATGGGTTACCCGGTTGAGTTTCTCGACGTCGGTGGTGGTCTTGCGATCGACTACGACGGCTCGCGATCGACGTTTCATTCGTCGACGAACTACACCGTCGAGCAGTACGCGCGCGACGTTGTCTACAACATCAGTGACGTGTGCGACGAAGAGCGAGTGCCGCATCCAAACATCGTGTCCGAGTCAGGTCGAGCGATGGTCGCGCACCACTCGGTGCTGGTGGTCGAGGCTTTCGGAGAGATCGAGAAGACCTCGGCTCCGCTCAACTCGATCGAAGGCGAGCACAAGCTTCTCAAAGACCTGAACTACGCTTACGAGCAGCTCAACGATCGCAACCTCTCAGAGACCTGGAGCGACCTGCTTCAAGTGAAAGAAGAGGCGCAGAAAATGTTCGAGGTCGGTGTGCTCGATCTCGACATCAAAGCGAAGGTCGAGGTGGCGTTCTGGCAGATCGCCGAGAAGGTCCAGAAGATGGCCGAGAAGCTCGCGGCCGTTGAGGACGAAGAGACGCCAGACTTCTTGTCTGAGCTCAATGCGCAGCTTGCTGACCAGCACATCTGCAATTTCTCAGTGTTCCAGTCTCTGCTCGATCACTGGGCGTTGGGGGCGTTGTTTCCGATTGTTCCGATCCATCGCTTGAACGAGCAGCCGACATCGCAGAGCACGCTCGTCGACATCACGTGCGACTCGGATGGCAAGGTCTCGAAGTTCATCGACCTCAACGACGTTCGAGACACGCTCGCGCTTCACGATATCTCCGAGGGGCCGTACTACCTCGGGATCTTCCTGACCGGCGCGTACCAAGACATCATGGGCGACATTCACAACCTGTTCGGTCGAGTGAATGAGGTCCATGTGTTCCTCGATGACGATGAAGACTGCGGTTACTACATCGAAGAAACGATCGCCGGAAACACCATCGGTGAGGTGCTCGCGATGACGCAGTACGACCTGCAGGGCTTGGTGGCTCGCGTGAAGGCTCAAGTCGATGCGGCCATCAAACAAGACAAGATGCGACCCACCGAAGGGATGCGTTTGCTGCAGGACTACGAACGCGGCCTGAAGGATCAAACCTATTTGAGCCTCTGATCGCAGCTCGATCGTGCGAAGGCCAGTGGCTCTGCGGGGCGGCTGGCCTTCGTGTTTTTAAGCCGCCATGCACGAGAGCCCTCGCGACAGGGCCGAGTGCTTCGAGTGATTCGCCGCGTAGGGAATTTCGCTGCATTTCGTTGGCCGTAGGGCGTGGCCGTTCGACAAAGCCTCGTGCTATGCGCTGGCCAGTAACGAAAGGCGAAGCAAGTGACGTCCACGAAGAACGAAGTCGAAGTTTCCTACGATGTCTCCAACGAGTTCTTTCGCCTCTGGCTCGATGAGCGCATGCACTACACGTGCGGCGTTTTCGAGAACGAGAGCGACACGCTGGAGCAAGCGCAGGTAAACAAGTCGAGGGTTCTCTACGAGTACGCAGAGATGAACCCAGAAAAGCTGGTGCTCGACATTGGCTGTGGATGGGGCGCGAACCTTGAGTATCTGTCGCTTCGAGGCGTAAAAGAGTCGCACGGCATCACGCTCTCGAGCGCGCAGTTCGAAGAGATCAACGCACGCAAGCTGCCTGGTGTGAAGGTCTGGTGCGTCGACTACAAAGACTACTCGCCTGCTGTGAAGTACGACGCGTTGATCTCGATCGAGATGATCGATCACCTCTGCTCGCCTGCGCAGGCACGCGAGGGCAAGGCCATCGAGATCTATCGCGAGTACTTCCGAAAGTGTGCATCGTGGGTCAAGCCCGGTGCGTACTTCGGCTTCCAGGCGATCTTGCGCAATCGAGTGCCGCGTACGAAGAGCGATGTCGAAGACCTGAAGTTCACGGCAGACGTGATCTTCCCGGGCGGTTTGAACCCTCGTCTCGAAGAGCTCGTCGCAGCGGTCAACCCGTACTGGGAGATCGTCGAGCTCAAGACTCGCCGCGAGCACTACGGAAAGACCACGGCCGAGTGGTTGCGCCGAATGAAGGTTCACGAGGCGAAGATCCGCGCGACCTGGGGCGATCAAGTGTTCGACGATTACGACCGCTACCTGTCGACCTGCGTGCGTGCGTTCGCCAACCACTGGTCGAGCGATGTGCAGATGAAGCTCCGCTGCATCGGCTGAGCACAAAAGTAACGAGGGCTGAGGTTGATCCAACGCCCTCAGCCTTCGCTTCAGCTTCTCAACCGCTGAACCAACGTTGTGCCCATCAGTACCCCTCTGCTGTTCGAGAGGGGTTCGTCGCATTAAGCCCCTCTCGAACAAGGCAGATTTGGCTAGGCGCCGATGCCGATAACGAGACGATCTCGGAGACCGAAGTACTCTTCGCTGACTGCGTAGAGGACGAGCTCCTTCAAACGCTCTCGGCTCGGTACGGCGGTCGATGGATCTTCAGAGCCCTTGATGAGCTCGACGATCAGCTCGAGATCGTTGGCGAGAACGAAGCCCGTACGATCTGCGGTGAAGTCGACTGCTGCGACCCACTTCTTCAGGTCGAGTGAGCCACCGCCCTGAAGCAACTTGGTGACGATGCTCGCGAGGTGCTCGCGCTCGGGGCCCTGGAAGGCAGCTTTGAGTGCATCGATGTTCTCGTTGACCGGGCCCTCGAGCTCGCCAGCGATCGGGAACTGCGGCGCGATCATCTTGATGGCGGCGAACAACCACGCCTTCAACCCAGTGCCCGTCGGGATCAAATGACGGATGTAGAACCCAGGACGGAAGAACGTGAGCTGCCGCGCAGCCAAGAATGCCGCGAGCTGGGTGGGCACATCACCCGTGAGCGCTGCGCGACCCAGAACGATGCTGGGCGTGTGCGCATGAAGGAACGACAAGCCACCCATGTCGTTCGGGTTCTGGAAGGTCGGAGGTGGCGCGATGTTGAGAACCCCGCACGCGTAGTACAGCGTCTGCGAGATGGGGTAGGGGTGCATCGCCAGATCGATTTGGTAACGAGCGTCGTAACCGAGCGCTTCGAGCGGTTGCGCTCGAACACCAAGGATGGCCGGCTCGATCAGGGCGAAGAGCGAGGTGAGCAGAGGGTCGACATCTTCGTGATAGAGATGGCGCTGCCAATCTTCGTCACTGAGTCGGTCTTGCGCGGCCGCAACGTTCTCGGTGCGCATGCGCTTGAAGAAGCGCTCCTCGTCTGGCTCGGCGAGGTTGAGCACGTAGAGCGCCTGGCAGAGGCACCACGCTGAGTCTGCGCGCTTGGCCTCGGTGTAGAGGCGACGCAACAGCTTGTACGACTCAGGCTTGTGCGGGTTGCGACGCATGATCACACGCTGCGCAGACACGGCCTTGTCGAGGTACTGGGCCGGGTCGGACGCGTACATGTCTGCGAGTCGCTCGTTACGCTCGCGGTTGTCTGGGTCGAGTGCTTGCGCTGCTTCGAACGCGTCGATGGCTTGCGCCGTCCAGCCAAGCTGTCGGTGGTACAGGTTTCCGAGGGCGTCGTAGCCGGCGATCATTCCATCGACAGCGCCGCTCTCTTGGGCACGTCGAAGCTGGATCTTCACGAGCTTCTCGACCCCCGTCCAGTCACCACGCTCGCGACGAAGCTCGGTGGCTTCCGTCAACGCCTTGTTGTTCGAAGCGTCGAGCTCGAGAACGCGATCGTAGTAGCCAATCGCGGCTTCGAGATCGCTGAGTTGCTTGTGGCTGATCGATGCGGCGGTGTGGATGTACTTGGCCTTCTGCTTCTTGTCGTCGACGAAGTCTGCCAAGCGAAGAACGATCTCGACGAGCTTCGCCCAGTCTTTCTCTTCGCTGTAGAGCTGCATCAACTTGGTGAGCAGCTTGCGGTCGTCGGGGCGATCTTCGAGCGCTGCCACGAAGCTCTTTGCAGCACGCGTTCGATCACCAATCTTGTTGGCGATGATGTCGCCGATATCGACGAGCATCTCACTTCGCTCGTCACCCGACAGCACATCGAGGCGACGGTTCTTGATGCGGATGACTTCTTCCCAGGTGTTCTGATCTGCGTAGACCTTGGCGAGAGCTTCGATCGGCAGCGCAGAGTTGGGGTCGAGGTCGGCGGCATCTTGAAGGAGCGAGATGGCCTCTTCGAGCTTGCCGAAGCGACGTGCGGCTTCGCCGAGTCGGTAGAGAGCTTCGGTCTTCTCGTGGCCAAGCAACTGGTCGCCGAAGCGCTCGTAGAACTGCTTGTTCACCTCGTACGCGCGGTCGGCGGTGCCGTTCTCGAGCGTGACGCGCGCGACGCGACCGATGGCTTCGAGATCGTCGGGAGCCAAACGAAGCAGCGTATCGATGCTTGCGACGGCCTTCTCGGTCGAGCCCGTCTTCGCCAGCGAATCGATGAAACGCACCAACACGCGCGTCGCATCTTGCTTCTGGAGAGACTCGACACGTGACGCCAACGACTCGAACTGCTTCGCGCTTTCGTGGAAGCGACCCGCTTCGAACGCGATGTCGCCGAGCACGAGCAATGCGTCGGGGTTGGTGGGGTCGTTATCGAGAGCGGCGCGTGCTGCCTCGGCTGCTTTGACGTCATCCTTCACACGGTCGCGAAGCAAGCGAGCGAGCTCGCCGTGCAAACGTGCTTTGAGCAACTTGCCTTCTGCGGCTTCGATCTCGCGTGCGATGAGCTCGATGGCCGACGACACATCGCCTCGTGCAGCAAAGGCTGCTCGAAGTGCGACGATCGCCTCTTTGCTCTGCGGATGTGCATCGAGCGCGAGCTTGTAGCGTTCGATGGCGCCGTCACGATCTCCACGTGACTCAAGCAGCTTCGCCGCGCGCATGTACTGCTCGGCCTTGGTCTCGGGTGTGGTTGCCTTCTCTGCCAATGCTTCGATCGCCGAGATCGCGGCGGTCGCGTCACCGGTCTTTTCACGAAGACGAGCGAGCGCTTCGAGTGCACCTGCATGACCTGGGGTGAGCTCGAGCACCTTCTCGTACGCGGTCATCGCTCGCTCGGGGCTCCCGACGTTGTCGGCGAGCACGCGCGCTTGGCTCAACAAGATCTCGGCACGACGATTCGTATCCGAGACGATCTTGAGGTGACGGTCGTACAGCGTCGCGACGTCTTCCCAGCGATCGAGTGCGCGATAGTGGCGACCCAGTGCAACGATGCTGTTCTCGTGTGCGCCGTCGATCGCGAGGATGGCTTCGTACGAAGCAGAGGCAGCGGCGTGATCCAGGAACTCTTCGTCATGGATGGCTGCCATACGCTCGTGCAGCGTGATCTTCTGGCGTGGCGTGGCCGCGAGATGTAGCTGACGATCGAGCACCGAGAGAAGCTCTCGGTAGCGGCTCAATCGATTGAACACTCGATCGAGACCCTTGAGTGCATCGAGGTTCTTCTCGTCGATGGCGAGGGCCGCTTCGAAACGCTGAATCGACTCGGGCAAGTCGTTCAGGTTGTTCTCGTAGATCTCAGCGATTCGCACCAACGTGCGCGCCTTGATCTCGCCGCGAAGTGCGTCGGCGCGGCGATCGAGGATCTTGATCAAGCCCGCATAGTCGTCAGTTCGCTCGTAGATGCGGGCGAGCGCGTCGGCGGCCGCTTCGTGTGAAGGGTCGTCCGAGAGAATGGTCTCGTAGATATCCTTCGCACGCACAGGCTCGTTGAGCTTCGAGTCGAGAATGGCAGCGGCGGCGGCGCGAAGATCGCGCGCCTTGACCGGGCTCGGAGAGATATCGGCGCGACGAAGCAACACCGCCCCGAGCTCGGGCCATTGCTGAGCGGCTCGATAGATATCGGCCATCCCTTCGAGCGCACCATCGTTCGAGGGCTCGGTGCTCGCGACTGCGCTGAAGCAGGTCAACGCGAGGTCGGGGCGGCTGATCTTGCTCGCGTACCAACCGCCGAGCTTGATCAACAACGCGTTGCGAATGTCCTGCGGGATGTCGGCGGTCGTGGCCTGCGTGATCGTGCCGAGCGCTTCTGACCACAGGTTGGTGTCCGTGCCGGCAAGACGCTCGATCTCGCTCGCGAGCGTGACGTCTTGTGGGTCTTCGCAGAAGGCTTGCGTGTACGCGATCAGAGCCTGGGCACGATCGTCGAGCTCGTGTGCATAAAGACGGCCGATCTCGGCGAGAGCACGACCTCGATCGGATGCGCTCGTGGCGCGCTCACTTCGCGCAAGCAGCATCTCGACGAGCTCTTCGTACTTGCCCAACCCTCGACGGATCTCTTCGAGCGCGATGAGAGCGATGTCGTCTTCTGGGTCGAGCGCAACGAGCTGAGCGTACGCTTCTTCGGCCTTTGCGTGATCTTTGACCGCGGTCTCGAAGAGACGAGCAGCCCTGAACAACAGGCCCTTCTTGATCTCTTTCGACTTCGCCTTCGTCTCGTCGTCGTCGCCATCTTCGACGCTCTCGGACGCCATCAAGAACGCATCGGCCACTCGTCGAGCATCGCCGCCTTCTTCGACTGCGGACTCGAGCTTGAGCGCTGCGTCGCCGTCTTCTGGTGACGCCACGAGCGCGTCAATTCGCTCGTTGACCTCTTCGTCCGAGATCTTCTTTTCGGCCACCGCAGAGGTCACGCGACCGAGCGTCTCGATCGCTTCGAGAAGAACGCGAGCATCCTTCGGGCGGTTCGTCGGGTCTTTGCTGAGCAAGCTCAACACGAAGGTGTCGAGCTCTTTGTTGATCCAACCGCGAGGCGCGATCGTCGATGGTGCGTCGGGCTCTTTCGAGAGATGAAGCACCGCGATCTCGACGGGGGTCGACGCAGTGAAAACAGGCTTGCCGGTGAGCACCTCGAACAGAAGCAAACCGAATGCGTACACGTCGCTTCGAGCGTCGGCGGCCTTGCCACGGTGAAGCTCATGAGCAGCGATGCGAGGCGTGACGACCATGCCCAACACGTCCCCGCAGAGCGCACGCGACGGCGAAGTCGATCCGAGCCAGAGTCGAGCAGGATGACCTTTTGCGCGCCTGCTTCGCCGCGAGTGAGCAGAACGTTTTCGCCCTTGATGTTGCCGTGCGACAGACGCTTTTCGTGAATGAGCGCGAGCGGCTCGAGAATCGACTTCAAGAGCGGACGCGCTTCGTTCAAGTGCATCGGCCCCGTTCGCCCAATCTTCGACGCGAGGGTTTGCCCTTCGGTGTGCGCATAAGCGATGTATGCGCGCCCTCCGACGAAGCCCGCGCTTACTGACCGCGGGAGCGCCTCGTGATCGATCTGCGACACGATCCGTGCGTGCGTGAGCAGTCGACGAATTCGTCGACGATCCACCGCGACGTCGGTGCGGACCACCTTCAGAACGAATTCGGTCTCGTCTTTGCGAGCGACGTACACATGCCCGAGCGGCCCTTCACCGAGCTTGCGCACGATGTTGTAGTCGCCGAGCTTTGCGCCCGTTGAAAGCTCATCCTCTGCGGCGAACCCGTGCACGGTGGCTTCGCGGATTTTTGGATCCACCTCCGTGCGTGAGATCGCGATCGCATCGGCGAGCGCATCGAGGCTGTCGACCTCGAGGCAGTGCGTCACCAGCGCCCGCGCGAAGGTCGCCGATGACGTTGTCGCACCGATCTCTTCTGGGAGCAGGCCAAGGAGGTCTCGTGACAGCGCCATCATCTCGTCGAGAGAGAAATGACGCTCGAGTTCACCGCGCAGAATATCGATCTCCATGAGTCCGAGGGGGGCTAGAGGGCGTTGCGTCGAAGAATCAACCGATCGGGCGGATGCTAGTCGAAGAAATCCGCCTCCGCGCAAGCCAAAAGCCCTTATTTTTCGATTGGGCAAAGACCAGCACATTGGCGACCGCCGGAAACTGGTCCAACCCAAAACTTTTCAGGCACCCTGTCAGAATGCTGGCCCGTTCCGTACAGCGTTTGCTGCCTGCCTCGATTCTCATCGTCGCCATCGTCTCGGCGCCCGTGATGATTCTTTCTCCAGAGGGCTTGCCGCGCGTTCAATCCCTGGAGCGTGAGTTGGCCGGGGTTCGCCAAGAGAACGAAGACGCGCGCCGACAGGTGGCGGTGCTGCGCAAGACCGTCGAGAATTTGAAGGACAACCCGACCGCCGTAGAGAGGCTTGCTCGTGACGAGTTGGGCCTCACTCGAAAAAATGAGGTCGTGTTCCAGTTCCCACGACAGAAGTGAGTTGATACGCTGCGCGCGTGTCCGTCGACTTCGTCCGCAGGCTTTTGGCTTCCGGGGTCCTACAGAAGGACGAGGTTCAGCGCGTGCTTTTGGCGTTCTCTACCGAGGGAATTTCCGCGATTCGCGCCGTCGTCAACCTCGGGTTTTTGACGACGCGTGCGGTGGAGGCAGAGCTCGGTCGTAACGAAGTCCCCACGTTGCGATCGGTGGTGCCCGTTGCGCGGTTGATCGAAGCGTTGCCATCCGGAATCTGCCAGCGATTGATGGCGATCCCGGTTCGCGCGGACGCATTGACGGGCACGATCGATGTGGCCGCTGTCGACCCTCTCGATCCGCATATTCAGAGCGAATTCTCGTTCCATCTGAAGGCTCCGGTGCGCGTCGTTCGTGCCCCGCTTGCCACGATGGAAGAGGCTCTGCTGCGTCTCGATCCAGTACCGCGTCCTGCATCGAAGTCGTCGGCTTCGATGCCCGCATGGCGACCCGAACGACCTACGCCGCCGTACCAGATTCGACCCAATCTCGACGATTTGCCGCCCGCTTCGATGCCGAGGCTACGCGTCGTCGAACGCGACGAGCCGATACCGCTGGTTCGTCGATCTCCTGACCGAGCAGCCCCGAATTCGACCAACGGGCCCTCTTCTCGCGTTCCCACCCAGGCTCCTCCGCCCAGCTTGGGCGCCCCCGGCTCTTCGCAAGCTGGGTCGATTCAAGCGCCGCAAGCTTCGTCCGAAGCCGCCCCGCGAACTGCGGATTGGTCCACCCCTGCGGCTGGTCCTGCGTCGGTGCGTCCGAGTCAGCCGTTGACCCCGCCGATGTTGCGTGTGGTGTCTCCAGCGACAGCCGAGAAGATCGAGCCCGAGGTCGAGACTCGACGTGCTGCGATGGTGGGCCCTCCCACGCGACCGCAAGGTTTTTCTCCTCGTGCGCCGCGGGGTCCGTTTCCGTTGCTCGACGGTTTTCTCGCAGCCATTCGCGTTGCAAATTCGCGCGAAGAGATCGTCGGGCCGTTGCTCGAAGGTCTCAACACCGTTGCCGCGGCGGTGGGGGTCTTGGTGGTTCGCAAAGGCGAATTTCAGGGATGGCGTTGCAACGACGCACTGGCCGATCAAGAGGCATTTCGAGCGTTGAAGATTCGAGCCGATGTGCCGAGCCTTTTTGCGACAGCGGCGGCGACGGGCTTTTATCTCGGTCCCATCCCGAAGACGCCCACCCACGCGCCCCTCGTTCAGCTTCTCGGCGAGAGCGCCGCCGAGGTGTCCGCGACGCCCGTTCGTGTGAGCGGCAAGCTCGCATTGATGGTGTTTTTGCACGACCTGGGCGACACGATGCTCGCGACGAGGCGCTCTGAAGATCTCGCTCGCGCCGCAGGTGACGCGCTTGCTCGTCTCGTGAAGAAGTAGCGAGCTCCTTTGCGGTGGGGTTGAGGCTCGTCGGCCGGCTCGCGTTGGCCACGAGGGAGGCGTTCTACACACAGCGTCTGGCGTCGTGTTGCGTGCCGACCTCACGAGGCGTCGATCGTGGTGGCACGGTCGCGTGAATAATTTTTAGAAAACGAATGAGACAGTGTTGACTGCAATGGTTTAGATGTTACATCGATCAGTGTTCCACTGAGGAGGATTGACGATGACGACTGCCGCGAGCGGAGATGCACCCCTTTGTTTTCAAAACGACGCCGAGCGCTTCAAGAAGTTTGGCGAAGAGATCGACGCGATTCGCGAGCGCATCGAAGCCAAGGTGGGCGATGAGGATGTCGCCTATATCAAGCGCCTCAATCGATTTTCCCGCGGGATGGAAGTGATCGGTCGCGTGCTGATTCATTTCAGCTTCGAGCCGATCTCGTTCACCTCAGGAGTGCTTGCGCTCTGGGTTCACAAGCAGCTTCAAGCCACCGAGATCGGGCACACCGCATTGCACGGTGCCTACGACAAATTGCCTGGTGCTGAAGGGTTTTGCTCTAAGACTTTTTCTTGGGACACCCCCATCGACGAAGAGTCATGGCGCGCTGGACACAATATTCGTCATCACGGCAACACCAATGTCGCGGGCCGAGACCCCGATATCCATTTCGGCCCCGTGCGGCTGACCGAGCACACACCCTATACGCTCGCCCATAAATTCCAGCTTCTATTTACTCTCTTCGTGCTGTTTCCGAATTTCGGCGCGTTGATGAATACTCACTTTACCGGGCTCAATGATATCTGGGCCGGCAATGGTCGAAGTGATCAATTCGACTTCGTCAAAGATCGCTCCTGGGCTTCGGTGAAAGAGGCCTATTGGAAGGCATTCCGGAAATACGTTCCGTATTATGCCAAGAACTACGTGCTCTTCCCGCTGCTCGCCGGGCCAGGTTTTTTCAAAGTATTGGCAGGCAACTGGCTAGCTGAAACGCTTCGAGACATTTATTCGGCAGCCACGATTTATTGTGGACATGTTGGGCCTGAAACCTCGGCCTTCCCCGAGGGCACGCGCTCTCATAGCCGTGGCGAGTGGTACGCCATGCAAGCCGAGGCGACCAATAACTTCTCGGTGCCGCATCTGGTGTCGGTTCTTTGTGGTGGTCTCGACCTCCAAATCGAGCACCATTTGTTTCCGAAATTGCCCCCCGAACGACTCCGTGAAATCGCCCCCGAGATTCGTGCGGTGTGTGAGAAATATGGGGTGAGCTATCGCTCCGAGAGCTGGGGCAAAACGTTGCGACTCGCTCTTTCGCATATAGCGAACCTGAGCCATCAAGATATCGGTGCTTTCTCGGCGGTTCGTCGCGTTGCCCGAGAGGTTGCCTGACCATGCCCGTGTCGTTGTTGGGGGCCATTCCGTCGCTCTTTCGTGGACGCGGCGAGTCACAGCCCGAAAGCCCCGAAGAACAGGTCGTCACGGCCCATGAGAATTCCGAAAGCACGGAAGGCTTGCAGACACACGAGCAACACGGAGAATGCTCGCTGCGAATGTCCGAAGAACAGCCCCCGAAGGCAACCGAGTACACCATTGATGAGCTTGCCGCCGCCGCGCGTGTCCCAAGTCGAACCATCCGTTTTTATCAATCGAAAGGGGCGCTACCGAAGCCTGAAATTCGCGGGCGCGTGGCGTATTACGGTGCGTCGCACGTCGAGCGTCTAGAGCTGATCGCGTCGCTTCAGGATCGCGGTTTGAGCATCAAGGCGATTCGGGATTTGCTCGAGCAGGTCGATAAGGGCGAGCTGGCTCTCAACGAGTGGCTGGGTCTAGAAGCGCGACTTCAAGAGCCTTGGGCCCACGATCACCCCAAAGTCGTTACCGAGCCCGAGCTTCACGAGTTGCTCGGTGACCGCCGCCCGGGCCTCGTTGCCGACTTGCTCAGGCTCAAGGTCATCGAGAAACAGGGTCACTCGTATATGATCCGAAGCCCGGCGTTGATGAACGTTGGTCTCAAGCTCGAGGCTGCGGGTGTTGATCTCGAAACGGCCACGGGCGCAGCCAACCTGCTCCGAAAGCATCTCGAGCGCGCTGCATCCGAGCTCGCGACCTATTTCTACCGACGCACTGGCGAGGGTTTTGGCAGCACGGTGACCGCAGAGGACATTGCCAAGGCTTACGAGGCGATCCGCCCGCGTGGCCTCGAGGCTGTGAAGGTCATGTTTGCCCGCGAGATCGAGACCGCAGTTCGCAAGCTCGTCGAATCGGGGGCGACGAGTGAAATCCCGGCCAAGGCTCGCAAAGCGCGCGCCCGGTGAGTGTGTGACTCACGCAGGGTGTGCGGCTCGTCGTAGCCGATCGTGAATCGCCTCCCACGCAGCATCGCGCGGAGGCAACTCGATTACGATTTCGTCGCTGATCCGGTCGAGCTCATGAAGCATCGCGTACAGCCCGGATGCGTAGCCGTCGGGGTTGCGTGGAAGGGTACGAACACTGCCGTCGCCACGAGAGCGCTCCGAGCACAGCAGGTAGCTCCGTCGAAGCGTCGCGTCGCTCTGCGGTAGTTGATCGATTCGCTCGCTGGTCAACAACATCACGCGTGCCCGTGGTGCGTAGTGGCGCTCTTGTTGGCCCGGTGAGCGTGCGACGGATTCGCCATCGTGCGCTGGCTGAGCGGTGCGTTCGCCCAGGCTGTCGTCCAGTGCGAGCGCGTTCAGGATCTGCTCTCGTGTGATGGATCCTGGTCGGAGAATGCGCGGCGATAGGTCGCTCGTATCGACAACTGTGGATTCGATTCCGCGAGCACACGGGCCGCCATCAAGAATCAGCGAAACGCGATCTCCGAGTGAATCGGCCACGTGCTGGGCCAGCGTCGGTGAGATCTCCGTGGAGCGATTTGCACTCGGCGCAGCGATCGGTTTGCCCACGCGTGTGATGAGCTCGAGTGCAATCGGATGTGCAGGCATTCGTACGGCAACCGTGGGGCCGCCGGCAGTGACCACCGACGGGATGTTGTCTCGCTTCGGCAACACCAAGGTCAACGGCCCTGGCCAGAATTGCTTGGCAAGGGTGAGTGCCATCGAAGGAACACTCGCCGCAATCTCATCGAGCATCTCGAACGAGCTCACGTGCACGATGAGCGGGTTGGTAGAAGGCCGGCCCTTTGCGACGAAGATCTTCTGAACGGCGTTTGCATCGAGTGCGAGGGCGCCAAGCCCGTACACGGTCTCGGTCGGGAAGGCGACGAGCTCTCCGGAGCGAATCAACGCTGCGGCTCGATCGAGGTTCTCGTGCGTGGGCGAAACGACGCCGTACATGATCTCGCGGCTCGTAGCACAAACGACGAAACCCCCTGCCGGTTGACGACAGAGGGCTTCACATCGAGGAGATACGGGCTTGCTGAAAGCGGTCAGGCCATCTCGAGGAAGAGACGATCTGGGTTCTGCAAATAGTCGATGATCTCGTAAGCGAACGCGGCGCCGATGTGACCATCGATGATGCGGTGATCGAAGCTGAGCGAGAGCAGCATCACCTCACCGATCACGATCTGACCATCGCGAACGACGGGCTTCTGCTTGATCTGGTGTACGCCGAGAATGCCGACCTCGGGGTGATTGAGGATCGGCGTGGCGAAGAGCCCGCCTTGGGTTCCGAGCGAGGTGATCGTGAAGGTCGAGCCTTGGAGATCCTCGAGCTTGACCTTGCCCTCTTTCGCTGCGTCGCCGAGACGATTGATGTCGCGTGCAACCTCGAGAATCGACTTACGATCGGCGTCTTTAACAACGGGGACCATGAGCCCTGCATCGGTCGAGGTCGCGATGCCGATGTTGTAGTAGCGACGTCGAACGATCTCGTTGGTCGACTCGTCGTACGCGCTGTTCAAGTCAGGGTGACGCTTGAGCGCAGCGACCACAGCCTTGACGATGAACGGCAAGAACGTGAGCTTGACCCCTTGCTTGTCGGCCGACGGCTTGAGACGACCACGAAGGTCTTTGATCGCGGTG
This sequence comes from Polyangiaceae bacterium, assembly GCA_046351315.1. Taxonomy (GTDB): domain Bacteria; phylum Myxococcota_A; class Polyangia; order Polyangiales; family Polyangiaceae; genus JAXLYQ01. The sequence goes on from JAXLYQ010000015.1 coordinate 23,563, forward strand.
ACATCGCACTCTTCGACGAACGTGAAGTGCGCAGCCGTGTGCTTCGAACGACCCATCTGGTCGAAGATCTTCTTGCGCACGCCCTTGAGTGGCGTTCGCTCTTCGAGCGCTTGTTGAGCTGGGGTTGGCGCCGTGATCTTGATCGCGTCGCGAGCCGGAGCTGCGGGAGCTTGGGTGCTTGCGGCAGCGGGGGCCGCTGGTGCAGCGGCTGCGGCGGGCGCGTGCGCTGGCGCGGTGCCCTTGGCTGCGGCGTTGACGTCGTCTTTCGTCACGCGTTGGTTGGGGCCCGTGGGCGCAACCGTTCGCAGGTCAACCCCGAGGTCACGTGCGAGCTTGCGCGTGGCAGGCGTCGCGAGGGGTTTCTCGTTGAAGTAGGACGTCTTTGCCGCGGCCACAGGCGCGGCTGCTTGAGCCGGCGCAGGCGTTGAAAAGCTCATCCCGGGCAGGTCTTCTTTGATGTCGCCCACCGCGGTCGCTGCGTTGCCGGTCGATGCGGCAGGAGCGGCTGCAGGTGCTGCCGCCGGTGCTGCGGCGGGGGCCGGAGCATGAGCGGCAGCGGGCGCATCACCGGATGCGTCGAGATCGAGTACGACGAGGTTCGAGCCGACCTGGACGATTTGTCCGGGGGCGCCTCCGAGCTCGATGATCTTGCCGGTACGGGGGCTCGTGATGGTGACCGTTGCTTTGTCGGTCATGACCTCGGCGAGCGCTTGGTCGGCCTTCACCACGGCGCCGACGGCAATGCCCTCGGCCCACGCGACGATCTCGCCTTCAGTTACGCCTTCGCCAATGTCAGGAAGCTTGAATTCCCAGCGTGCCATGTCGTGTCTCCGTCGAGGCGAACCTCAGAAACGAGCGGTCTCCACGATCGCGGGGAGGATTCGATGAGCGAGTGGCAAGTACTCGTTCTCGAGAGTGTAGGGGAATGGCGTGTCCCAGCCGGTCACGCGAACCGGTGGTGCCTCGAGGTGCAAGAACGCCTTCTCGTTGATGAGCGAGACGATCTCTCCACCGAAGCCGCAAGCCTTGGGGGCCTCGTGAACGACAACGACGCGACCCGTTCGCTTGACGCTCGCGATGATGGTGTCGATGTCGAGCGGCCACAGCGTGCGCAAGTCAATCACCTCAGCCTCGATGCCTTGCTGCGACGCTTGGTGAGCGGCTTCGAGAGCCTCGTACACCATGGCGCCCCACGCGATCACCGTGACGTGCTTGCCTTCACGACGGATCGACGCCTTGCCAATCTCGACCGTGTACTCGCCCTCGGGTACCTCGCCCTTCGCCGCGCGGTAGATGCGCTTGGGCTCGAGGAACATCACCGGATCAGGATCGCGAATCGAAGCGAGCAACAAGCCCTTCGCGTCGTACGGCGTCGATGGGCACACCAGCTTCAAACCAGCCACGTGGATGAACTGCGCTTCGGGCGACTGCGAGTGGTAGTGACCGCCGCGAATACCGCCGCCGACTGGCGTACGAATCACGAGCTTCGCTGGGTATTCGCCGCCGGATCGGTAGCGGAACTTCGCGAGCTCCGAGACGATTTGATCGTACGCCGGGAAGATGAAGTCGCCGAACTGGATCTCGGGGATTGGCACCATGCCGTACAGCGCCATGCCGATCGCTGCGCCGATGATCCCGCCTTCGCTGAGCGGGGTATCGATCACGCGATCGTCGCCGAACTCGTCGAAGAGCCCGGAGGTGACGCGGAACACTCCGCCAACCTTGCCGACATCTTCGCCGAGGAGCACGACGCGGTCATCGCGTCGCATCTCCAAACGGAGCGCGTCGTTGATGGCCTGGACCATGTTCATCTGAGACATTGCGGATCCTTCTGGAAAGAAGCTGCTGGGTAGATCTCGGGCGTGGGGGTTCGCCCTTGTGTGCTGGGGACACACGACGGCGCTCGGAGCGCGGTCGTTCCGTGCACTGCGCTATCTCGCGCAGCGCGTGACGAAAACATCTCTCAGTGACCGTGGCCTTTGGCGCGAGGCAACGCACGAAGCTGCGCACGTTGCTCAACGAGGTGCCATGGCAGCTCGGCGTACACATCTTCGAACATCGAATCGATGCTCGGTGCAGGGGTCTCTTCTGCCGCCTTCACAGCTGCCGCAACCTCGGCATCGATCTCGCTCTCGATCGCGCTTTGCTGCTCGTCGGTCCACAACGAACGGCCGTCGAGATACTTGCGGAAGCGAATCAGCGGATCGCGGCTCTTCCACTTCTCGACTTCTTCGTTCTTGCGGTACGCCTTGGGGTCGTCGCTCGTCGAGTGACCGCTCAAACGATAGGTCAACGACTCGATCAACACGGGGCCCTTGCCACTCGATGCGTGCTCGACTGCGCGACGCGTCGCTTCGATGACCGAGAAGATATCGTTGCCGTCGCACTGGTACGAGTGAACGCCGTACGCAATGCCCTTCGCTGCGAAGGTCTCGCTCGCTGACTGACGCGAGGTGGGTACCGAGATCGCCCAGCCGTTGTTGCGGCAGAAGAACACCGTCGGGGTCTTGAAAACACCCGCGAAGTTCATCCCGTTGTGGAACTCGTTCGAGCTGGTTGCGCCCTCACCGAAGTACACGAGCGAGACCGAGTCTTCCTTGCGAAGCTTCGCAGCCCACGAGAAGCCAACGGCCTGGGTGATCTGCGTACCGATCGGCGAGCTCACCGAGCCGAACTTGCCTTTCTTCCACGTGTAGTGGTCAGGCATCTGGCGGCCCTTCGCCGGATCGTTCGCGTTACCGAACATGTTGTCGAGGTATCGCTGCAGAGGCATCCCTCGCCACAACGCAGCGCCGAACTCGCGGTAACACGGGAACAACCAGTCACTCGGACGGAGTGCAAACGCCGACCCGAGGATCGTTGCCTCCTCGCCAAGACTGCCGATGTGAAACCCGATTCGACCCTGGCGCTGCAGGGTCACCAGTCGCTCGTCGAGGATTCTCGTTCGCACCATCGCTCGGTACAGATCGAGCAAGTCAGCGTCGGAGATCCCCAGTGCGAGTGCTGGGTCAGTCGTGCCCGTTGCTTGCGCCGCGGGGCCATTGGCGGTGGAGGGGGTCGCGTTCATTCTGTCGGGAGATCAGGGGAGGAGAGGGGACTACGTGCCGAGCCCGAGCGCTCGATGCACCTCATCAAGCACGGTCGTCACGCTTTCTGCGGGCAATGAAAATTCTTTTGCGAGGCGCACCAGCACGTCACGCTCGACGTCGGCCACCCCTCCGGAGATCGACGCAAGGAGCGCTGCCATGCGCAGCACCTCATGTTGATGATCGGCTCGCTGAACCGTGCGACCCACCATCACACAACGCTTCTCGATTCCGTCCTCGGCGAGCTGCTCAGCCAGGTCAGAAATCAGCGCTTCGATCTGTCGCTCGGTGACGCCTTGCTGCCCCGAGGATTGCGACACCACCGACTCGAACGCCTGGCGCTCGGTTGCGTCGAAATGGCCGTCAGCGTTGGCCACGAGGAACGCAGCTTCAATCAACGCCTCGAACAACGCCGCTGCATTGGGGTCGAAACCGGTCGGAATCGTCACGTCCTCATCGAGCGGTCGTGACGCATACGACGATGCGGCCGCAGTGAGGATGGATCCGACCGTCCCGGCTGGCGCATCGACCGGCGGCTCGGAGAGAGACTTCACGACCTTGGCGAGGAGGGACGGGTCTACGTCGGACATGCGCGGTCACGCCTGCTACCGCCGCTTTCGCGAGTCGACAATTCAATTCGCACGATGCGCCGCGCCATGAGGAAAACCCCGCGTCTGCTCAGCCTTCTGGCCGACGAATCAGCGACCCTGCGGGGATCAATCCCGCGCTCAGGGATGCTTCGCGAAGTAGCTCGACAGCCGAGTGAGCGGCGATGTCCGCGGTGCTGAGCGGCACACCCCCCTCGCGAAGCTGAATTTCGGCCGCTGCTTCACGTGCACGTACCAGTCGTGACTCGAGCACGTCTTCAGCCGTTTTGCCGTCGCCTGGCTTGAGCATGCTTCGAACGAAGACCTCGGCGGCCTTGTAGCTCGAACGCACGAGCGGGCCGCTTGCTGCGAACAAGAAACCCATCTCACGCGCTGCCTTCGCGTACTCTTCGAACATCTCGGGCGTCACGAATCGCGTGACCTCGTGATGCTTTGGTGTTGGACGCAGATATTGGCCGAGCGTCACGATGTCGACCTTTGCGTCTCGCAGGTCGCGAAGGGTTTCGAACACCTCAGCGTCGGTCTCTCCGATGCCCACCATGATCGACGACTTTGTCCATCGCTCAGGAGCTCGCTCTTTCGCTCGCAACAATACCTTCAGCGATTGATCGTAGCTGCAGCGCACGTCGCGCACCGTGCGGGTGGTGCGACGTACGGTCTCGATGTTGTGCGCAAACACATCGGGCGTACCGTCGACGACCACATCGACGTACGACATATGCCCTTGAAAATCGCCCACGAGCGCTTCGATCAGAATGTCGGGTCGAAGCTCCTTGATACGCAGCACGGTGCGCGCAACGTGGTCGGCCCCCCCGTCGAGAATGTCATCTCGATCGACCATCGTGAGCACCACGTATTGCAACTCGAGCTTGGCGATCGCGCGGGCGACGTGCTCTGGCTCACGAACGTCAACGGCTCCTCGAGGGTTGCCCGTCGTGACCGCACAGAACCGACAACCTCGAGTGCACGTATCACCCAGCAACATCACGGTTGCGGTGCCTTCTCGCCAGCACTCTCCGACATTCGGACACCGTGCTTCTTCGCAGACCGTGTGTAGGTCGAGCTTTCGGAAGGTGCCCTTGAGCCTGTTGTACGTGTCTCCACCCGGAGCACGAACCCTGAGCCACGGAGGTTTTGGCGAGGACGTCATGGGCGGCCTATGTAGCGCCCGTTTCTCTTCAGCAACAGTACCCTCGTGCGATTGCTCGAACGCGCGCGCTTTCTTCGTGAAGGCTTCGTGTTAGAGAGCGGCGCCATGTCCGACCCTGTCCGTCTCGAGCGCCGCGGAGCAGCGGCCATTCTCGTTCTCGACCGCCCCGATCGACACAATGCGCTGTCACGCGACACGCTGTTTGCGCTCGGCCGATTCGGTCGTGAGCTGTCGGTCGACGACTCGGTTCGCGCGATCGTGATCACGGGCTCAGGAGACAAGGCCTTCTGTGCCGGTGCTGATCTCAAAGAGCGCCAAGGGTTCACCGAGAATGATGTCCGCGCTCAAGTGGGTCTCTACCGCACCGAGCTAGGCGTTCTCGATACCTGCCAAAAACCTGTCATCGCGGCGCTCAACGGCGTGGCGTTTGGCGGCGGTCTCGAGCTCGCATTGATCTGCGACCTTCGCGTTGCGGCGCCGCACGCGAAGGTGGGGTTGCCCGAGACCACGCTCGGGATCATCCCGGGGCCGGTGGCACACAACGTCTGCCGCGACTTGTCGGCGAAGCACGTGCGAAAGAGATGATCTTGCTCGGCCGCCGTCTCGAAGCTGCGGAGGCTCTTGCGTGGGGCCTCGTCAACCGCGTTAGCCCCGAAGGCACGCCCGTGCTCGATGACACGTTGTCGTTCATCGCTCCGATTCTCGAAGGTGCACCCATCGCTCAAGCCGCCGCGTTGGGGGCGATCGATGCCTCGTACGATGTTGCTCTGTCGCGTGGTCTCGAGCTCGAGCGTGTCTACTACGACGAGACGCTTCGAAGCCAGGATCGACTCGAAGCACTCAAAGCGTTCGCCGAGAAGCGAAAGCCTGTTTTCCAAGGCAAGTGAGCACTCGCGATCTTCGCGGTCATGCGCTCGTTGCCATGGCCGCCATGGGGTGGGGCACCTGGAGCTTGTTCTTCCGAAACGCTGAGAAGCTCGGCCCGCTTACCTCGTATGTCGAAGGCGCGGTGATGATGGGCGTGATGTCTCTTGCGACGCTGCCTGTCGCGCTTCGTTCGCCATCGCCGTCTCTTCGGGCTTCGCGTCTCTGGATCACGATCGCTGTCGTGGGCCTGATCGATGCGATGAACGTGTTGTTGTTCTTCCGCGCGATGCAGCTCACCTCGGTTGCGATTGCAGTGCTCTCGCACTCGGTGTCACCCGTGCTGGTTGCACTGGCTTCTCCGTGGGTCGCTGGTGAGCCACGTCGCTGGTCGACCTTGCTCGCGGCGTTGGTGGCCTTTGGCGGAATGGCGCTGCTGCTCGAGCCCTGGTCGTCTCCGAGCGCAGGGGCTCTCGTCGGGGCTGCATACGGTGGTGCCAGCGCGCTGTTCACTGCGGCCAACGTGCTCGGTCAGAAGCGCCTTTCGTCTCACTTCTCTCCGGCGCAGGTGCTCAGCTTTCATGGCCTCGTCAGCACACTCGTGTTGATGCTGTTCGTACCTGCCGGAGGGTGGTCTCTCTCGCTTGGCCAGTGGGTGTTGTTGCTCGCTGGGTCGATAGGGCCGGGCGCCATCGGTGGTCTCGCGTTCACGACGGGTCTTGCGAAGATTCCGGCCACCCACGCCTCGATGCTCGTGATGCTCGAACCCTGTGTGGCGGTGCTGATCGGAATCACCGTATGGGGCGAGCGACTCGGTGCACTGGGGATCGTTGGTGCAGCGCTCGTGATTGCCGGGCTCGTGGTCGCCGTTCGAAAGTAGCGAGCGTTACGGTTTGAGCGGTGGCGATGACGCTCGGAAGTCGAGAGAGTCCCAGTGATCGCGCGCGGCTTTCATCGACTCTGGGGTGGCCACGGCCTTGTTGTGAACCACGACGCCCGCCGCGATGTACGTATGCGGAGCATCTACCGAAAGCTCGATCACATCGCTCGGTGTATCGAGCGCATCATGACGAGCGCGCGAGAGGCGACCATCGCTCAACACGATGTCGTCGTTCTCGGTGAGCTTTCCCGCGGTGACGAACGAACCATCGGCGCGCAGGATCGGATGACTTTCGGTCACACGAAGACCTGGGGCGATCTCGATCACGTCGGCAGCCGTCGAACGCACACTGGCTCGAACCGTGGTGACCACACGAGTGCGCGTGGAGGGATCAAACGCCCATACCTCGTCGCCTTCGTGGAGTGACTCGATCGGTTGCGGTCCGCGGGGCGTAGCGATGGGTGTTCCGATCGCGATGCAACTGAAGATCTCGCGTGTGTCGATGCCAAGAATTTCTCCCGCGCGTGAGACGATGACCTCGACGAACAGCATCTCGTATCCGCGCTTTTGTCCGCCTGGCCGAGGGTCATCGATGTAGAAGCGCACCACGCGATTTCCGGCCTGATCTTCGATGATGTGGCGCCATCGCTTGGGCGCGTCTTTCATCGAAAACTTCGTTTGGATTTCTTTTGCGGCGATGTCGCCGATCTCGACAAGAGGCCGATCGCTTGGCGATGGTGCGACGACATCGAAGGTAATGGGCGCGCTTCGATAGGCGAGCTTGTCGTCGCCTTTCGGAAGCAACGACCCTGCGAGCACGACCGTATACTTGCCCGCGGTACTGAACGGCGCCGTCGGTGGGGTGATGGATGGGTCGGATTGGTCGGTGAAACTTTTGGCGCCTAGATCAATCACGACGCTTGAAAGCGTGGTGAGGGTCGTTGGTGTTTCATACTTCGACGGGCGGCACGTGTTCTCGAGAGCGGTGGGCTTTTTCGGATCGCCCGCAGGTGGAATCAGGCTCACCTCGATCGCTCCCGAGAGCTCGCTCGGCAGCAGAGTTCGCTTCGTCAACGGGTTGTCTGCGCTCGAGGCGAGGTCGTTGAGCCCCTCCCAGTGCAGCATGATCGTCGCCGTGTCGGCTGTGGTCAGGTGAGGGACAAACAGCCTCGTGGCGGTAACGACGCCAGACTTCTCGTGCTTGTTTCGAGCCTCGAGCTTCACCAACGCAGGCAGTGGCGAGAGCTTCGGAAGCACCACACTCGCAGTGGTAGGCGGAGGGGAGGTTGGGGCGCTGCTGCTCGATGGTGAGAGCTTGCTCGAGGGCTCGTTCTTCGCGCTACATGAGGCTACGCACAGCGTGAGCATCAAACGCGAAACGAAGCCATCGGCTCGGCAAAAACGATGCTGTCGCGGCTCTCGAATCGAGCCGACCCCTCGCCCCAATGAGTTGTACATAGGCGAGGCTTACGGCGTGTCGATTCGAGGCTCAATCGAATGCTTCATCACTCGTGTTGCAACGCCGCGTTGATGACAGAATGGCGTAAAAGCACGGTGAACATCGGTGGGCTCGACGGCACACGACCCCAGGCAATATCGCGCCCATCCTGATCGGTACCCGCGCCGACGTGCTCGTAGCCGCGAGCAAGCAGCGCAGTGCATCGAAGCGCTCGATGGATAAAACGAGGTTTTTGAACGAGCCGTCGCAATGACCAGCGACCCACTCGCTCGGTCGCTTCGATCGCGATCCAGCTACCCGCGGGTAGCGCATGAGGCTCGGGGATCAGCTCGAGCACATACGAAAGCGAACCCAAGCCGTTTTGGGGCCAGGACTCTTCGAGCTGAGGTGTGACCGTGCGGGAAAAGTGATCGGGAAACACGAGTCGAGGATCAGGGCTTGGGTTGAGACGAGCGGCCCTTTGAGGTGTTGGGCAATGAGCCCAGCGCGCGCCTTGCAGCGAGCATGTTGCAGAAGAGATATCCCTGCTCGATCGCATCGTCGAGCGCGACGTGGGTGTGGTGTTGTGCAGGCTCGAACCACTCACGAGGCATGTTGCGTTTCGTTGCAGCTCGGTACTCTCCGTCGAGCAACGACATGGCGTAGGTCTTCATGTCGAGTGCAGAGAACGAGAAGGGGCTGCGGCCCGCAAACCGGATCAAATACCAATACACAAACAGGAAATCGAAGCCTGCGGGATACGCGACGAAGACAGGTTTGCCCTGAAGCGATTCGACCCACGTGAGGTACTTTTTCATCGCTTGCTCGGGCGGTTGAAGATCACGGCGGCAGGCTTCCCAGGCTTCGGGCTGAGTTTTCCACCATGCCATCGTGTCGGGGTGGCCTTCTGCACCTTCGAGCGTCTCGAGGTTTGCAGAGAAGGTCGCAATCAGTTTCTTGTCGGCGGTGAATGCAGCCGATGCGAAGCTCAGCATCGAGTTCGGGCCAGGGATGGGCCCGTCGGTCTCTATGTCAGTAGAAAGAAAGATTTCCATGGTCGCCCCCAACACAGTCGAACGCGTGTTGTGACGGCCATCAAAACACAACGCGCCGTGCTCGTGTGAGCACAGCGCGTGGGTGCGGCTACCTCTGAAGAGGGGTCAGCTCACTGGCAGATCGAGCCCGTCACTGCGCCGATCTCGATGGGCATGAAGTTCGTTACTTCAGCGTTTGCAGGCGTACACATTCCGCCCATGCAGTCTGCGTTGGTGCCGCACTCGCCGCAGATGCCGATGCCGAGGGCGATGCTCTGTCCGAAAGCCCCGGCCTTCAGCTCGGTGCAGTGGCCACTCGCACAGACGTCGTTGTTACCCTGACCGTTTGCGAAAGCGCAGCCCTGGTTGTTGGCTACCGTGCCCGGATCAACACAGCTATTTTGGCCGCTAAAAGCCTGAAGATCGAACGATGGGTTGCAGATCTTCCCGCTGCTGCATGGCGTGGTGGCCGAGCACTCGCCGCAGCTTCGAATCGTTTGGTTGAGCTGTGAAATCGTGACGACGTCGCCGCACACCAATCCGTTGGCGCACACAGCGTCTGACTCGCAGTTTCCGCCCGCTTCGCCCATGTTGCAGGTCGCGGGTGACGGTGGGTTCTGGAGCGGGTTGGGCAACGAGCAACCGCCGCCCGTTGTGGCTGTGCAGTCTGCATCGGACTTGCACTCGGAACAGATGCCGATCATCTGCCCCATGGCCGAGATCGTGTAACACTTTCCCGATTCGCACTCGGAGTCCTGCTGGCATTGCGAGCCCAACGGAGCGCCCGTCGAGCCGCCCGTTCCGGCTGCGCCAGCGTCACCCGCTGCGCCACCCGGGCTACCCGCGCTACCCGCGGTGCCCGCTGAGCCGGCTGTTCCCGCGCTGCCTGCTGTGCCCGCGGTTCCTGCGGTTCCGCCCGTTCCCGCGGTGCCGGCCGTTCCGCCTGTTGCGCCCGTTCCGCCCGTGCCCGCGGTGCCTGCTGTACCCGCGCTGCCAGCTGTTCCGCCGGTGCCTGCGCTGCCGCCGGTGGCGCTGTTGTTCGTATCAGAGGTCTCTCCGCCACAACCGATTGCCGTGAGGGCAAGGAGAACTGCGGTGGAGCCAAGAAGAGCAAGACGTGGTGCAAAAGCCATGATGACCTCGTGAGAGCGGGAGCGTGTACTTCACCCAGGAATTTCCCTGGGAGGGCGAGCCAATTCGCTCTACGCCGCAATGTTTGCGAGTGTCAAGAGATGAGCCGCAATGCACGCGCTTGCATAAAACCAGACTGAAATCGTACAGCGAGAGGCTGTTAATTTCGTTTCATGGTCTGCGCGAGACCAGCGTTGAGCCCCTGAAGCCGACGGCGAAGAATGGGTACCGTGATTCGATCGCGCGGGTCGCGCCGCAATGCGGCAGACATCATGTTCACGAGCGGTCGAAGATTCGGATTTTCGGCGAGCGACATCAGGCCAGGGGGCCACCCATCGTGGTTCAAGTGAGCTGCGATCACACCCATCTCGGTTGGGGCGTCGAACAGCATTTTCGCCGTCAAAAGCTCATACACCACACACGCGAATGCATACACATCGACCGGCGCGGGTGTGGGTGAGTGGCCGTCCGGTACAAGGCCCCATATCTCTGGAGCACCGTAATAAACAGTGCCGCATCCGGGGCGAATGTTGCGACCAGACAATCCGAAGTCGACGAGCACGGGCTCGCCACTTTGATCGCGCAGGATGATGTTCGCGGGCTTCAAATCGAGGTGCCCAACGCCTGCGCCATGCATCGCTTCGAGGCCAGCAAGAACACCATCGAGCAACGCGAACAGTCGAGTTGGGTTCAGGCTCGATTGACCTGAATGAATGTAGCGTTCGAGTGAAAGACCTTCGACCAGCTCCATCACCAAGATCGGTTTTGGTCGCGCGGCGAGATCGAACGTCACGAACCTCGCAAGGTTCGGGTGATGCGGGAGGCCGAGCAGTGCGGATGCTTCTGCGCGAAACAGTTGATGGAACTCTTGCTCGGACAACGAACGCGCAGCGTTGCCGTCGTAGTCGGGCACTTTGAGCGCGAAGCGTTCTGCATTCGCGTCATTGCGGTCTTCGATACGTCGAACCACGAAGATCGTGCCGCCTGCTCCGGCGCCGAGCGCGCGAACCACATAAAATCCACCAAGGCTTCGTCGTCGGGGAACCCACCCGGGTAGCGGCAACTCGGCCTCGTCGCTTGATGAGGCAACCGGCGCAGGTGTCGACACTGGCAAGGTGCTCAACCGCGTCAGCGAGTTGTTCACCACATCGGCGAACACCGAGGGCAGCGCGATTGCGATCTCGGTCGTGCTTGAGCCCAACGCAAACTCGAGCGCACTGCTGTCGCCTTGCTGCACGGATGAGGCAACCGTGGCGCTCAGTGTGCTCGACGGGGTGAGCTCGGACACACTCTTCTCGCCGAATCGCTGGCGTGCTCCAGCGACCAAATGCGCGAGTGTTTCACACGAACGCTCGATCTGAACCAACGGTGGGACTTCTTGCTCTCCACGCGCACAAAGCGCTCCGAGCGAGGGCGCCCCCAAGACCCGAACCAGAGAACGAGCAAGTCGCTGTAGAACGGTCTGCAACGTTTCTGTTCGCGAAGACGCATCGGGGTCGATGTTTCGCGCGAACGACGCGATCGCTTGAACTCTCTTGAGCTGGTGCGGGCTGTGAAGCGCGGCGGCCGAGATATCCTCGCGTGAGCGCGCCGTGGCGAGCGTCACGTCTTCATCTGCCGAGATCAACATCGACGCTGGCATCGCCGATGGAGCACCATCCGAGCCGTAATCACCCGATGAAATGGCCGACGAGGCAGGGGGCGGCGCCGTTCGTACGAGCGCACCGTAGGCTGCGAACAACGGGCCCAAATCAGGGCTCATCGATGCTTCGCTCAGTGTATCGACCTGGTCGATTCCCAGATTGCGCTGCGCCACCAGCAGCACCACATCGCACGGGTCGAGCGTCTCGTCGCGAAGGAGTGCATCGAGCGCTCGCGCAAGCGTCGCGCAGATCGTTCGATGCAAGGCCAGCGGCGCGCCTGATGCCAGCATCTGCAACATCAACGTGCCAACCCTCAAACACCTCGCCCGCGCACGCGCCGCAGGGCTACTCTCGTCACCCTCCGAAAGCGTTCTCGCGTCTGCCAAGTGAAGCAGGGTGCGCAGTCGCTGAATGCGCGCCCCGTCGCTTCGACTGTTCGGCCCCAACGCTGCTTCTTCACGAGTGACGATCCAGCCCGTGATGCGATCGTACACATCGTCGAGTGACTCGAGCGCTCGCTGCGCTTCGGGCAGTCGATGCCCGAGCATCAACACATCACGGAGCGTGCTGTCGCTTGCCAGACCCGCGTCGAGCTCGCGCAACACCAGATAGGCTGCTCGGCGCTCGAGACCGCCTTGTGGTCGGCTTGCAGGCGGTGGAATCGTTCGACCTGCGTCGTCGAATCTCGCACTCGACGCATCGAGCGCCTCGAGCGCATCGATCGACCCCATCAATCGCTCGAGCGCTGCTACGCCTGCTCGATACGCCTGTCGTGCTCCTTGCTCGACGTACTGTTTCTGCGCATCTCGAAGCAACTCAGACAACGTCGCTTCGCGGTCTCCGATCGGTTGAAGCTCAAGCAACAACTGCGATCGCGTCGTGAGCTGGAAGAGACTTTTCTCATCCATCTGCGCCATCGACGGGCGGCCCAGATGCATATGAATATTCGTCACGGCGCGCTCGCCAAACTTCGGCGTTCCCACCACCGCAAGCACTTCGGGCAACGCTTCGAGCGCCTCTGCCGGAGCCTCGTCGACCACCATCTCGACGATCTGCTCTGCCGCTTCTGGCTCGAGCTCTGCCGCAGCCGCAGCTCCCCACAAAAATGCGGGTGCTGCGCCTGGGTCCCTCGCCAAAAATCCTCGCGTAAGCGCGTCCCTCAATCGCTTGAGCGCAAGGTCAGGTCGGTAGGATGCAAACGCGGCAAGTGACGCCGCTGAACGACGCCACTCGGTTGGCGTCATCGACGGAGCAAGGCCGTGCTCCATCTCTTGCAACATCGCCGGATGATACGCGGCGAGTATTCCTCGAGCGACAGCGATATGTCGCCACACCAACGGCTCACGGTCTCGGAGCAAACGACCAAACGCCATCGAGACCGACTCGGAGCGAAGCAATCGCATCGCTTGCTCGTCGCCATGGGACGCTCGTCGCGACATCGCTCGCGCACCGTGCTCGAGGAGCTGCGCACTCAAACGACGATCCGGAAGTGAGCCCGTCGCGTTTGCCCCGACCCATTCTCGAGCCAGCTCTCGTCGCGAGAGCAACGCAAACGCCAAGTTGTCGGCACGCACGCCGGTGGATGGTGGCGCCGCACACACGAGCGCAATTCGCGAGCGCACTGCGTCGCCACTCAGGCCCTTGCCCGAGGCGTGCGCCATACGAATCACCATCGCCGTAAATGTCGCTGCGTCACCTTCGATGAGGCGCGTCGACACCCGACGACCCACCTCACGTTTCTCGGGGCCCGTCGGAAGCGCTGCCGCAATCTCGTACAACGCTGAGCCCGCGGATGGTGGCGAAAGAAAGTCGAGGTCATCGATCAACCCTGACGACAACGCGACTTTGATGCTGTCGACAAGCTTGGCCGGTGCGAGCCCTTCAAGCGGGCTTGCTTCGTCGCCCTCACAAGCACTCGCGATGCGAGCAAGGCTACTCCTCCATGCGGCTCTCCGATTGACCGGATCGCGCATGTGGTGAAGCTCCAGCAAACCTTGAAGGAATTGCTCGTGTCGCGGCAAACCATCCTCACGTGCGCCTTGAAGTAGGCGCCATCCTCGACTCTTCTGGGCCTCGCGCCTCTTGCGTGGACGCTAAGAAGAGCCATACCCGACCCGCCAATTTTCTACAACGGCATCCTGCGCCCTTCGCCCTCCGAGACCTCCTCGAATGTCGTCAAGCCCAACGTCGACGCCTCCCGTCGCTCCCGTAAGCCCTCCTCCGTCGAACAGCCCGTCTCCTGCAGGAGGCAGCGGAGCGCAGGCTCACACTTCTGCAAGCTCGACGCATCACAGCGCATTTCGAGCTGTCCCTCGAACGGGTGTGATTTACGTCACGACCGAAGCGTCAAAGCTCGGCTTTCGGGGCGAGAACCCCGAGTGGTGCAACCTCGGGCAAGGACAACCCGAAACCGGCGCGCTCGAGGGTGGGCCACCTCGCGTGCATTCGATCCCGAGATCAATCCTGATGACTTCGAGTACGCACCTGTCGCTGGGTTGTGGGAGCTTCGCGAAGCCGTCGCAGACCTCTACAACAAGCTGTATCGACGTGGTTTGCCTTCGAAATACTCGGCAGAGAATGTCGCGATCTCGGGTGGTGGTCGTACTGCTCTGACGCGTGCGGCCGCTGCCTTGGGCCACGTGAATCTCGGCCACTTCTTGCCCGACTACACCGCGTACGAAGAGCTGCTCGACATCTTCAAGCTGTTCTCGCCGATCCCCATCTTGCTCGAGAGCGAGCGTGGTTACGCATTCTCGGTAGGCGATCTTCGTCGCGAGATCTTGGGCCGTGGTCTGTCGGCTCTGTTGCTCTCGAACCCGTGCAACCCCACAGGCAAACACGTGCGCGGCGAAGAGCTTCACGCCTGGGTTCGCACCGCCACCGAGCTCGATTGCACGCTGCTCATCGACGAGTTCTACTCGCGCTTCGTGTACGGATTGGGTGGCGATGCTCCGATGGAGAGCGCGGCTCGTTACGTCGAAAACGTCGACAAAGATCCTGTCGTTATCTTCGATGGCCTTACCAAGAACTGGCGTTACCCGAGCTGGCGCGTCACCTGGACGGTGGGTCCTCGCGACGTGATCGATGCCGTCGCCAGCGCAGGCAGCTTCCTCGATGGTGGTGGCTCACGTCCGATGCAGCGTGCAGCGATTCCGTTGATGGACGCCGATCTCGTCAAGCAAGAGACCGCTGCCATTCAGCGAACCTTTGCGCGTAAGCGTGAGAAGATGATCGCGGGTCTTCGCAAGATTGGCGTGTCGATCGATGCCGAGCCCGAGGGCACTTTTTATGTGTGGGGCTCGGTCGCCGACATGCCCGAGACGCTTCATGACGGACACTCGTTCTTCCGAGCTGCGCTCGATCAAAAGGTGATCTGTGTGCCCGGTGAGTTCTTCGACGTGAACCCAGGCAAGCGTCGCGCGGGGCGACCCTCGCGCTTCCGACACCATGTTCGCTTCTCGTTCGGCCCTGGTGAAGAGGTGCTCACCCGCGCGCTCGAGCGTCTCGCAAACATGGTCGCGGCGCACTCGGCAGTCTGAGTTGTCGCCTCTCCTCGGTCGCATCCGTGTACGATGCGATCGTGTTGCCTTGGGTCGCATCCGTGTACGATGCGACCATGTCGCACCCGCCTGCACGCCCCAAGCGTTACGCGTTGGCTATCGAGCTCACGAGCTACTGCAATCAAAAGTGCTCGTATTGCTACAACGCATGGCGAGACGACGGAGGCAAAAGCACGGGTGCTCTGCCCACAGAGCAGCTCTTGGCGCTGGTCGATCGTGCGCTCACCGAGGTCGATTTCGATCACGTGACGATCACCGGTGGCGAGCCGTTCTCTCGGCAAGACATCTTCGAGGTGCTCGATGTGTGCACTCGACACGGAGTCGCAGCCCACATCATCTCGAACGGCGGATTGATCACCAACGAGATCTGCGCGCGTCTCAAGAGCTACAAGCTACTCGGGATACAAGTCACGCTCGATGGGCCCACGCGCGAGCTTCACGACGAGCATGTCGGTGGCGTCGGCCATCATGAGCGAACGCTACGCGGGATGCGCGCGCTGGTGGCTCACGAGCTGCCCCTTGTCGGAAGCATCGTGATCACTCGAAAAAATGCTTCGTTTGTCGGCGAGGTGCTCGAGCAGTTTCGTGCGTTCGGTGTTCGAAGCGTCGCTCTGTCACGCTTCTCTCCAGCGGGGTATGCGGCTGCTCATGTCGCCGAGCTGCTGCCGTCTCGCTCCGACATGATTCGTGCCCTCGAACAGGCCGAGCCCTTCAGTCGTGATCACGGCATACCTTCAAGTCACGATACCTGTGCCTCCGTGCGTGATCGAGCACGAAGACTATCCGCACATCTCGTTCGGTGGCTGTCCGATTGGTACCGAGATGCAAGAGCTGGCGCTTGGCCCACGCGGTGAGCTTCGTAACTGCGCTTCACTCGAGAGTGATCGGCGATGCGGCGACTTCTTCCTTTGCCGATCTCGTCGCGAGTGATGCCGTCATGCACTATCGCGATGTGACGCCCGAGTTTTGCGCTCCCTGCCCTTATCGCTCGGGTTGTCTCGGCGGCTGTGGTGCGGCGGCTGCGTCGGTACTGGGCGAAGGGCAGCGTCTCGATCCGTTCGTTGCTCAACACGTCGATGAAGCGTTTCGTGCGCGTCTTCGTGACGCTCGTGCCCAGTCGCCGATTGTGCCCGCAACGGGGTTGGTTCGTCGCGCAACGGTGTAGCGTTTTTGCTATCGGGTGTTGGCGATGGAGCTCTTTTTCATGTCGCCTCCTGGCCCTCGATGGGCCCTTCGTGGGCGAGCGAACTTTCGCAGCGAGCACGCATCACAGGTCGATCCAGCTCGCGCTCGCACTGAGTGGAGCTCGCTCGCCGACGCGATCGAATCTCGTGGCGGAACCATTGTTTGTCTCGAGCCTCCAGCAGATTCGACGCTGACCGGGCTGCCCTATGCGGCTGAGTGCGGCCACGTGGTCGAGCGCGACGGGAAGCTCGTTTTTTTGCTGCCCACGATGATCGCGGAGCATCGAAAACAAGAGCGAGTGTTGTGGGCTCAGGTGGCGAAAGACCTGGGGCTCGACGTCGTCGATGTCGTCGCAGAGTCCCACGATCCTGAAGCGATTTGGGAGGCTCAGGGCGACATCGCTTCGTTTCGAGAGACAACGCTGCTGTTCTACGGAGGTCGTACGACCGAACGAGCGGCTCGTTGTGCTGCCGGCTACTTCGGTTCGAATGTCGAGCTCCTCGAGATTCGGCAACCCGCGTTTCACGGCAACATGGCGCTGCTGCCACTCGATGCCGTTGATCGCCTCGTCGTGTGTCGCGAGGTGATCGTGGGTGATGGGTACCAACGCTTGGTCGAGCGATTTGGGCAGAGCGCACTCATCGAGGTGAGCGAAGACGAGATTCGGCTTTACGCGACCAACGGGCTGCCCATGGGGCGAGATTTGTTGATCCCGCATTTGGTCCCCCCACGGGTGCGAGAGCGACTCGAGCAAGCGGGCATGACGATGGTTGAGCTGTCGATGACCGAGCTCTGCGAGAAAGCGGGTGGAGCGTCCCGCTGTCTGGTGAGTCGCGTGACGGTGTCGAAGGCGCTCAAGATACCCGCTGCCTACCGACGAACGCCGACACTGTAACAATTGTCCACGTGATCTCGGAAGATACCCCTGGTAAGGGGCGCGTGTGAAATCGACTGCATGGATCGCCTCTCTGTCGCTCTGTCTTTCGCTCTCTTTTCTGACCGGATGTGGCCAACCGGCGAGAGAACCACAGGTAGCTTCGTCGTCCAGTGAGCCGGGGTACGCGGTGGAGTACCCCACCCGGCTCGACGGCCTGGTGAAAGACTTCGACGCTCACGAGGATGCTGGAAAGAAGATCTGGACGGCGTTTGGAAGCTACGCCGATCAGGACAAATCGATGCCCAAAGCCGTGGTGCTCGATGTGGTGACGCGGGCTGACGACGCAGGTCGAAGCCAGGCGTACGTCGAACGAGCTCGTGAGCTGAATGGCGTGATGATGTTCTTCGAGCGCGAGGGCGAGAAGATCGACAAAAAAGTCGGTGGCTCGGTGCAGTACGCGGCGAAGTCAAAGGGCTGCAACGCCGAGGTGTACGGCGCCGCCACGCATGCGCTGAAAGAGGCGCTCGAACAGCAAGAGCAAGAGAGCATTCGTCAACGCAACGAAGCCCATGCCGTCATCGAGCGTTATCGCGTTTCGCTGGGCAAACAGAACGCCACGGTGCTCGAGAAGCAGGCCGATGACATCGCACTGGCGAGCTATGTGGTGAGCATCGACCTCGTCGAGAAACGCGAAGAGATCAAGTTCATGGTCTCCGAGATCGATCGCGTGAAAAAGACGGCCGACGAGTTCATTCAAAAAGAGAAGGCGTTCCAGGCCGAGGCGGGTCGTACCGACCCGGAAAAGAAGGCGTCGGAAGAGCGCATCACTGCGATGAACAAGAGCAAGGCAGCGATGGATGACTCAGCTCAGAAAGCGAAGAACGCTCTGCCTGAGATCGACAAGCGCGTGAAGGCTGCGAAGAAAGACTACGCGGATGCGATCGAGGCGCTGAAGTCGAAGCTCAAGTGAGCGTTCGCGCCTCTGGCTAAGGGCAAGCTCCACCACTCGCCGCGCAGCTAAACCAGTGGCAGGAGGCGCTGCAAAAGTGCCATTGGCCTCCGCCGCAACACTCGTAGTTGGTGCCGCCCTCCCACGAGCATTCCGCGCCGCTCTTCAGGTCGCGCGACCATGCGCAAGTGTCGGTGCAGGTTTGCACTCCGCAGCACGCGGTCGGTGGTGCCCGATGAGTTGGATGAGCACAAGCAATCGGCGCCCGTGCTTCCTGGGGCGCATACTCCTTCGCCTCCGCAGGGGCTGAACGCCTCCCAGGTACACGTGCTCGAGCAACTTCGCGTTTTGCTTCCACAGTTACCGCACGGGGCATCTTCGGATTGGCCGACCTCGCACTCGCCTTGCGCAGTGCAAACCGGTGAGCCCCATGTGCTTGCGTCGGTGCACGTTCGAACGAGCGTGCCGCACATCGCGCAGGCTCCGACTTCTTCGGCTTGACCCGGAGTGCACTCCGATGAGCTCGTGCCTCCGCTGCCTGCTGCGCCAGCACTTCCGCTGCTTCCCGCAGTGCCTCCGGCGCCAGCGTTGCCAGCGCTGCCAGCCGTTCCTCCTGAGGCAGCCGTGCCGCTATCCGGGAAGTACCCTGCCTCTGGGATACTGCTGTCGTAGGGCGAGCCCGCCGAGCCTGACGACCCTGACGTTCCGCCCTGAACGGAGGCGTCCGTGTCGTCGAGCTCGTCTCCGGCGGATGTGGGTGGGGCCCCTGCTGCGCATGCAGAAAGCATCGCAACGAGCACCACGAGCGAGAGCCGAGACATGCTCGCATTGTACGCAATCCGCACTCTCGTGGACATTCTCTTGCGAAAAAGAAGGCTCTTGTTCGTGAGCCTTCGCAGCGTCTCAGAATGTGTCTTTCGCGCGTCGGACTGCGCCCAACACATCGCTCGGCGAAGTGCCTGCATCGAGCTTGGTAAAGGCTCGAACACTCTCCGTATGGCTCCGCATGAACGGATTGATCCGTCGTTCATCGCCGAGACGCGAGGGCACAGTCGGTGAACCGTTCGCACGAAGGTTCGCGGCTCGCTGTTGCCACGCACGAACCGCGTCGTTGCTCGGCTCGACGTGAGCTGCGAATCGCAAGTTACTCTCGGTGTATTCGTGCCCGCAATACACCTGCGTCTCGTCGGGAAACGACCCGAGCACCTCGACCAACGAACGATACATATCGGCAGGAGTGCCCTCGAACAAGCGGCCGCACCCAGCGACGAACATCGTGTCGCCGGTGAACACTGCAGGTGGGTTGCCATGCGCAAACCAAGCGATGGCGCCCATCGTATGCCCAGGGATATGCCTCACGTCGAGATCGATCCCGGCGATGGTTCGTGAGTCGCCATCTCGAACGGTTTGAGTGATCCCGTCGATCCGATCGCGATCGCCTTCGTACGCGTACACGTCGAGACCCGCGTGTGCGTTGGCAAGCTCGGTGATGCCTCCCACGTGATCGAGATGATGGTGCGTTGCGAGCACAGCAACGAGAGTCCAGCCCTCGCGAGCGAGCGCTGCCTCGACAGGCGCAGCCTCGGATGGATCGACCACGAACGCGTTGATCTTTCCGGCCGCATCGGGTGCGCCCGTCGACGCGAGGTACGCGTAATTGTCTCGCAAACAAGGAACAACGACCACCTTCATGGTGTGGCCTCGAGAAGGTCGATCGACGTGGCAGGTCGTCGAACGGTCGCGGCTCCGATTCGCTCGAGGTGAGCCATCGCAGACAACACCGTGGCCTCATCGAATGCGTCACCCACGAGCTGCAAACCCAGCGGGACTCCATGCCGATCGATTCCCACGGGTGATGTGCCCGCAGGCAAACCCGTGAGGTTGCCCAAGAACGCAAAGCGGCACGCTGCATCGAGCGCCTTGGGGTCAAGGAAGCCACCGCGTGCTTCGTCGTCGGTTGCGTAGGGGGCGCCTGTTGCCGTCGTCGGCATTGCGATCAGATCAACCTCTTCGAGCAACTTGGCGACTTGAGCTCGCAACCCTGTACGCAGACGAAGCGCATCACCCAGATCGTACGAGCCAAAGGTCGACAACGCGGTGAAGCCGATTTGCAGGTCGTACCCGAGCTGATCGAAGTGACGAAGTCGATCGTCGCGTGTGCTCGTGAGCTCTTCGGTTCCGATGATCAAATAGCCGACCGAGGCCGCATACCTCGCAAGCGAGATGTTGGCGCGAACGAGAATGGCGCCCTCTTTTTCAAGGGCTGCGAGCGCTGTTCGACATGCGTCGGCAACCTGAGAATCCGCTTCGGCGAGCTCGCTTTCGAGAACGCCAATCCGAAGACCTTTGACTCCTCGGCCGAGCGCTCGGGTCAACGAGCCTGGTTCGATGTCGGGCGTGTGGTGCGTGTCGGGGTCTTCCGGATCGTACCCTGCGCAGGCTTCGAGAAAGGTGGCGAGGTCAGCAGTCGAAGCTCCGATCGGGCCGATGTGGTTCATCGTTCCATCGAAGGCATCACCTGCTCGGCTGACGCGACCCCAGGTCGGTTTGATACCGAACACGCCGTTGAAGCACGCTGGA
This sequence comes from Polyangiaceae bacterium, assembly GCA_046351315.1. Classification (GTDB taxonomy): domain Bacteria; phylum Myxococcota_A; class Polyangia; order Polyangiales; family Polyangiaceae; genus JAXLYQ01. The sequence continues at coordinate 44,548 of JAXLYQ010000015.1, forward strand.
ATACGGATCGATCCGCCGCCGTCGGCAGCGATCGCGATCGGGCAAATCCCTTCGGCAACGGCAACGGCAGAACCTGTCGAAGAGCCGCCTGCAAGGTGCCCCGTGTTGTGCGGGTTGCGAGGCATGTTTCGATGAGGGTTGATGCCGAGTGGAGACATTCCAAACTCGGTCATGGGCGATTGGCCAAGCACGATCGCGCCTGCGTCTCGAAGTCGCTTCACGATGGTCGCGTCGTGCGCTGCCGGCGTGTTGGGTCGAATGGATGTGCCCACGCGAACCGGAAAGCCTTCGATAGGCGTCTCTTCTTTGACGATGATCGGAACTCCATCGAGAGGGCCGCGAGCGCTCTTCGATCGATAACGCGCAAGAGAGGCTTCAGCATCGCGTCGCGAGCCTGCGTCGTCGTAGTGAAGAAACGGCGTCATCGAAGGCGTGCGAGACGCGAACGAACGTGCAGAGGCAAGGGCCTTACGAGCAAGGTCGACCGGAGACGCGTCTCCACGTGTGTACGCTTCGACCAGCGCATGGCCACATCGCGGCCATGCCACGGCGCCAAGTGGCAACCCAAGTGCCGCATCATCGTGCTCATGACTGGTGCGAGCGCGAAGCGGAAGATTGCTCGTCGGGAAGGGCCCACGCAGTGATTCTTCGAGTTTTGCGAGTCGCTCAACCCCAAGATCGTTACGCAAGATCGTATGCGCGAGACGAGCACCGGGTGGGGTGCGCACAAATGCCGCCAACGTACGTAGAGCGCGTCCTGAGATTCGAGCGGGCAACAAACTAGCCATGTCGGCGTTGTACACCCGTTCCGGTATCTCGTGGGATCGGTTACCCTGCGCGTAGATCGGAATGGATGAGCGGAGTGCATCGAGACCCGACTCGGGATCTCTGCCAGCGTCGCGCGAGCAAGGGAACGCTCGTGCGTATCGTCGTGGCCTGGAAGAGCTGATCGTTTCGATCTCGAGCTCGTTCGTCACCGCAACGTGTGAGCGACTCGATCAAACCATCCACGAGGCACTCGCGCAGGTCGGCGAATTTATCGGCCCTGATCGCGTGTATGTGTTCGAGCTCTCCACAGACAACACGACGTTTTCGTGCACGAACGATTGGTGCCGTCCCGGCATCCCTTCGATCAAATCGTCGCTTCATCGTGTGTCGACCGCACTTTATTCGTGGAGCTCTTCGAAGATTCTTGCCGGTGACGATATCCGCGTTGTGTCGCGAGATGCCATTCCACTTGAGGGAACCGCCGAGAGAATGGCGATGGACCGCGAGGGAATTCGCAGCTTTCTCACATTGCCATTGCGTTCGAGCGATGGCGTTGTGGGTGGGATTCGACTCGATTGGATTCGCGGCCCTGCCGATCTGAGCGACGACTACCTGCCTTTGCTTCGTGTCGTGGGTCAGGTGATCGCGATCGCGTTGGTTCGTGCGAAGAGCGAGCGACAACTTGCGGAGAGCGAGGCGCGGCATCGCACGTTGATGTCGCAGAGCCCTGAAGGTGTGGTGTGCTTCGAGCTTGCAGAGCCTGCTCCGTTGACGATCTCGCGCGATGAGATGTTTGCCAAGCTGATGAGCGCGAGGCTCATCGAATGCAACGCGGTCTTCGCCAAGCATCGAGGGGCGAAAGAGCCCGCACAGCTTCGTGGCAAGACGCTGTCCGAGCTTGCGTGGGCGCCTCGCGCACGCTTGGTTGCGCTGTGTGATGAGCTGATTGCGGGCGGCTTCCATTTCGATGAGGTCGAGTCGACGCTGACGAACGCAGAAGGCGTAGAGGTCGCCGTGCGTGTGCGAGGGCACGGCGTTGTTGAGAACGGGATGCTCAAGATGTTGTGGGGCGTCATCGCCGACATCTCGGAGCGCAAAGAACAGGAAGCGAAGCGCGCGCTACTCGAAGAAGAGCTGCAGCAAGCTCGACGCCTCGAAGCGATTGGCATGCTCGCAGGTGGCATCGCTCACGACTTCAACAACTTGCTCGCCGTCATATTGAGCTGCTCTCAACTCGCTTCGCGCAAGGTGGCTTCGAACCCCGAGCAAGCGGCAAGTTATCTGGGGCAAGTCCAGGAAGCGGGGATTCGCGCGGCAGCTCTTACGCGCCAGTTGCTCGCGTTCAGCCGACGCCAACCGATGCAACGTCGCTGGCTCGATTTGGGCGATCTGGTGCGAAGTCTTTACACTCTCCTGCGGCGGTTGATTCGAACCAGCGTACAGCTCGAGCTCGATGTTCCGAACGAGCCCATCGGTGTGATCGGTGACCCGAGTCAGCTCGAGCAAGTGCTGATCAATCTTTGCGTGAACGCGGGTGATGCGATCCCTGATGTGGGTAGCATCACCATCAAGGTCTCTCGCAACGAAGAGCGGTCTCACTCGATTCGGCGTGGTGTCGTGCTCGAGGTCATCGATACTGGAACGGGCATTCCAGAAGAGATCCGTGGTCGAGTATTCGACCCGTTTTATACGACCAAAGCACCGGGTAAAGGCACGGGGGTTGGGCTTGCGGTGGTGAAGAACATCGTCGACCAACACGGCGGTGAGGTGTCGCTCACGACTGCGCTCAACGAGGGCTCTACGTTTCGCGTTCGATTGCCCTGGGCTCGACAACCCGATACGCAAGACAAGCGACCAGAGGTCGACGTTGCACGCGGTGGCACCGAGACCATCTTGCTGGCTGAGGACGATCAGCTCATGCGTGAGGCGGTTCGTGATCTTCTCGCAGGTGCCGGGTACACCGTGATCGAGGCGGTCAACGGAGCAGAAGCCATCCGTCTCTTTGAAGAAAACTCAGAGCGAATCGATCTGGTGTTTGTCGACGTGATGATGCCCAAGATCACGGGTCGCGCCGTATACGAGCGCCTGTTGCTCCGGTGGCCGAACACGCGTTTCTTGTTCTCGACCGGCTACGTGAGTGGTGTCGTGCCAGAGAATTTTTTCGATGATCAAAAGCGTCCGGTGTTGTTCAAGCCGTACGATAGCGATGCGCTTCTTCGCAAAGTACGCGAGGTGATCGACGCGACGGTTTCGCGATGAGCGACCGTGCTCGTGGCCAGAACAACACTTCGCGCTGGCCCCTTGGTCGAGTTACGCGTTGATTTGTGCGGGCGCAGCGCTGGTGGAGGCAGCTTCGCGGATCATCTCGGAGGCTGCTTTTCGAGCTGCGTCGGTCACCGTTGCGCCGCTCAACATGCGGGCGATCTCGTGTACACGCGCCTTGCCCGAGATCTCGCTGATGGTGCTTCGAGTGGTCTCGCCTGAGACACCCTTTTCGACGACGAAGTGAGTGGTTCCGAATGCTGCGATCGGAGCAAGGTGCGTGATGCAGAGCACTTGTCGGTGTCGTGCGACGTCGGCAAGGGCTCGACCGATACGTTCGGCGATCGCTCCACCGACACCGGTGTCGACCTCGTCGAACACGTACGAGCCGGCGGGCGCGATGTCGGCAAGCACTCGTTTGAGCGCGAGAAGTGCTCGTGAGAGCTCGCCGCCTGAAGCGACTTTACGAAGGGGTCGAGGCTCTACGCCGCGGTTCGGTGCGATCAAAAATTCGACTCGATCGATGCCATCGCGAGAGAGGCGGGCGCCGTTGATGGCGAGGCTACCTTCGTCGGCTGACAGTGCGGGAAGCGGCGCCACGTCTACGACGATCTTGGCAGAGCCCATCCCCAACGAGGCGAGCTCCCGGGTGATGCCATCGGCGAGCTTCGAGGCAGCGTCCGCGCGCTTTTTCGATAGCTCTCGAGCAAGCTCGGAGGCCTGCGTCAAGCGACTGTTTCGCTCTCCCTCGAGCTTCTCGAGACGAGCATCGATACTGCCTAGATTGTCGAGCTCGTTACGAAGTCGATCGCGTGTGGCGATCACATCTTCGAGCGTTGGCCCGTGCTGTCGTTGCAGCTTTTCGAGAGAGAAAAGTCGTTCTTCTACGTGCTCGAGACGAGACGGGTCGGCGTCGATGCTTTCGGCGTACCTTGCGAGCGAGCGTGCGACATCGAGCAGCTCAGACCGCACGCCTTCGAGTGTTTCGGCAAGCGGAGCGAGCTCGGCATCGATTGAAGCTGCGTGTGAAAGATCGCTGGCCACGCGACCCACTTCATCGGCGAGTGAGCCATCATCGTTATCGAGGGCCGCACAGGCACGAGCGGCAATGTCGAGCAGCTTCGAGGCGTGGCGCAATCGACCTCGTTCTGAGAGAAGGTCGTTGATCTCTCCGGGCTTGGGGTTGACCTCCTCAATTGACGAGAGCTGGAACTTCAAGAAGGCCTCTCGCTCGGCTCGACCTCGGATGCGCTCAGCCTCGGCTCGAAGTTGCTTCACCACATCGTTCAGCGCATCGACCTCACGCGCGACTGCCGAACGATCGTTCTCGAGTCGAGCGAAGGCATCGAGAAAGGCGAGGTGAGTGTTGGGGTCGGTGAGCGAGACGCTTTCGTGTTGCGACGCAATGTCGAGCAACATGGGGCCCATCTGAGCGAGCTCGGCAACGGTAGACAATCGACCGTTTATATAAGCTCGTGAGCGACCGCCTTGTTGAACGACGCGACGAATGACGAGCTCGTCGTCAGCAGACAGACCGGCCTTCTCGAGATGGGCTTTGAGCGGGGTGATGTCGCTGATGTCGAACAGGGCCTCGACCTCGGCCTCATTCGATCCGGCTCGAATCACATCCGCGCTTGCTCTGCCGCCCAACAACAAGCCGAGGGCATCGACGATGATGGATTTTCCGGCGCCGGTTTCGCCCGTAAGGACGTTGAGCCCCGACCCAAAAGCCAGCTCGAGCTTATCGATGAGCACGAAGTTTCGGACACGCAGGGTGACCAGCATGGAATGGCCAAGCCTCTAGCACGCACCCCCGGTCAGGTGTCGGTCGAAGAACTTCCGATCGAGGATACCTTGACCACGAGCATCGCACTTCACTACTGTCGCCACGACCCGCGAGAACCGGCATGTTTCTGGGCCTCGCCGACCTGTGACTCCCCCTTATACAAGAAGAGGATGCTGACGATGGCCGCTCGGAGCAAGCGTCCCGAGACAAAGCCGGCGAAAAAGAAGCCTTCCGCGAAGAAGGCTGCCCCTGCACGAAAAGCGCAGACGGCCCGGAAGAAACCTGCAGCAGCGAAGTCGGTATCCCCACGGAAGAAACCAGCGGGCTCTGCGAAGGCGTCCAAACCTGCGAAGGCAGCGAAGCCGGCGAAAAAAGTAACGAAGCCGAAGAAGGCGGTGAAAGCCGTTAAGCCTGCGAAGGCGAAGAAGACGGTGAAACCGGCCAAGGCTGCGAAGTCGTCGAAGCCAGCTAAGCCGACGAAGAAGGCCGCAAAGCCTGCCAAGGCGTCGAAGAAGATATCGAAGCCGCTGAAGTCAACGAAGGCGAGCAAGGCGTCGAAATCTTCGAAACCGAGCAAAGCCGCCAAGCCGACCAAGTCGACCAAGCTCAGCAAAGCGAGCAAGGTGACGAAGCCAACCAAGGCTTCGAAGGCGAGCAAGTCGGTCAAGTCGGTCAAGTCAGCCAAAGCGAGCAAGCCTGCAAAGGCGCTGAAACCCAGCGCGAAGAAGGCGAGCAAGGCCGTCAAGCCGACCAAGGCAAGCAAGGCCCCGAAGCCTGCCAAGCTGGTCAAACCTGCGAAGGTTGCCAAAGCCGTAACGCCGGCCAAGGAAGCCAAGATCGCGAAGCCCGCGAAGCAGGTAAAGCCCGAGCCCGCGCCCAAGTCTTCGAAGAACGCAAAGCCGGCCAAACAAGCCGAGCAAGAGCGTCCAAGCCAGCCGCCCAAGGCACTGAAGCCCGCTCCTTCGAAAGAAGAGAAACCGGCCAAGGCCCCCAAGCGAGAAGCCCAGCCTGAGGCCGAGCCTGCTCCGAAGAGTGAGAAGCCAGCGAAAGCGGCGAAGGCATCCAAGCCAGCAAAGGGCCTGAAAGAGGCGCCTCCTGCGAAAATTTCGAAAGCCGAGAAGTCTTCGAAGTCGAGCAAGAACGGCGAGGAGCAACCTCCTGCGTCGACGGTTCCTCCTCTTCGCAAGGGCAAGAACGTTCGTGACGACGACGAGCCTGCTCGGCCGCTACGTCCGCGTGAAGACGATGAGCCGCGTAGCCGTTCGGGTGAAGAAGGTCGCCGCGCGATCCCGCGTGATGAGCCTCGTCTGCCGAAGCTCGGCAAGCTGCGTCCGATCACGACGCCAGCGCCGCCGCCGCCTCCGCCACCTGCGCCGAAGTCACTCGAAGAGCGAATCGCTGAGGTTGTCGTTCGACTCGAGGCTCAGACCGAAGAGTTCCGACGCTTGTACCGAGACCGATTCGACATGTCGTGGATCTTCCACGACAGTGCGCTCGAAGGTACGTCGTACTCTCCTGAAGAGCTTCGCGCTGCGATCGACACCACGGCCCAACTGCCGCCCGATTCGAGCTTGCAGCAGGTCGTCGATGAGATTCGCCGCAACCGAGATGCGATCGACTTCTGCCGCGATCTGGCCCAGAAAAAGCGCATCCCAATCACTGTCGACACGGTCAAGCAGATCCACTGGAAGCTGCACCCAGAAGAGCCCGACTTCCGAACGGTGAAGTTCCGCAAGGATATCCCTCAGCACCGCTTGTACTTCCACGAGTATGCGGCGCCAGATAAAATCCCCGGGAAGGTGCGTGCGGTCATCGACTGGTTGAACGACCCCGAGACGCGCAAGGTGCGCAACGGTGTTCGAATCGCAGCGCGCGCGCATTACGACTTGCTTCGTGTGTTCCCGTTCGCAGAAGACAGCGGCAAGGTCGCGCGCATGTTGATGAACGTGTTGTTGATGCGCTCAGGGTATCCACCCGCGATCATCCACCACACCGAGCGTCAGCGTTACTACGAGGCGCTCAAAGGGTCTCCGGCCGTCGTGCTCGCGATGGTTCAAGAGTCGATCGACAACGCTGTGGCGAGCATCGAGAAGCTTCTCGACGACCACGACGCGAAGAAGCGCAACTACGGCACGGTCTGACCCAGGCTGTTGCTCCGTCGTTCAACGAAACCCCTCTTCGTCACGGAGAGGGGTTTTTGCTTTGATTGAGCCGCGTTTCGCGCCGAGGATGATGCTCGAGAGGGCGGGTGCACCCGGCCATAAAATTGCGTTTCCGTTAGGTTTTCCCGTAACATCCGCGAGATGGGTGCGGTCGAATCCTCCGCTCGATTCACGCTGCTGGCTCGTGTGGCCGGCGGCGCGATGGGAGAGATCTTCCGTGCAGAAGACGCAACCACGGGGCAAATCGTCGCGCTCAAGCTCTTGCGCCCTCGATCGGCGCCCGACATCGAAGCGCGGTTTCGGCGTGAGATTTCTGTGCTCGCCGACCTTCGTCACCCGAACGTCGTGACGTACGTCGATCACGGTACGTGGTTGGATGGACGGCCCTATCTTGCGATGGAGTGGCTCGAAGGAGAGGATCTTCAAGCGCGCCTGCGTCGTGAGCCGATCGGAATGGCCGACGCCGTCGAGATCGTGCGTCGCGCGGCGGCTGCGCTGGCTGCGGTACACGCTCGAGGGATCGTCCATCGCGACCTCAAGCTCGACAATTTGTGGCTGTGCCCCGGCAAAGGTTGGCCCGTCAAGCTGATCGACTTCGGTGTCGTGAAGCTGCCCGAGCCCGATGGATTCTCGACCGAAGCCGGGGCGATCATCGGTACGCCGCAATACATGGCCCCCGAGCAAGCGCGCGGTGGAGAGGTCTCGCCTCGCTCGGATGTGTATGGCCTCGGGGCAGTGCTCTTTCGACTCGTGACGGGTCGTGTGGTGTTCCCGACGGAGCACATCATCGCGTTGCTCGGTCAACTCGTGCTCGAAGACCCCCCGCGAGCGTCATCGATACGATTCGATGTGCCGCCAGCACTCGATCAACTGATTGCGACGGCGGTCGCGCGAAAACCAGAAGATCGATTTGCGGACGCTGCTGAGCTTGCTCGAGCGCTGGCTCGAATCGGGCCGGTTCCGGTAACGCCACCAGGCCAAGAGAGCTCGAATTCGGTTGTTCGCAAAGTGCCGTCGACACCCACGTCGTCGGGCACGAGCCGCTCATCGAGCGCGATGCAAGCGGCCACCGAGCGACGTGTGGTGGTGATGGTGGTTGCCTCGCTCTCGTCGCAGCCGATTCCTACATCGGTCGAGACGGGTCTCGCTTCGCTGTTGCGTGAGGGTGACCACCGCGAGCAAGTGCAAGGTCACCGAATGCTTCTTGCGTTTGGCCTGGGTCACTCGACGGGTGATGAGCTCATTCGCGCGTCACGAGCGGCTCTCTTGCTCGCCACGCAAGTGCCCGAGGTTCGTGTGGCGATTGCGTCGGGGCAGACCACTCGGGCCACGCGCGGTATTTCCTCCGAGGCGCTCGAACGCGCCGCTGCGCAGCTTGATCGTGCTGCGGTCGGTGCAGTGCGTGTTGACCCAGCCACCACGCCGTTGCTCGGTGGGCGCTTTGTGTTGCGTGAAGATCAAGCCGGCGCGTTGTTGCTCAGTGAAGATGCGGGCGCTGCTCGAGCGTTCGTTGCTGAGCGAAGCCAACGCCGACCGTCGGACGCGAAAGAGCTCGCGCTGCTCGATATTCTGCACAGCGAAACCTGCGAAGAACGAGCGTCGAGAGCTGCGATCTTGCTGGGTGGCCCCGGTATCGGAAAGAGCCGCTTGCGCCGCGAGATGACCGCGAGGTTTCGTCGTCGCGATGACCCTCCAGCGTTCTTGGCGTGCTTCGGTGACCCGACCAACAGCGGCTCGAAAATTAGCTGTTTGGGTCGTGCTCTTCGTGGGGTTGTGGGGATACAAGACGGCGAGCCCGCGCCGATGCAAATCTCGAAGCTGAAGAGCTTCGTGGCCGACCGGCAAAAGGCTGGCTTGTCAGCGCCGGACATCACCGAGTTCTTGGGTGAGCTGATTGGTGTTCACCTGCCCGAAGAAAGCAACGAAGCGCTTCACGCCGCACGTCAAAGCCCGACGCTGATGCAACGGCGCATTCGATCGACCGTCGAGCAATTTGCGCGCGCTGAGGGGGCTCTTGCACCACTGGTGTTGGTGGTCGACGACCTTCAATGGATCGACACGGTCAGTCTGGATCTCATCGATTGGTTGCTGGGCACCACGGATCTACGGCTCACGGTGGTGGCATTTGGTCGTGCCCTTCCTGCGGATAAAAACGTCATTTGGCCTACGCGCAACGTGACGCGACTCGATCTCGCCCCGCTGTCGATGGCGGCGAGCGAAAAATTGATCCTGGCTAGCGCGCCTTCGATCGATGCCGCTCGTCGACGCGAGATGGTCGATCGGGCAGCGGGCAATGCGCTGTTTCTGGAGGAGCTCATTCGCCTGGCCGCCGAAGGCGGTGGGGCGCTCCCGGTCAGTATTCACTCGCTCGTTCAAGCTCGTCTGGATTCACTGAAGCCCAACCTGCGACAGGCGATCCGGGCTGCAAGTGTGTTCGGTCGCAGCTTCTGGACTCACGGCGTTGCTTCGCTCATCGAAGAAGACCCGGCTGAGGCGCTTGAAGGGTTGGCTGCCGAAGAAGTCATCATGCAGTCGGACCCTTCTCGGCTCGCCGGGCAAGTGGAATGGACGTTCAGAAATGTGCTCGTGCGCGATGTGGCGTACGCGTCGATTCACGAAGAGGATGCTCCTGCGTTTCACGCGAAGGCGGCGGCCTGGCTCGAGAGCGCAGGTGAAGAAGATCACGCGTTGCTTGCTCGACATGTGGCGGCGGGCGGCGATCGTGGTCGTGCTGCCAAGCTGCTCGAAAAAGCCGCAGAGTCGGCGCTCGCAACGGGCGATCTCGAGTCGGCCATGTCGCTGACCGAGAAGGGGATTGGCTTTGCCAACAGCGATGCTTCGCGAGCGGGGTTGCTCGTGATTCGCGCTGCGACAGCAGGGTGGCTGGGTCAGTACGAACGACAGATCGAAGCGGCTCGCTCGGCGGTGTCGCTTGCTCAACCTGGCAGCGCTGCGGGGGCGGATGCCGCTCGGATTCTTGGGTGGGCACTGCGTGAACAGGGCAAGCTCGAAGAGAGCAATGCGACGCTTGGCGTGGCCCTGGCGACCGAGCCACGCGAAGGTTACTCGCTCAGCACGAAGGTGATGTTGCTCACCGAGAAAACGCGGGCGCTCGCGTTGCTCGGTCACTTCGACGAAGCGCGATCGTGCGCCGACGAAGCCCGTTCTCTCACGTCGAGCTCGCGTGCCCACGACGTCGACAAGCTACGTGGGCTCGATGCCGAGCTCTATGTGGCGGCTGTACAGGGCGATTTGCTCACGATGGCTGAAGCTTGTGAGCAGATGATTTCGAGGGCTGATGCAGTCGGGGATATTCCGCTCGCCACGCGTGGTCGTGTGAACCTCGCGTATGCCCTCAACTGCATCGGTATGTTCGAGAAGGCTCGCGCCATCTTGGATCGCGCATGTGCCGATGCTCGATCCGTTCGTATGGCGCCGCTCGAAGGGTTCTCGCTTCACAACCGCGGTATGTCGCTCGCTCGGTTGGGTCACTTCGATCAGGCGCTTGCCGATCAACGCGCTGCACGCAACGTTGCCGAGACGATCGGCAATCGAAGCCTTCTGTGCGGCACCCTTCAATACGAGGCGATTTGCCTTGCGTGGCGTGGCTCTCAGGACGACTTGAATCTCGCGTTGTCAGTTGCGAAGAAAGCGCGAGAGGTCGCCGAGGATCAACCCTCGATGCGATGGGGGGCCGCGGCTGCTTTTGCGTTCGTTCAATGTAAGCGACGAGCTTTCGAAGCCGCAGTCGAGGTCGCTTCGGATATCACCTCGTCCGATGAAAACATCGATCACGAGTTCGAAGGGATCATCTGGCTCGCGCTGATCGAGGGGCTCAATGCGTTGGGCGATCGTGACGAGGCGCGTGATGCGCTCGAGACCATCGAATCGCGTCTTAAAAAACGGGTGAACGCGCTCTCGCATAGCGAGCATCGCAAGGCGTTTTTGAGCGCGATCGACGAGCACAAACGCATCATCGAGATGGCGTCAAAGGCGTCGATTTCGAGCTGATTCGCTGCTCCTGAGCTTGCCTTGTGACGCGAACCGTTGGAGAACGGCCGCCATGAGTGACAGCCCCCTCTCGCGAGCAACCGTCGAGCACGTCGCGATGCTTGCGCGCCTGCGACTCGACGAGGCCGAGATCGAGAAGATGACCGAAGAGCTCGGGAAGATTCTCGCCTACATGCATGTGCTCGATTCGCTCGACGTGAGTGAGGTTCCGCCGACGGCCCAAGTGATGATCGAGCGACTGCCGCTTCGACAGGATGCGCCCACGGCTGAAGCCGATCGCGTGACGCATGACGAGGCCCTTCGCGAGGCAGCACGACACACCGAAGAAGGCTTCGTGGTGCCTGCATTCGTGGATGAGTGAAAGCGAGCCAACGATGACCACGAAGCCTCATGAGCTGTCGGTAATCGAGATCGCTACGCGTGTTCGTGCTGGCGAAATCTCGGCGGAAGAAGTCACGCGTTCGAGCCTCGAGGCCATCGAGGCTCGCGCTGATCTCGGTGCGTACATCACGGTCTGTGCTGACGAGGCAATCGCCCAGGCGCGAGCCGTTGACGGCAAACGAGCCCGCAACGAAGACCCTGGCCCGCTCGCGGGTGTGCCCATCGGAATCAAAGACGCTCTGTGCACCCGCGACGTCGCGACCACGTGCGCGTCGAAAATCCTGGTTCACGACGGCAAGAAATTCGTCCCGGTCTACGACGCCACGACGGTTGCACGGCTCAAGGCCGCAGGCGCTGTGATGCCCGGCAAGTGCAACATGGACGAGTTTGCGATGGGCTCGTCTACCGAGAACAGTGCATTTGGCCCCGCTCGCAATCCCATCGACCCAACGCGAACGCCTGGCGGATCATCCGGCGGCAGTGCTGTGACGGTTGCGGCCAGGCTCACGCCGGGCTCACTCGGCTCTGATACCGGAGGGTCGATCCGTCAGCCCGCGGCGTACACCGGCACCGTGGGCATCAAACCCACCTACGGTCGCGTCTCTCGCTACGGGCTCATCGCGTTTGCCTCGAGTCTCGATCAGGTGGGCCCCTTTGCCTCCGACGTGCGTGGCGCAGCTCGTATTCTCGAGGTCATCGCGGGAAAAGATCCGCTCGACTCGACCTCGATCGATGCGCCAGTCGACCCGTACGAAGCGTTCTGCGGGCGAGACGTGAAGGGTCTGAAAATTGGCGTGCCCGAGGAGTATTTCACCTCCGGAATCGACGCTGAGGTTGAGGCGAATGTACGCGCAGCGTTGGGGCGTCTCGAGTCAGCGGGCGCTGAGCTCGTTCCCATCTCGTTGCCTCATACGAAGTTCGCGATCGCGACCTATTACATCCTCGCAACCGCCGAGGCGTCGTCGAATCTCGCGCGCTTCGATGGAGCTCGTTACGGGCTTCGTATTGAGCCACCTCGCGCCGATCTTCGCGACATGTACGAGCTCACGCGAGCTGCCGGTTTTGGCCGTGAGGTAAAGCGCCGGATCTTGCTGGGAACGTATGTTCTGTCGGCGGGCTACTACGATGCGTATTACCTACGTGCGCAGCGTGTTCGCACGTTGATGCGACGAGATTTCGAAGCCGCGTTCACGAAGGTAGACGTGATCGCGACACCCACGGCACCCACGCCGGCGTTCAAGCTCGGTGAGCAGGTCGACGACCCGTTGACGATGTATTTGAACGACGTGTTCACCCTGCCGGCGAGCCTCGCAGGTGTTCCGGCGGTCTCGGTGCCGGTGTCTCCAACCAGCGCGTCGAGCACGCGCCCGTCGCTGCCCGTGGGGCTTCAGCTCATCGGCCCTGCGCTGGCAGAAGGGCGCATCCTTACCGTGGCAAGCGCGGTGGAATCACAGGTGCCGGCGACATGAGTCGGTTCGTTGCCAAGGAACTTTTTGAAAGCCCTGAGCTACTCGACGGTCTTGTCGAGTTGTTCGAACGCACTGGGAGCGTTTGTTTCTGCCGGTATTGGCATTTCTCGGGCGACAAGAACGACTGGCAGGCCCGTTGTGCGTTCGATCGTGAGGTCAACCGAACCGAGTTTGTCGAAGCCGCTCGTCAGCAGAGTGATGAAGCGCGAGGCTTGGTCGCCGTCGACACTGAGCATCAGAACCTCGTGGTGGGCTGGCTGAAAGTTGCGCCCGCAAGGTCGCTCAAAAAGATGGTCGAGCAACGATACTATCGGTCTCTACCTACGCTTCAGGGCGAGCGCGAAGGTGTCTTCACCGTCGGGTGTGCGCTGGTTGACCCTGCCTATCGTCACCAGCGTATCGCGCATCATCTGGTTGAAGCTGCCGTTGTTGCGGTTCGTCGGTGGGGAGGCCATTCGATCGAGGCGATGCCGCGTGTTCCCGCGGCGCCCCCTGTACCCGATGAAGAGATATTTACCGGGCCACGCGCTGCGTTCGATGCCGCGGGCTTTGTCTGTGTCGAAGGGATGGACTCGTATCCGATTCTGCGACGTAGCGTGTGAAAGTTCCTTGAGTGAGTCGCGGGCAAGGGTAGGGTGGCTCTATGTCAAGAACCGCCCTCTCCGTTATTGTTTCGACACTTTTTATGATGGGTTGTGCAACACCATCGTCGGACGGCACGCCCTCCACTGCGAGAGCTCCAGCCCGAACAAGCGCATCCTCGACGTCGTCGAGTGGGTCGAGCGCAGGTGAAACCAAGCCAATTCCAGAAAAATACGCTGCGGAAATCGCGCGTGTTCAAATGGTGGGGCAAAAAATAGTGCAGCACGACAAATGGGCCTGGATTGCCACAGATCTCGCCGCGGATGCGGGCAAGCTCGTTCGAGGAAAAATAGCTGGCTGGATTATCGAAGAAAAAGGCCAGGGGGCGATCGTCCATTTCTACTCTCCAGACGACACGCCTGCTTCGGTGGTTCGTGTGGTGTTTCCTGGTCAAACCGAGAGCCAGGGGCGGCTCGAGGACGGGGCATTGCCGCTGAGCCCAACCATGCTCGAGGCCGTTCGGGCTCGAGAGGTCGCCCAGGTGACCAAGTTTCCGCAAATGACAGATGCCTACAATACCGTCGTATTGCCTGGCTCAGTCATGGGTAAAGAGGGGTGGCTCGTCTATATGCTCGCCGCGAGCAAACGTCAGGGCGAGGTAATTATTGGTGGACACACCCGAATGCATATTTCCTCCGAAGGCAAAGTGCTTCAGGTAACACCGTTGTCGCGTTCTATTTTGCGTATGTTTCCTGGGAGGGATTTGCCGAAAGACGCGCAATCGGCAGGTCTTTTCGTCACTCATATTGTCTCACCGTTGCCTGTTGAAACCTATGTGTACACCTCGAAAACCTACAAGACGGATATTCTGATCATGACCGAATCGGGCATGTGGAAAGCGTCCGCAGCAGGCAATTTTTCGTACGTGGGCGACGCGCCTCCTGAGCGACCATTAGATTTTTGGCGAATATTGCCACTTGCTCTGGGGTATAAAAATACGCAGGGTAGAGCGGCTTGCCCGAGTCGGTGAGGCGAGATAGGTCTCACGAATGAAACGGGTAGCGTTGGTTTTGGCTCGTGCCGCTTGGGCGCGGCGCGGGTGGATAGCCTTGGCTGGGCTGACCTCGTGCGCAGATCGCCCCGCTACTGCCGTGGTGATGGCGATTGTCACAGAGCCTCGTGCTGCGAGTGTGACTCAATCACTCGAGATACACGCGTTTCGTGGCTCTACCGTGGCGTTTGAACAATCGTATCAAGTGCCTGGTGATGCAAAGCTACCGGCGACGCTTACATTTCAAAAGCGAGGAGAATCCGATGACGCTGAGACCGTGCTCTACCGGGTAGAGGGGCGCGATTCGAGCGGAAAAGTGCGCGTGTCTCGCCAGGCTCGCTTGGGCTTTGTTCGCGAAAAGACCAAGTTGCTCCGCATGCCGCTGCAGGCTGCATGTGTTGACGTGACCTGCGATTCTCCTGATGAAACGTGTATTGGTGGCACATGCGTTTCAGATACGGTCGACCCAAATACGCTTCCTGATTTCACCTCGAACGACGACGCGATTGGCAACAACACCGGCGGTTCTGCGGGGGTAGTGGACGAGTGGGACCGTGGAACAGGTGGAACGGCCGGAACAGGTGGTTCCGCTGCCACAGGCGGCACGGCCGGCGCGGCGGGCACAGGCGGAGCATCGGGAACAGGCGGCTCGAGTGGGTCGAGTGGCTCGAGTGGCTCGAGTGGTTCCAGTGGAAGCAGCGGAACAGCGGGAACAGCCGGAACAGGTGGAGTGGGTGGTACTGGGGGAACAGCAGGAACAGGCGGCAGTGCGGTGGTTCCCGAAGGCTGTGAAATCCCTTCTATTGGGGCGACTGGCTCGATTTCTGTGGGCGATGGTCGCGTCTGTGCCGTCGCTTCGGATAAGGCCTATTGTTGGGGTTTTGGCGGACAGTCGAATTTTCTGGGGAACGACGACCTGGCGCCACGTTTTCGGGCGATTGCCACGGAGATCCCTGAAGCCGGGGCGGCTGTTCAATCGGTGGCCATCGCGGTGAATCAAACGTGTGTCATCAACCAAGACGGGTCGCTTCACTGTTGGGGTCAGAATTACAACGGTGTCCTGAGTGACGGCCCAACCGATGCAAACGGCATCGTAACCGTGCCATTGTCGAGCTCGGTTGCTCAAGTGGTGGCTGGGGACGAGCACACCTGCGCACGACTTCAGACCACTGGAAATAATGTCTATTGTTGGGGGACGAATTCTCGAGGACAAATGGGAACAACACCAGACTCGGTGTCCGGTGCACATGCTCACCCAGAGCTGATTTCTGGGGCTGCAGATTCGATACAACTGGTATCGACCTCGTATTCAATCTGCTCGCTTTCGTCGGCAGGAAAGGTCACCTGTTGGGGAGACCAACCCACCACGACGATCTTCGATGATGCAGGGCTGACGAATGCAACGTACATCGCGTGGGGCGGTCAAAACGCAAACTCGCTCGTGTACACAGACGCGAATCACAATGTATTTGTGACCTCGCGAAGCTGGACTGACGGGACGTGGAGCTCTTCGACAGCACTGCCCTCATTGGGGGCTTGTTCAAAGCTGGCCATCGCCGACGACATCTGTTGTCTCGATTCGATCGATGGCAAAACGGTCCGTTGTGCATCCCTATTCGAATCGTCGATCGGAACCGTGAGCACCGTCGTTTTGCCTGCTCAGGTGAACGAGATTTCTACCGGAAAAAATCGCCTCACAACGTATCTCGGCAATATTTATTGTGCCTCGTTGGTCGACGGCACGGCTCGATGCTGGGGCAGCAATAGCTATGGCACCCTTGGCAACGGCATGGCTGAGGCGAGTCGAGCCCCTGTGAAAGTAGACACCCAGGGCCTAAACCCCGTGTCGATCTCTGCGTCGGTTGGGGCGACGGCTGCTGTGATGAGCGATGGTAGCGTGTGGGCATGGGGGGCAACCTCAGCGTTTTTTGGAGGGCTTTCGATACACTCTCCTCAACCCTTCCCGTCACTCGCGGTCGATCCAAGCTCGAAAGTCTCGTTGGCAGTAAAAATGGATCGTGCCTACCTATTTGGCGCTTCAACCCAAGCGATGCTCGAAGGTGGTGTGGTCAGCACATCAGATCGTCTGCTGAGCGCAACGGGCGTCGTGTATTCGTCGATGACACCAGGGTGGAACGGCGATGTTGGTCTGTCTTCGTCTGGGGACGTGATCCTATATGCGACTTCGTTGACCAACCTCTCGACGGCGCAGACTCCGACACTACAGGCCACCGCGATTCAAACAGGTCTTTCAACCAGCTCGTTCAGCGTCGGGCTCGACGACGGCACTGGGGTTATCGACGAGCACGCGTGTTATATCGAGGCGCAAAAAGTAAAATGCTGGGGCTCGAGCATCTTCGGAGAAGCTGGACAAGCTCTGGGAACCTCATCGCCTACGCCGAATGAAGTCACCCTTGGCGTGGGTGAAACGCCGACAGAAGCCTGCTCGGGGCGATTCCACTCGTGTGCGGTGACCCAATCGGGGAAGGTCTATTGTTGGGGGGCAAACTCGACCCTTCAAAGTGATCCGGCCGCAAATAGCCCTGGCCAATCGAGTGCAACACCAGCCTTCGTGACACAGCTTGGTTCGGGGGCTCATCTTCGCTGTTTTGCCGAGAATAGCTGCGCATGGGGTTCGAGCTCGCTCGTGTGTTGGGGCCCGAACGACGCAGGCCAGCTCGGGAATCCGAGCACACCCCTCTCTTCCGGAGTGCACCAAGTCGTGTCAGTCGTGGGTCTTCCCGATCTCGGCACACATACCATCCTCGATGTATCCGGCTCGTACACCCATATGTGCGCACTTCTGTCGAGCGCTTCCGGAAACGAAATCTGGTGCTGGGGGGCCAACTGGTCAGGGCAACTTGGGTTGAGTCAAACCGGAGTGTACTCAACGCCCCAAACTGTTTGCCACCTCGGTCTTTGAACGAGTGTTGCTTGTGCCGCGTCGGGTCGGGTGAGGGGGCTCGGCGCACTAAAATAGGCTTTTGATTAGCTCTCGGTGAGGTCGCCCTCATTCGGGCAGCGGAATACCGAAAAATCAGGGCGGCCCGTGCTTCGTTCTTGGATTTCTGTGACCTGTGAGAAACATTGGGAGTTTCTTGCCGCGAAAATACGTCGTTGAATAGTTGTACGAATTGTCTTTTCGCGAAAGCCGCATTAGCGTGGCGGGTTTTGCATTAATCGTCGTTCATAGGGGTGCTGTTCGCGTGAATGCGTGCGAGTCGAGGCCGTCCGGAGCAGTCATCCATGACGACACTTCCTCCTCTTCCCGTAGCGTCACCGACGATTGGAGAGCGCGAGCAACACAATGTGCTCGAGGCTTTGCAATCCGGTTGGGTGTCGAGCACTGGGCCCTACGTCGAGGCGTTCGAGCGACGATTTGCCAGCTATATTGGCGTTCGGCATGCCGTTGCTGTTTCGAACGGCACCGTGGCTCTGCACCTGGCGCTACACGCGCTTGGTGTTGGGCCAGGTGATGAGGTGATTGTCCCTGATTTGACGTTCGTTGCCACGGCCCATGCGGTATTGATGACAGGTGCAACGCCTGTGTTCGTCGACGTGGATCGCGCGACGTGGTGCGTGTCGCCAGCGGCAGTCGAGAAGGCACTTTCTCAGCGAACCAAGGCGATATTGCCGGTTCACCTCTACGGGCAGCCCTGCGATATGACGGCGATCGAAGCGATTGCGCGACGAGCCGATGCGTTTGTGATCGAAGATGCCGCCCAAGGGTTGGGGGCCACCTGGCAAGGGCGACGTGTCGGCGGGATGAGCAAGGCCGGTTGTTTTTCATTCTTCGGAAACAAGCTCATCACCACAGGCGAAGGTGGAATGGTGGTGACCAACGACGATGCCCTGGCCGCTCGCCTTCGTTCGCTGCATGCACATGGGCTTGACCCCAAACGCCGATATTTTCATACCGAGCTCGCATTCAACTACCGAATGACCAATCTGCAGGCCGCGCTTGGTTTGGCGCAGCTCGAGCAAATTGATGAGTTTCTCGAGGCCAAGCGTCGTGTCCACGGGTGGTATCGAGAACGATTGGGTCATTTGTCGATCCAGCTCAACCCAAGCTCGCCTGACAGTGCCTATTGGATGTCGAGTGTTGTCCTGACAACACACATCGATCGCGCTCATGTCATGGCTCGCCTTGCCTCGCGTGGGGTCGAGTCACGACCGTTCTTTGTTCCGATGAGCCAGATGCCACACTTGTGCGGCTACCGTGCCGTCGCTGCCGATGGCGAGAGCGGCTGCCCTAGTGCGAGCGAGCTTTCGGTTTCAGGGGTGAATTTGCCCAGCGGCTGCCATCTGATCGAAGCCGACGTAGAACGAGTTTGCTCGGCACTGATGGAGCTTATCCGTGAGTGACGTTGATGTATTGGTGGATTTGACTCCACTCGATACCTCGAGTCGCTCGACCGGCACGGGGCGCTATGTTCGCGAGCTCGCTCTCGCTCTCGATGCACTTTCGACGAGTGAAAAAAACATGGCCTCACCATTCGTGGTCTCGTGGGTCTCGACGGAAACGGCCCGGCAGCCCGTCATTACCCAGGGGTGTTCTTCGGGCCCACGATGCCGACGGAGAGCTAGCGCGGCTCAATCGCCGAAGGTGAAGACCTTGCCCCAGACGTTGAGAAAGCTCGCCCTCGGCTGTTTCATGCGACCTACCATATGGCAGCCCCCGTGGTTCTGTGTTCCGCGGTGGTCACTTGCTTGATCTCGATTGGTCCCGCACCAAGACTACATGCCTGCCGTTGGGCCTATCGACGGCCTGGGCGGGTCGAGGCGCTACGGTTTCACTGGCGAGTCGCGTTCAGGCAATATCGCGACATACCGCAGACGATCTCATGCGCCTTTGTGGCGTGCCTGCCTCTAAATCGTCGTTCTCTTCCCGGTGTCGACCTGAACGATACCGATGTTTTTCTGGGGCTGACGCGATCGCTGCCGAACATAATTTCGAACAATATCAGATCACCAGAGGAAAATATATGTTCTATGGGGGCCGCCGATCCTCGCAAGAACGTCGATGTGTTGATTAGCCTCTTTTGCTCGGGCCAAGGTCGATGGCTTGTCACTCGTATTGATCGGAAAAATGCGAGATAGTGATCAACGCCGGATCGACGCCGCGTTGAATGCGGCCGGCAACCCGCCCTCGATCCGTACACTTGGGTTCGTGCCCGAGGAGCACCTGCCCGCGATCGTGTGGGGAGCATTGGGCTTTGTGTTTTGCTCGACGTATGAAGGTTTTGGAAACGTCCCTATCGAGGCCATGGCTTGTGGGTGTCCAGTCATCACGACGGGTTTGACCTCGATGAGAGAAACCGTGGCGGACGCAGGATTGTTGATCCCGCCGCGAAATATTGACGCAACGGCTTCGGCCATCCGCAAGCTGGCGACGGAATCATCGCTTCAGGCCGATCTTCGAGCGAGAGGGCTTGCGCGCGCGGCCCAATTCTCATGGAAAAACACGGCGCTAGCGACCGCCGATTCGTATCATCGAGCGCTTCGAGGGTGACACTCGATGCCTCTACCCCGCGTGCTGATCGACGCTACCCCGCTGTCTACACCGAGCAGAACACGGGGCATCGGGCGATTGACGTACGACTTGCTCGTTGGGCTAGAGGCAGCTCGTGAGCAATGGTGCAGAACCCTCGATATCGTCGCACTCACCTCTCTCTCTTTGTGCGGGAAGGCGAGTGTGGATGATGACCTGGCTCGCGCTGCGCAAACTCTATGTTCACGAGGCTCGAACCTTGGCCCCGCGAGCCATTGGGCGCGACGATTGGGTCTCGCTCGGGCGGTTCACTCCACCTCGGCAGTCTTGATTCATTTGCCCGAGTTGATAGGTGTTCCGCTTTTGCCCTGTCGATTTACTGCCACGTGCCACGATCTCATTCGTCTTGCATTCCCTCGGTATTATTTGGGGTTTTCAGTGTCCAAACCCGATGGGTATCTGTTTCACCAGCCAGGAACGCTTGTGTATCGGCGTCGTGAGCAACGTCGATGGAGGTGCGCTGAACGGATTATTTGTGTCTCAGACAAGACTCGAGA
Source organism: Polyangiaceae bacterium (assembly GCA_046351315.1). Classification (GTDB taxonomy): domain Bacteria; phylum Myxococcota_A; class Polyangia; order Polyangiales; family Polyangiaceae; genus JAXLYQ01. The sequence goes on from JAXLYQ010000015.1 coordinate 65,068, forward strand.
AGCTCTGATGTCTGAGCTCGGTATCCCAGATAAAAAGATCGATGTGGTTCTATCTGGCATTGATCTCTCCCAGTGGGTGCCCGCTCAACTCGGAGACCTAGTTGCATCGCCCGCTTCTGGGCGACCCTATGTGTTGTATGTGGGCGATGCCGACTATCGAAAAAATATCAGCGGTATGTTTGGCGCTCTGGCCGAGGTGCGTCGCTCTGCCGACGTCGAGCTCGTGTGGGCGGGCAAGCTCGCTCCAGAGGTTCGCATTGAAATCGAGCGGCGTGCTCGGGTTGCAGGGGTGCACCATGCGGTTCGTTTCTTGGGTTTCGTGCCCGATGAGCAGCTCCTGACGCTCTATCGAAATGCCGTTGCACTCTTGTTTCTGTCGAGGCTAGAGGGGTTTGGGCTGCCGGCGGTCGAGGCCATGGCAAGCGGTTGCCCTGTGATCGTGGCACTCGACAGCGGCACCGACGCCATCACCGCAAGTGCAGCGCTACACGTAGCACCAGATGACGCTCAACGATCGGCGCTTCTGATCGAGCGTTTGATGTCTGATGTCGAGCTACGAAAAAAGCACATCGCCATGGGGCTCGATCGCGCCAAAGACTTTGATCGAGCTCGCATGGCGAGGGGTTATGCAGCTTCGTTCGAGCGGGCGATTGGCTAACAATCAGCCGTAAAACTTTTTGCCGCTCTTGGCGTACTCAACGAGCGCCGGTGCTGGTGTCCAGCGTTTGCCGAGCGTCTCTTCGTAGGCGCGAATTCGTTTCAGTACCTCGGCCGCACCAACGGTGTCGACGTACCTGAATGGCCCTCCTCGGAACGGCGGGAAACCCAGCCCGAAAATCGCTCCGATGTCTCCATCTCGCGGTGAGCGGACAATGCCTTCACCGAAGCAGTGCAGCGCCTCGTTCACGAACTGCAACGAGCAACGCATCTGGATTTCTTCGGCAGATACTTTACCCGGTTGAGGGGTGAACCCCAGCAACGAGTAAATACTCGTGTCGATGATCTTGCTCGACGGCTTTTTGCCAAGAAGAGATTTCTTCTGCGCCTTTTTCGCGGTGTCGCCGTAGAGGTACATCCCGCGCTCGTTTTTACGGCCTTTTCGACCGTCCTCCGTGAGCTTGGTGATGGTGCCAGGGGGCGCCAAACGTTCGCCGAACGCTTCGACCATGATGGGCCCGACGTGGGCGGCGACGTCGATGCCCACCTCGTCGAGCAATGCCATCGGGCCAACAGGCCAACCCCAGCGAGTCATCGCTCGATCGATCTCGTCAATCGGCACGCCATCTGCGAGCAAATAGGCGGCCTCGTTCATCAATGGCCCGAGGATTCGACTGGTGTAGAAACCTACGCCGTCATTGACCACGATGACCGTTTTGCCCTGCTTTTTACCGAGAGCGACCGCTGTGGCGACAACCCAAGGCGCGGTCTTCTCGGTTCGAATTACCTCGAGCAACGGCATTTTATGCACTGGGCTAAAATAGTGCATGCCCACAACCAGCTCGGGTCGCTTGGCTGCCGCGGCAATCTTCGAAATCGGGATCGACGACGTATTGGATGCAAAGATTGTCTCGGGCCCACAAGCAGCCTCGACGTCGGCCAATACCTTGTGTTTCAGCGAGAGATCTTCGAAGACTGCCTCGATCACCACGTCGTTGCTCGCAAGCCCAGAATAACCCGTGGTGCCCGTCAGCAACGCCAGCTTCTGGGATTTCTCCATCGGCGTCATCTGGCGCTTTTTCACTCGCTCGCCGTAAATGTCCGACACGTATTTGATTCCACGAGCGAGCCCGTCGTCGTCTCGATCCTTCAGACGCACCGGAATACCCGCTTCTTCGCCTGAATCGTGACGTAGAGATGCCGGCGCCCATCAAGCCTGCCCCGAGCATCGCGACTTTTTTCACCTCGCGCGCTTTCGATAGAGCTGTCCTCGACGTTGCCTTTTTCATTGCCGTGGTGGCAAAGAAACCTGCAGTCAGTGATGAAACCTCGTCACTCACGAGCTCGCCAAACGCCTTATCGACCTCTCGCGAGGCTTCATCTTCAGTGGAGATCGAGCACGTCGATGATGCGATCGACGGCGGGGTAGTGACCTGCGATTTCTTGCTCAGCTCACGAGCCTTGCTGAACACGAAATTTCGCCCAAGCGGGTTTTTCTCGAGCGCCAAGGTTGCGAGCGCTTTTTGCTGAGCCCCTTCGAACAACCCCTTCGGTGTTCGTCGTGGCCCTGCCTGACGCAAGTAGCCAAATCGATCGCTACCCCGCGCAATGAGCCGCGAAGTTTCATCACCAAGCCCATCGTCTGGCTTTTGCGCGAAGATTTCGCCCCGTGAGCCCAATATCGAGCGCATCGGGGACTCCTACGATCGCCGCAACCCGCTGCAATCCGTTCGCACCTGGCAACAACCTGCTGCACCTCGGGCAAGGCCATCACGGTTTTTTCATGGTCACTTCGCAACGCGCGCATGGCAGGCAAGCGCAAGCTCGAAACCCGCCCATACGCAGCCCGTGAATGCGCCACGACTGTTTTTTCAGCTTGATAGAACGATCAAAACCTTGATGGCTCGATTGCCAACTGCTCGGCCTCGCCCGCGGTTTTTCAGCATCTCGATGTTGGCGCCAGCGATGAATGAATCGCTCTTGCCAGACACACAAATACTGCGGCCTGATTTGCTCCGTCGGTCTCGATGGCAAGCAATGCCTTTTCGAGGTCGTCGGCAGTTGTTTCTTGAAGCGTAGTTGGCGCTCTCGCCGGGTACATCATAGGTGAGTAGAGCCACGCCGTTGTCGAGCACTTCAAGGGTCACCAAGGTGGTGCCTGGAAGGTCGACTTCTTCCGCTTTTGGCCGCCCGTTGTTTCGGGTCGCGGGTCACAGGCACAGCCACGTTGGTGTCGGTCATCGTGCAGCCTCCAGAACAACGGCAGCACCGAGGCCACCTGCAGCACACAAGGTCAGAAGCGCGTGTTGTCCACCTCGACGCTTCAGCTCTCGCAACGTCGACAGCACCATTCGGCCGCCCGTTGCAGCGAAGGGGTGTCCGAGTGCGATCGAGCCTCCCTTGACGTTGAATTTCTCGGGGTCGACCTCTCCCACCGCTTCACTTCGGCCAAGGCGTTCCTCGGCGAATTTCTTGCTTCCAAGCGCTTGCAGGTTCGAGGCAATTTGGGCTGCAAACGCCTCGTGCATGTCGACCAAGTCCATATCCGACAGCTTCAGCTTGGCGCGGTCCAACGCTTTCGGTGCAGCGAGCACCGGGCCCATCAAGAGCTGCCAGGATGGGTCAACCGCGGCGTTGACCACGATTTCACGTATCCAAGAGGGGTGAGCCCCAGCGCCTTGGGCCTTGGATTCGCGCATCAACAACAGCGCGCTTGCGCCGTCGGTCAGGGGCGACGCGTTGCCCGCGGTGATGGTGCCGAATTTTCGGTCGAACGCAGGCTTTAGCTTGGCGTACGAGTCGAGCGTCGAGTCTTTTCGTACGATGTTGTCCTCGCTGACAGCCCCTGCATACGGCGGTGCAATCACGTGCATCACCTCTTCGGCGTACCGGCCGTCTGCCCGGCTGCTGCGGCGTGGGTGTGGCTTTCGCGAGCAATGCGGTCCCGCCATTCGCGCGAGGCGGCCTTTGGCCATTTTCCTGGCTGCCTCAACGGTCTGTTGACCCGTGGTCGGCTCGCGAGAGAACCCAGGAACCGGCGGGACGAGGTCTTTGGCGGCCAGCTTGGTAAACGCCTTCACCTTGTCGAGCGGGTCTGCCCTTCTTGTGCCTCGAGGAGCGCATCTCGTAGTCGGCGCGACACGCCCGGGTGGCACGTCGCTCATGCTGTCGGCTCCACGATGGCCACGTCGTGCTGGCCCGCCAAGATCGCCTCGGTCGCGCTGGTCATCGCTCGGATGCTCGTCGCACACGCCCGCGACACCGAATACGCCTCGATCGACTTCGGGCAGCCCCGCTCGCACACCACCCCGCGGGCGATATTGAGCCAATCGAGCGTCGGAACGACCTGCCTGCATATTAATAGTGATCTCGTTCGGGTCGACTTCGAACGCTGGATCATCTCGCTCACCACGGTGGTGGCCAGATCCGCCGTGGTCATAAACAGGAAGCCTGTCCCCTGTTTCTGGAAAGGCGTTCGCACCCCGCCACGCGATCGCCACGCGATCGCGCGCTCACCGCAACCGGTTGGGGGCTATTGCCGTTTCCGTTGCCGTTTCCCTGGCTGCTTTTTTGTGGTCTTTCGCCATGTGCTTGCTCGCTCGCCGCTCGACGACTTCGCTATCCGAGAACCCTCGGCTTTGAGGGTATAGCGTCGCGATGCGGACGTGTCAAGCCTAACGAGCGTTAGGATTTGCTTACCGCGACCCAGCCCGCCCAAGGTTTCGAGTTGCGCGAGGTGTGGGTTGTGAACCGCGGCCTTCACGCTGCGTTGTCGCTGGCGGGTCGCCACCCTCGCCAGGCTGTCGCCAGTTTCTCGCCAGGTACAGATCGCGTCGACTGGCTAAAATCTACGGAATTAATTTGATTCGCTTGGTGTCGATCGTGCTGTGCGCTCGCCCATGCTCGATGTGTCGGTCTGGCTTGGCGCCGCTCTTCTGATCGCTCAGCGTTCTGTCAGTGCGCCCATCGCGGTTGCTGTTGTGTTGCTTACGAGCGGGTTCGAACAAGCTCTTCGCGGCGCTTGGCTCGTTCTGTGCGCCTTCGCTTTGTTTTCGGTGGTGCGTGCAGCCCTCGCTCTCGATTCGCCAACGTCGAGCGAGAGCGCGCCGCGATGCGCTCGCCTGCGCGTTGTGAGGCCATCGCTGAGGTTCTCTTCGTCGCCAACGCGCAAGAAAGATGCCCTTCGATGGGATGCCTCGCTGCGTTCGATCGTGGTGAGAACCGGCCGATTCCGATCCCGATGCGCGCTCGCCTCTACGGAGGGCCAGCCGATCTCGCCAGGGAGACACGCTCGATGTCGTCGTGACCATCGCCCCCACGCAGCTTTCTCAACCCAGACACTAACGACCCTCGACCTGCTGCTGCGGCTCTCGCAACGCAGTGGTCGTCACCGGCTCGGTCGTCGTGGCTGATATGAAGCAACCTGCCCAACACCCGGCAGCGTGGATGGATCGACCCGTGCCTATGTACGCGATCGCATCGACGCGACGTATTCGCCCGAAGCGGCCCCGCTCGCCCGTGCTCTCGTCATCGGAGAAACCGATCTCGACGAAGAGGACGACGAAGCCTTTCGACGGAGCGGGTTGTCCCATTTGCTCGCTGTCTCGGGCACGCACTTGATTCTCGTCGTGGCCGGTCTCGTGACCTTCGTTCGACGCGCGTTGTCGCACGTTGCGTCGTTGGCCTCGACCCGCGACGTGGGCGGTCTCGCCGCGTGCGCCGGTGTCGTCGTCGCGTTTTGTTTATGCTGGATTTCTCGGCGGAAGCGGCCTGCCCGTCGCCGCAGTGATGCTCGCCGTCTCGCTCGGAGCCACCGTTGTCTCGGTCGTTCTATGTGTCAATGCGCGCTCGGTGCGTCGATGCTCGTGTTGGGGCTGCTGATCCGCTCGCGGCCTACGATGCGTCGCTTCTGCTTTCGATCGCTGCGACCGCCGGTTTGATGGGGATTTCACGACCGATCGAAGCGCGGCTCGAACGATGGTTGCCCGCGCTGTCGGACCGACTTGGTGATACTCGGGGCTCCTGCTCGGAGCAAGTTCCGCTTGCCCCTGTGCTGACCGCTCTGTCGCCATCGCGCTCACCGTGGGGGGATCGTCGCCAACTCCGTGGCGGTGCCCGTTGGCGGAGAGGTTGCTGCGCTGCCGCTGTGTCTGTCTCATGTCGCTCTCGGCAGCTCCACCGCTCGAACGCGGGTGGCATTGGCTGGCTCGGGTGGTGTCGATCTGCTCGCGTGGATCGTTTCGCGCTTCTTCGGCTTCTGCTTGGTCCGTGCTGCAGGTGCCCGGTGACCGAGATGCATGCTGTCGTGCTCGCGCTTTACCTCGTGGCGTGGCTCGTGTGGGCCTCACGACGTCGCTGGGTTGCAGCCATCGCCATCACCGCGTTCGTGCTTAGCGAAGCGTTCTCGATTCACGAAGGAACACCTCGTGGTGTCTTGCGCGTCACCCACCTCGACGTGGGGCAGGAGACTCCGCGCTGATCGACTTTCCAGATGGTCAGGTGATGCTCGCCGATGGAGGCGGCTTCGCTGGATCTCAGGATCCACCCCGGTGATCTTGCCTGTGATGCGCGGACGACGACGAGCTCGCGTCGACATCGCGGTGTTGTCCTGTATCCACATCCCGATCATTTCCTCGGTTGGCAAGCGCGCTTCCGCAGCTCGAGGTCGGTGAGCTGTGGATTCGGGTCAAGGCGAGGAAGAAGGCGCAGGCCCCGTGTACGCCAAGATGATCGAACGTCTGCGAGCTCGACAGGTGGTCTGAAGGCCGACAGAGCTGTGCGGAAAGCCAAGAGACTTCGGCGGCGCAACGGTCGAGGTGCTGGCACCCTGCCCGTCGTTTCACCCGCTGGGCCACGCGAACGATAACTCCGTCGTGGTTCGATCTCCTACGGCGAGCGCCACGGTGCTCTTGGTCGGTGATGCTGAGGCTCAAGAAGAGGGCGAGCTTCATCGAATCACTTCGAGAGAAGTCACGCCGACCTGCTGGAAGGTTGGCCACGGCAGCGGTCGAACGTCCACGCCAGCGTTTCTCGACACGGTAAAACCAGCGCTGCGTCATGTCGTGGCGTACGAAATTGCTTTGGGCACCCCCACCAAAGACGATCGCGACGATGACGCGAATGAAGATCCCGTTCTTCCGTACCGATCGTGGAGGGGCGGTGATCTGGCAAACCGACGGTCACACGATCTCGACGCGAAGGGGCGACGAAATCGTGCGGCCGTTTTGGCAATCGCTCACTGGGTCGTGATGAAGAGAGTCCAAGATGGGTCGTCACCGTTCTTATAGCGATCGAAGACATGAACGAGATATTCGCCCGTGTTGTTCACGTCGTAACTGAGTGAAGGGCAATCGTTATTGCCCGCAGCGCACGCGAGCGAGCCGTCGTTGAACGCGCAGTCAATCGCGTTCGGAGTGGTCGTCTGCGAGCCGTTATACAGGGCGATGACGACGTTGTTACCACCCTGTGGTGCGCATGTGATCAGCCCGTTCGTGACGTAGGCCGCGGTGACTTTCACCGTGGTGCCCGCGCTGGCGGTGAAGCGGTACCAGTCGTCCTTGTCGCCGTCGTTGTAGATGGCGCCGTTTTTCACGACGACCGCAGTACACGACGATGGGGCGGCTTGTGCTGCACCGGGCGAGTTGTTGTTCGCCATTCCGCCTGGGTCTAGATCGGTGATCGTGCACGACGGGCTGAAGGTCGAGAGATACGCATCGAGCGTGTAATTTCCAGACTGGTCGGTGATCCCACCTCCGTCGACGACGACGTAGTACGTGGTACCCGCCGAGACCGCGAGCCCGACTGACTGTGTTCCGCCGAAGTAACCGCTCGAGCACACGATCTCAGAGTTGGCGTTTCCGCAGGTCGCCTGCACCGAGATCGAGCCGCCGTAGCTGGTCTTGAGCGCGAGGTCGAGGTAGCCCGACTCGGCCACGGTGATGGCGTAGACGACATCTTTCGAGGCGCCGCCGTTGCACCCGTTGAAGTTGTTTTGCGCGCTGCTGGTCGAGCCCGTGAGTGTGGTCAAGCCCGAGTGGAGTGCGACTGCTGTGCCTGGGCAGGTATCAGCGGCGGTCGTTGGGACAAGCGTGCAACCCGCCGTGCAGTTCGGCGTCGAGTCACACTCTTCGCCTGCTTCGAGCGTGCCGTTCCCGCAGACGGATCCACCGCCAGTGCCTGCAGTACCAGCGCTACCCGAGGTGCCTGCGCTTCCCGATGTACCTGCAGAACCGCTGGTTCCTGCAGAGCCACTCGTTCCTGCAGAGCCGCTCGTTCCGGCGCTTCCGCTCGTGCCAGCGCTGCCGCTGGTTCCGCCGGTTCCTGCGCTGCCCGATGTACCTGCGCTACCGCTCGTTCCCGAAGAGCCAGCGCTGCCGCTGGTTCCACTGGTTCCGCCCGTACCGGCGCTGCCGCTGGTTCCACCTGTGCCCGCGCTGCCAGCCGAGCCCGCGCTTCCTGATGTTCCGCCGCTTCCGCTGGAGCCAGCACTACCGCTCGTACCGCCCGTCGCGCCCGTGCCTCCCGAGCCCGCTGAGCCCGCTGAGCCAGCCGTTCCACCTGCGCCTGCGGAGCCTGCGCTTCCGCTCGATCCACTCGATCCACCCGTTCCGCCCGTGCCACTCGAGCCCGAGGCACCACTCGTCCCAGACGAGCCGCTGCTTCCAGAGGCCCCACTCGAACCGCTCGAGCCACTCGAGCCACTCGAGCCCGCGCTACCGCTCTCTCCAGAGGCGCCCGCGGTGCTGCCGGCAGTGCCTCCAAATCCAGCGGATCCACCGGTGGTTCCAGTGCCAGGTTCGAACGACACGCTATCAGCAGAATCTCCGCAACCCACGAGCCCGGCGCCCATCGACGCCGTGAGGATTGAGAGAAGGACCATCGGCGCGAAGGAAGGCTTTTGTCGACGAATCATCAAGGTTCAGTCTCACGCAGAGCGAGGTTGAAGCCAAGCAAGAAATGTCCGCAACTACGAGAATTAGGCGCGAAGTGTGCGACATTCTCACCGCTCTTGCTCGGATGCTGTCGCGTTGCCTAGGGTGTTAGAAATGAGCTGGTCTCATCACTTCGATCGCGGCGATCTGAATTCAGCGATCACCTCGATCCGCGAGCTTCTCAAGCGTGCTCCGACGGCTTCGAATCTCGCTCTGCTTGCGATGCTGCTAGGGCTTGCAGGGCGCTGGGAAGACGCGGTTGTGTCCTTGCATCGAGCCGCTTCGAAAGACCCCAGCAACGACGCTTTTTTCGAGGAAATCGAACACTGGATCTGGGCCGATCGCTCTCGCGATCATCGACGTAACGACCCGCTCTGGACGGAACCTCGCCGTTGGCTTGCCCCACCACCAGTCGCCCTTGAGTTGCTCGATCAAGCCAGCGCTCTTTTCGTTGCCCGCGATATCAAGAAAGCCGCGGCGGTTTCTGAAGACGCCGACGCCAAAGCCCTGAGGCAACCTGGCGAGCTCGTGACTCGAGCAGGTACCCACCTGACCTTCGAAGACATCGTGGATGTCGACTCATTTACGGGCGCATCGTTCGAGCTCGTGAGCGACGTGTTGATCGATGTGCCCTTCGCTTCGTTGCGGCGCCTTGTGGTGCGCGAGTCGACGACGTTTCGCGACTCGATCTGGCGACCCGTGACCGTTGAGCCCCGCGACGCAAAGCCGTTCGAAGCGAGAATTCCCGCGCTGTATCCAGGTTCGTTCCGCTCGTCGAAAGCCTTGGCGCATGTGGGCAAAGCGCAGGTGATTGAAGAGCGTTACGGCATGATTCGCGCCCTGGGAAAGCGCGAGTTTCGTCTCATTTCATCGACTCAACGAGAAGCGATCGTTGCACTCGATTCGGTTGCCGAGATCACGTTTGCGGCGCCGGTTCAGAGGCAGAGTGCGCGTATCGAGATCGATCCCAATTGGCCCGTGGTGCCGAATGCGCCGAATGGTTTGGCAGTACCTACAGCGCAGTGGGTTGCGCCGCCTGCCGACGCTCGCCCTACAGCAAAGCAAGCCGAGCCTGAGCCAGATACGTGGAGGCCGCCTCCGGCGACAGAACGATCGGGAGCCTGACGCAGTGCAAGACCGCTTTGTGTGTGAGCTGCTATGGTCGCGCCCGCATGGCCGAACGAATCGTTCCACTTCTCACCACCGAGCAGATCGCCGAGCGCGTTCGAGAGCTTGGCGCACAGATCGACGCCGATTACCCGAACCAAAACCTGGTGTTGGTGTTCGTGCTGAAAGGCAGTTTTATCTTCGGCGCAGATCTCTGCCGGGCGATCCCGTCGAACAAGCTGCGGGTCGATTTCTTGGGCGTGCGCTCGTACGGAGAGGGCACCGAGACCTCGGGTGTCGTTCAGATCACCCACGATTTGTCGAAGCCCATCGAAGGCGAAGACGTGCTGATCGTCGAGGATATCGTCGACTCGGGTCTCACGATTGCCCACCTTCTCGACTTGCTTCGCACTCGCAAGCCCCGCAGCGTTCGAGTGTGCTCGCTCCTGCACAAACCGGCTCGTGCACGCGTGCAAATCAAGATCGACTACCTCGGTTTCACCATCGAGGATCGCTTCGTCGTGGGCTACGGCCTCGATTGGGCTGAGCGCTACCGCAACCTGCCCTTCTTGGGCGTCGTCGAGCGCGACTGATGGACCTCAACCTACGCGGCAAAACAGCCCTGATCACCGGCGGCTCTCGTGGCATTGGCGAAGCTATCGCCGAGTCGCTCGGGCGCGAAGGGGTACGTGTTTGTCTATGTGCACGTGGCGAGCGGCCTTCTGCAGAGCGCCGGACGTCTTCGTGCACAAGGCATCGATGTCGAGACCGTCGCGGCTGATATCGCCACCGAAGCGGGTGCGGTAGAGGCCGTCGAGACTGCTCTGACTAAGCTTGGGCGTCTCGATATTCTGGTCAACAACGCAGGCGGCTCACTCGACACCAAAGGCTTTGATCTGACCGATGCCACTCAGTTCAAAGCGGTGGTCGATCTGAACCTGATGTCGGCCGTGTGGTGCAGCCAACGCGCGGTCGCGTGGATGAAAGAAAACGGCGGTGGATGTATCGTTCACATCGGTTCGATCAGCGGTCGTGAATACGCATCGAGCTCGTCGTACACCGCTGCAAAAGCGGCGATGCACGCCATGGGTAAAGAGATGGCGGTCTCGCTCGCCAAGCACAAAATCCGCGTGAACACAGTCGCGCCAGGCTCGATCATGTTCGACGGCGGCTCATGGGACCGCCGCAAAAAGACCAACCCCGCTCGCATCGAATCGATGGTCGCGAATGAGCTTCCGTGGGGGCGCTTTGGCGAGCCTCGCGAAGTGGCCGAGGTGGTGGCGTTTCTGTGCTCTGAGCGCGCGAGCTGGGTCACCGGAGCGTGTATCCCGGTCGACGGCGGTCAGGGCCGAGCGTACTGAGCCTTCAGAGTCTCGTGAGCGTCATGGGGCGAACGCTTCACGCATCGTCCCTGGCGTCCGATCGACGTGCTCTCACGTCCCTGCAAATCGATGGCTTGCGTTGGCCCGAAACGATCGCGACCCAAGCCAGAGCGCCAAGCCAACACATAGAACAAAGCTCGCTTCACCCCACCCATCGAGCGAGTGAGCAAAACCAAAGACGCTTCCGGCGAGCGATTCGTCGGAGGTTTTCTTGACCGCAATTCGAGCGAGAGCTGCGCTCCACGAGGCCAGCGTGGCCACCGTGATCCCTCGCATTCCGTTGGTCTCGGTCGAAAGACCCGCTGCGCCAAGGCCAGCCATCAACCCCACGAGCCAGGGGATATCATGCGTGCTGCCCTGCAATACCCACACATAAGCGAATGTCCCCAAGGTACATCCGAGCAAGGCCCCGAATAGGCTACGCCAGGATAGGCCCAGCCAGTTCATGTGTGGCCCTCGGCCGGTTGGGGCGCGCCGGTCTTTTTCGCCCTCTTTTTGGCTCCGTCGACCGTGTAGTTCACCAGCACCGGGTGAGCCCATTCCAAAAGGCGATCAAAGCCCTTCCAGGTTTCGGCGTAGGTGAATAGGCCATCGTCTGGGTGGGTATGGTGATAGGCGTGATAGCGAGCCGATACGATGCCCCATCCGCCCGAGGGCTTTCCTAGGTTTTGCTTTCGTAGCGGCACCTGTCCCCACCACTTGTGCTCGTACAAGTGACAGAGCAACGAATGGACGTATTTGATCACCGCGCCTAGAAAGAAGCCCCAGTTGCCGGTGAGCAATGACAATACACTCATTCCCAGGGCCGAAACGACGGCTGCGCTCGTATAGGTAGACAGCTCGTATGAATCGAGCTGGGGCGCGTCTTTCGACCCGTTGTACCGTCGATGATGCCGCCCGTGCGTCACCCTATATCGTTCGTGATCGTGGTGTACCAGGTAGTGGTCCAGAGTGTACACCAGATCTGAGAGAACGAAAAATACCCCGGCCGCAGCAGCCGTTGCCCACACTGACATCCACCAACTCTACGACTCAAAAACCTTCGCGCAAAGCTTGTTTTAGGCTGGATTCGCTGTCGGAACGACCGTCAGATGTCGGGATCTTGAACGATCATTCCGAAAGCTTTCCGACGAGCAAGAGTGCGTCATCAACCAACCCCGAGGCGAGTGTCATTCCACTCAGAACAATATTTCCCGAGGATTGTCCTCCAATGGCCAACATTCCCCCTGTCGTGCTGTCGACACACGACAATTGTTGGGCCGAAGCATCCCCGACAGTGAGTGCTTGGGTCACCTGAAAGTCGGGCGAAATGCGCAGGATAAAACCGTCGTCCGAGCCTGCATTCGAGAGCGTTCCACCTCCTGGCAAGCCCATCGCCTCGGCAAACACACCGACCACAACGGCGTGGCCATCGGCTTCGGTCGTGATGCCCAAAGCTTGTTGGGCAGAGGCGTAGTAGCTAAACCGTTGATTCCACTGCTCGACACCCGCTGCGTCGATCACCGCGACCGCTGCATCGAGATCGTACGTATCGGTCGGTGTCGCGTAGCTCGTTGTACCGGCGACCCACGTTGTGCCGTTCGGCGTCACTGCGACCGCGTTCGGCAGCCAACTCTTCGACGTTTGTTGAATGCGTGACGCCCAGGTGGGCGAGAAATTGGCGTCGATCAGAGCTACATAGCCGTCGGCGAAATCTTGGATGTCGGTTCCGGGCTGCGAGTTGAACGTGCTCGGCCCGAACGAAAATGACCCCAAGAATTGTCCTGCGACGACCACGCCTCCGTTGGGTCGCGCTGTCATCGCGTACGGGATCCCATGTGCCTCGGGAAACACCTTCGCGCCGTTCTGCACCAGGGTGCCGTCCAGGCCGTAACGAGCCGCAAACAAGCCGGGTGGGCCTCCCGCGGTCAGATCGAGCGTGGTGCCCAGAAGCACTTTTTCGCTCGCGTTGCCCACGACCCATACTTCGTTTTGAGTATAGGCGGCGCCCGCCACAAAGGCGGTTGCGTTGGCCGTGCTTTGCGAGCCGAACGAGTGATTCCAGAGCAGATCTCCGGTCGCCGAATACCTCGCCACGAAGCCGTCCTGGCTCAGGGTTGTCGTGAGTGGAGCCCCCCCAAGATTCAGCGATTGAGTGAACCAGCCCGAGACGAGCAGGGTGTCATCGTCGCCAAGGTCGATGCTCGTCACGCCCGCGAACGAGGTGTTGGCAAGGCGTCGAGCAAACTTGGGTTGTCCCAGAGCGTCGAAGACCGCGATCGCCCACGCTGGGCCTTCGGTGTTCGTGTCATCCAACGTCGAGCCGCCTATCGTGACCGTGCCGCGATACGACACGGCAATGGCCAACGAGCCCGTCGCGTTCATCGACACCCGATCGACACGTTGAACATTCGAGTCGCCGTACGATTGCGCCCAGGTCGACGTCCATGTGCCCGACGGAGTCGAGCCTGCGGTGCCACCGCTTCCTGACGTTCCGCCGGTGCCGCCAGTGCCACCAGTGCCACCAGTGCCGGCGCTTCCCGCGGTCCCGCCTGTTGCGCCCGTTCCGCCCGTTCCTGCGTTACCGGCTACCCCGCCTGCGCCAGCGCTGCCCGCTGTGCCGCCAGTTGCTCCTGTTCCTCCAGTGCCGCTGCTGCCGCTGGATCCTCCGGTTCCGCTAGCTCCTGAGACGCCTCCCGCCCCCGACGAACCTGCTGTCCCAGCGTTGGCGGATGCTCCGCCCGAGCCGTTGGAGTTCTCGTCGGACGAACACGCCAGCAGCAACCACGACGCCAAGAAAGTGCCGAAAACAAGGGTTTTCCTCATGTTTTCGTGATTAGCACCTCTGTCGCCCCTTCGTGCGACGAAGCGGTGTCGAGTGCCTGTTGGGAGTAATTTAGCCGCGGAGTGTACAAAAC
>JAXLYQ010000016.1:0-77211 GCA_046351315.1 Polyangiaceae bacterium
GTTGTTGCGTCATGACCTCGCGACGTGCGAGGGCCTCGTGTGACGCGTTGGGTGGCGTTGTCGGCTGCAACAAGTGCTTTGCTTGCTTTCGAGCACGATTCACACGCCATCAAGATCGCGGTGCGTGGCTCTGCGGTCGTCGAAGCACATGTCACCAGTGACGGTGATGCTGTCGTTCTTCGTGGTGCGCTGCGTGACGATGTGGGGCTTTCGATCGCCAACGCCACACTGCAAGTCTCAAAATCAGACGGCACGATCTTGCCGCTGCCCAAGAGTTGTGGAGACGCGTCTACCGCTCGTCTCTCGCAAGGCTCGTACGTTCTCGATACCGATTCGGCTGGCGCGTTTTGTATTCGTTTGCCCAACCTCTCGCGCGTCGGCGTATTGCGTGTGTGGTTCCCCGGGTCGCCGAATCTTTCGGCAAGCGGCGTCGAAGTGTCGCTCGAGCCATCGAACGGAATGCCCACGCTCTCGTGGGACGCACGACCCGACGTGATCGATCTCGACTCGCCTCGTGTCTCACTCGTCGTTCGCGCCGCTGCACCCGACGCGGGGCACCCTGTTCAAGACCTCGCGCTCGGGTTGTTCGATGGCCCCAAGCAGATCGGTGTCGCTCGCGTGGGCACAGACTCGGTCGCGCTGTTCGACATCGCCACCTCTGAAATCGAAGGCCCCGAGGTCGCCGAGCTCGAGGTGCGATCGCTCGACCCACACGTTCGCGTCAACCCGCTCAAAGCACAGGCCGCTCGCATCGCTCGCGTGTCGCTCGTTGGTGCTGCCCCCACGAGCCCTGTCATCGCTCGCGATGGGTTCGTCATCGATGTCGCTGCAACCACATCACGCGGTCGTGTCACCAACGGAACGATCGAAGCCGTCGCAGGTAGCGAGCCTGTTGGCGTGGGCACCGTCGTCGATGGTCGCGCTTCAGTGAAGATCGCTTTCGATGTCGCCGAGCCTGGCAGCGTTCGACTCGATCTTCGCTACTTGCCCTCGTCGGTTGCGTTGCGCCCGGGTGCGCCCCTCTCGTTGAGTGTGCCCGTCCGAATGCCTCCGTTCTGGCGGAGCATCCCGCTCTTCGTACTCGGTGCCATCGTGCTCGCATGGATGGCGCGAGGGTGGCGACGCGCACCGCGAGAGCTCGAACGCGAGGCACCTGCCCAGCCCGAGCGCCCGGTACGCGCCGAGGTGGTGTATGAACCGCCTGCAAATGCAAGCGAAAAAGGGTGGCGCGGCATCATTCTCGACGCGCATGACCGCCACGCAATCGAAGGGGCTCGAATCAGCGTCGTGACTCGAGATTTCTTGGGAGAGCGACGGTTGGTGCAGCAAACGACGGGTGCTGACGGAGTGTTCGTCTTCGAGTTGCCCACACCGTGGACTCCGATGTTGACATTGGTCGTCGAGTCGGCGTT
This sequence comes from Polyangiaceae bacterium, assembly GCA_046351315.1. Classification (GTDB taxonomy): domain Bacteria; phylum Myxococcota_A; class Polyangia; order Polyangiales; family Polyangiaceae; genus JAXLYQ01. Next base: position 1,413 of record JAXLYQ010000016.1, read on the forward strand.
GCACGCAAAGCTGTCTCAGCCGCTACCCAAGCCGGGTCGACTTTCAGTTGCAGTGGTGTCGAGGCGGCGCGCGTTGATCGACAGATTGGTCGCAATTGCAGCGGCTGCGGGCGGCCCATGGGTGCCAAATGTGGGCGATCCCACCCCCGGACACGTCGTTTCTGCGGCAAATACCGAGCAACGAGGCGATGTCGAGCGCTGGGCACGTTCCGTTGAGGGAGCTGCATTCGGCCCACACGCTGTCAACGAGCAAATTGAAGCAGAAGTCTCGGCACTTGAGACCGATCTTCGCGGGAACCGCCCTCAAGTTGCCGGTCGACGTTGACCGGAGACTTGAGGCGTTCTTATAGTCCCGCGCCTCTCCGGCACGTCGTCCACGGTCGCTCTTGGTTTCAGAGGGCGCGGTCCGTCACGGCAAGGAGCAACGTCGAACGATGACTCCCATTTTGATCGTGCTCGTAGTCGCTGTGCTTGCCGCCGGCGTCTACTTCCTGTTCCTCAACAAGCCAGCGGAGCCAGCGCTCCCGCCGGCGGAAGAGGAGCCAAAACTAACGAAGGCGCCCAAAGAAGGGTCGCTGGCAGCGAAGCTCGAAGAGCGACGTCAAGAGATGACGTCGCCTCCGAAGGCCGAGAAGCCAGAAGAGCCTCCGGCGCCGGCGAAAGTCGAGGCAGAGCCTCCGAAGGAGGTCGTCAAAGAGACGCCCAAGCCGGCCGAAGCTCCTGCGCCAGAACCCACACGCGAAGCACCCGTCGAGACAGCACCGGTTGCAGCGAAGGTCGAGGCGCCTGTCGAGGCAGCACCTCCGCCTCCGCCGCCACCTCCACCACCGCCACCGCCTCCAGCGAAGACGCGAGTTCCCGATGTAGCGGGCATGCGCGTGGGTCTTGCCAAGTCACGAGCGACCGAGGGGTTCCTTGGTCGCCTTGCTGCGTTGGTGAGCGGACGCAAAGAGATCGCACCCGAGATCGCGACAGAGATCGAAGAAGTTCTTCTCACGTCCGATGTTGGTGCGAAGACCACCGAGAAGTTGCTCGAGCGTCTTCGTGATCAACTCAGCCGTAACGAGCTCGCGAATTCATCTGCTGTGTGGAAGGCGCTGCGTTCGGAGATCACACGCATCCTCGACATCGGCAAGCCAGGCGTTGTGTTGTCGACGCGACCGACGGTGGTGATGATGGTCGGCGTCAACGGTGCCGGAAAGACCACGACGATCGGCAAGCTCGCGACGAAGCTTCGTCAAGAGGGTCGCACGGTTGTGTTGGCGGCAGGCGATACGTTCCGAGCCGCTGCGGTTCAGCAGCTTCAGCTCTGGGGCAAGAAGTCGGGCTGTGAGGTCATCACGGGCAAAGAGGGTGCTGATCCAGCAGCAGTTGCCTTTGATGCTGTGCAGAAAGCGAAAGAGCTTGGCGCCGATGTGGTGTTGATCGACACAGCGGGCCGACTGCAGAACAAGACGCCGCTGATGGATGAGCTTCGCAAGGTTGCGAAGACGCTCGGCAAGGCGATGGATGGCGCGCCACACGAGACGTTGTTGGTGCTCGATTCGACGACGGGACAGAACGCAGTGCAGCAAGCAGCGTTGTTCCGAGAGACCCTTCCGTTGTCGGGCATCGTGTTGACGAAGCTCGATGGTACGGCGAAGGGCGGAGTGATTCTGGGCATCTCGGACGAGCTGGGGATTCCAGTTCGATATGTGGGCCTGGGCGAGCGTGCGGCTGACCTTCACGAATTCGTGGCTGAAGAGTTCGTTGAGGCCCTCTTTGGGGATGTGTGATCACCGTGCGCAGGATGTTGTTGATTCGCGAAGTGGGCGCGTGATATGACCCGCGCCGCCTCTGTTCACGGGAAATTTCCCGGTAAAATCCCCTCTTCAGGCAGCTCAACCTCGCGTGTGGATGCGAAAGGGAAGTCGATGATCCGAACCCGCCTGGGGCTCCTTCTAGCCCTGCTCCTCGTGCCTGCATTGCCCATGACGGCAATGGCAGCGCCAGCCCCGAAAGGTGGCGGAAAACCTCCCGCCCAGGGCGGGGGCAAAGATCCGAAGGGACAACCCCCGACCGACGCAAAGCCGGCGGATGCGAAACCTGCGGATGCGAAGCCAGCGGATGCTCCGCCACCAGCCGATCCTCCCAAGGAGGAGCCAGTAGAGACCGACCCATGTAAGGTCGATCCTGAAGGCGATCTCTGCGCGCAGCAAAAAGAGGTCGACAAGATGATCGATGACGCCGCGAAGGGAGAGATTCGCTCCCAGATGTACGCGGTGCAGCAGATCTACGTGAAGCGTAAGGGGCGCTTCGAGCTCAACCCGTATTGGTCGTTCACGTTGAACGATCAGTTCGTGTCGCACCCCGGCCCGGGCGTTGCGCTGAACTACTACATTACGAACGTTCTCGCTGTTGGCGCGAACTTCAACTACTACCACTCACTGAACCAAGACTCGTCATTCAACGCTGACGTGCGACGTGCTGCACGTGTGGCGGTTCCGCTGACTGAGTACGACTGGTCCGCCGCGCTGAACTTCACGTACGTTCCTGTGTACGGAAAGTTCGCGGGCTTCGGTGACTTCATCTTCCACTACGACCTGTACGTAGTGGGCGGTGTTGGAGCACTCGCGAACAAGCCGATCGCGGTTGTTGACCCTGACAACCGCACCTTCGAGTCGAAGACGAAGTTGGCCTTCAACGCGGGCCTTGGTCTGAGGATCTTCTTCAACCGATGGTTCGCAGCAACGCTCGAGATTCGCGACTACATCTTCAACGACGAGCTCGAGAACACGACCATTGCCGTCGACCCACGCAAAGTGAGCGACAAGAGCACCTGGTACGGCGACAGCCAGCTGACGAACAACGTTCAAGCTCAGCTCGGTTTGTCGGTGTTCATCCCCTTCGGCTTCGACTACCGCCTACCCAAGTGAAGGTGTCGGAACTTTGGCCCCCTCTCTCCACGTGGCACGCAAGGACCAATCCCTCATGACGCGGCGATGGCTCTCCCTCGGGCTGCCTTTGCTTGGTATGCTCGCAATCTCGTCAACTGCAGAGGCGCAAGAGATCCAGGTGACTGGTCCTCTCGCCGGCGCTCCTGCGGTGCGCAAGCTTCGATTGCACCGCAAAGGCCGCATCGAGCTCGCTCCGACACTCTCGTTCACGCTCCTCGATGAGTATCAGCGCACGATGCTCACGGGTATCCGCGCGAACTACAACATCACCGACTGGCTTGCGGTTGGCGTGTGGGGCGCGTTTGGCGCCGTTCACGTCACCACGGCTCTGTCCGACAACATCCAGTCGAACAACGACAAGAAGTACGCGACGCCCACGTCGAACAACACCTCCCAGGTGAACCTCGTCGACCGTCGTCTCACCGGCTTGAACGTCGGTAAGGACTTCTCCGCTCAGCTCGGAACGATCCAATGGATCGCCGCACCGCAAATCACCGCGGTCCCCTTCCGTGGCAAGCTCTCGTTGTTCGAGAAGGTCTTCGTCGATACTGACGCTTACCTCTTCGCAGGCGCCGGCTTCGTCGGTCTTCGCGAGCGTGCAGATTGCGGCGGCAGCGCGTCCGCGGCTGACTGCTCCAAGAAGAACAACGACGCCAACGGCACCTACGCCGATAAAGACACGACCAACCGTGTCGCTATCGCTCCGACCTTCGGTCTCGGTCTCAACTTCTACATCGGTCAATGGATGAGCCTCGGTCTCGATTACCGAGCTCTTCCCTTCGCCTGGAACACCGGCGGCTTCGACTCACGCGGCGGTGGACCTGACCAGAAGTTCCCCGACAACAAGGTGGACGACAAGGATCGTACGTTCAAGTTCAACCAGCTTGCGACGATCAGCTTCGGCTTCTACTTCCCGCGAATTCTCAACACCTCAGAATGACGCCCCGCGCGTCGCCTGACCGCGCGCGCTCGATACGCCAACGCCGACGACTCTGATGAAGAGCGTCGGCGTTGTTGTTTCACCGCACCCCCGGCACTGGCGTGCCACCCCCTCTCCCAACGCGTTCGCGTTCGGAGAGGAGGGGCGGAACGGTTGGATGCGCGACGGGCTTGGCATCCCCTCTCCGACCGCATGCGGTGGGAGAGGGGACCGAGGGGTGCGGTGCGTCTACCCGGCGCTTGGTTCCGTCTGTACCACGCTGCATCGGCGCTTCGCCGTTCTGGTCATCGGGTGTTCGTGGGTGTGCCAGAGGTGAAGCCGACAGTGTCGTTCGAGCTTAGAAATAGGCTCTACAGCGAACGTTTCGGGGCAGGAGTGAGAAGACGATTTCGCAGCGCAAGCTGCTTGCACGCAAGCGTTTGCTCTTCTAGTTGCACGCTCCGTCCACGCGCATCGAGTTGCATCAAGAGCGTTGTGGGGAGTCCCTCGATCCGTTCGCCAACGAGTCCCAACTGGGCACCCGTGGCGCTCAGAAGGTCACGCCGTGAAGACAGTCGCCGACGCGCTCGAGCTCGTTTCAAAGATCACCACACGTGGCCCCACGTTCGTGCGGGCCGATGGCTCAGAGCGACATCTCCCGTTCGCAGACTTCGTCGTCGAGGTGCGTCGTGCAGGGGCTGGCCTTCGCTCGTTGGGCATCTCTCCTGGTGACCGCGTGGCGCTCGTCGTGCCCGACCCCGAGGCGTTCGTAAAGACGTTCCTGGGCGCGTTGGCGGTGGGCATCGTGCCCGTGCCGCTCTACCCACCGTCGTCGTCGACGAAGCTCGAGACGTATGCCGCAACGCTCGCGCATGTGTTGTCCGTCGCAGGCGCCCACGTGTTGATCGCACCAAAGGCGCAGCTCGATCTGCTCGGTGAGTTGATTCAGGCCACGAGCCCTGATGTGCGTCGCATCGAGGCCGAGTCGCTGCCTCAAGCAGAGCCGATCGAGTACGAGATCAAGCCCGAAGAGATCGCACTGCTCCAGTTCACGAGCGGAAGCACCGCAGCCCCCAAAGGCGTCACGATCACGCACGCTCAGCTCGCTGCCAACGCCCACGCCATCATGGTCGATGGGCTCAAGTCATCAGGTGAAGACACAGGCGTATCGTGGCTTCCGCTCTATCACGACATGGGGTTGATCGGTTTCGTCGTGGCGCCGTTGTTCACGTCCGTACCGGTCGTGTTCATCCCCACCTCGTTGTTCGTACGACGCCCGTCGGTGTGGCTCGATGCGATTCATCGTCACCGCGGAACCATCACCTTCGCACCCAACTTCGCTTACGCGCTTGCAACGCGCTCGATCGCCGATCGCGTGCTCACCGGTTGGGATCTCTCGAGCGTCCGTGTCGCGGGCTGTGGAGCCGAGCCCATTCAACCCAAAGTTCTTCGTGACGTCGCTACCCTATTCTCGGTGGTCGGCTTCAAACCGTCAGCGTTGATGCCCGCGTTCGGAATGGCCGAAGCCACGCTCGCGATCACCTTTGCCGAGCTGACCGAAGAACCCAAAGCCGATCGCGTTGATCCACAATCGCTCAAGCTGGGTAAGCCCACGCCAAGCGATGCAGCCGATGCGATCGAGATCGCGTGCTGTGGCAAAGCGCTTCCACGGTTCGCAGTCGAGGTTCGTGATGAAGCGGGCAACGCGTTGCCAGAGCGAACGATCGGCGAGCTGTACGTTCGAGGCCCGAGCATTGCCTCTGGGTACTTCCGGAACGACCAAGCCACCGCGGACACCTTCAAAGACGGTTGGCTCAAGACAGGTGATCTTGGTTACCTCGCTAACGGAGAGCTGTACGTGTCGGGTCGTAAGAAAGACCTGATCATCATCCGTGGCCGCAACTACTTCCCCCAGGATATCGAAGCGGCGGTGGGTGCGGTGGATGGAGTACGCGACGCTCAGTGTGCAGCGTTCTCGGTCCGCGACCCGCGCGGCTCTGGGGACGAGCAGCTCGTGGTGGTTACCGAGACCGCACGCGCTCGTGACACGCACGATGCGCTTCGTACGGCAATCTCAGAGCGCGTCTTCGAGGCCACGGGTTTGGTGGTCGCCGAGGTTGTGTTTATCCGCCGCGGTACGCTACCCAAGACGTCGAGTGGCAAGGTTCGACGGGCCGAGACTCGCTCGCGCTACGAGAGCCAGACGCTAGAGCTTGCTGGACGCGACAGCGAGGCACCTTCTTCGAGCGACGCCGCTCAAGTTTCACCCTCATTCTCCTGACCCCAAGGCACGAACCATGTCCGAGACCCAAGACCTGTTCCCACTCTTCCGCGAGATTGCCGAGGAGATCGAGAAGCGCAAGCTGCCGAACGTCACGCCCAACAGCGTGATCGCCGAGCTTGGCATCGACTCGCTTGCGATGATGCAAATCGTCGGAGAGCTCGAAGCGCGCCTTGGCGTGATGATCCCCGACGACCAGCTCGTGAAGCTGGTGACGGTCGCCGACCTGCTTCGTGTCGTGCAGTCACGCGCAGGCCAGTGAACCAGCGCTGTTAGGCGCGGCAGCACCGCACTCGGTCCCCTCTCCCACCGCAGGCGGTCGGAGAGGGGATGCCGAGCCCTCTCGCGCATCCAAACGTCCTCTCCCCTCCTCTCCGAACGCGAACGCGTTGGGAGAGGGGGATCAAGGGGGTGAGGTGCGCTGTGACTGGAACCAGAGTTCGAACTCTACCGATCGTCATCGAGATGATGTTTTCTAGAGTTCGAACTCTACGGATCATCACACGCGTGATGTTTTCCAGAGTTCGAACTCTAGGTTTTCTCTCATTTGTGATGGTTCACTAGAGTTCGAACTCTGGATTCCATCATCCCGGTGATGTTTCCCAGAGTTCGAACTCTGGTTCCACTCACACGGTCATTCCGGCGGGCTCAGGATTGACGAGCTTAGTACCCACCGTCACCTCATCCCCCAGCCCCTTCTCCAAACGCGATGCGTTTAGAGAAGAGGTGCCAAGCCATCTCTCGCATCCAAACGTTTCGCCCCCTCTCCGAACGCGAACGCGTTGGGAGAGGAGGATCAAGGGGGTGCGGTGACAAAAGACGAAAGGCCCGAAGCCTAAGCTATCGGACCCATCTTGTTGACTAAGGCAACAGGTAAATCAGCCGACGACGCGAACGTTCTCGGCCTGCAGACCCTTGGGGCCACGCTTCACATCGAACTCAACCGTTTGCCCCTCGCTCAGCGTCCGGAAGCCGGTCGCCTGGATCGCGGTGTGATGGCAGAACACGTCCTCGCCATTCTCCTGCTTGATGAAACCGAACCCCTTGGCGTCGTTGAACCACTTCACAGTACCAATTGCCATATCTGCTTCTTTCCTTTTCGAGGGCCGAAAGGCGCCACTCGGTCCCCCACCGCGTCTGCTGGGGACGGGGCCACTACTTAGTCGTCCTGTTTCTCTTGCCCAAGCTTTTTTTGCAAATTCGACGCGTTCATGACTTCCGAGCGGTTTTTCTAGGGCCTCTGCGATCGCGTTGACTGCTCACCCGTGAAGCATCGAGACAAGTGACTCGACATGGGGGTCTGGCGCACCCATCGCTCGCAAAGCCTCAGCAAGCCGCACGACGTACTCGTGATTTGAGCCACTCGGGCCTCGTGACGTGCGCACGGTCTGAGCGATGTTCTCGAGTGGAGCATCGCCCAGGAAGCTGGGGTTCCCTTCGACGGCGACGTAGATCAAACCTCGAATGCTCTCAAGCTTGGCCGAGTCGAGGCGACTCGTGGGTGAAGGGGCAAGCTCTAGGGTAACGACATGGCGCTCGTACCCACCTTTTTCGCGGTGATCGAGGTGAGCGATCACCGGTGCGACCAACTCGTCGGCAATGCGGTAAGCGACGCCAGCACATCGCGCGCTGGGGATAGGAATCAACGTGACAACCCGACCCGGCGACTCGGGTGTGCCTCGATGATCTGGAGAGCCTTGCCAGAAGCGTCGCTCGTAACCGTCGATGAGCGCGGGGCGTTGCTCGACGAACGGAAAGTCAGGGCGCCAGATCAACGACCCATACCCAAATATCCAGAGCGGTGACGGCAGCTCGTTCACGGCGCCGATCTGCAACGACGGGGCAGATTGGGCAAGAGCGAGCCACACGCCAGAGACGATCCACACGAACGGGCTCACAAGCGACAGGCTGGTTCTGATAGCGTCGCGCTCGTGAGCTCAGACGCCCCCATTTTTCACTTCAACGACCACCGCGACGAGCTCGTGCGAGAAGTGGTGCGCCGGGTAACGTCGCGCGTGAAAGACCCACACGCGATTCTCAGCGACGCGATCTATCACGAGGTCAAGCGACTGACGGCTTCAGGCGGAGGCCCTGAGCTGTCATCCTGGAAGTCTCTCGCACGACGCCTCAGCACCCTCTCAGAGCAAGACCGAATTTACGAGGTTCGAAAGCTCGCCGAAGAGCACGCGTGGGATGTAGCGGGGAACTTCGATCGCCGCGTCTACGCCGTCGCCACGAGGCTTTTGCCACCCGTTCTCGGCGCGTTGATTGCCCCGAAGGCAACGATGTCGTCGTTGCAGCGATTGCTCGACGCGCGTGAGCTCACCGATCGAATCTCGGTGGAAGGCGACACCGATCGCATCCGTCGTCTCGCTCAAATCGGCACCGTGGTTTATGTCCCGACGCACCTGTCGAACATGGACTCGATCGTGTTCGGTTATGCACTCGAGCGAGCAGGGCTTCCGCCAGCCACCTACGGCGCAGGCAAGAACCTCTTCACCAACCCAGTGCTCTCGTTCTTCATGCACAACCTGGGTGCGTATCGAGTCGATCGTCGACTTCGACACCTGCTCTACAAAGACGTGCTGAAGACCTATTCGTGCGCGGTGATCGAGCGCGGATACCACTCGCTGTTCTTCCCCGGAGGTACACGATCTCGCTCTGGCGGAGTCGAACGCCGCTTGAAGCTGGGTCTCGCAGGAACAGGCGTCGAAGCGTTTGCACGCACCGCGCTCAAAGGCCCCGAGCACACGCGCCGAGTGTTCTTCGTACCCGCCACGATCGCCTACCTCGTCACCCTCGAAGCCGAGACCTTGATCACCGACTTCCTGTCGGAGGCAGGCAAGAGCCGCTTCATCATCGAGGACGACGAGTCATCACGCTGGGCCAAGGTCGCGAGCTTCAGTGAGAAGCTGCTGCGACACGACGCAGGTGTTGCGATTCGCTTTGGTGAGCCGCTCGACCCCTTTGGCAATGCAGTCACCGACGACGGCATGTCGGTCGACGCCCGAGGCCACATCGTCGACCCGATCACGTACATCCAGGATCGTCACGGACAGGTTACCGTCGACCCCTCACGTGATGCTCAATACACACGCGAGCTCGGCGATGAGATCTGCAAACGTTACTTGAAACACACCGTGATCTTGGCAACGAACGTCGTGGCCGCAGTGATGCTGTCACGACTTCGAAAGTCGACCGACGGCGACCTGTTCACGCTGCTACGCGTGCGCGGATACGTCGGTGCCCCACGCCACGAGATCGCAGCCGAAGCGATGGCGATGCGAGACAAGCTTCTCGAGCTCGAACGACAAGGTGAGGTGCGCGTGGGCACTCAGCTTCGTATGGCCCAAAACGGAGACGAGATCGTGAGCGAAGCAGTGCGCGCATGGGGCGGAGCACACTCGACCGAGGTGGTTCGAGAAGAGGGCTCTGACCTCGCAATCGGAAGCTCTCCGCTTGTTTTCTACTACCAGAACCGACTCGCAGCTCACGGGCTTGCGTACGACGTTCTCGCACCAAAACGAGGGGCAGCCTGATGGCCAGGTCGATGGATGTTGCAGTCGTAGGCGGAGGAGAATGGGGTCGAGCACTTGCCGCTGCAGCCGCACGCAATGGCTCACGCGTGACGTTGATCTCTCGACGTGATGCGGGCGCCCCTGAAGGCGTGGTTGCCACCACCGAGCTCAAACGAGCAGCAGATGCGTCGATGATTGTGCTCGCGGTGCCGTCACCGTTGGTGCGCGAGTACGCAGGTCTGTTGGGCACACATCTCGACGGAAGCCACTTCATCGTGCACGGCATTCGAGGCCTGGTTGGGCCTGAGCTGATGACGGTTTCTGAGCTACTTCGAGCAGAGACCCCAGCACGTCGCGTCGGCGCTCTCGGAGGGCCTGCCCTCGCGAACGAGCTGCTCGAAGGAGCCGCCTCGGTCATCGTGGTGGGCTCACAGTTCGCCGAGGTGCGCAACACGTTCCGAGATTTCTTCCAGTCGGGCTCACTGCGCGTGTACACGACCGCCGATCGAGTGGGCCTCGAGTGGGCCTCGGCGCTGGTGGGCTGCCTTGCGATCGCTCTTGGCTACGCACGAGGCTCGGGGCAGCGACCTGGTTTGATCGCAGCGTTCACCACCCGAGCGGTTCACGAGATTGCGCGCATCGCCGAGGCGGCAGGAGGCGAGCACGAAACCCTTCTTGGCCTCGCAGGTCTCGGCGACTTGCTTGCCGCCGTGGGTCAGCAAGGGCGCCCCGAAGTGATCTTCGGTCAATCGCTCGCGGAAGGCGTCGGTCTCGAAGAGGCCAAGGCACGCGCAGGGCAGCGTCTCGAAGCGCTCGATTTGCTCCCTCGCGTGCTCGCATGGATTCAACAAGAGAAGCTGCGCGCACCGATCTTGACGGCGCTGTCGCGATTCTTCGAGGGCGGTCACTCCACCGAAGAAATCGTCGATGGTCTCATGCGCGAGCCGATGGTCGAGTGACCCTCACTTGATGAGCGAACGGAGCACGTACTGCAGAATGCCGCCGTGCTCGACGTAGCGAACCTCCATCGGCGTATCGATACGAATCAACGCCTCGAACACGACGGTCGAACCGTCAGCACGCGTGGCCGTCACGCGAGCCGTGCGACCGTTGGCGAAGTTGTTCTTCAACCCCTCAGCGATACCCTCGATAGAAAAGGTCTCATCGCCCGTGAGACCCAGGGTAGCCACGCTTGTGCCCGCGTTGAGCTGAAGAGGGATCACGCCCATCCCGACGAGATTCGATCGATGAATACGCTCGAAGCTCTCTGCGATGACCGCGCGAACGCCTTGAAGCATGGGGCCCTTGGCCGCCCAGTCGCGTGACGAGCCCGAGCCGTACTCTTTGCCTGCCAAGATGATCGTGGGCACGCCTTCCGCTCGATATCGATCAGCAGCCTCGCTGATGGCGAGCTGATCGTTGCTGGGCACGTGACGAGCGTAACCGCCTTCGACGTCTTTCAGCATCTTGTTGCGCAAACGGATGTTCGCGAACGTGCCGCGGATCATCACCTCATGATTGCCACGACGTGAGCCGTACGAGTTGAAGTCGGCCTTGCTCACACCGTGTTCGAGAAGATAGGCCCCGGCCGGGCTCTTCTCTTTGATGTTCCCCGCTGGCGAGATGTGATCGGTCGTGATGCTGTCACCCAGAACCGCGAGCACACGAGCACCCGAGATGTCGACGAAGCCCTTGGGCTCGAGCGTCATCCCGTCGAAGTACGGAGCGCGTCGAACGTAGGTCGAAGAGTCATCCCACGGGAAGGTATCGCCCGACTTGATCGCGACCTTCTGCCAGCGTTCATCGCCCTTGAAGACATCGTTGTAGTTGCGATTGAAGAGCTCTGAGCGAACCGACCTCACGATGGTATCGGCAATCTCTTGAGAGCTTGGCCACAGGTCTTTCAAGAAGACCGGCGTGCCATCCGAGCCTGTTCCGATCGGCTCGTTCTCGAAGTCGATGTCCATCGTGCCAGCAAGCGCATAGGCAACGACGAGCGGAGGTGACGCGAGATAGTTGGCGCGCACCTCGGGGTGAACACGACCCTCGAAGTTACGGTTGCCACTCAAGACCGAGGTGACGACGAGATTGCCCGCGGCGATCTCTTCTGAAATGGCGGCGTCGAGTGGGCCTGAGTTGCCAATGCAAGTCGTGCATCCGTAACCCACGACGTGAAAGCGCAGTGCTTCGAGCGAGCCGATGAGACCAGCTTCGTTGAGGTAATCGGTGACGACCTTCGAGCCAGGAGCGAGACTGGTCTTGACCCAAGGCTTGACCGACAACCCTTTCTCGACGGCTTTCTTCGCCAGCAAACCGGCGGCGATCAACACCGAAGGGTTCGAGGTGTTCGTGCAGCTCGTGATGGCAGCAATGACCACCGAGCCATGTTTGAGATTGCCCTTCGGCGCCGGCGACTCTTTCTGCCCCTCGAGCAACGCGCTGAGCGCCTTGCCCCACGCGCTCTTTGCATCCTTGAGCTGGATGCGATCTTGGGGTCGCTTCGGGCCCGCAATGCTGGGTACGACCGCTCCAAGATCGAGCTCGAGCGTGTCTGAGTATTCAGCGTTCGCGACGCATTCGACGCCGAACATCTTCTGCGCCTTGAAGTACTCCTTCACGAGCGAGCACAGCGCAGCAGGTCGACCGCTGAGCTCCATGTATCGAATGGTCTCATCGTCGACGGGGAAGATCCCGCACGTGGCTCCATACTCGGGCGCCATGTTCGCGATGGTGGCCCGATCGGCGAGCGAGAGATGGGTAACGCCTTCACCGAAGAACTCGACGAACTTCCCGACGACCCCCTTCTTACGAAGCATCTCGGTCACGGTGAGAACGAGATCGGTCGCGGTGGCACCGGTGGGCAGCTTGCCTTTGAGACGGAATCCCACGACCTGAGGGATCAACATCGACAGTGGCTGACCCAACATCGATGCCTCGGCCTCGATGCCACCGACGCCCCATCCCAGCACGCCGATGCCATTGATCATCGTCGTGTGTGAGTCCGTTCCGATCACGCTATCGGGGTAGGCGACCTCGACCCCATCGATCGTCGAGGTGAACACAACGGGCGCGAGATACTCGAGATTGACTTGGTGAACGATGCCCGTCGCTGGCGGCACGAGCCTGAAGTTCTTGAACGCTTGCTGACCCCACTTGAGGAACGCGTAGCGCTCGGTATTGCGTGAGAACTCGAGGTCAGTGTTGATCCGCATCGCACTTGGCGAGCCCGACGCATCGACTTGCACCGAGTGATCGACGACGAGATCCACGGGCTGAAGCGGATTGATCTTGTTCGGATCACCACCGAGCGCCTTCATCGCATCACGCATCGCAGCAAGATCGACCACACACGGAACACCCGTGAAGTCTTGAAGAACGACGCGCGTGGGTCGGAAAGCGATCTCTTTGTCGGGCTCGGCCTTCGCGTCCCAGTTGGCCAATGCCTTGATGTCATCGGCAGTGACCGAAAGACCGTCTTCACAGCGCAGCAGATTCTCTAGAAGAATCCGCAGAGAGAACGGCAATCGAGCCAGATCGACGCCGTGCTTCTCGAGCGCATCGAGCTTGTAGATGGTGAGCGTTCGATCGCCGACCACGAGGGTCGAGCGAGCACCGAAGGTGTTTGCCATCGAGAAGTCTCCGCAGAGGTTATGCCCACACAACGGGCGTTTTCTCGAATGGGGTTAGCTCCAAACCTCACGCATGGGTAGAACGATGTGAGCTGAATGCGACAAACGAAAACAGCCTGAGCAGAGATTCGCTCAGGCTGTAGAGCCCATCACACGCCGAGTGATTCAGTACGCGTTTGGCATTGTCGTTCGTGCCGCAGCAAGGACCTGCGCGCGAGAGATCTGACCGTCTTTCTGCAGCGCTTCATCCTTCGATTTGATCTCGAACGTTCGCGACGCGACGACATCGGCCTTGGCATCGACGTGATACGGGATGGTGTCTGCACCAACGGTATTTGCGAGCAGGGCAAGCACAGCGGGCCAAGGCAATGTAACCGGTACTGCCATCTGCGTATCGCCGTCCGCTTTGAGCCAGAGGTTCGGGTTGAACGAAACCTGCAGGCCGCTGACCATCCCGACGTTCACCACAGCGCGCACGTTCTGAACGTTCACGTCGAAGCTGTATGGATTGTGGACGTCGACCACGACGTTCATCGCCACACCACCGATACCCACACCCGCAACCTCAGCGTGATTCAAACGAAGCGTGGGTTTACCGCAGGCCGAGACGGTCGCTCCGAGAGCCAATACCGTTGCCAACAACACCAGACGTTGCGCCCAGCTTCTTCGGAGGATCGAGGAATCGCTCATGGTCAGTTGGCACCTGGCATCGAGTTGCGTGCGGCAGTGAGAATCATGGCTCGAGAGATCTTTCCGTCTTGATCGATCGACTCGTTGTTTCGCTGGATTTCAAGAGCTCGTGTCGCACTCACGTCGGCCGTGCCCTTGATATGGAACTTGATGTTCTCGGACCCGAGCGTCTCTGCGAGCAAGCCTGGCATCATCGGCCAAGGAATGGTGACCGGAACCGACATCAACGAGCTGCTCTTCGAGCCCAGCCATTGGTTCGGATTGAACGCGACCGGGAACAACGGGTACTTGTCAGCGATCGTGATGTTGGCGTTGAGGTTACGAACCATCACGTCGAAGCTGTTCTTGTTGTTGACCTGAACGATCACGTTCACGTTCACCCCCGCCATCCCGACCCCAGAGACCTCAGCGTGGTGCAGCGCCAAGGTCGGGGTCGTGACGCACCCCGTTGCCATCAACCCCAGAACCAACGAGGTGGCAACGACAAGGGTTCGAAGGAGCGGTCGAAGGAAGCGAGATGAACGGGAGCTCGCGGGCTGGATCGTGAGCTTCATGTTGATGGGTCGATCCTGACGCATGTACAGCACCTGAAACAAGGAAGGATTACGCGTTGCGGCTCTCGCCGGGCCGCGTGTCGCTCATCTACGCTCGACCATGCTGCCTCTGCCCTTCTGATCGAAACTCGGTTGCGCAAACTTACACCACCCCGGTGTAAGCTCGGCGCCCGGAGGCCTTGAGATGAGCGATGGGTTGAGCGACCTCGACGCAACCAGCATCCGTAAGACTTCGCGGCTCGTACGATCGCGAAAGATTCACACGGTGCCTTTCGTCGAGATGTTCGGAGGGCGAGTACAAGGCGTCGTATCGAGCGGCTCGGACATCGAGCGTGTGTACGTCTCGTTCATCGAAGCCAAAACGATGAACGTCTCGTGTCGCACGAACAACAATCGCCCCTGCGGCGGTCTGCGAGGCTCTTCGTGCAAGCATATCTACGAGATGCTTGGCGAAGCCGTGTTGCAGTTTGGTGCCGACCACGTTGCGACGTATCTCGGTCTCGAAGGCGACCCAAGCTCGTATCGATCTTCGAGCGACATCGTCCCGAAGATGCGGGGCTCGATCGTCAACGTCGAAGCCGGCATGGTCTTCAGCCGGTTTCTCTCTTACCTGCGCTACGTCGAGCTGCCGTCATCGACCGATGCGATCCCCGAGATGGCGTGGTTCGTGGGGTGACCATGGCTTCTCTCTCTGCGCTCTCGACTCTGCCTGCACCGATCACTCACGCCTCGCGTGTCATCGCGTCGCTCGACGAGTGTTTGATGCTCGGCTTTGGTCGTCTCGGTGCGCCTCAGCTCAAGTCACTCGAAGCCCTCGCGTCGACCTTTGTCGGCACGCCGCTCGGTGCGCCTGTTCAACAAGCCTCGTCCGCCATCCGTCGCAGCGAGCTCACCGAGAAGCCTTTCGTCGCTCTCGCTGCCGCTCGTGCAGCTCTGCAGGGTGCACAGCACGATGCTCTCGCCGCGCAGCTCGCCTCTGCCTGTGGGTTTGCACCGCTGACCGAGCCCTCGCTCGAAGGTGTCGCGCAAGAGACTCCATCGCATCATCAAGTCTGGCTCGAGAGCACACGACAATGGCTCACCGAGCTTGCGATCGCTGGCTTTCTTCAGCTTGGCCCCGAAGCGTTGATGCCGTTTCACGCCACGCTCGAGAAGATCCAAGAAGAGCCCGCGCTCGCTCGACAGGGTGCGTTGATCACTGGGTTCTGGAACGAGCTCGTCGCAGCCGTGCCCATCCCCCAAGGAACCCACGCGCCGTCGTATCGATGGGGCGATCTGTGGGCTCGTACAATGCTGCTCTCGGTACGTGCCCCCGATCGTGCGGTGGTCACTGAAGCGAGCGGAGAGTTTCGTCCACTCGGAGCCGAGCTCTTCGAGCATGCTCACGTCGCGACCCTCGTGGTGTACGGCGTGCTGCGTGACGGCACGTCGTCGCGCTGGGCTCGAGCCACCGTCTCTTCGTACAAGGTCGACGTCGTACAAGGGCCCGAGATCGGCGCATTGCTGTCGGCCAAAGCATCGACGTTGCTCGAAGCTCTCGCAGGCTCGCTGTCGATCAAGCTCAACAAGATGCCTCTGTCGTCGACCGGCGATCTGCTCTGGGATGACAAGCGCGCCTCCTCTGCCGCCGCGTTTGCTCCGCTCGACGAGGCGCAGCAGGCGTTCGGTGACAAGGCGTCGAGCCCCGCTGCGGTGAGCGCTCCACTTGCTGCCGAGCGTCACCCCGTCTTGCTTGCTCGCCCTGTCTTTCTCGATGCCGCATCCGTCGCGCAGAAGGGCGACAACCTCGTCGTCGAGCAGGCGGGCGCATCCATCTCCGTTGCATCCGCTCGATTGGGCACCGTCTCGGTTGATCGAGATCGTCTCAGCGCTGCCAAGCAGGTGTTTGGTCTTCTTCGTTTCGACTCGGGCTCGTGGTCGATTCAGCCACTCGTGCTGGCGGCTGGCAAAGGCGCGCACGTCTCGGGTGCTGAATGGGCCAAGCGTGCGCTCGCCACGAAGGGGCAAGGCCCCACGCTCACCATTCTTCGCGAGCGAGCCGGTCGTTTGCTTCGAGCCAAGTCATGAACGTCTCTTTCGCACGTAGCGAGGTGCTCTGATGTCGAGCGATACGAGCCACGAGCGGCAGGTGGTCTACTGGCGTTTGCTCACCGCGATGTTCGGTCTGGGTGAGCGTGCGCCCGCCTTCGACAAGATCGCTGGAGAGGTCGCCACTGAAGTTGGGCTGCCATCGATGATCCTCGATCCTGGCCCGGCGATCCCCACGCTCATTCAGCGCTACCCCGAGCTCAAAGCAGACTTCGAGGCGCTTGCTCCGGGTGCCGGCACCGCCGCAACACTCGGAGGCACCAGCCCCTCTGCCACGCCTTCTCCCGAGGCCGCAGCTCTCGATCCAGAGCAAGCTCGTCTCCGCAAGGCGCTCGTCTATTCGAAGCTGCTCCTCAATGCGCTGGGGCCCAACACACAGTCGGCCCACATCAGCGCGCAGCAGTACGCGCAGTGGTGTGATGACGTCGGTTGGCTCGAGCAAGCGCTGGGCTACGAGCCCGGAAGCCTCCGCGGACACGAATCGAACAAGGGCAAAAAAGACCTCGGGCAAAGCGGAAACACGCGCAGCTACAGCGAGCATGAGCTCGAGACTGCGCTGAGCCAGATGGAGGGCGACCTCGTTCAGCGCATGTCGTTGAAAGAGGTGCTCAACGATCCCGAGCTGGCCGAGAAGCTCAATCCGTCGATGCCTTTGATCGAGCAGCTCTTGCGCGAGAAGGGCAGCCTGTCGGGCGTCGCACTTCAGAACGCCAAGCGACTCATTCGAGCCTATGTCGACAAGCTCGCCGAGGTGCTCAGGCTCGAGGTGCGCAAAGCGATCAAAGGCAAGAGCGAGAAGTCCGTACCGCCCAAGAAGGTCTTTCGGAATCTCGATCTCAAGCGCACCCTCTGGAAGAACCTCACCCACTGGGACGAGAAAACCCACCGTCTCTACGTCGACCAGCTCTTCTACAAACGCACCGGCGTAAAGAGTCTGCCCACGCGGCTCATCGTGGTTGTCGACCAGTCAGGCTCGATGCTCGACGCGATGGTGCAGACCACCATTCTCGCTTCGATCTTCAGCGGGCTTCCCAACGTCGATGTGCATCTCATCGCGTTCGACACCAACCTGATCGACCTCACGCCTTGGGTGCACGATCCCTTCGAGGTCTTGCTTCGCACCAACCTCGGCGGTGGCAACGACGGCCCTCGTGCCATGCGTGAGATGGCCATGCCCAAGATCCTAGAGCCTCGCTACACCGCGATGGTCTGGATCAGCGACTTCTACGAGTTCTCAGGCGACCAACCGCTCTTCGAGCTCATCAAGCAAGTCAAAGAGATGGGTGTTCACTTCATCCCGGTCGGTGCGCTTCAGAGCTCGGGCTACTTCAGCGTGAACCCGTGGTTCCGCGACAAGCTCAAGAGCATCGGTCTGCCCATCCTGCATGGCTCGATCACCAAGCTGATCGAGCAGCTCAGGTACATGCTCCCCTTATCGCAGCAGCAGCACTACCCCGGCGATCAGCAGCATCGAGAACACCAGCTTACGAAAGAGCGTCGCCGGGATGCGATGGTGGGCCCATTCGCCTGCGAGCATTCCGACCGCCAGTGCCGGCAAGAGCGTGGCGCCTCGGTTCAAGGTCGTTGTCGAGAGCGCTCCGACCATCGCGTAGCTCGACAGCAGCGCGATGTTCAGCGTGATCCAGAGCGCGCTCAAGGTGCTGCGGAACACCGCCTTATCGTGCAGCTCTTGACCCGCCACGTACACAGCCATGGGCCCACCTGTCGAGAAGGCCCCGTGCACGATGCCACCCAACAACAACATCAACGGCGATACCCAGCGAGGAGGGGTCGACGGAGGTGGAGCCGATGCTCGTGCCCTCCACAGCTCGATCAGAGACAGCACAACCACGAACGCTCCGAACGCTGGACGCAGTCGATCGGCGCCCAACCGACTGAACGCCAGCAAGCCGATCGGAAGACCCAACGCCATGAGCGGAACGATCTTCCGAAAGAGCATCCGCCAGGCCACATCACGTCGATACCGCACCGCCATGTAGAGCGAGAGCAGCATGTTCACGGGCACGTACGAGGGCAGCAGCTCGTTGATCGGAACCAAGAACGACCCGAGTGCAATCGTCACCACCGTCGCGCCAAACCCAAGCGCCGACTCGATCGTGAACGCCAAGGCGACAATCAGGAAAAGCACAGCACCTCATCCCCCAGCCCCTTCTCCAAACGCAAGCGTTTTGAGAAGGGGTGCCCACTCGCATCCCAACGTTCGCCCCCCTCACGACCGCCTGCGGTGGGAGAGGGGGATCAAGGGGGTGCGGTGCTACTTATCCAGCCCCTTCTCGTAGAGACGAGCAATCTGAGAAGCCACGATCCCGTGCGGCGCCACCTTCGTCGCAAGCGCAATCGCTCGATTCAACGCACCCGGAACCTGCACGTCTTTGCGCTTCAAGAATCCGTCGATCGCACTCGCCGCACACTCGTCGGCATCCATGATCCCAACGTCGCCTTGCTTGTACTGCTTCGCGATGCCTGGCGTATTCGACAGCATCTCGGTGGCGATGCCTCCCGGAGCGAACACCGTCACCGACACTCCGTTCTCACGAATCTCTTCATTGAGCGCACGGCCAAAGCTCGTGACGAACGCCTTCGAGGCTCCGTACGTCGCTTGGTACGGCATCGGATTGAACCCTGCGAGGCTCGAGACGAGCATGATGCCGCCGCCTTCTCGACGGCCGATCAAGTAGCGAGCAAAGCGCGTCGACAGCTCGACCAAGCTCGTCACGTTCGTGGCCAGCAGTGCTTCGAAGTTGGCGTCGTCTTGCTCGGTCGCTCGACCGAAGTGAGTGACCCCCGCATTCAGCACTGCGCCGTAGATGTCGCGGCCCTCGATGGTCTGTTCGTAGAGGCGCGCGGCCTCTCCCGGCTTGGCGAGGTCTGAGGTCACCACCTCGACGCGAACTTGGTGAGCCGATTCAATCTCGCTCTTCAGCGCATCGAGACGCTCTCGTCGACGGGCTGCCAGCACGAGGTTCGCCCCGTGATTCTTGGCCAAGCCCTTTGCGATCTCGAGCCCAAGTCCCGATGAGGCTCCAGTCACCAGCACCCATCGTCCACGCACGTTCATCCGGTCCATCGCGCGACCTAACTGTGGAAGAACGTCGATCAGGCTGTCGAGCATCGCTGATTGGCCATCGGGGTTGCCGATGCAGATCGCTCTTCCTCCAGGTTGGGTAGGGGCCAACCCGAGGCGGACCCGTGATCGGTTCACACTGGGGTCACCCCAACCTCAACCGCTCAGCACTTCGGTCGACGCTGGGGTCACCCCAACCGCAAACGCTCACGAGACCGTTCACACGAGGGCTCAGCTCGATCGAGAGCGCTCACGACCTCGGAAGCAAAACCCCTTGCCCCTCTCGCAGGCGCTGACGAAGCTACCGCGCATGGGCAATGTCACAGCGTCGACCCTCGCCGGGTCGCCCTTCCTCGTCTCAATGCGACGCAAGCCGCCACGCTTGCGCGTCTTCTTGTCAACGCCGGGAACGCCAACCTCTCGGCGACCTTGCCAGCCACGATTCTCGAAGCGTTGAACGATCTCGAAGCCACGTACCCCAAGCTGCAAGCGGCTCTGGTTGCACCGAAGGATGAGATGCCCGGCGTGCGTCAGGCAGACATCGTCGAAGACAACGCCTGGAGCACCTTGCGTGATTGGTTGCTGGCCTGGTCGCGTTTGCCTGTTGGCCACCCACACGGCGACACCGCGCGCAAGCTGCTCGATGCGGTGCTCGACGGAGGCAAGCTCGACTTCTTGTCACTACGTGTCGAAGAAGAGCGAACCATCGCGGATGCGAAGCTGAAGATGATCGCCGACAACGGGTTCGACGCTGACATCGAATCCCTCGGCGGAGCACCGATCCTCGACTTCCTTCGTAGCGTCAACGCAGCCTACGGAAAGGCGATCGACGCGCTTGGCTCTGCGGATCCCTCTGCGGCCGTGCGTAACATTCGCGCCCCCTTCGACGACACGCGCGCCTCACTTCGCGAGTACCTCGCAGCAGTACAGGCCACGGTGAAACGAACGAAACCCGAGAGCATCGAGCTCGCAGGCAAGCTGTTGCGTCCATTGCTCGAGAATAGAGCCCGCAGCACCCAAGACCCCGCCCCACCCCCGCGACGCCTGCCCCCACGCCGACGCCGTGAGGTTCGATCACGGGTGAATGAAGACGACAGTGCCCTGCTTGAGCGAAAGGGCGCCGTGCCATTCGGCAGGGACATCGGGGGTTGTCCAGCCGAAGAGCCACGCAGCATCGGTGGGGTGCAGGTTCACGCACCCGTGACTGCGAGGGGTGCCGAACTCATCGTGCCAGTAGGCAGCGTGAAGTGCGTAGCCCTCATGGAAGTACTGCACGTAAGGGACATCACGAAGGTCGAACTGATCCTCGGTGTCGTCTGAATCCATCGTGACGGTGACGTGCTTGGTGTGAATCAAGAACATGCCTCGCACGGTCGAGTGAGTCTCTTTTGGGTCACCCAAACCGTCTGCACCTGTCGAGACGAGCGTGGCGTACACAGGTCGTGTGCCTTCGTAGGCGACGAGGGTTTGCTTGAGGATCGAGATGTCGATCCATTTCTTCCCCTCGTTGGCGAACTGCGGCCACTCTTTGGGCATGTCGATTCTCACGAGTCGCTGTGAGTCTCGAACCCAACGACCATCACGAGCTTCCCAGTACAAGCCACCATCGATGCGCTTGTTCTCACCGGTGAGCTGGATGCCTTCGCGATAGGTGATGGCCCCCGCAGCCGCGAGCCCACCCGTCTTCTCATCGAGCTTGTGGTAGCGGTCTCCGTGCGCACGATCGAAGGCAACGGGCAAGCCCGCATCGCCGAGCGGAATGCCATGAAACGAGCTTGGCGTGATGATGCGCATACGATCGAGCGGAACGATCTGCAGGTCGGTCGTGAGACCCCAGATGCGCCCATCGTGCTCGAAGCGAGAGATCATCGCGAAGCCCGATCGCGGTACCGCTCGACCGTTGTAGAGCGCGCCCGGGCCATGATGATTGGGCGTGACGGAAGGCACGACACGTCCGTTCAAAAGCGCTTGCGGAATGTCATCGAGCTGATCACGAACCGAAGCGATCTCACGCGTCTTCGCCGCCTTACCCGTATGGCCCGCGAGGTCAGGCTCGACACTGAGCTGCTCGTTGTGCGTCGGCAGCTTCAAGTAAAACGGCGGCGTGGGGAACTTGCTCATCCCGTACAGGTAAGGCAGCCCCTGCGAGCGATCGGGGCGCTTCCGGGCGATCTCGGTGACGGGGTTGGCAACATCGAGCGTCGCCGACATGCCGTTGCAGACGAAACCGCGAGGCTGGATCTTGTACCAACCCTTTTCGCAGCTTCCGTACCCAGCGGGTTTCTCACTTCGACTGACGACAGCGCCCGCACGCAGATAGCCAATCTTCTGCGACTTGAACGACGGCGCGGCGTAGACCCAGCTCTCTTTGAGGATCGACGCGAGCACAGGGCCGGTCGGGATCAACGGCGTGTCGTCGTCGAACATCGGGGTCAAGAGACAGGCTCTTTGCCCGGCGGCGCGAGAGTGGCTTGTACAGAGGTTGGCTTCGGAGCCGGAGCACTTGCTGTGACCGGAGGCAACAACTGGAGCCGTCGCAGTCACGGTCGCAACGGTGGCCACAGGGCGCGCACAGCACTCTGCACAGGCTTGGAACGTCGAGCATCACGCTCGAACAAACCTGACGGAACCGACGGAATGGAAGGCCGCGCATACCGAACACCGGCGTAGGCGATCCCCGTGGTGGCAAGGGCCGCAGCGACCCAACGAAGGCGCATCACGACGAAGGGCGTTATCGAGGAGTGAAGACGAGGGCCAAGTTCCTGAGCCCACGATGCTTGACTTCGTGAAGCGCACGGAGTGGTCTTCGCGTCGATGCCATTTTCGAACCCACAGAACGCCGCAGTGAGCTTCTTGGTTCTTCGTCATCTGTATGACGGCGACGTGATCGATTGGCCGTTGCCCGAAGACCATCGCTTCCGCGCTCTATTCGGCCAGCTCGAATCACAGGATATGTCGCGCGCTGGGATCGTATCTGGCCACTGACCGATCGCTATCGACTGACCCGGACAAAGGGCATCCAGTGGATCGAGTCGATGTACAAACCACCGGGGGCCGAAGCGATGTTCCGGCAACTGCGAGCGCAAAACCTCGACCCCGCAACGCCGAATGGCGCTATTGAAGTTCAAGCGAAGGTCGACCCATGGATCTGGCCGCTGCTGCACGACCCGTACACGCATTGGTCGACGTGGATCGAGGTACACGGAGCCTGGCACGACGCTACGTGTGGGAGGACTACCTGCCGCACAACTTGGCGAAGCTTCCGACGGCACCGAAGCAGGCAAGGCGCACCAAAACAAGCGCAAGCACCAGCGCGAGCCGGCACACAGCAGCCTCAACAAGGCCAAGCCGCACCAGGTCAACAAGGCCCAGGCATCTCGGCAGGCGCCGTGGTCGCAGGCGTCGCAGCCGCGGGCGCTGTTGCAGCCGGCGCCGTCGCAGCCGCGGTGGCCGGCCAACGATCTGGCCAAGGCGCACGCCTCGGGTCAACAGGGCAGCAAGCGCGACCGGGTCAGCCAGGCCAGCCAGGACAACCAGGACAAGCGGGTCAACCGGGGCAAGCACAGCGTCCACCTCCGGGCGCCCCTGCAGCAGCGAACCCGTTCTCAGCCGGAGCACCGCCTCCGCCCGCAGGTCAGCGTCCGCCTGCACAAGCACCGGGCGGCCGACCGTGGACACCGGGTCAAGGAGGAGGCTGCGGCCCGAGCCCACGAGCTCCTCAGTACGGCGGAGGCGGCGGAGGTGGACACGTCTACCATCACCACTACCACCATGACTCGCCCGAGGTCTACTACGTCGAGCAGCCCGGCTACTACGATCCAGGGCACCACGGGCATCACGGTCACCACGAACCGGGGAGCGATCCATCCTACGATCGAGTGGTCCATCGGACGTCGTCGATCTCGATCCGAGCGGGCCGAGCAGGGGAGATCCGGGTACGGCAACGACGTCTCGTGAGGGCGCTGCGAGTTGCGCTACTGGCGAGCAATGGTCTGAGCACGGGTCATCTCACACGGGCGCTCGCGTTGGGGCGGGCGCTCGAGCGCGAAGCGACAGCACGCTCGATCAAGACCGAGGTGTTGCTTGCGACGACGTCAGAGGCCGACGACCTGCTGCGCGCGATCGATCTACCCCCGGTGCGAATGCCGTCACCAAGAGCCGCACGTAAAGCAGGGTGGAGCGACGAAGCTCGTCGTCTGCTCAGTGAAGGCGTACTGCTGGGAATGGCGCAGGGGATGCGACCCGATCTACTCGTGGTCGATACCTTTCCGTCGGGCCCACAACTCGAGGCAACGAAGCTGCTCGAGCAGGTGCCGCGCAAGGTGTTGATACGCCGATCACTACGCGAAGACCGAGCGCTCGACCCCAGAAGTCGTACGGGCCTCGAGCGTTACGACCTGGTGATTTGCCCCGACGACCCGTACGCGATCCAGGCCCGACTCGGTGTGTGTGGCAAACGCAACGAGGCTCTCGCGTGTCCCGCCGATCACGCTGCACGAGCTCGATCAAGCTCGGACGCGTGAAGAAGCAAGAGAGCGCCTGGGGCTCCCGCACGATCGCGAGCTTCTGTTGATCGCTTTCGGTGGCGGAGGCGACCCCGGCCTCGTCGAGCTGTCGTCCACGATTGCCCGAACGCTACTCGGTGCACCAGGTGTTGTGCCGGTGGTTGCACTCGGACCACTTGCTCCAGCAGCCGTGCTTCCGGAAGGCTCACTGACCGCCAAGATTTCACCGCTTCAACCCGATCTGGCAGCGTTCGACTTTGATCTCGGCAGCGGGTTACAACGCGGCCCACGAGCTTGCGAAGGCGAAGATCCCGACGGCACTCGTCTCACGAGAACGCATGTTCGACGATCAACAAGCGCGAGCCGAACGCTTTGCCCGGGCGGGGCATGCGATCGTGTTGAACGACACCTCGGCCGACTCACTGCGCCAAGCGATGACAGCACTTCGAGCGCTTCGTTGCCCTGGGTTGCCACCCGACGGAGCACGCATGGCAGCACGCGAAATTCTCACCTTGGTCGAGGGCGCATGAAGGTCTTGCTTCACGTCATCAACGGCGTCGGGCTGGGTCACCTCACCCGAGCGCTCAACATCGCACGAGAGCTTCGAGCGATGCGCTCAGACCTCGAGCTACTCGTGCTGACCAACGCGCACGACACATCGATGCTCGAGCACGAAGGCATCGACTTCGTACAGCTTCCGCCGAGGTTGTCCGAGCCATACACCGACCCAACGCGGGCCAAGCGAGCCCTGCCGGTTCACCTCGAGGCAGCGGCTGGAATCGCCGTGATCAGAAGCTTCGCCCCAAGCCTTGTTGTCTTCGATACACGCACCGAAAGCCGTCGTGCATCGTGTAAACGAGCTCGGAGCGCGGGCGGTGATCGTTCTTCGAGAGAAAACTGGCGAGGCACTTGCCTCATGGCTACGAAGCGACGTTGCACAGAGGTTCGATCGCATCGTGCTGCCGCACGAGCCAAGCGAGGTCGATACTCACACCCAAGCCCCACCCGATCTGCCACTCGTGGCGATTGGGCCCGTCGTCAAGCGTGACGAAGCAACCCACGAGAACGCCGATCTACCTGTCGACCCTAACGGTGGCCCACTCGTGCTTGCGCTCGCAGGCGGCGGAGGGCAACCGCTCGAGACCGCTCGATACCTTCGTGCCGTCGCGGATGCACACCTTCTGGCAAAGGCTCGCATCAGCTCACTTCGCACGATTCTCATCACGGGCCCCTACGCCGAGCCCCCCGCACATCTCGAAGGTTACGAAGGGCTCGTTGTCGTTCGTTCATCGAGCCACGTGATGAGCTGGATGCGACAGGCGACGCTGATCGTGGCGCAGTCTGGGTACAACACGATTGCCGAGATACGAGTCCTCAAGAAGCCATCGGTGTTGGTGCCCGCGTATCGCAAGATGGAGGACCAATCCGCTCGAGCCAAACGCCTTGCACGCGTGGGCGCAGCCACGATCGCCAAGCCCGAAGCGCGTTCGATCGCCAACGCCCTCGAGTCGATCCTCACTCGCCCCGACGAGCTCGAACGCATGCGAGAGGCCCACGATCGCTGGCCCCTCGTGCCTGCAAACCGCGAGGTGGCAGAGGCGCTCTTGCGCGTGGTGCGCGCCCCCACGAGCGTGAAAAAGATCGCGCTCGTAGCGCATGACTTTGCGCCAAAAATCGGCGGGATGGAGACCGTCGCTCGATCGCTCGCGATCGAGCTGATGAAAGCGGGCAAAGAGGTCGTGGTGTACACGACCCGACGTCTCGGGGCCGACGTCGCGCACGGCTTGGGCGAGCGTGTCGTGAAACCGATCTTCGACGTGGGTGTCGGTGGTCGTCGGATTCATCTCGCAGACGATCTTCTTGCGCTGACGCACGCGCTTCAGCACGACCTGCCCGACGTCGTTCACCTGTGTAACGCGGGGCTAGCTCCGTGGGCACATGACATCTCGCAAGCGCTCCCGACGCGAGTATCGATCAGCGTACACGGCAACGATCTCTTGGTGCCTTGGGTACATCACGAGCTCGATGAGGACGCGTACAAAGAAGCTCAAGCCAAGGGTCTCGAAGAAGCGAGTGTGGTCTTCCCGGTGTCTCGGTTTTCAGCGGGTCTCGCTTCTCTTCGAGGGGCTCGTCGCGATCGCACAGTGATCGTCACCAACGGAGTCGACCCAAGTCAGTTTGCGCCATCATCGACGACGGATGCTCGGCGCCATGCGCTCGCAGAACGACTGGGGTTGCCGAGTGATTCTCAGGTTGTGCTGACCGTGTCGCGAATGATCCCCCGCAAGGGTCACGCAACGACGATCAAAGCCATTGCTCGGCTTCGATCGTCTCATCCGAAGATTCGCTTCGTCGTCACGGGCGCAGGTCTGCAACGCGAAGAGCTCACAGCGCTAGCCACCAAGCTCGGCGTACGAGATCGCGTCGTGTTTGCAGGAGTCGTCGCTCCGGATGAGCTCGCGATGCTTTACCACCTAGCAAACGTGTTCGTGCTTGCTCCTGAAGCAGCCTCCGAGAACGACGTCGAAGGGTTTGGCGTGACGCTTCTCGAAGCCGCGGCAGCCGGCTTGCCAGTCATTGGCTCACGCAGCGGCGGGGTGCCCGAGGCACTACGAGAAGGGCAAACGGGTTGGTTGATTACCCCGGGAGACGACGAGGATCTCGCAAGCAAGATCGTCTCACTGCTCGATGATCCGAAGCGAGCACGAGAGCTGGGCGCAGCAGGTCAGACGTGGGTCTCGAACGAGCAGAGTTGGTCTCGCGTTGCTGAACGAATGATCGAAGCTTGGGCGAAGGCAGAACCTTCGACGATCACAGCTGACTCAGCGAAGCTGATCGAGTCCGCCAAACGACGCGCCCGCGATCGCTACTTCACACGCGAGCATCGCCGACGTCAGATGCGAGCGAGCATTCACAAGGGCAAACATGTTCGCTTGCGCGCAACGGGTGATGGAGCGCGCTACCTGCTCGATGCTCTCGAAGATTGTGCGTCGATCGGTATTCGACCTGATGTCGAGGTGAAGCTGCGACGTCTGCTCGACCCAGATTTTCTAGCCTACGCTGTGCCTCATCTTCGAAGCATCCGCATCGTTCACAACGTGCCCACGTTGCTCGCCAGCGACGTGCAACAACGTGTGGAAGCGTTGCCCGAGGAGGTGCTCCGAAAGATTCACGTTGTCCGAGTGTTCTTGACCGAGCAGGCCCATGCAGAGCCATCGAAGGCGTTGGCTGCAGTGCCCGAGGTGTATCGGCTTCGTCGAACACTCGCCCAACGCGGAGTGACTGTCGTGCCGCCGCCAGAGCTGATGCGGTATCTGTCTGAAACACCTGCCGGCGGGCCTGAAACCGGAATGATCGAGCCCACCAACCTCTGCAATTTGGGCTGCCCTACCTGCCCGACGGGCACGGGCAAGATTGCGCCGTTGCCCGAGATGACCGTCGATCGAGTCCAACACCATCGATCAACTTCGCCCTCGACTGAGAAACCTCGCGCTGTGGAACTACGGCGAGCCTCTTCTTCTGAAAGAAGCTGCCGGATCATTCAACAGGCAAACGCGCTGGTGTTGCGGTCGTAAAGGTCTCGTCGAACGTTCACTTTCTCGACGAGCGTCGAGGCGGCGCACTGCTCGAATCAGGTCTCGATGTGCTCATCTTGAGTGTCGATGGTGCGACCCAAGAGTCGTACGCAACGTTTCGACGAGACGGAGACTTCTCGAAAGTCGCAAACGCGGTTGCATGGATTTGCGAGGAGAAACGGAAGCGTGGTCTCAAGAAGCCACGCATCGATCTCCAGTTCATCGTGATGCGACACAACGAGCATGAGATCCCTGAGATTCGTCGGCTCGCAAACGAGTGGGGGGTCGATCAACTTCGTATCAAGACCGTCAACGCAGGCGATGACGAGAGTCGGCATTTGATCCCCACCAAACGTCTCTACTCTCGTTACAACGAAGACAACGTCACACCGAGTGCCTGGCACCCGTTCTGTACGATGCCTTGGGATCACACCGTGGTGAACGTAGACGGCTCGGTGACGCCCTGCTGTTACCTTCGGCCCGACATGGGCGAGCAGTACATCATGGGCAACATCTTCGAGACGCCATTCCAGGAGATCTGGCGGGGCGATCGATATCAACGACTGCGAGCATCGATGCTCGACGACCGATCGAAGATGCCCGTGTGTGCGACCTGTCGCGGCGGCACACACGATCTCTACGCATCCATCGAAGAGGTACCCCGTGGCTGAAACGAGCTTGTTCGAGAAGGGCACACCAGACTCTCCGGGAGAAGCTCTCGCGAGCTATCGACGCATTCTCGATTCGTTGCACGCACACCATTCGTACAGCGAAGAGAAAGCAACAGCAGCACACCACAGTCGGGTTCGCTGGCATGTCGACCCTGGCAATCTCGGATTGCTTTCACGCGCGATGAACGAGCTCATCGCCATGCAGCGCACGGGTCTCG
Source organism: Polyangiaceae bacterium (assembly GCA_046351315.1). GTDB lineage: Bacteria > Myxococcota_A > Polyangia > Polyangiales > Polyangiaceae > JAXLYQ01. The sequence goes on from JAXLYQ010000016.1 coordinate 30,082, forward strand.
AGGTGATCTTGCCTGCAGTCGACGAGAGCGAGACAAGCACCGAGGTGGCGCACGAAGGCGTGATCGTTCCGACGCTTCGAAGACTTCGAGAACGAGCACCAGAGGGCTTCGAGCTCAAGCTCTCGCTCTCTACAGGTCGCTCGTATTTCTTGCCTCCGCCCGCGCTCGATCTGTCGACCAACGATCTATGCGGATTGAAGTGCAACATGTGCGGCAACCGCGCGACGAAGCGTGATCCGCTCAGCATGACCAGCGAGCAGATCGATTCGTTGATCGCTGAGGCAGCGGCGTGGGGCATCCCGCGGGTTTCACTCACGGGTGCTGGTGAGCCGCTGCGTGACCCTGAGATGCAGGGCTACATCGCGAAGGTGAATGAGCTCGGGATGCTCGCGACGATCACGTCCAATGGGTTCCCGATCTCGGATCGCGTGGCAGACGAGCTCGCATCGCGAGAGCTGTCGGTGTCGATCTCTATCCATGGCGCGACCAACGAGACACACGACGCGATCGTGGGTGTCCCGACAGCGGGTGACCATGCGTGGCGAGCGATACGAAGAATGGCCGCCGCACGAGAACGTCGTCGAGCACAGGGTCTACCGGGCAAGCTGTCGATCAACGTGTCGACGGTGATCCAGCGAGCCAACGTACATGAGATTGCCGAGCTGGTGCGTCGCGCACATCGCGACGGCGCAGACGGAGTCAACATCCAGCCGATCAACCTGCAGCACGGTTTCATTCGTCGAGACGAGATCGTTCGTCGCGATGACGTGATCCTGGGGGCGACTCTGCTGCCCAGCAAAGAGCAGCGAGCCGAGCTCGAAAAACTGTTCGATGAGCTTCATGAGCTGCGTCGTGAGCTTGGCAAATTCGTTCACGCCAACGATGAGCGCATCGAGCTGATGCGACGCTACTTCGTCGACTCTTCACGCGAAGCACTCGGGCTCGCCTGTCAGGTCGGCGAACGTTTTCTCGCAGTCGATCATCGCGGCCGCATCAAGCCGTGTTACCGACTGCCCTGGACAGCAGGCGACGCTCGTATCTCAGGGGTTCGCAAGGTCTGGAACTCATCCGCCTACGCAGCGATTCGCAAGCAAATCGACGCTTGCCCACTCACCTGTTTGAACAATTGTTTCTTCAGGAAGGGCACCTCGTGATCATTGCGCAATGGCGAGGTGTTGAGGTGCGTGTGTCGATGCGTGATCTCGAACGCGCGCAAGCAATGTCGAACGCGATTCAACAGACACTCGCGACCAACGATCACGACGAGAAGGCGCCCGTGGTGCGGCTGAGCTCGAAAGCAACGTTCGAAAAGCGAACATCAAAGGTTGCCGGTGCGCTCGTGTTGATTCCGATTCGTGCACAGCGGATTCGCGAGCTCGAGACGTTGGTTGATCTGTGTCGCGCAGAAGGGTGTCGAGGAGTCCAGTTGGTGTGGGACAACCGCGAGCCAGCGCCATCGCGAGTCGAGCCCGTTGTGTTTTCGGTGCTCGAAAAAGCACGCTCTACACCGGCACTGCCGCCGGTTTGGCTATCCGAAGATCGAGAACCGTTGTTTCATTTGCTCCCACCTCGGCCACGAACCGACGAGGAATCCGATGCTCACCTGTGATCGTGCTTATGCACTGCTGGTCGCTCTCGAAAAGCGAGACTTTACGAAGTTGGGCCCTGTTGCCGAGCTAACGAAAGAGATCGCTGAGCTAGAGAAAGCAGGGATGCTCATCAGCGCTTCGAACGAGGCGCTTCAAAAGAGCAAAGAGCTCGATCAGCTATGTGATGAGTTTGGCGTCGTACGAAAGCCCGGTGACCCGGCGGGTACGATCACCGAGCTCGACGCGCTGCTGACGAAGCTCGAGGCCGATCAAAAGAGCGACTGGCATCAGGGCTTTCACAGCCGCGAGGTGCTGCAGCAGGAACGTGACAAGGCCGTACGTCTTCGCATGGTGCTGAGCCTGCTCTCCTCGCACTGGCTTCAACCTGAGCTGGCGCGAGTGATGATGCTGAGGGCTTGTTTGCCCGCACGAGCCGAGCCGATCGTTCTACCCGGAATCGACGGCTTGTTCGCCGTGACGCAGCGAGGAGATCGCGCCATCCGCGCGATGACACCAAAGTTCGCGGGGAAGCCGTTCTTCGAGTTCGTCAAAGGGTTCGATAAATCCGAGCGCGCACTCGCGGCCTTCGCCTCCGACGTTGCCATACTGAACAACGGGATCGGCAACGTTGCGAAGATGCGCGAGCAAGTCGTGATTGGTTTGCTGAAGACCGGAAAGCGACCCGATGTGGCGCTTCAGGCGTTCCATTCAGCGGCGCGAATTCTTCCGCATCAACGCATCGATCCGAAAGACAAGATGCGCCCGCATCGAGCGGTAGCGGCGGTTCGCAACGAGAACATGGGCAACGCGCAGGTCGTCGAGCAGCGAATGTACGAGCTGCACAACCTGCTCACGCAAGCGGGTCTGCCCGCCAACCCAGCGTTGTTGAGCGCCACGAAGTCGTTGTTTCCGTTTGGGCCATCGAACGGCGTCAAACGATTCGTCGAGCTCGTGCAGTTGATTCGACGTGATGTGAGCGACATCTCAACGGTCTACAAACACGCAGCTCGCATGATGTCGGCGAGCGGCGCGCCAAACGACGTGGTCAAACGTGTACGAGTCGCAGCGCAAGCGTTGGGCTCGTACGCTGGGGCGTTTCGAGGGGTCACACCCTACGCTGTCGCCATCGGTTGCATGGCGAAGGACGAAGCCGAAATTCCTGAGCTGTGCCGAAAATATTTGGGCATTCACTCGCTGTTGACTCAACACGCGATGTGCCCCGTCAACGTCGCACCAGACATCGCACTCGAAGCGCTCAGTTGCCCAGGCGAGCCCGCTGAGGTGGTTGGATTGATCCAAAAAGTCGCGCGTGAGATCTCGCAAGGGCGACCGGGTCTGAGCGACATTCAGATCGCAGCATCGTTTGCCAAACGCTTCGCGTTCTGAGTTGCTCAGAGCACGAAGCAAGCACGTGTCAGCAAGCTGGCGTTCACGTTCTTGTAACCGCCTCGTCACTCTCTTAGGCTTTGCGGTTGTGACGAATCGCCGCTCGTATTTCGCAGGGTGTTTTGGCTGGGTCGCGATGCTTTGCATGATGGGGTGCTCGGGCGATGACTCGGTCTCGTCGAGCGCAACCCCCACGCCTCGTGCGTGCCTGGGAGCGACCCACCTGTGCGATCGAACGTTGCCCGAGATCACACTCGCTGCGACACACAATGCGTTCTCGTACGCCGATGGCGGGGACGTCGTGTACCTGTACCCGAATCAAGATCTGCCGATCCCAGATCAACTCGCGTACGGCATTCGCGCGCTGGGTATCAGGCCTTGCCCTTACTTCGGCAGCGAGAAGAGCGAGAAGGGCAAGGTGTACGTCACCCACAACTCGAGTTTGAAGGGAGCTCTCGGCGAAGAACCGCTGCTCGGCATCCTGCAGAACGTGAAGAAGTTCCTCGATGACAACCCGAACGAGGTCGTTGAGTTTCTTGCCGAGAGCACAGTGACGCCCGCCGAAATTGCGAACGTGTTCGAGCAAGCCGGGCTCACTTCATATCTGTATGAGCACGATGCGAAGAAGGGCTGGCCCACGATCGGCGAGATGATCGACAGCGGTAAACGCATCGTGTTTTTCAACGATAGCCAAGATGCCGATCGCCCAGCTTGGCAGCTCTACATGTGGGATTTCATCGTCGACACCGATTACAACATCACCGACGAGAGCCAGTTCAAGTGTGAGTACTACCGGGGCAACGCAAGCAACCCGCTCTATTTCTTGAACCAGTTCATCTACAAAGACTTGGGGAACGACATCTTCGTACCCGACAAGATCAACGCGCAGACCGCGAACGACCCTACGAAAGCACTCGCTCGCGCGAAGAAGTGCCAGACCGAAAAATCACGTCAGCCGAACTTCATCTACGTCGATTGGTTCGGTCAGGGAAACGTGAAACAGGTTGTGGATGCGCTGAATCAACCGCAGTGATTGAGCTGCCGAATCCGCACTAGGAGTAAGCTGCAGAAGCCGCAGCCGCACTCTGGATGAGCTCGAGTGGCGATGCGTGTTCACCCACATTTCGCAAAAAGGCCGTTAACGCCGCGCAAGAAACGCTTCGGATACGAGATGGAACAGCTCGTGCGGAACAGCCCTCGTCGTGAGCCAGGTGCGACTGTCGAGTTACGGGCGCTGGATGCGCTGGGTGTTGGTGGCGATGAGTCTCGTGGCCCGCCGCTAGCCTGGGTGCATCGTTGTGGCTCGCGCGGGGCAATATCGACCGAGCATCGAAGACCGTCACAACGGGTCAAGGGCAAGGTTTGCTCGACTCAATTCTCAACGATCTCGAAGAACCCGTTGGGCCATGGAGTGCAGCGGAGGTCGAACGAGCGCTGTCGACACGAGCAGCGCAAGGTCTTCGCTATGTGGCGTTGTTCGCTCCAGACGGAGACTTGCTCGTCGAAGCAGGAACTCCGGTCGGCGCGGGCTTTCCGATGAATGGTATGCGACACTACGCGGGCAGACGCGCGTTCGCATCATGATGGCCGCGCATCGAGCGCCACCGGGAAGCTCAACACGAGGTCGACAGCCCCATCGAGGTGCCGATCTGTTTGATCCGTTCGGTGATGGCTTTGGGCCGCATCACCCACCACCACCACCTGCGTTGGTGATCGAGTTTGTTCCTCACGTCGCGAGTGGGCTTAGTGAAGAAGCTCGGCGCTCGATGGTCAGTGGAGGAGTCACCGACGAGCGTTGTCGCTGATTCTGTTGCAGATGCTGGAAACAAAAGAGACGCGCTCGAACGACGTCTCGAGCAATCGAGACAGCTCGCAGCGCTAGGCGAAGTCTCGGCGGTGCTGGCTCGCAATTTCGAAACCCACTCGCCTCGCTGAAGGGCATGCGCAACTACTCGCGGGGACTCTGCCTGACGGTGCCGATCGAACGCGCGCCGATCGAGTCGTACGTGAGGCAAGGCGTCTCGAAGAGCTGTGTAACGATCTGCTCGACTTGGTGAAGAGTGCTCGTCTCGATCGGGCCAATACGGTGATCCGAGGGCTGCTCAACGAGAGCGCTTCGATCGTTGACCCATCACGCATCGTGGTGACAAGCAAGCTCACCGAAGAAACGTGGCCACTGGATGAGCTGAAGATCCAGCAGGTGTTGATCAACGTTCTCGACAATGCAGTGCTCGCATCTGACGAAGGTCAGGTCGAGCTCGACGCATCGATCGAGAAAGGGCGACTCATCATTCGAATTCGAGATCACGGCCCTGGCATTGATTCAGGTCGTGAAGAGCAGATCTTCGAGCCGTTTCACACAGGTAGAGCCACGGGTACAGGTCTCGGTCTCGCCATCGCTCGTCGAGTGGTGTCACTCCACGGGGGCACCATCCAGGCAAGCAATCACCCCGAGGGCGGCGCACTGTTTACCTTGGATATTCCTAGCGACGACGCATGATCAAAACGATGCATCGCCGCTCGTGAACAGCTCTGGAGCAACGCCTTGCACTTCGATACTCTGTTGAGCTGACTCGCGAACATTTCTTCGCGAGCGAGACTCAGCGAGCCGATGGCAAGGATTCTCGTAGTCGATGACGAAGAGGGGGTGCGTAGCTTCGTCGCAGATTCGTTGTCGCTTGATGCGCACGACGTGCACGTCGCAAGCGGAGGCCAAGCAGCCCTTGTGCTCTTGCAGCGTCACGCATTCGATCTGGTCATCACGGATCTCAAGATGCCGGGCGTAGACGGGCTTGGAGTGTTGCGAGCAGCGAGGGCGAGCAAGAGCATCCCTGAGGTGATTCTTCTCACGGCCGTGGGCTCGGTAGAGAGCGCGGTCGAAGCGATCAAATCAGGTGCATTCGACTACATTCAAAAGCCTCTCGAAAGCCCAGAAGCACTACGTGCGCATGTCGAGCGAGCACTCGCGCGTCGTCCGTCGAACAACACGAGATCAGACGAGATCCCGTTGTCATACGGCGACCCGTCGATGCGAGGGGTCGTCGAGGGAGTTCGCAGGGTGTCGCCCACCACGGCCACGGTGTTGTTGCTTGGTGAAAGTGGAACGGGCAAAGAGGTTGTCGCTCGAGCCATCCATCGAGCGAGTGGACGACGCGGCCCCTTCGCAGCGATCAACTGCGCGGTGCTCTCTGAAACGTTGCTCGAGAGCGAGCTATTCGGTCACGAGAAGGGCGCTTTTACCGGTGCGCTCGACCGCCGAATCGGGCGCATCGAGCAAGCCGCAGGGGGCACGTTCTTTCTCGATGAGATCGGCGAGCTTCGCCCTCAGCTTCAAGCCAAGTTGCTTCGTGTCATCCAGGAACAACTCTTCGAACGAGTGGGCGGCGCGCGTTCGATACAAGCCGATGTTCGATGGATAGCGGCGACCAATCGCGACCTTCGTGCGATGACTGCAAGCGGCTCGTTTCGAGAAGATCTCTACCATCGGCTTGCAGTGTTTCCGCTCAAGATCCCACCGCTGCGCGAGCGCCGCGACGACATCTTGCCCATCGCAGATAACCTGCTGTCGCGTATTGCGTCGCGACTGGGTCGCACGACCTTGTCGCTGAGTGACGCTGCGCGAAGAAAAATCCGAGAGGCCTCGTGGACGGGCAATGTACGCGCCTTGTCGAATGCACTCGAACGAGCGGCGATTTTGGCCGACCGAGATCACATCGACGTCGAGCAGATTTGGCTCGATGACGAACCGGATCACGGTGGGGTGATCGGACCACCCCGATCGACCGGAGAGGTCGACAGCATCGACGAATCGCGTCCGAACAGCGCTCCAGAGCTACCCCTCAAAACGCTTGCAGAGCTCGAACGAGAGAGCATCGAAAAAGCCCTCGCCGCGTTTGGTGGCAATCGTCGCAAGACAGCCGAGCATCTGGGGATTGGTCTGCGCACGCTTTACGAGAAGCTCAAACGATTCGGAATCAACGGCTGAACGAATAACTGCGGTTGAAGCAACAGAGCGTGGACCTATGCTGACGTCTCCCTTGAGCTTTGGAGGACATATGTCCACTTCGTCGTTCGGAATTGCCCTTCGTCGGGCGTCGTTGCTTGGGCCCATCGTAGCCGGGCTACTCGCCACGAGCTGTTCGGATAAACCCGCCACGGCGATTGTGATCGCGGTGTCGTCTGAAGCGCGAACGCCGAAAGAAATCGACAAGCTGCGCATCACGGTTCGACGCGACGGAGACGATAGGTTTCTTCAAACCTACGAGTTCGGCACGGAAGCGAATCCGCTGCCAGGCACGCTCACGGTGGCGAACGATCCAGACAAAGACCCCGACGGGACATTGATCATTCGTGTCGAGGCAACGCGAGGGTCATCGGACGCGCCGTGGAAGATGATCCGAGAGTCTCGTCTGGGCTTCTCGAAAGAGAAGACGAAGCTGCTGCGAATGCCGCTTCGGTACTCGTGCTGGAATGCACCATGCGAGAACCCAAACGATACCTGTCAGGGCGGCAAGTGTGTTCCGAACACGATCAACATCGACGCGCTCGATGACTTCACGGGTAATCAGAGCGTGGTGCGAAGCGCCAAAGCGAACCTGCCCGGCGATGGTTGCTTCAACCCCACGTACTGTCTCTCATCGGACAAGTTGAGCCCGGTGACGCTGGATGATGCGTGCTCGTTCCCGCTGGGGGCAGATACGCCTCTCGAGACGCTCAATGTCTCGATGACGTGGCTCGATATCGCCCCAGATAACCCTGTGCCGGTGGTGCCCGACAACGAGCTCGAAGGTTATACCGAGCACCTTGGCCGCATCACACTCGCACCAGGCTTGTGTGCTGCAGTGCAAGAAGGGCGCGCCTCGCTCTCGGTCTCATCAGCATGCCCCGCGATGCAACCCAACGAGCCGGTGTGTGTCGTCGTCGATGCGCCTGCGAGCTGTTCTGCGACGATCGCGATCAACGAGATCAACAGCGGAGATGGGCAGCAAAAGCCCTTCATCGAGCTGTACAACAGCACCGACTGTGCCGCAAGTCTCGATGGTTTCTCGATGCAGTACTACGCCCCGTCGGCCACACAGCCTTCTCTGCTCTGGACAGGTCAACCAGGCGACTCGATCGAGGGCAAGTCGTGGTTCGTGATCACCCTCGCCGATGGTGCTCTCACCAGCTCAGGCGGGCTGTATTTGTACGGTCGCGCCGATGCAGCCGATGTCTCTACGCAAGCATTGGTGCCCACCGATACTGTCGCGTGGGGCTTCTTCGCGACGCCACCTATCGGTTTCGGTGAAGGCACTCCTGCAACCGACTTGATGCCTGGTCTTTCGCTGGGTCGCGTGCCCGATGGCGGCGACAGTGGCGACAACATCAAAGACTTCTCGTTGGTGCCCGCAAGCCCCGGCGCGGCGAACAGCAGCCAACCACAGACGTTTACCGAAAAGATCTTGATCGTCGCATCGGGCTTCGGAAACGACGCCATTTCAAACCGTTCTGTCGTTGCTCTCTACAACCCGAACGACGGCAGTTGGCCTCAGGAGCCAATCGATAAGACAACGCAGCTCGGCGTTGCCTCGAACCCCGAGCTTGCGTCGATCGCGAATAGCGACGGCAGTGTCGACGCGCTGCTCGTGGCAAAGGTTGCGGCGACAGCAACTCAGCCCTCGTTCGCTCGTTGGTCAGACGGCTCGTTCTCGAGCCCATCGACGATCTCGAGCGCTCTCGTTGGGGGCGCTGCTGCGAGCTATTCGCTGCTGTCTCTGGGTAGCTCGGTGCTGTTTTTCGAAAGTCCGCTCGCAAGCTCGACCTCAGGAGACACCGTAGAGACCAAGATGTACGACGGTTCGGCCTTCACCGATTACACGCCCGGCTCGTCGCCACCACCTGCGCTCGAGAGCGGTCTCGGATTGGTTCAAAAACCCACCGGAGAGATCGTGGGTGCCGGAGCCAATGCGGGGGGGTTGCTGCTTACAACCTTCGGAACAACGAGCGCGACGCCGTGGGCATTCACGCAACTCACCTCGACGACGCCAGCGCCGATCGTGCGCCCATTGGTGCTGCTCGACAGCAACAACTCGCCGATGTTCTTCTACGTCGACGCGGCCTCGAACAACGTGTTGCTCTTCCCGAAAGATGCATCCTCACCCGTCACGTTGGGCAGCTTCGTGAGCGCAAGTCGTTTGGGTGGATTCCGTCGCTCGGACGGCTCGTTCTTGGTGATTGGCGCCTGGGACTCTCTGCCCGGAATGTCGAGCCTGTTCGGGCAGATCGGCGCCTACTCGAGCGCAGCGGGTTGGACAACGAGCACGACCTACTCGTTCCCCATTGTGCCCGAGCCATTGTCCGCACCCGTGGTGTTGCCCGGTAAGCTCTCCGGAGTCGAAGCTGAGGTGTTCTTCACGTCGAACGGCACCTTGATGCACTACCAGCTCAACACCGACGGAACCGTCACCGACGTGGGCGTGATGGATTCAAACAACGCAAACAACAGCGTGTTCTCCGTCGGTGCGGTGTACGTGAAAGTTCCATCGCCGTGAGTCGAAACGCGATCTACGTCGCCATCACCAGCGGCGTGGTCGCATTGTTCGCGGCGTCATCATGTACAACCTCGAAAGCACCTCGTTCAACAGAAGCTGTCACCGCCGCAGCTTCCGTTCGCCCTGAGCCAACCACTCTCGAAACGGCGTCAAGCGCAACCGCAGTGGCATCAACGCCCGCGGCAAGCGCATCGAGCGCAGCGGCCCAAACACCATGCCCGAACGACATGGTGCATCTCGGGAAGTTCTGTATCGATCGTTACGAATCGCCAAACGAGCAAGGAGTCATGCCGCTCGTCATGCAAAACGCCGAGGATGGCGAAGCGTGGTGCAAAGCTCACGACAAGGAGCTCTGCGACGAAGATCAATGGATGCGCGCCTGCAATGGCCCCACAGGTCTCGCATACCCCTACGGCTCATCCTATCGACGAGGCGCGTGCAACGACGACAAGCGCTACATCGTGCCGAGCTGGTCAAAGCTCTCACACTGGCCAGCGCAAGACGCTGTCGATGAGGTGAAGCGATTGCTTCAGGCCGAGCCCAGTGGTGCACGAGAAAGCTGCGTATCCGCCGAGGGAGTGATCGATCTTACGGGCAATGTGGGCGAGTGGGTTCGGCGTACCCGACCGAATGAGACGAACCACGCTCACGTGGTGAAGGGCTGCTTTTGGGGGCAGTGCTTTCGCGTCCCACATGAGCCTGCTTGCGACTACGTGAACTACCAACACGCGGGTGGTTTTCGCAGCTACGAGCTTGGCTTCCGATGTTGCCGAAAGGCTCGAGAATAGGGCTATCGCAATGCGACGTCGTTCTACTTGAGCTTCGAAAAGCCAGCCTTGATGTCACTCGCGTTGACTGACGAGCCTGCGAGCTTGGCCGCAGCATCGGCAGCACCCACCACATCACCACGAGTGGCTGCTGCCAAACCATTGATGGCGACACGAACCGAGCTGTCCTTCGGCGTAAGCCCAGCCACACCGTCCATCGTCGTCGAGATGCTTCCCGTAGCAATGCCTTGCGCGATCTTGGCGACCGAAGCGACGAAACCAAAGCGCTCTTCGATCTGCGCCATCGGGTCAATCTTCGCGGTGTACTTCGAGAATTTCTCTTGAAGCTGCTCGATGGTGAGCAACGGATGCGAAGCCTTCCAGGCGCTCGCTTTGCTCTTGAGCTCTGCGGCGGTCTTCTCGAATGACTCGACGCCGTCGGCATCACGATAACGAGCCGATAGAGTGGTCAGAAGCAGCACCTCTCCGCGAAGACCACCGAGAAAATCTTCATGCTCGGCGATCACTCGAATCGAGTCATCGACATCGGCGTTCGTCTCGGCGGCGGGTCGATTCGGGTCAAGAGATATCTGCTTTCTCTCCGAGCGAACGCGTTCTTTCATGACGAGCAACATGAATGCGCGTTGGCTGAGCGTGACGTGCGATGCGTTGAGCGCCGTCATCATTTGCACCATGCCATAGAGTGCAAAATGGCCTGCTCGGATGGTTGGTGCGGGGATGCCCGTGGCCTTCGAAGCCTTCTCGGCAGCAGCGTTGTAGACGCTCTCGTCGGTGCCTTGTTTGCCAGGCAATACGATCTCGGTACCCTTGGCTTTTGCCGTGCCCGCGATCGTGAATACGCCTTCGACCTCGTAGGTCTCGATCGCGTTCGAGCCACTGCCTGGCGTGTACGGCGTAATACGAAGCTCGAACGTCGACTTCGTGTCACGCAGCGCCTTGAGAAAGGGCACCGCATCGCGCGTTGCTTTGTCGAGTGTGGACTCCCACTGGTTGGCATGTAGGAACGCAAAGTTGTGGGCAATCTGCTCGGTGATGCCCGTTTGAATTTTTGCGTTACTCGAGGTCGTTCGATAGGTCGGCGCAAGCCCTTGAATGAGCTGTCCACAGCCCGTTTGCGACACTGCGATCAACAAGACCCCAACGCGCGCAGCGGTAGCGACCCAGGTTTGAATACGCATGCTTTCTCTCGTGTTGCGACAGGACAATGATTGCAGATAACAGCGGGCCCCAGAGTCGCTGTACACGAGTCTCGAGCGAGTTACGAAGAAGGTCGCTCGTTTGCATCGGTCGGGTCGGGGATGCTCAACGGGGCTTTCGAAATCGGCACGCTCTCGCTTTGCCTCATCACACCGCTGGGGCGCGGTGTTTGCGCCTGTTGAAGCTCGAGCTGTGCTTCGAGTGCTTCGAGCGAGCCGTCGACAGGCAGTGCTCGCAACAAGGGCACAAGCTCAGAGCCAACGCCTCGAGTCTCAGCTTCGTACACATAGGCAGCAACAGCGCCGACCATCATCCCGAGCGCGAGCGCATACAGCCAAAGAAGGCCCGCAAAGACAGTGAATGCAGAGCCAACCATTCCGCCCAAATACGGCGCGAAGGTGAAGTACACACGCAGCAACAGCGACGCGAGGACAGCCGTCAGGCCCGAGAAAAAACCACCGAGCAACACGGCCTTCGGGTGAGGGCGATCGAGCGTGCCGAATCGATAAAACAGCGCGCTTGCACCCATGAACACCAAACCCGCCAGCGGCCAGCGTGTGTAGACAAGAAGCCAGACACTGAGGTCTGAAAGCAGCTTCAATCGCTGCGCATGCGCATGGAGCAAGGGAATGATCGACGCCGAGATCGCAAGCATCGTGAGACCCACGGCCATCACGATGCCGAGAATCATCGCTTGAAGCTTTCGCCACAGCCACTGCGGGTGCAGACGCCAACCCACCTCACCCAAAGCGGCCGAGATCGATCCAGTGGCGGACGAGATCGTCCAGAGAAAGCCCAACACCGTGACGATCACCAAGAAACGACTGGGTCGTTGAAGCAGGGCAGTGAGCTGGGCATCGAGCAACGGGCGAACTTGCTCGGGCAGGTAGGGCGACAATGAGCTTTCGACGTTGGCGTGAATCACCTCGGCGGGGATCAACGACACCAGGATCGAAGTCAGCGTCATCAACGGCGCAATCGCGAACACAGCGTTGAAAGCGATTTGCGCAGCTTGTGTGTCGATCTTCGCGAGGATGGCGCGATCGACCACCGCCCACACGAAGTCGTAAAAATCGCGGGCGGCTCGGACGATCTTGGTTTGAACCTCGTTCGCTATCCCCACGGTCGCCCCCGCGTTTTACATCAAGTCGTCGCAGGAGTGCGACGAAGCATCCATAGGCCCGCCAAGGTGCCCAACCAGATCGGCAAAATCAGCCCGATGATTTGCCCATTCTGCTGATCGAACCAGGGCAGGGCTTTCAACAACAACCCGAGCACGGAGGCGCCTGCAAGAGACGCTCCGATCTTGAATGCTCGTTCTGAAACATCGAGACGAGCACGAGCGATCTTGAAACCGAAGTACACGAGCGCGAGTGCCCAAGGGCCGCATTGCAAGATGTTCTCGTTCTTGTACGCGACCTGATGATCGGTGAGTGTCCAGAACATCACGAAGATGCTGCCGAGCGTGCCGAACAAGAACCCTTCGAAGCTGAGCAAGAGCCCGAAAAGGATTTGAGCCCAACGCGCTGATGCGGCGGATTTGCCCAAGTAGGCGAACGCTGCGCCCACAGCCGAACCGGCTGCGATCATGTGCGGCAGCCACGATGGAGGCGATTTTCGAACGGGCTCGCGTTCGGCATCGAGCAGCAATTTCTCGGACTTCACGAGAGGCACCTCGTTGCCATCGGCGTCGAGCACCGTGGCTTTGCGCAATGTCTCTTGCAGCTTGGCGGGCAAAAACATCTCACCCCAGACATCGACTTTGCTGTCGATGAGATCGCCCATCGCGATGTTCAGACCGAGATAAATCGGGATGTCATCGGCCACGAGACGGAGGGTATGCTGACGCCAGGACATGCTCGCAGGGTCGCGCGAGACGTCGTGAAGACGCCCGTTGACGATACCGTCGACCATGTCGCGAACACGAGTCGAGCAGTTGTCGCGGTAGTAGTCGTCCTTGTAGTAACGGTTCTGCGGCAGCTCGTTTTCGCGAAGTCGTCTAACGAGCTCGAGCTTCTGCTCTCGCGTGAGATTCAGCTCTTGAGCTTCGATGGTGCGGTTCTCGGCGCGATAACCACGAACGGTCGAATCGAGCGACTGAACCGAGAGCCAATAGTTGAGCTTTCCCTTGAGAAATTCCGGGATCAGCAACGGGCCGAACGCGAACGTTCCGTAGTTGTAAACAGCATCACCGCGCGACCCTCGCATCGCGCCATCGTGTACCCAGATGGCGTTGTGCCCGAACTTGAAGAAGGGGTGATCGCCGGGGCCAAAGGTGAGCACGCTGATCGTCATTTGATCACCGGGCTCGGCGTGAGCGATCGAGGGTGCGCTGATCGCGGCGCCTGCCGCGAGAGCGAGACACACAGCAGGCAGGCGCACGCGGGTCATTTCACTTCCAGCAGCTCAACATCGAACACGAGCGCAGAACGCGGCGGGATGGACGGCGGACGCCCTTCTTCACCGTACGCGAGCTTGTGCGGGATCGTGAGCTTGCGCTTGCCGCCGACCTTCATGCCGACGACGCCGTCATCCCAGCCCTTGATGACCTGACCTTCGCCGAGAGTGAACTCGAACGGCTCGCCCTTTTCGACAGAGCTATCGAACACTGCGCCCGTGCTGAGCAATCGCCCGGTGTAGTGGACCTTCACGGTGCTGTCGGCTTTGGCTTCGGCGCCGCTGCCCACGACGATGTCTTCACGCTTGAATTCGACGGCTGGGGCAACCGCACGAACGCGCGAGGAGGGGGCTGGTTCTTCGTGTTTGTCGCAGCCCGGCAAGACGCCGATGGCAGCGACGAGCATGGGGAAAACGACGAGAATGGCTTTCACGGCGCGAGATGTGACACGCACTTCATTGGCGCGAAAGTCGGATCGAGCAGAGGTATACATCCAGCAATCTCGGAGCTAAGAACGAGGCCGTTTCGCTGAACCTTTCTTGGCGACACGCACCTCACAACTGCCCATGTCTTCTCGCTGCCGTTATCTGGTCACTGGCGGAGCCGGCTTTATCGGCTCGAATCTCACCGCAGCTCTCGTCGCCTCTGGCGAACGAGTTCGTGTTCTCGACAACCTCATCACGGGTCATTGGTGGTTGCTCGACCGCGCCACGAAGGGCAGCGACCAAGTCGAAAAAATCGAAGGTGATATCCGGAACGCCGAGTTCGTCGCCAAGGCGATGGAGGGCGTCGAGGTCGTGTTTCACGAAGCAGCGCTGGGGTCGGTTCCGCGCAGTGTCGAACGCCCGATCGACAGCGACAGCACGAACACCAACGGAACGGTCACCGTGCTCGATTGCGCCCGTCATGCGGGGTAAAGCGAGTGATCTTTGCTGCGTCGTCTTCGGCCTATGGCGACACCCCGGTGTTGCCGAAACGAAGAACATGACGCCGAGCCCGCTGTCTCCGTATGCAGTGACGAAGCTCACTTGCGAGCACTACATGAAAGTGTTCGCTTCGGTGTACGGTCTCGAAACGCTTGCACTGCGCTACTTCAATGTGTTCGGGCCAGGGCAGCTACCCGATGGCGCGTATGCAGCGGCGATCCCGAGGTTCGTGTACGCGGCGTTGCACGATCAGCCACTGACGATTTACGGCGACGGAGAGCAAACGCGCGACTTCTGTTTCATCAACAACACCGTGAGCGCCAACCTGCTCGCGGCCTCCTGCTCGAAGAAGCTCACGGGTCAAGTCGTGAACATCGCCGGTGGGCGTCGCATCGTGTTGAACGGGCTGGTGAAAGAGCTCGAAGCGCAGCTCGGCTTCGGCATCAAGGTCGATCATGTGGCTCCGCGAACAGGCGACATTCGCGACTCGCTGGCCGACATCACCCGAGCACGTGACCTGCTTGGCTACGAGCCCAAAGTGAAATGGAAGAGGCGCTTGCTCCGACGATCGCTTTCTTGCGCGAGCTCAAAAAGTCAGCGTGTGAACAAACAACCCGATGAGGTGGGCTCAACCGCCGTCAGGAGGGGTGAGCTCGATCAAAACCGACGAGGTCACGAGGCGATCATGATCGTCGATCTTGGCTTCGAACGACTGTGTTTGAGTCGCAAAGGCGAGTGGCTTCGACGGTGACCTCGGCAGCGCCGTCTGTCCACAACGAGCAGGCAATGACCCGCCGGGCCAGCATCGGGGCCCGCGTCGATACCACCGGCATCCACATCACCACCGGGGCGACGATTCCGCAAAAGACAGACTTGGGTGAGCTCGATGGGTTCTCGAGAGAAGTCTTCCGAGCGCTTCCGAAGCGCACCGACACGGTGGTGTCAGCGGGCAGCACTCGACCATCCAAGGCGCGAACGACAAGGTAAAACGCTGGCTTCGGCGTGTTATCCGAGCATGCGCCATGAGGCCCGTCGTCGTCTTTGGTGCACGACACGATCGCACTGAATGCGATCGCGAGCGCAACGACGACAACCGAGGCAATTCGAGACGGAGACAAAGCGCGCAACGCTGTACCGCAATGTCGCAGTGCGCAAGTGTTCGAGATCACACCGACTCGACGAACGAGACGACGCGGTCGATCCAACGACGCGTAAAGTGCCTCGAGTGGCCCATGCCCAACACCTCGACGTATCGCGCGCTCGAAGGCAAAACACGAGCGAACGCACGCCGTGCTGACTTACGAACCCAGAAGTCACCTGAGCAGAACACGAACATCGATGGGTGCGTGAGCTTGGCGGCTTCATCGACGGGGCGGAACGCATCGACAGGCCCTCCAAAGAGCGATTCACTTCGACGGAACACTTCGTCACGTACGGCGCGAGGCGCACCGAACGTACGAAGGCGCTCTTCGACAGCGACCCGAAGCGTGTCGTACGGCGAGTCGAGAATGGCGGCATCGGCACGCTCTGAGCCGAGCAAATAGGCAGCCGCGCCCATCGAGAAGCCGACGTAATACACGGGCTGCTCGAACGAGCGCGCGAACTGAAGCACACCCGTCACGTCGCGAGTTTCGGTGATGCCGAGGGTGATGCGATCCCCATCGCTTTCACCGTGCGCTCGAAAATCGAACGCGAGCACGCGATAGCCGCGAGCAAGCAACGCAGGCGCGAGACCCATGAGCTGACGTCGATCGTCTCGATAGCCATGCGCAAGAACCACGGTGCCGCGAGGCTTTCCGCGTTGAACGAGCCACGCGGCCAACTTGACGCCATCACTCGAAAGAAGACCGGTCACTCGAGCGTCAGGAACCGGCCGAATCTTGCGAGGACACGGCCCTGTCGTGGCTTGAATCACGAGATCAGCAGTGACGACCGAAGCCACCGACGAGCCAAGTGAGATGGGTTGAAAAGGCATGTCGAGCTTCTTCCCGTTGAGGCGGACGCCACCGGCCGTCGTAACAGTCTGCCGAAGATAGCGCACGCCGTTGAGAATCAGGTGAGAACAACGCTCTGTTATCGATCGCTGAAACGAAGCGGTTTCGACCGTGCGTCATCAGAGTGCGAGAGACACTGGCCGATGATGCGTCGAGCCACTACAACCGCGCGGTGTTCACAGGTCTGATCGAAGAAATTGGCACTTTGCGCTCGCGCTTTTCACGCGGGCCCGGTGCAGCATTGGTGATCGGAACCACGTTTCATCCGCTGGTCTTGGGCGAGAGCATCGCAGTCCAGGGCGTCTGCCTCACCGTCGAACGTATCGTCTCAGGCGGTTTCGAAGCATCCGCGTCGGCTGAAACACTTGCGCGTTCGTCACTCGGGCGCCTCTCGATCGGGGCGCGAGTTCATCTCGAGCGCGCGCTGCCCGCCAACGGTCGTCTCGGCGGACACATCGTCTCGGGTCACGTCGATGGATCAGCGACACTCGTCGAGCGCACCTCGCTGGGTGAGGCGCTCAAGCTGACCTTCGAGGCACCGCGAGATCTGCTCAAATTCATCGCGGAAAAAGGCTCGATCGCCATCGATGGCGCGAGCCTCACCGTGAATCACGTAGACGGCTCTCACTTCGATCTCGTGGTCGTTCCGTTTACGCAAACGCTGACGCTACTCGGCAGCTATTCCGTCGGCGATCAGGTGAACGTCGAGGTCGACATACTCGCGAGGTACGTGGCCCGGTACCTCGAGGTTGGGCGTGACCAAGTGGGTCAACGCGCAGATGGAGAACACTCAGAACATGGCGAGCGCAACGACGCACAGCAGCGAGACGAACGGATCCTCCAACGCCTCCGAGACGCCGGAATTGCCTAACCCTCCTGCACCTCGCCCGAGTGGGCTGCACGTGGACGCAACCTCGGTGTACGAGAAGGTCGAGAAGGCAATCTCCGAGATTCGTAACGGCCGGATGGTGATCCTGGTCGATGACGAAGATCGCGAGAACGAAGGCGATCTGTGTATGGCGGGCGAGCTCGTTACGCCTGAAGCGATCAACTTCATGGCGACGCACGCACGCGGCCTCATCTGCGTGACACTGACCGAAGAGCAGGTGAGCCGACTGCAGCTTCCGTTGATGCAGTCAGTGTCGACGGGCGTTCGTTCAGGGCCCCCCCTCGGCACCGCGTTCACGGTGAGTGTCGAAGCTCGGCGAGGCGTCACCACCGGCATCAGTGCAGCCGATCGATCGCACACGACCCGAGTGTTGGTGAACCCGACGACGCGACCCGATGATCTCGTCACGCCGGGCCACGTGTTTCCGCTGCGAGCGCGACCCGGTGGAGTGCTCGTTCGCGCCGGACAAACCGAAGGCTCGGTCGATCTCGCTCGTCTCGCAGGGCTCACGCCCGCCGGAGTCATCTGCGAGATCATGAACGACGACGGCACGATGGCTCGAATGCCTCAGCTCGAGGTCTTCGCTCAGAAGCACGGGCTGATGATCCTCACGATCGCCGATCTCATTCAGTACCGACTTCGCATGGATCGTCTCGTGCGCCGTCAGCGCGAGCAGCTCATCACGCTCGATCAAACGGGCACGACCTGGCGGGCGATCTCGTTCGAGGTCGAGCTCGACGGTCGCCAAGTGTTGGCTCTCGTCAAAGGCGAGCCTTCGCCGACCGACCCAGTGCTCGTCCGTATGCACGCAGGCGCGCTGGTGGCTGACTTGTTCTCGTCCTCAGAGCGCGACGGAGGCCGCAAGCTTCGAGAGAGCATTCGTGTGATCGAAGAAGCAGGTGCCGGAGCAATCGTGTACTTCCCCACGCGAACGACCCCGTCTGACGAGCTCGCTTCGCTAAGTGCACAAGTGGCGACTCCAACCGAACGGCCCGAGGGCGCCCCCACGGTGCTTCACGAGTACGGCGTTGGAGTTCAAGTGTTGGCGAACCTTGGCATCCGTCGCTTGAAGCTTTTGACGAACACCCCACGACGTCTCGCGGGGCTCGCAGGCTTCGGGCTAGAGATTGTAGAGTGCATCTCGCTGTGAGGTTGAGCTGATGCTTCGCGCGATCGCCGTTGCTTCCGACACGAGTGATGTGGTCGGCACGGTCGATCTTGCCTGCGAGCCAGAAGGCTTGCTGCTGAAGCTCGTTCGGGTAAGCGCACACGCGGCGGGATACGTACCGACGGGCAATGTGCGCGACCAGCGAGTGGTGATTCCGTACTCATCGATTCGCGCCGTGAGCGACGATGGAGAGACACTCAGGATCGAGCTCGAAGCGCCGCGAGTGCCTTACAAGCACCTGATGCTCGCGCATGTGACGCGCGACGATCGCTTCGATCACGCGTCGCTGTTTCGGAAGCGATTTGGTTTTCAATCGCTCGCGACCGCAGGCTCAGCAGCCGTGCTTGCAGGTTTTCTTTCGCTGGTGCAAGCGCCTGCTTTCGCCTCGGCGCTGGTCGCGTTTGCAGGCGCGCTCGGCGCTGTGTGGATTGGCAAAGAGGTCTCTCACGCTTCACTCATTGGCGGAGAGAAATCAGCCGCCGAGCGCAGACTACTCTTTCAGCAACTGCGCTCACGAATGGCGGCAGATCGGGTGACCGATCTCGTACCCGCGACACCATTCGCCACGGGGCCTGTCGCGCCGGCGATGCGTGGAGCGGTCAGCGCCAAAGACGAAGAGGTCGAAGACCGTTGGCGAGAGCTTGCGCCGACGCTGTTGCCCGTGGGAGCAGGCGCGCTCGCCGTGCTTGCGTTGATCGCGATCACGCCGCGCTTGTTGTCACCGCAACGTGAGGTGGGTGACTCCGAGCCAGAAGATCCATTGCTGAGCGATCGAGCACGACTGGCAGCGCTTGCCTCGGCCTCTGCATCTCAATCTGCCGCGGCATCAGCGCTACCAACACCCACGGTCGATGAAGCGCTCCCGTCGTGTCTGTGTCAGGCACCCGACTCACCGATCTTCGCGTCGAGGCTGCCAAAGGTGTCTCTTTTGCCGGCGGTGAAGCGGCTCAATACGAACCCGAATCGACCGAGCCTGGATCTCGAGATCGCCGCCGTGAACAACAGCTCGCGGCCCATTCGAGAGCTTCGCGGCACGGCCACGTTTCTCTACCCAAACGCAAAACGCCCAGAGGCACCCCTTCGCATCGGGAACGAGCGAGGCATCTACTACGAAGGCCCGCTGGCTCCGGGTGCTGCCATCAAGTGGCGCATCAAAGGGCGCGGTACGAGCTTTCGTATTGCAACGAACGCTGACGAGTCGATCGCCGACAGCGAGCTCGCAACGAGCGACGCGTTTGCACAATTGCTCTCGGCTCATACTCGAAGCGTGAAGCTACACGGCGCAGCGATGCTTGCTCGCGCACGAGATGAGCGCGCACGAGATGCAATTTCGAAGCTTCGAGAAGGCGCACGTGATGAAGAGAACGCGTTCCTCGATGCGATCTCGCGAGCCTCTGCGCCGATCTATGCGTGCGATCTCGAGGTGGTGCCCGAGGGGTCGAGCGCGAAGGTTTCTGCGTGTGTGATGAACACCACCGAAGAGCAGGCCGGCCCGCTCGAAGCGAAGTTGCTTCTCTCGCGCGGCCCGGTTCCCAGTGCGGTGCCGAAAGCTCCGTCTGCCGACCCTGAATCAGGCGCGGGTATCGTCGCGGCGCATTCGATCCGAAACAAGATTTCGATCCCGGCCAAGAATGGCGTTCGAATCGAAGCGAAGATCCCCCTTGATGGCTCGATCAGCGACCTGCTCAAAGAAGTCATCGTCGAGTGAGCGTGGACGAGTGCTCAGCCAGCCAGGCGAGCGATCATCTTCTTCGCGATCAAGTACGCATCACCAGGCCATCGAGCTGAGACGTAGTTGTTGTCTTCGACCACGAATGCCTCGCGATCATCATCGCGTGTGCCTCGTGACATCAAATGCAGCGGGCCGCGCTCGAAGTCTGAGGGCCGTGCAAGTCGCGAGATGACCTCGTCCTCGACGTACTCAGGGTAGGTTCGGTAGTAACGACCGAGATACCAGAACGTCGAGAAATAAGCCGTGCGCTCCATGTACTTCGGCAAGCACGTGGTCTTGCGTTCGTACAGTGACGAGCGACCGCTCGAGGGCTCGTTCGCACGCGCCAGAACGATCACGCCGTGACAGATCGCCCCTGTGGGTTTCTTTGCGGCGAAGATCTCGGCGACCTTCGACTGGAGCAGCTCGTTGCCGAGATACTGCCGCATGCCAGGAGCGTGACCGCCTGCAAGAAAGAGCGCGTCGAATCGATCGACGGAGATGTCGCTCCATCGAATCGGAGAACGAAACGACGCAGCCGTTTCTAGCTGTCGATAGAACGAGAGCGGCTCGGGTCGTGCCCCCAACATTCCGCCCTTGAGGAGCAGTGGATCCGCTGCTGGTGTCGCACCGTTCTCGGTGGCGAAGATCACCTCGTGTCCCGCTTCAGAGATGAGCTTCCAAGGGACAGATACCTCGGTCACGTCGAAATCGTGATCAGGTAGCGGGAACAGCACTCGAGCCATGATGATCTCGTTCAGCGACCGAGCAGAGCATCCCAGCGATAGACGCGCTCGGCGGTCTCGTTGGCGAGACGAATCGACAGATCGGCCATCTTCGAGACGACCCACGCGAAGGGTTTTTCTCCGAGTGAGCTGATGTCGAAATCAGGCGCCGAGTTCATGAAATCGATCGCGTAGGGCACACCATCGCGCACCGCGAACTCGACGGTGTTCATGTCGTAGCCGAGCGCTTCGCAGAGCGTCTGCGCTTGAGAGATCACCGTCTGCTCGAGCTCGGGAGAGAGCGCTGGCATCGATTCGGCAGCGCGCGTGTAACGCTCGAAGTGATTGAGGCGAGGGTCCCACAACAGGGCGAGCACTTCTTTTTTACCGACGACGATGCAGCGGACGTACTGCGTCCAGCCGATCGCTTCTTGCGCGATCATCGTGAGGTTGCCGGTCTTGTTGTATGCACGCCACAGCTCGTCGAGAGAGTCGACGCGATACACATCGCGAAAACCTCCGCCCCAGTGCGGCTTGATGAACATGGGGAAGCCGAGCTCCTTCGCCATTCCTTGCCAATCGAGCGGGAATTTCAGGTTGCTCAAGCTCGCCGCGCTCACGTCGTTGCCGTAGCTCTTCGAAGGCAAAATAAAGGTCTTCGGAACAGCCACCCCAAGTGACTTGGCGAGCGCCGTACCGACCGCTTTGTCGTCAGCGATTCGCCAGAACGGATTGTTCACGACGCGAGTGCCGCGCAACGCGCAGACCTTCAGCATCGGCTGGTAACAAGTCACGTCGTGGCTGATGCGATCGATCAACACGTCGTACTCAGGCGGAGTGTCGACACGCGTCAGATCAAACTTTGCGTACTCGGCTCGCACTCCTGCATCACGCTTGGTGATCTCAGCGATCAACGCATCGGGGAAAGTTCGCTCACGTCCAACGAGCAATCCGACTGTCTTCATGTGCGCGCGAGGGTACAGGTCAGCAGGTGAACGCGGAAGGCGGAAATTTCCTTTCGCGCTGCGTTGAACGCGCTGCTCTATCTCGTGATTCTCCAACTCAACAGCGGGAACGGAAGAACTGGTGACGCCAAGTCACTCTGCTAGCTTTGCGCGCGCTCGACGTCGGCGGTGAAGATCCGCGATGATGTCGCCTCTGGAGGCTTGCCCATGAACTTGCTCCGTTCTTCGACTCTCTTTGCTCTTGTTGCCCTCTCGGTCTCAGCATCAGCGCTCAGCGGCTGTGCAAAGGAAGAAGAGCCGAACGAACCGGTGGTGAGTCGAATCGGAGCAACGATTCAGGGTGGCGTCTCGGACACGGGAGATCCGAACGTCGTCGGGTTGTTCGATGCGGGCAACGGAGGGTTGTGCAGCGGCTCGTTGATCGCTCCAAACCTCGTGCTCACCGCACGACACTGTGTCGCCGAAACGATCGCGCAGTCGGGTCTTCAAGAGGGCGCGGTGCTCTGTCGCGACACGACGATCAGCGGCACCACGTATGGCCCCACGCAGTTCAAGGCGCCCTTCCCCGCGTCGAACATGTACGCGACCACGAAGAACGTGATCTCGTATGATCCGCCAGCGTTCATTCAAGGCTCGAAGGTGTACGTGCCCGATGACCCGACGCTCTGCGGAAACGACGTCGCCCTGATCATCCTCAAAGACAGCTTCACGCCTGACAAGGCCACGCCGCTCATCCCGCGTGTTGATCTCGAGCCACAACCGGCCGAGGTGTACCGAGCTGTCGGCTTTGGCGCGACGAACCCGAATGGCGACGGAGCTGGCACGCGACGACAGCGCACCGATCTCTCGGTGGGCTGCGTGGGCACCGCATGCGCCCAGTACAAGCAAGTCGAGCCGACCGAGTGGGAAGGCGAAACGGGCATTTGCCAAGGTGACTCGGGCGGCCCTGCGCTCGACTCGATCAATCGCGTGATTGGCGTTGTTTCTCGTGGCCCGAGCACCGCCACGACCTGCCTTGCGCCGACCTACGGCAACGTGGCTGCGTGGGCAGACTGGATCAAACAAATCGCAGCCGAAGCGGCGACCGACGGCGGGTATGAGCCCGCGGGTTGGGTCACCGGTGGCTCAACGGATCCTGGCTCGACGGGTGGCACGGGCGGCAGTGGCGGAAGCGCTGGAGCAGGCGGAACTGGCACCGCCGGAAGTGGCGGAACGGGCGCCGTCGGCGGCTCTGCAGGCGCAGGCGGAACGACCGGTGGCACGGACGGATCGACCGGAGGCTCGGGCGGCACGGGCGGCTCGTCATCGAAGCCAAAGACCAACAGCACGTCGAGCGATTCGGGCTCGTGCGCCATGGGCCCACGCGAGCCCGTGAAGCCGGTTCCGTGGGTAGCCAGCGCTCTCATGCTCGGCCTCGGTATGGTCGTTCGTCGCGCTCGTCGTAAGAGCTGATCCTCACGAAGCTCGATTGGCGATCTCGTCGTCGCATCCAACCTTGTCGCGCCGAGCATGGCTGTTCGGCGCGCTCGCGTTTAACGCGTGCTCGTCGAGGCGCGAAAGCCCCAGTGGCGCACTGCCGAAACGAGTCGTGTCGATCTCGCCCAACACGACCGAGACGATGTTCGCGCTCGGAGCGGGCCTGTTTGCCGGTCGTTCTCGATTCTGGTAACTACCCACCTGAAGCCGAACGATTGCCGTCGGTAGGCGGGTTCGTCGACGTGAGCCTCGAAGCCGTGCTCGCGCTTCGACCCGATCTGGTGATCGGAGCGCGCGGCCCGGCGGGGCCATCGCTCGCAGAACGACTCGGAGCGAGAGGCATCGAGACGTACTTTCCGCCGACGGAATCGGTCATCGAGATCGAGAAGATGATCCTCGGGCTCGCTGGCAAAGTGGGGCGTGCTCTCGACGGAGAACGCCTTGTTGCAGCCCAGCGAGTCGAGCGACGTGAGATTCAACAACAGGTCGCAGGGCAGAGTGCGATTCGTACGTTGTTGCTCGTGGGGGCAGCACCGATCGTCGCGGCAGGGCGAGGTAGCTTTCTCGACGAGATGCTCACGCTCACGGGCGGCAAGAATGTGCTCGAGAACAACAACGCGACGACGAGTTATCCGTCGCTCGCACTCGAGCAGGTGCTGGTGCTCGACCCGGATGTGATCTTGCTCGTGATGAGCGAAGACATGGCCTCGCTCGATGGCTCTGAGGTCTGGCAACGAGTGCGAGCAGTGCGAGAAAAGAAGACGATTCGTCTCGCTCCTGATGTTCTTCAGCGCCCGGGCCCACGACTCAACGACGGGCTGCGCGAGTTGCTTCGTGCGCTACACCCCGAGCTCGTCGCGCCGACACCAGCGCCCGCAAGCTCACGATGAAAGTGCCCAAAGAACGAGTCGATGTACTGCTCGTGAATCGAGGATTGGTCGAGTCGCGCGCCAAGGCCCAAGCGCTCTTGATGGCAGGTCGCGTATTCGTCGGAGAGGTGCGTGTCGATAAGCCGGGCACGATGTTGCCCAACGACTCTCCGCTCGAGGTTCGAGGAGAGCTCAACCCGTATGTGTCGCGCGGAGGGTTGAAGCTCGAAGGAGCGCTTCGAGAGCTCGCGCATCTGGGCCTCGATCCGACGGGCAAAGTTGCCGTAGACGTGGGTGCTTCAACGGGTGGCTTTACCGATTGTTTGCTGCGTCACGGTGCGGTGAAAGTCTACGCGATCGACGTGGGGCACGGTCAGCTTCACGCGAAGCTGCGAAGTGATCCTCGCGTGGTGTCGATGGAGAAAACCAACGCGAAGTCGGTAACGGCGGCCACCTTTGCAGAGCCCATCGAGCTGGGCGTTGTTGATGCGAGCTTCATCGGGCTACGTCAGCTCGCAGCGAGTCTCGCAGCGATGCTCGCACCAAACGCGCTGCTTTGCGCGATGGTGAAACCGCAGTTCGAAGTGGGTCGCGAAGTCGCTCGACGAGCCAAGGGAGTGATTCGCGACGAAGACGAACGAGCCGCAGCGATCCAGTCGGCAACCGAGGCGCTGGTAGAACATGGTTTTACGATCCTCGGCTCGTGTGATGCGCCGATCAGCGGCCCCAAAGGGAATCTCGAGCACTTCGTGCTGGCGCGTCGGCTTCTCCGAGAGAGCGTAGACAGCAACGAGAGTTGAGCGACTCACCCGCGTCCACGCACGGAGGCGGTTTCTAGACGTCGCCCAGCCATCGTCGGTCGTTCCCTTTTTGCGGCACTTCGTCTACAAGCGAATTGTCCAGCGAAAGGGTACGCGCACGATGGTTCGAATCGGTCTGATTGTGGGCATGGAGGATGACTTCCCGCGCGAGTTCATCGCGAGGGCCAACCAGCACGAAGGGGTACACGCTGAGATCGCGAAGCTCGGTGGGATTCCTGAAGCGTTCGAGCCGGTCTACGACGTGCTCATCGATCGACTGAGCCACGAGGTTCCGTTCTATCGATTCTTCCTGAAGGCTGCGCAGCTTCACGGCACGTACATCATCAACGACCCCTGTTGGTGGGCGGCCGACGACAAGTTCTTTGGCTTCTCGTTGGCGAAGAAGATCGGCGTGGCCGTACCGCGCACGCTTCTTCTTCCGCAGAACGATTACATCCCTGCGATCGACAAGAAGAAGTCGCTGCGCAACCTGATCTTCCCGCTCGATTGGGAAGCAATCGCTTCGTACATTGGCTTCCCCGCGATCTTGAAACCGGCCGACGGCGGCGGGTGGAAGAACGTCACGAAGGTCAACAACATGCGCGAGCTGTTGATGGCCTACAACGAGAGCAACACACTCGCGATGACGTTGCAGCAGTTCATCGAGTTCGACGAGTACACGCGATGTCTGTGTATCGGTCGCGAGATGGTGCTGCCGATCAAGTACGACCCGAAGCACCGTCAGTACGTCAAGACCGGCAAGTTCCTCGAGCCCAAGGTCGAGCAGAAGATCATCGACGACTGCTACGCGCTGAACGAAGCGCTTGGCTACGACATGAACTCGGTCGAGTTCGCGATCAAAGACGGTGTTGCGTACGCGATCGACTTCACGAACCCAGCGCCCGACATGTATCGCTGGAGCCTCGGCGACCCGTACTTCGACATCGTCGTCGACGAGATGGTTCGCTTCTCGATCAAGGCCGGCAAAGAGCGCGCAGAACGTCGCGGCAAGCTCACCACGCCAGCCCCAGGTCGTCACGCCTACTCGTGGGACCACGCCGACTTCATCAAGAACAAGACGCCGTACAAGTGGGTGGGCGGCGACGAAGCCGGCCGACGCACGACCAGGCCTGATCTCGAAGCGCCTCGGTCAAAGGTGCAGCACTGCCTTTGACCGTCGTGGGCGTGACATGAGCACCATTCGCGCGGTGCTACCCTGCGCCTCGCGATGCTCGGCGACGGATGACCTGCCTCGGCTCAAGTTGCTGCTCTGGAATCGCAGCCACGCCGAGCTCAGCGAAGAAGAGGCGTTCTCGCTCTACGAGCAGAACCGCGCCTGGGTTCGCCCCGACGAGATGAGCGCGTACGAGCGACAGTTCTTCGATGCGCTGGTGACCCGCTACGGGGGCGGAGTCTTTCTTGGCTGAACGCCGCGTCGTCTCGCCGCTATGCCTCCCGCAGGAGAATCAAAGCGAGCGCGTCAATCGATTGAACGGGCCTGTACGTAGCGTTTGCGGGCCTCTGCATAGAACGATGTTGCGTCGCGCAAACGGATGGCTGATTGCAGCATCATATCAGCGCCATGACGCAAGCCCACACAAGCAGCCCAAGTAGCCCGTCGACGCGTTCTTCGGGAGTTCGAGCCAAGGGCGATCGCCCCCATGCCATTGTCATCGGAAGCGGTTTCGGAGGGCTCGCAGCGGCTGTGCGGCTCGGTGCACGAGGCTATCGAGTCACCGTCCTCGAACGACGCGATCAAGCCGGAGGAAGGGCCTACGTATATCGCGACAAGGGCTTTGTTTTCGATGCAGGCCCGACAGTCGTGACAGCTCCGTTCTTGTTCGAAGAGCTGTGGGCATTGGCAGGGCGAAAGATGTCGGATGACATCGACATGCGCCCCGTGACGCCGTTCTATCGCATCCGTTTCGATGACGGCTCGGTGTTCAACTACACCGGTGATGCTCACGCAATGCGAGGTGAGGTTGCGAAGTTTTCTCCTCGGGATGTCGATGGCTACGAGCGCTTCGTCGAGATGAGCGAAGAGATCTTCAAGATCGGTTTCGATCGACTTGCGCACGTGCCGTTCGGGAGCTGGCTCGACATGGCGAAGATCGCTCCGGACATGATCAAGCTGAAGAGCTTTTTGACGGTCTATCAGCTCGTGTCGCTCTACATCAAAGACGAGCGACTTCGTCAGGTGCTGAGCTTCCACCCGCTTCTCGTCGGAGGAAACCCCTACTCGACGACGAGCATTTACACACTGATCGCGTTCCTCGAACGCAAGTGGGGCGTGCACTTCCCCATGGGGGGCACAGGCGCGCTGGTGAAAGGCCTGGTGAGCTTGATCGAGAGCCAGGGCAACAGCGTGCGATTGAACGCCGAGGTCGAGGAGATCCTCTGCACCGGCAAGCGCGCTCGCGGGGTACGTCTCAAGGGAGGCGAAGAGCTCGCGGCCGACGTGGTCGTCTCGAATGCCGACGCAGCGTTCACCTACAAGCATCTGGTGCCGGTCGAGCATCGAAAACACTGGACGAACGATCGAATCGAGAACGCTCGTTACAGTATGAGCTTGTTCGTTTGGTACTTCGGTACGAAGCGAAAGTACGACGACATCGCGCACCACACGATCTTGCTTGGGCCTCGTTACGAAGGGCTGCTGAACGACATCTTCAACAACAAGCGTGTCGCCCAGGATTTCAGCTTGTACTTGCACCGACCCACGGCGACCGATCCATCGCTCGCGCCCGAGGGAAGCGACGCGTTCTACGTGCTGTCGCCCGTGCCTCATCTGCAGAGCGGCACCGACTGGACACAAGCCGCCGAGCCTTATCGCCGATCGATCGAAGCGTATCTCGAGCGAACGGTGATGCCGGGTCTTCGCGAAGAGCTGGTGACCTCGCGGGTGTTTACTCCGCTCGACTTCAAGAACGAGCTGCTCAGTGTGTTTGGGTCGGCGTTCAGCTTCGAGCCGGTGTTGACCCAGAGCGCGTACTTCAGGCCGCACAACGAGTCCGAGGATATCGAGCGGCTCTACATTGTGGGAGCAGGCACACATCCGGGGGCAGGTATGCCGGGCGTGTTGTCATCGGCACGTGTGCTCGACTCGGTTGTGCCGGACGTGTCAGCGCTCTGAACTTTTTGCTCGGCCCGTCGCACAGATTGCTTGGGGAATTCGACGGGCTGTTTCATTCGCACGACAAACTGGCGCGAAAGCACGGGGAAGGATCATGCTCTTTGCCTTGTAGAGCGCCTGGCCTTTCGATTGCTTTGGAGGCGGCTGCTCACCGAGCGTTCGGCAACGAAGGCTGGGTCGAGTTATCCCACATCGACCCACCAATCTTCAGCGAAAACTGTACACCTGTGCAGTCGTTTCGATAGGGAGAGCGCTATGGAAACTCGAGAACTGGTTCCCCACGTACTTCGTGCTCTTGCCGTGGCTCAGCGTGATGAGCGCCGGGTGACTCTTGATGATCTCGTTGAAGAGCTGAAGGTGCGCCGAGCCGACGTTCGCAAGGCCCTTTCGGCACTGCACAGCGAGGGCATGCTCGACCTGCTTCGGATGCGTTTGACGCTTCAGGGTTTTGCGGTGGGTATTGCGTGTTCGAAGGCCGAGTTGAAACCGCTTCGAGTGACGCGCGTCGCCTCTCGAGCGGTCGCCTGAATTTTCAGGCTGCAGTGCTGACAGGATCGTCGATGATGCGCGGATGAGCTCGGAAAACATCCGCACCGTCGCCATCCTCGGCGCGGGCACCATGGGCCACGGGATTGCCCAGGTCACAGCACAAACAGGCTTCCGCACCTTCTTGTACGACGTCACTCGCGAGGGTGCGAACGCGGGTCTGTCGAAGATTAAAGGCGCGCTCGATCGCGTGGTCAGCAAGGGCAAATTGTCCGCTGACGAAGCATCATCGATCACGAATCGAATCACTGCCACGGCCGATCTTGGCGAAGCGGTGAGCGGTGCGGATTGGGTGATCGAAGCGACGCCCGAGATCATGGATCTCAAAGTGTCGTTGTTCTCGAAAGTCGCAGAGCTAGCGCCAGCAACAACTCGACTTGCGTCGAACACGTCGAGCTTGTCGCTTACCGAGCTTGGGGCGCGAACGAAGCAGGCTTCGCGACTGATCGGGTTGCACTTCTTCAACCCGCCGCCGGTGATGGAGCTTGTCGAGATCGTGCGTGGATTGTCGACGACCGACGCGACAGTCGATGAGGCACTGTCGTTCGTGAAAGAGATCAAGAAGACACCGATCGTCGTGAACGACGTACCGGGTTTTGCGTCGAGTCGACTGGGCGTAGCGCTGGGTGCAGAGGCGATGCGCATGGTCGAGCAGGGCGTCGCGAGCCCGGCGGATATCGATCGAGCGATGGAGCTTGGTTACCGACACCCGATGGGGCCGTTGAAGCTCACCGATCTCGTCGGGCTCGACGTTCGACTTGCGATTCTCGAGCACTTGCATCGCGAGCTGGGCGAGGTGTTCAGGCCACCGGTGTTGCTGCGCCAGATGGTGCGCGCGGGCAAGCTGGGCAAGAAGACCGGCGAGGGTTTCTATCGCTGGACAGACGCCGGGCCAGAGCCGATCACGCGTCGCTGATTGATCTTGCGTGGGGTCACGCTCGTTGGGTGGGGTAGAGCACAACGAGCGGACATCGAGGACAAAAATGAAAACGGCTCGGGCCGAAGCTCCGAGCCGTTTGGCGTTCAGCAGACCGAGATCGCTCGGTCTGCGTTCAAGCGCGGCTCAGAAGAGACCGCGCTGGCCTGGCCAACCGTACACGCCCATCTGCCAACCCATGTCGTACAGGTAGTCAGGAACCGAGCGGTACTGCTTCATCGTGTACACCGCACCAGCGTCCTTCACGGACGGCGTGCCATCAGCAGCACGCTTGACCATCGCAGCACCGTACTCGTTGTAACCAGCCGGGTGATCGGCCGTTGCAGGGTAGTCGGTGGTGTTGAGGTTGTAAGCCTGCGCGGTGAGGATGTTCGCCCACTGGAGGACGCGAGCTGCGATGCCGATCTCGGCCGAGTCGCCACCGGCGCAGTTGTTGTTTTCGTCACCGTAGATGCACTCGGTGCCGTAACGCTGAGCCGTGTAGGTCACGCCCGTGGACGGGTCGTGCCACTCGATGCGACGATCGAGTTGCGGATCCGCCTCTGCGCCGACCTTGTAGATGCGCATCTCGTTGAGCCAGTCAGTGCGCTCGTTCGCTTGGATGTAAGCAAGGCTCCAGGCGATGAGGAACTTCTGGACTTCCCAGCCGATCTGCGGGTCGACGGCGACCGACTTCTGGATCGAGGAGGCAGTCTCGCCGTCGAACGACTGCGTGATGTTCTGGCCGTTACGCGAGAACGTCACTTGTGCTTGCTTGAGCGAAACCGACGGCCAGCCGATGGCTGCGGTTGGGTACGAGGTGTTCACGTCACCCGTCTGATCGACGACGGGCAGGCCCTGTGCGTCGGTCTCGAGGCGAGGAGCGATCGTCCAGGTCGCGCCGGTGAGGGCGTTGGCGAGGAGGCGACGGTAACCGTATGGGAACAAGTCGGCGATACCGTTTGCACGGTAGCGGGCGTCGACGAAGTCACCACGCGACTGGCTGATGAAGCGGTCTTCCGACTCGCTCATGAGGATCGCGGTGTGGATCTTGTCGTAGTACGAACCGGCGTTGATGTTGTAGTCGGTGTCGTAGTCGCCGTTGTTATCCGACAGCTTGTTCTCGATGGGGTGACCACCGAAGGACACATCCTTGAAGCCGCCGGTGGCGCCGTTCGGGATGGTGACGAGGATACCGGAAGCAGCACCTGAGGTGGCAGGCTTGCGGTACGTGGCGTTTGGCGAGTTGCGGCCGACGGGAACGTCGTCGTCAGCGGTCAACATACGAGCGGCCGAGGTCTCGAGGTAGTGAGGACCAGGCTGCGGCCTGGCGAGCTCACGCGTGAAGTGGTCGAACGCGACCGACGCCGCGATCACGTTGTTCTCGAGGAAGCTGCCCGGTCCGCCGAAGACATCCTTCTCGGCGAACTGGTCTTCCACGCCGAAGGGCGCGAGGTACTCCTTCAAGAACGACGCGTAGAACGCCATACCGCTCGAGAAACCGAGGAGCTTCTCGTTGTAGCGGCTGTACGAACGATCCGCTGCTGCGCGGATGTCGAACGTGTGGCGTGCACGACGGTAGTTGTCGAAGATGTGGCGGTCTTCTTGCGTGGTGATGGTGAACATCACCTGCTCGTATGGGTCAGCGACCTTGGTCGTGACGGAAGACCGAGGTGTTGCCGGTGTCTGCCCAATCGGTCCGTTGCGGGCAGAGTACGGAACACGGAGACGGTAGTGCGAACGTCGACGTTCGGGCCGCCGCGGTAACGGTCGGTGATCGCCGAGCCATCAGGCAAGAACAACTCCGACGTCGTCGGCATGCGCAGACCCGACCACTCGCCGTAGTCGACCTGCTGCTGCTGGCACTTCTGGAACTGGCCGTCGACCTTCACAACGTGGCCGTCGAGGGTCTCGTTCCAGGCACCGTCAACCTCGTCACGCCACCACGAGGGCTTGACCGGGGTCGCCGCGTGGCAGTTTTGGATGAGCTTGAAGTCACGTCCGATGACCGAGTAGTGGTCGTCGTTCGTGAACGAGTTGCCCTTCTCTTGAGCCGATGGGTTCGGTGGGACTTCGTTCTTGAGACCGTACTGAACACCGGTCAGACCGCCGAACGTGTCGGTGGCACCAGCGATGCCCACGCCGATCGACGAGCCCGGAGCGTAGTCCTGGCTATCGTAGAGCGAGACGACATCGCCGTAGAACATACGCGCAGCCGCGAGTCGTAGGCGCCGAGACCGAGCATGTCCTGGGTAACGTCACCCGGGTAGTCCATGACGGTCGACTGCTGGTACATCCAGATCAGGTTGTCGTTCTCTTCAGCCGTGATCGGGTCGTAGTAACGTGGACCCACGCAGCTCGAGCCGTCATCCGTCGCTGGGCCGGGGAGCGTACCGTCTGGGCGGCAACCGGCGTTACGGTTGGCGGACTTCGTGTAGTCGCAAGGCGTTCCGCAGCGCTGGGTCACGGTGCCGTTCTTCGTTCGCAACTGCCAGTACTGCGGACGGAAGTGCAGTGCGGCGGGGTTGCTGATGAAGTTGTGTCGCAGACCGACGGAGTGACCCATCTCGTGTGCGATGACCGCGTAGTTGTAGCGACGGTAGATGTAGCGGCGGATCGCCTCAGCGCGCTTGCGCGTGTCTGATGCGGTCTCGTTGTCGCCCTTCTTGAACTTCGACGCGATGATCGCCGCGAGCCCAGGGACGCCCGACGCCTCGGGAGCCTCTTCGATGATGCACGCGCCGTGGTTCGCGAACGCTTGAGCCTTCAAGCGCTTGAACTGCTGGCGAGGAGCTTCGGGTTGTTAGACGCATTGGCGAAGCGAGCTGCGCCACCACGCCGTCGAACGGCATGCCGTTCTCGAGACCAGGCGCCATCATCGCTGGGTTCATGAGCTGGCCTCGAGCTCGGTGCCGCGACCTGGTTCATGCGAGCACGCGCAATCGGCGTCTCGACGATGTCGGCACGGGTGACCGTGGCCTGCTTCATCTTGATCTTCGCTGCGTTGACCGCCCTCGGCGATCTTGTCGCGCTGCTCTTGGGTGAGCTCTTTGCCACCAGCAACACCCGTCTTCGCGCCACCGATCGAGTTCGTGCGCGCAACGACCTCTTCGCGCGTCATCGTCGGCATCTGGCCCGAGCGCCAGCAGGCTTGTTCGCTGCAACCCCAGTTGTTGACGTAGGTGCCTTCGGTGATCTCGCTCAGCTCGAGCTCGCCGTTGACGTAGCGAACGATGTCGGTGAGGCCCCCTGTAGGCGCGAGGTCAGTGACGTGCGTCCAGATGTTGATGCTCGCCGCAGCTTCTCGCCCGTGAGCGGGTCGTCTGCGTCGACGCTGATACCCACGCCGACGGCGCATGGCTTGTCGATGTAGAACGACCTGGTTGTGGCGAAGGTCGCCCTGACGTGGCGACAGACCCACCTTGCCACCAGACGGGTGATCCGCCTTGGTCACGGGGTTGTGGCAGAACACGATCATCGTATCGAGCCGTTGATCTCCGATAGCGAGCGTGCTCGGGTCGTTCGGGTTGCCGCTCGGTTGCGGCGGCGCTGCAACGCGTGCCTTCAGGTCGTCAACACAAGCCGACGACTTCCAGCCCTTGGAGCGGCGGCAGTAGTCGAGCTCCTTGGCGAACTCCATCGCCTCGTCGTTGTCCTCTTGCTGGCCCTTCCACATCAGAACTTGGCCGAGCAATCGCTCGATGCGCCGAGACCCGCCGAGGCACCGTTCGTGCAGTAGCACTCGGTCAGGCGGCCACCGGTTACCACGATCTTCATCGCGAGGTCCCATTCAACGACTGCCCAGTTCGTCGACTCGAACAGGTCTTCGTTGTAGTGTTGCCGGCGATGTACCGAGATCGTCACCGACTTACATGGCGTAGGCAGCGTGCCTCTGCGAGAACACGTCGCAGCGTGAGCCAGCACCTGCTGCCTCACTCGTCCGCCGTGCCATTGTCACGTGTGTCGCGGTTCGGATCCGCATACGGGTTGCCCGTCGGCGACTCGGTCGATGCCGTCGTCGCGCACCGTCACCGTCATCTTCGACGAGTTCTTGCCAGTAGTGGCTGCGATCCCAGAGGTTGTAGCGGCTCGCGAAGCGGTGCGCCTTGTCGACCATGCCGTGGCCGCGGTCATAGCCGCTGCGCTCGGTGGTGAAGATACCTGCCGCGGCGCTGGAAGCGGCGTTGCCCATCGTAGTCGACTGGCTCGTAGTCGTTGTTCTCGACGCGCTTGAACGACGAGCGCAATAACCTCGACCGAGGTTGCAGTTACCGTAGGGCTGCGTTCCGCCAGCGAACTCGCCGGGAAGCATACACGCCGGGAACTTGTCGATACCCCAACCCAACGACGAAAGGTCGAGCTGTTGCGGCGTCGCAAACACCTTGTTCGTCACATCGAAGTATCCGTCTTCGAAGTGCGGTGCGTCTGGGTGCGATGGGTCGAGCACCGTGTACGAAAGCGGCTCGTACTGGATGCCACCGAAGATGCCCATCATCGACAAGGTGTCGAAGTCGTAGGCATCCGTGACGAGGTTCCTCGACCAGTCAACGCGGAAGTACTCTCGCTCGTACCACGGACGATCGCTCGCGTTCTCTTCGACGACGTTCAGCTCTTCACCCGTCGATGGGTTGTACGAGCGACGAATGTCGAAGTGCGTCTGAATCGCGTAGCTCGCGACGATCTGACCATCGTTCGATGGCTTGTACTTGTAGGTCGTCTTGCCGCCATCGATGTTGATGTCGGTCTGATTACCCTTGTTGTCTGAATCTTCGATTCGCTCGTACGAGAGGCGCGCGTTCAGCGTGCCCTCGGTGATCTCCCAGCGAATGCGAGAGACTGGCTGCGCGTAGGTGCTCGTGAAGAGACCATCTTGCGCCGCGCCGTAGCCGACATCGATCACCGTATCCCGCTTGAAGAATTCGGGATCGTCCGAAATGTCCTGAAGATCTGAGCCGACGAAAAAGCTCTTTTGGAGAGCGTTCGGCTGCACCCGGTTAATCGGGCTGCGCTCTTCTGCACACCCGGCGGCGAGAAGCCCCAGCGCCACTGCGCCAAGACCTAGCCGGCTTGCCCATCGAATCATGAAGGAACCTCCATCTAGTGCCTCTCGCCCAGACGACGAGACGTTCGCCCCTCTAACAAAGCAATCGATGTGCCCCAAGCAAATTCTCGCTATCGACGCGATTATTCCCACCCCCCGCTAACCCGCTGACATCCGTCAGGCCCGTCCGGTTAGAGAACTAACTGCCTCGCGCCCGTCACCGTATCGAAATCTGCCCGCGAACACTGAACGCCTGTCTGGCGTTTTGCGTGACCCTTCACGGCGCGCCCCTCCACGCACCGTTACTCCGTCAACTCTCGCTCAGCTCAACCCGCCCGTTCGAACCAGCACCGCCCTCGCGTGCGCCTCGAGACCTTCAGCTCGCGCCATCGTTACGATCGCATCGGCCTGCCTCGTCAACGCCTCGCGGCTGTACCGGATGTACGACGTCCTCGCGAGAAAGTCGTACACGCCCAGCGGGCTGCCAAACCTCACCGCCCCGCCCGTCGGCAACACGTGGGACGGCCCCGCGATGTAATCCCCCGCGGCTTCAGGCGTAGAGTCGCCCACAAACGCCGCCCCCATCGCTCCGATCGCATCGAACGCTTCATCCGGTCGCTCGACGTGAAGCGCCACGTGCTCGACCGCGAGAAAATCTGCCACCTCGAGCAACCGCGATCGCGTGCTCACGACCAATGCCGCGCCTCGTTCTTGTAGAGACTTCTGCGCCACTCCTTTTCGCGGAAGCGTCGACAACTGTTTAACGAGCTCGCGTTCGACCGCTTCAGCCAGCCCTCGCTCGGTCGTCACCAACAACGGGTACGCATCCTCGTCGTGTTCGGCCTGCGAGAGAAGATCCGCCGCTACGACGCTTGCCTGCGCGCTTCGATCCGCAACCACCAGGATCTCACTCGGTCCAGCGATCCCGTCGATGTCGACGTAGCCCAACACCAATCGCTTCGCGCACGCCACGAAGATATTGCCCGGCCCCACGATCTTATCGACTCGCGGTACGGTCTGTGTTCCGAACGCCAACGCTCCGATCGCTTGCGCTCCGCCTGCGTCCACCACCGCGGTCACGCCCGACAAGTGCGCCGCCGCAAGCAGCAGATCGTCAGGGCCAGGTGTCGCCAGCACGATGTCGACCACGCCCGCCACCTGCGCCGGGATCGCCGCCATCAACACGCTGCTCGGATACCTTGCCTTGCCTCCTGGCGCGTATACACCCGCTCGTCGCACCGCACGAGCGCGCGCTCCGAGGCGAATCCCCGCATCGGGTGAGCTCTCGGCCCCTTCGTAATAGAAGCCTCGCTCACGCTGTCGCTCGTGAAACGCGCGAATGCGATCCGCCGCTTGTTTCAGTGCATCCGACAACGGCTTCGGCAATCGAGCGAGTGCTCCTGCACCATCGAGCTCTCGCGTGAATATCTGTGGAGCTCGCCGCCCATCGAAGCGCTCGCTGTATCGATGGACCGCCGCGTCTCCCTCACGCCGAACATCCTCGAGAATCTGCCTGACCGAGGGCTCGACATGCGCGAGATCTCCCACCCCTCGATCACCGAGCCTGGTTAGCTCGGAGGTAAACGCAGCAGACGGCTCCTCGACGATCTTCAGCAGGGTCATTGGTCTCCACTTTCTGTCGCGAGCTCACCTCGCCCAGCGACACAACGAAACCCCACCTAGCAGATCATCAGCGCGATCAGGCGCTCCACTCGTGCTTTCCCTGCGGATAACGATCCGGAGGTCTTACCGCATACGACAGCGACATCAGCTCGATCAGAACGAGTTGATACACCTCGTCGACCTCTTCGATACGCACGCTCTTCGGGTTCGTCTCGAGTGCCACGTCGATATGCTCTCGAATGAACGTCACCACGTTGGGTTGCTCCATCGCGATCACGTCATCGGTATCAACCGACTCTTCAGGGTCGTCTTGCCTGAGCTGTTCATCGAGCTGAAACGCTTGATGCGCCGCCTCGAGATCTTGCTCGGCCACCTCGGTCAGTCGTGCGCCAAACGTCTGCTCGAACGACAACCACACCGA
Organism: Polyangiaceae bacterium; assembly: GCA_046351315.1. Classification (GTDB taxonomy): domain Bacteria; phylum Myxococcota_A; class Polyangia; order Polyangiales; family Polyangiaceae; genus JAXLYQ01. The sequence goes on from JAXLYQ010000016.1 coordinate 67,173, forward strand.
CAGCGTCAAGAAGTAACCAAGCGCGAGCGACGTCTCTTCTTTCAACGCGTGCAGCTTGTTGGCGACGCGATTCGCCAGAGCCGGTTGTGTTCGCTCGAATCGAGAAAACGCTCGCTCGAGGCGAGCTTCGCTTTCAGGATCTTCGTCAAACCCTTCCTCGACACGCTCGAGCGTCTCAATCGAGACGCGCGCGTACGCAGGAATGGACCGTATTGCTGCACGCCGAACCCACATCGAGGCGACATGGTTTCACGTTCGGCGTCGCGAAGAAAGAGATCACCCGATCACTTCGAAGCGAATTCCGGCAGCTCGTAGTCGATCGATCAACACCTCTCCCATCGCTGCCGCCGGCGGAATCACCCCAACAATTTCGGGCAATCGCTCGCGATCGAGCGCCAGACACAGCGCGGATTCGGCCACCATCTTCGACGTTTCGGTATAACCCGGGTCGCCGCCACTCACCTCGGTTCGCACGGTCTTTCCGCCACCCGAACCAATGAAAATGACCGAGAACTTCGATCGCGCGCGCTGCTCCTCGCTCGGGCCATCCCCCGGGTCACGAACCTTCAGCAACAGGTCGCGAGTCGGTTTGGCCTGCGCCAGCAACACGAGCCCACCCACCGCGATTGCACCGCCCACCAACGTCACGGTCGACTTGATGCGAGCGTAGTGTGCGTAGCGAAAATCTGGGCCGTAACGATCCACCAACGATGCGCTTCGCAGCACCACCTGCGGGTCGATCGTCGGTAGCGGGCAGGCCCATGCTTTGATGTCGCGCACGTATCGAACCGAAGGGCGCATCCCTTTTACTTTGCGTCCATTCGTCGGCTCAAACCGAGCGGGTTTTTGCTTCAAGCTGTGGCGCGCGTTTCCGAACGCGTTGATCGCCGAGTGCCATGTTCCGCCCGAGAACCCACCAATGCCACGCACGAAACCTTCGACGGTGATCGGCACGTCTTTCGGCAGCTCATTCACCGTGAAGAGCGCACCGAGATCGTGTGGAATGCTGTCGAAGCCACACGTGCTCACGATGCGAAGCCCTCGCGCTTTTGCCTCGGCGCCGTAGCGCTCGATCGTCATGCTGACGAAGTCAGGCTCGCCCGTGATGTCGACATAGTCGGTCGATGCTTCAACACACGCTTTGACCACCGGCTCGCCGTACCGTGCATACGGGCCAACCGTCGTGATCACGACCCTCGTCGACTTCGCCATCTCGGCGAGTGATTCAGGCTTGTCGACACTTGCTTCGATCACGGCAACCGCCGCACACGCAGGATCGATCGCAACCAGCGCACGCTTGATCTCTTCGAGCTTCGCTCGGTTACGCCCAGCGATCGCCCATGGGATCGAGCCGCCTACTTTTCGAGCGAGGTACTCGGCAGTGAGGCGGCCGGTGAATCCAGTCGCGCCAAAGAGAACGACCTTGTAGGTTCGTGGAGTGTCGGTTCCGGTCATTGGGGCGCCGAGCGTAGCTCACCCCATAAAAATCACATCGATCACGGTGTACCCCGTCAAATCGTGTCGAGGCATCCCGATGCAACGAGCCCGGGTCACTCGACGTGGCCTCGAGCGAGATCGTCGATGGATGATCGTGGATGATCGAGGTCGTTTCATTACACAACGCACCGACCCTGCGATGTGTTTGATACACACCGAGCTCGCGCAGGATCACATCGTTCTCAGTCACGAAAAGCACGGCCGGTGTGAGATCCCGATCGAGCTGAGTGACGGCAATGCCCGAGAGGTCGAGGTCTGGAGATTCCGAGGCAAAGCACTGGCTCATCTCGCCAGCGAACGTTGGATCTCCGAGGTCATCCAGCGCCCCGCCTCACTCGTGTTCATGCCTGACGATGTCGAGCGCGAGGTCAATCAAGAGCGCGGAAAGCCCGGAGATATCGTCTCGTTCGCCGATGCCTACCCGGTGCTGCTCACCTCGACCGGCTCACTCGATGATCTCAATCGCCGGCTCGACTTTGCTGTCGAGATGGAGCGCTTTCGCCCCAACGTCGTCATCGATGAGCCCGAGCCCTTTGCCGAGGACAACTGGCCCCACATCAAGCTCGGGGCTCTTGGTTTTCGCAACGTCAAACCCTGTGATCGCTGTGTGATGACCACCGTCGACCCACGTACGGGCAACACGGGGAAAGAACCGCTCAAAACACTCGCGACCTTTCGTGCAAAACAGGGCGCAGTGTACTTCGGCGTGAACTTGATCCCGGACCAGCTCGGCGAGCTCAGCGTGGGCGACATCGTACAACCCACGCTCGCAACGTGAGGCGCTCAGGCCTGTCTAACTCGACCCGAGCAGCACGATCACGGAGCAGGTGGAGCCGGCGGCGGCAGAGCGGCGTCGTGCTCGGGGTCGCTGGCTGATTCGCGAGCTGAGTCGACAGACGTTTGATCTCCTCATCGCGCTTCTTCAGCTCGTCGTCCTTCTTCTTGATCGCCTCGTCACGCTTCTTGATCTCTTCGTCGCGTGACTTCACCTCGTCTTCTTTCTTCTTGAAGTCGTCGATGATGCGCTTGGCCGTCGGGCACTGCTTGAAGCGGTTCTCGATGACCTCACACGACTCTTTCTGAACACGCGTTTCAGCGGGCAAAACAGCCGGAACAATGTCGTCCCAGCGGATGGTCACGTTCGCCCCGCCATACGCGACGAACGTACCTTTGAATGCGCTGCCGAGCGTCGACGCCATGGCGTTCAAGTTGAGGTCTGCGGTGTCGTTGATGTGCGCCGTGAACGAGAGACCAAATCGTGCGCCGACCGCAAACGAGGTGTCGATCGTCACCGCCTCTTTCACGATCTTCTCGACATCGGATTGGCTCAAATTCACCTTGCCCGTCACCGGATCGACCGTCGACGTACTGCCCGTCAACGAGAACGAATATGGATGAATCACCGTGTCGAGGTTGAAGCTCGGCGCAACCTCGAGCCACGGCGTCACGGTTACCCATCGCGAAGGCGAGATCGGTAGACCCAACCCGATCACGATCGGCACCGACAGATAGTTGTACTCACCGCTGATCACCGCGACGGGGACACCTCCGAAATACGTCGCGAGCGCGAGTTTCGGCACACCGTTGTCGAAGCGCTCACCGAGCGGGCGACTGTACAGAGCGACAGCCCCACCGCTCACACCATGCGCGCTCGATCGCTCTTCGCTCTCTTTGTAGTTCACATAGTGAAGCCCGAACTGCGAGCTGAGATTGCCCGAGGTCGAGCTGAAGTTCGCGTTGTAGCTGAAGAAGTCGAGATGCCCGCCGCTGAGCATTCCGATCGTGAACCCGGGCACGACCGTCGAGGCACGGGTGTCCCAGGTCGATATGGCTGGCGCGTGTGTACCCGGACGCGCATCGGCAGACGACGCAACGAGCAGCGCTGCCGACGAGATCAAAGCCCCAGCGAGATACCCAACGGCTCGTGGAGCACGCACAACCACATCGAGATTGGTCATCAAAGACTCTCCTTGCGAATAAACACCCACTCGATCTTCTACGATCGCCGCTTGTCACCCCTCACGTCAACGGCGGCGCTATAGAGGCGCAAGATGCACGCAGGGTCGCTGATCGATCTCGAGGTGGTGTTCCTCGATTGCCAGACCACAGGCGCCACACCGACCCGTGCGCATCTGCTCGAAATTGCCTGGCTTCGTTCAACCGCGCGTCGCCTCCTCGACCCCTCGTCACGAGCCAACGAGACGCCTACATCACGCATCGTGTCGTTGCCTGAGGGGGAGGAGATCCCGAGGACGATTCAGCGGATCACAGGCATTGGGCCCGAGCATCTCTTGTCGGCACGACCGGCCACCGAGATCGCCGATGAGCTGTCGGCCGTGCTCGCAGACGAGCCGCCGTTGGTGATTCATTATGCGCGGTTCGAGCTGCCGTTTCTGGCTGATCTAGCGACACGAGCGAGTGTTGCGTGGCCATCAGAATCGCTCGAGAAGATCTTGTGTACCCACGAGATTGCACGCCGCACGTTGGCCACGTTGCCGCGACGCGGGCTGCGCGCGCTTGCGGGCTACTTCGGTGAAGAGGTGCCCGAGCTTCATCGAGCAGGCGAGCATGTGTTTGCGACCGCGATGGTATGGGCGCACTTGATTCGACAGCTCGAAGAAGAACGCGAGATCAAGACGATCGAAGGGCTGGTCGAGCTGTTGACCGAAGCCCCCGCAGAACGTGGTGGCAAGCGTGGTTACCCGATGGATCGCGAAGCTCGCCTCGCCCTCAAAGACGAGCCCGGCATCTACCGGATGATCAACCGCCGCGGCACGGTGATCTATCTGGGCAAAGCGACCTCGCTCAAGAAGCGAGTGAACAGCTATTTTCAGAAGCGAAAGCACGCAGCCGAGCGAACGCTCGAGATGCTCACGCAGGCGGTCACGCTCGAGGTCACACCGACGGGCTCAGCGCTCGAAGCCGCGATGCTCGAAACCGACGAGATCAAGCGACTTGCACCTCGTTACAACGTGGCGCTCAAGACCGAGCAACGACGCGTGGTGTATGTCTCTCGTGACCTGCTGACGCAGAGTGAAAGGCGTGATGAAGAGCACCCGCTCGGGCCCTTCTCGTCGTTCGGCTCGATTGGCGCGCTCGGCTTGATGCTGCTCGTTCTTCGTTGCCGGGCTCAACAGGTCGAGCTTGCACCGGGTCTTCTTTCCGTCGTGATTCGCAACATCTTCGGGGGGTATCTCGAGGTCGATGAAGCGATTGCACACGAAGCCTTTGCACTGCTCGAAACGAGTCTCGATCTCACCGACGAAAGCACGTTGAGCTATCGAGCACTGCTGCGTGGCGCGCGTCGCTGGGCACGTCGGATTGCCGAGCGCGAGGCAGCCAGAGCAGGCGATAGTGACGTCGACGAGAGCGAGGACGAGACCACCGAATCGATCGAGCCTGGCGATCTGAGCGACGCAACACCCGAGCCGCCCGAAGCACAAGAGGGCTGGACACCAGAGCAACTCGCCGGAGCGCTCGAATCGATCACCGAGCAAGCGATTCACTCGCTGCGACGAGCGCGCTGGCTCAGGTCGATCACCGAGGCGACGCTGACCTGGTCACGAGACAAGAAGAGCCGCCCTCTGCGCCGAATTCGCCTTCACCGCGGGCATATCGTCGAGGCGCTCGACGTCGCGAAAACCAAAGATCCAGCGCCCAGCTCAACCGTGCACACACCATCACCCCGGTGGAGCGAACGTGACGAGGTCGTGTTCGATGTGGCGACCTACGATCGACTTCGCGTGCTGACGACCGAAATACGCAGACTGGTGAGTGAGCAACGCACGATCGATCTGATCGTGTCGCCCACACAGAGACTCGACACCGAGAGGTTGCGAATGCGACTACGCAGGTTCTAGTAGCGAAGCTCTGTTCGCCACGAAAAACCGGCCTACGAGAACGACGCGGGTTATAAGGCGCCATGCCCGTAGATCAGGAAGCTGTCTCGACGACGGCATCGAGCACCGCAGAGCCACCCTCCTCTCGCACCGAAGAGCGTTCGACGAACGTTTCGGCAGCACCTGTGAGCGCGGTTCCGGCGAGCACGATGCAACTTGCGCGACGACTCGACATTCTCGATTCGAGCCGCTTGTCGATGCTGACGATTGCGAGCATTGCAAGCGGAGCGCTGCCGATCCATTGATCCCGGCGGTACAGCGCCGTATTCGAGCGATCACGACATCGCGGCGCGAGCTGGGCTCAGCATCACGGTCGATGCACGAGAGGTGTTGGCAGATCCGACCCCGCCCGATGGCAGCGCGGTGCTTCGTGGCGCACTCGGGCTCGTGTTGAAGTAGGCCTCACGTCGCGTGGGTGTTCTTGCAGCGCTCGCCCCTGCTCAAGCGGGCATCCGAGGTGTTTGCGCTCGGCCTTCCTCTTCGAGCGTTACGTTCGACAGGTTCGCCGCGGCCCGTCGGTGCGAATTCACGCCACCGAAAACACGTGCCGTACGTGACCTGATCCAGGCCGCGCGTTGATCCGTACGTTGAGCTGGTCGCTCGCTCCGTCTGAACGCAACGGCGGCGGCACTGCACCCGAAGATTTTCGTGACGAATGGACTGCTGATCGACTCGACGTTGCTCGGTGGAGCAGACATTCCGTTACCTGGTGCGTCGCCTCGAAGGCGCCTTCGACATCGTGGTGGCAGAGCACCCGGAGCTGGTGGATGGCTGACGAATCCCGCGAGACGCACTCGCACGGGCACGCCGTGTGGTGGTCAAGATCGGCTCGAAAACACTCGCCAATGATCCGGCGGTGTATGCACGCGTCGCCGAAGAGCTCGCTTCACTCACGAGTCGCAAACGAAGCTTCGTGCTGGTGTCGAGCGGCGCCATTGCACTCGGTACGGCCAAGCTGGGTTTGAAGTCGCGACCGAAAGAAATTGCGTGGCTTCAGGCCGCAGCCGCAGCAGGCCAGAGCGTGCTGATGGGTCGCGCTGAAGAAGAGGCGTTTGCGAAGGTGAGCATCCCGGTTGCGCAGGTGCTGTTGACTCACGCCGACCTCGCCGATCGAACACGCGCGAACAACGCGCGGGCAGCGCTTCGGTGCACTGCTCGAAGCGGGTGCGCTTCCGATCATCAACGAGAACGACACGGTGGCGGTCGACGAGATCCGATTGGCGACAACGACCAGCTTGCGAGCTTGGTGGTGCCGCTGGTCGATGAGCCGCGCTGGTGTTGCTGTCGGATGTCGAAGGTCTTCTCAACCACGAGGAAGAAGCGGGTTCCGATCGTTCACGACATCGATCAAGAAGCCAAACCGCTCGCGGGCAAGAGCGTCTCGGGCGTCGGAACGGGCGGCATGGCGAGCAAGGTCGAAGCGGCTCGAAAAGGCACGCTCGCGGGCGCCAGCGTGGTGGTCGCGGATGCCCGAGTCGAAGGGATCTTGACCAAGATTCTCGAAGGCGAAGATGTGGGCACGCTGTTCGTTCCGCCGTCGACGAAGGGCTGTCCAGCGCGCCGACACTGGATCGCGTTCACGCTGCGACCCCGAGGAGCGATCCTGGTCGATCGCGGCGCAGCCGAAGCCATCGTGTCACGGGGTCGAAGCATCCTGTCGGTGGGCGTGATCGGTGTGCGAGGCGACTTCCGAGAGGGCGATGCAGTGGCGATTGTCGATCACGAAGGGGTCGAGATCGCACGCGGGCTTGCTCGTATGTCAGCCGGAGAAACCGCTGCCGTCGCAGGTCGTAAGCTCGAAGAAGACGATCATGAACGGGTCGTCGTTCATCGCGATGATCTGGTCGTGATCTCGAGCGGATGACGTGATGTCGTGCTGGCCCCTCTCGAGCTAACTCGAAAGCTCATCACGGGCACCACCCGTATCGTGTACCTCGCGATCATCGCGGTTCGCGTCGCCGAACGAATGATGCTCGCGGGTGCCGCAGTGCTGCTCGGATCAAGAGGGTCGGCAGCGCGTCGGTCGCAACAGGAGTGTTGCTGTTGAGCGCAGCACGAACGGCAGCCCGGCTCATCGTGCTCGCTCGGTTCCGTGAGCACACGTACGCAACCGCGATTCGAGGCTTGCTTCGCCGAGACATGACGGCGGTCTCGTCACATGAGCGAGAAGGCCAAGAGAGCGCGGTGTTCGACGCGCTGTACTCGTCAGAGCAAGTCGTTCTCACGCTCGTCTCGGGGTTGATGTCGGATGCGATCTCGGCGCTGCTGATTGCGCTGGTGATCGTGCCGCAGCTCCCGATGCGCCTCGTGCTGTCGACGATGCTTGGCGTCGCCGTGGCAGGCGGAGTGGCCGAGCTTCTGCGTCGGGTTGCGCAGCAGGCATCGAAGCGTGGATGGGAAGCCTTTCGCCCGGTGGGTGAAGGGGTGCACGCGGCACTGAATGGGGCGCTCGATCTGGTGGCCAACGGTCGCCTCGAGCACCACGTGTCGGCCGTTCAACGAGCCACGCGAGACTGGGTCGCGACCGCACGACGCGCGGACATGATCGGCGGCTTTGCAGGTCGAGTACCCCTTGCGTTGGGGCTGCTCACGGTCGTAGGAGCCGTGGTCTACGATGGTTGGCAACAACAGGGCTCACCCACACGAGCGATGAGTGATGCTGTGGTCGCATTGAGCTTGTTGCCAGCGTTCGCGGGTGTGGTGCAAGGCAGTGTCGCGATCTCTCGAGCCTTCGATCAAAGTGCGCTGTTGCTCACGCTGGTCGAGGCGGCAGAGAACACACGCAGCACGGGGGTCAAACCGATCTTGCCTGCGACGATTCGCTGGGAAGCCGTGTCGTTCTCGTATCCGGGGCACGACGATGGCCCCCCGGTCGAAGCCTTGCGCGACTGTACGGTGAGCTGGCCCAAAGGCTCGCTCCTGGCGATTTCAGGGCCAAACGGAGCGGGCAAGAGCACCTTGCTTCGTCTTCTGTTGGGGCTCGTACGGGCGCAACAAGGCGAGGTGTGGGTCGGCGAGATCGCGATGAGCACGATCGATGTCGACGAGCTTCGAAGACACATCGCGTACCTGCCGCAGAAACCCTATATGCCAGAGCATCAAACGGTGAGAGCGGCGTTCGAGACACACCTGGATCACCCGACAGACGAGCAGATCACCCGGTGCTTGAAACGGGTCGAGCTGTACGCACGACTCGAGAAAAAACGTCCGAGCGCGCCACTCGATGTGTCGATCGCGGATCTGTCTTGGGGCGAGCGTCAACGGGTGGCGCTGGCACGAGCGCTTGCACAACCGACCGAGCTACTGCTGGTGGATGAGCCCGACGCGAGCCTTGACGTTGCAGGCGTGGCACTCGTGGGTCGTCTGCTGCGAGAAGAGGCGCAAACGCGCATGGTGGCGGTGATTGCTCATTCGAAAGCGTTGCTCGAGGTGGGTGATTTGGTCCTCGAGATCGAGCCGTCCGAAACGACGGGCCAACGCGTGCTCACACGCGCAACACGAGAGGTCGGGCCGTGATCGAGCTTCGCAAGACCGCTAAAGAGGTGGTCTCGATTGTTCGACTTCGCGCGTCGCTCTCGTCGAGACTTTCTCGAATGACGCTGCCCGAGGTGCTGAGCGATCTCGAGAAGCCTGGTGAGCCGATGTCGTTCGAGAGCGCACGATGGAGCCTACGCGCAGCCGAAGCGTTGATTCGCCGATCGCGGGTGCTGCCAGATACCTGCCTCTATCGTTCACTGGCTCGTTACGCGGTGTTGCGACGAACGGGGCGACGGGTGGTGTTCGTGATGGGCATCCGTCGGCTCGACCCACGAGAAATCACGGGGCATGCGTGGCTCGAGGTCGACGGGCAGATCTACAACGAGCAACGAGACGAACGGCTCACCGAAACGTTTCGATGGCCTTCGTCATCGAGTGTGGGTTGAAGCACTTGTCTCGTGCGCGAGTGCTTGCTGAGAAAGCCTACTCTGCGAACGCGATGCTGCTTTCGCAAAACCGACGAGCATACACCTCAAAGAGTTGTGCCTGCGTTGCTTAAGCACTTCTCTCGTGCTCAAGTTGCGCTCCTACAGAACGCGATGTTCCAGCTCAATTCAGGCTGGGGTAGCGCCTTTTCCTTGCATCCGGAGAGTCCACACATGCGCATCCGCCGCTCCTTGAACCTTCTGCCCTACGTCGTGGTTCTTGGTCTGAATGTCATCGCCTGTGGCGGTGGAGAGCTCGAAGCCGTTGGAACAGCCGGCACGAGCGGCACGGGAGGCTCTGGAGGCACTGCTGGCTCATCGGGTAGCTCAGGAACTTCGGGTACTTCGGGCAGCTCGGGAACAGGCGGAAGCGCGGGCACTGGCGGCACGGCTGGAACCGGAGGAAGCGCTGGAACTGGCGGCACCGGAGCGACAGGCGGCAGTGCAGGCTCGGGCGGAACGGGTGCAACGGGCGGCAGTGCAGGTAGCGGGGGCACCGGCGCACCGGGCGGCTCTGCAGGAACTGGCGGAACAGGAGCCACAGGCGGTTCGGCGGGCACCGGCGGGACGGCTGGTGTTGGCGGTACGGCCGGCGTTGGTGGAACCGCAGGAAACGGCGGCACGGGCGGCGGACCCGCCGACACGATCGCGATCACGACCCCCGCTGATAACGCGGTGTTC
>JAXLYQ010000017.1:0-76225 GCA_046351315.1 Polyangiaceae bacterium
AAATTCGCTTGGATCGTGAGCTGGCATAACGGTTGAAGAAGGGGTGGGCATGAGCCGCCTCGCCTCCCTCGTTACCGCCGCCGCAGCCGCCGCTTTCGTCACCCTCGGGGTGGCTTCGACCGCGAGCGCGACGACGTACTCACTGTGGGTTCACGGGCGAAACACGGACCGCAACACGCAGACGGGCAACTACAACGACTGGACATACTGGGGCCCAGGCTCGACGGCGGCGGGAGCCAACAAGCGCTCGGTGAACTGGGATGGCGTCTCGCACTTGGCGGTGGCGAACGTGGGCATCCGAGCGGCGCTCGACCGATACTGTACCGGCGCAAACTGGTGCAACGTGGCAACGCACAGCACGGGCGGCCCGATGATCGGTTACGCGCTCGCGCTCTGGGGCGGCTCAACCCGCTCGGTTCACGACGCAGCAAGCGGCACGGCAACGGGCGCAACGCAGACGGGTTGGAACATCAACTGGATCGACGACGGTGCAAGCGCAGCAGGTGGCACCGAGCTTGCCGACTTGGGGTACTGGGCAGTCTCTGACTACATCACGAACGACCTGCGAACGGGCGTGGTTCGTTCGATGTACGACCACAACCAGACCCGCGGTCGTTACCGCTACATGTTCGCAGGAGCGAGCGGAACGCTCTACTCAGGCGCACTGCCCGGTCAAGACGACGAGGTCGTTGCGTATCACTCTGCAGGCGGCGTCAACTACGCCAACATCGACGGCTCGTACACGCAGACCGGCTCGTACTGCAACCCCGGCGACTGGTTCTGCGACACGACCTTGTCGACCGGCACGAGCAGCATGGGCTGGAGCTGGTCTTGCGGTTTCTTGTGGCTCTCGACCTGCTACGGCAACGCGTACAAGTTCTCGAACCACACGGTGTACTTCCGCGATAGCAGCGAGAGCTACAACCACTACACGAGCGGCAACTGGGGCGGCATTACCTCACAAGTTCGCAATGACATGGTGACCTACAGCACGGGGGCTGAGGTGCCAGACACGAGCTCAGCCGTCGTTGCTTCGTGCTCGATCGAGAGCTGCAGCCACTCGCCGAACGCAACGGGCGCTGCGCTGACGTACAGCCCAGGCGTGAACAACTCGAGCGCGGCGGCTGCGTGCTCACCGTGTGCTCAGCGCGTCTGTGAGCGTGACTCGTACTGCTGCACCTATAGCTGGGACAGCATCTGCGTGAGCGAGGCTCAAAGCTGGTGCGGTTGCGCGGCGCCCAAGACCACCACGACCGTTGCGACGACCTCATCGTTGTCAGCGCTCTGATTCTTCGAGCTCGCGTTCAAGACAACGGGCTGGCGAGCGCTGGCCCGTCGTCGTTTTGTGCGCGTGATTTTCTCTCGTACAGCGTCGTTCTGCGATAAGGGCCAGGGCGTCTGAGCGATGACCTCACTGCCCTTCGCCATCACCGGTGTCTCTGGTTACATCGCGCCGCGCCACCTTCGTGCGATTCGCGATACGGGCAACCATCTCGTTGCCGCGGTGGATCCCAAAGACTCGGCGGGCGTGCTGGATCCATTCGGTTTCGACATCCGGTTTTTCACCGAGATCGAGCGTTTCGATCGCCACCTCGAGAAGCTACGTCGAGGCCCCGATGCAAACCCGGTTCGCTACGTGAGCGTATGCTCTCCGAACTTTCTTCACGACGCTCATTGTCGTCTGGCAATGCGCGTGGGGGCCGATGCGATTTGTGAGAAGCCGCTGGTGATCAACCCGTGGAATCTCGACGCGCTCCAAGAGATCGAGCTTGAGACAGGGCGTCGGGTTTTCAATGTTCTGCAGCTCAGAGCTCATGCTCGGTTGCTTGCGCTTCGACAGCGTTTGCTCGAGGCCGAGAAGCGACAACCTGGTGTTCGTCATCACGTCGTTCTGTCGTACGTGACAGCGCGTGGGCCTTGGTATCTCGTCTCTTGGAAGGGTCAGAAAGAGAAGTCAGGAGGGCTGATGATCGACATCGGCATTCACTTCTTCGACATGCTGATGTGGCTGTTTGGCCCTGTGGATCGTCACCACGTGTTTCTCAACGAGCCGAGACGTGCCGCGGGTCATCTCGAGCTGAAACGTGCATCGGTGTCGTGGTTCTTGTCGGTCGCTGCAGAAGACCTGCCCTTCGAGGTGCAACCTGGCGTTCGAACGACGTTTCGAGCGATCAATGTCGACGGTGAGGAGGTCGAATTCTCGGACGGCTTCACTGATCTGCACACTCGTATTTACGAGCAAACCTTGGCCGGCAAGGGCTTCGGGATCGACGAGGTGCGACCTGCGATCGACCTTGTCTACAAGCTGCGTCACGCAGAGCTTTCACCTATCGATTCTACGGCCCACCCTTTTGCTCAGCGATTCGCACGGTGATGAGCGAGAGCCGTGGATACATCCACCCAACGGCCGTGATCGACGAGCCCGTTGCTCTTGGTGAAGGCGTCAAGATTTGGCATTTCTGTCACGTGATGAGCGACGCCTCGATCGGTGCTCGAACATCGCTCGGTCAGAACGTGTTCGTCGCTTCGGGGGTCTCGATCGGCGCCGACGTGAAGATCCAGAACAACGTGTCGATCTACGCAGGCGTTACGATCGAAGACGAGGTGTTCTGCGGCCCATCGTGTGTGTTTACCAACGTGGGTCACCCGCGTGCCGCCCTTCGACATGTCGGCCCGTACGAGACGACCCTCGTGCGACGCGGAGCCACCATTGGCGCCAACGCAACCATCGTCTGTGGCTCAACGTTGGGTCGTCATTGCTTCATCGCCGCAGGGGCCGTCGTCTCGCGTGGTGAGGTGCCCGATTACGCGATGATGGTGGGTGTCCCGGCGAGGCGTGTTGCCTGGGTGAGTCGACACGGTGAACGCCTCTCTGCGCCCGACCCCAACGGCGTGATGCGCTGCCCCCGATCGGGTTGGCGTTATGTGCTGAACGAGCAGGGTTGTGTTCGCTGCCTCGACTGGGACGAAGACCGCCCTCTTGCAAGCGACGGACGCAATGAAGAGTGGATCCCGATGCTCGATCTTCGGGCGCAAGATCCGTCGATCCATCGAGCGATCAACGAAGCGATCTCTCGCGTCGTTGCCTCTCAGGTATTTATCGGAGGCGCTGAGGTTACGTCCTTCGAGCAAGAGATCGCTGAGTATCTGCGCTCGAACGATGCCTTTTCGTGTACGTCCTTGGGGGCATCGCTCGGCAACATCGAAGCGATCGGCGTGTCGTCCGGAACGGACGCTCTTCTGCTTGCATTGATGTGTGCTGACATTGGCCCTGGTGACGAGGTGATCACGACGCCGTACTCGTTCGTTGCGACGGCCGAAGTGATCGCGCGAGTTGGGGCGAAGGCGGTGTTCGTCGACATCGATCCAGATACGTTCTTGATCAACGTCGAGCGTATTTCACAAGTAATTTCGGCTCGAACGAAGGCGATCCTGCCTGTGCATTTGTTTGGGCAAATGGTGCCGATGCAACCATTGATTGAGCTGGCAAAACGTCATCGACTTTTGGTGATTGAAGATGCTGCCCAAGCGATGGGTGCAACCTCGTCGGGTCGTAAGGCTGGCACGTGGGGAGACTTCGGATGTTTTAGTTTCTTCCCGTCGAAGAACCTTGGGGCAGCAGGCGACGGTGGTCTTCTCGTTTGTCGTTCGAGCGACGTTGCAGAGCGAGCGCGTCGCTTGCGAAACCACGGAATGCCGCAGAAATACCTTGCGACCGAGCTTGGCGGTAACCATCGGCTCGATGCTTTGCAGGCTGCGGTGTTGCGAGCGAAGTTGCCTCACCTTGATCTTGCGAACGAGCGACGACGTCGCATTGCAGACGAGTACATCGAGGCGATCGTCGCGACGTCGAATCGGTCGGGGCTACGGGCTCCGAAGGTGATCGAGCGAGAGGCTCATGTGTGGCATCAGCTCGTGTTGCGCTCTGCCGAGCGAGATCGTGTTCGGTCGGTGCTCGAGCAAGCGCGAATCGCGTCTGAGGTGTACTACCCGCACCCGTTGCACCTGTTGCCCGCGTTCGAGCGTTGGGGCTACGTGGAAGGTGACTTCCCCGAGGCCGAGCGAGTCAGTCGCGAATCGTTCGCGATACCTGTGTTTCCTGATCTCACCGAGGCACAGCGAGCGAGGATCAAGCGGTGTTGCTGGCTTTCGGAGAGTGAACGCCATGGCCGACCTAGGAAGACGATTCGTCCGCTGTTTGGCTCGTTGTCTGGTTGGCTGATTCAGGTTCTCGCAGCGCTTTGGCCAGCATCTCGAATACCGAGGCAAGTGCCCCGGCTGTTTCACGAGGAGCTTCGATTCGAAGAGAGCCTTCGCGGGTCGCGCTCACTAAGACCCGCAAGCAGCTCGGGAAGCGATCGGACTGGATCAAACGCGTGAGTGTCTTGTGGGGCCTTGTCGCGTGGAACATGCGCTGCTTCTTGTGTGAGCGTAGGCACCGCTTCCGGTGTGCTCGGATCGTTTGGTCGGGATGCTTCTGCCTCGTCCTCGTTGGGTTGCGGATCGGGGAGTGTGTCGGAGAGTGTTGCCGGCGAGCTGTCTTGGTTATCGATACCCGATGGATCGCTCTCGATATCGACGACAGGAGCGGCCGGTATCGGAGCATCGAAGAGTCGTCTCACTTCGGCCACGAATGACCCTGTGGCGTCGAAACGAACCTCATTCGTAGAAGAATCGAATACTCCGTTGAACAGAGCTTTTTTGGCACCGACGAGCGTTGCGATACGACTTTCGAGACCAGGCTCAGCGATCAGATTGAACACATCGATCGGTTGCTCTTGGCCCATCCGGTAGATGCGACCGATGCGCTGTTCGAGCACTGCGGGGTTCCAGGAAGGTCGATGTTTACGCAAGCGCTAGCGGCCTTCTGTAGATTCAAACCGACGCCACCCGCATCGGTCAAAAAGAGCACCGCTGAGCTCGGATCGTCGTGAAACTCGATCAAGCTCTTGGTTCGTACTTTCGAAGATTCAGCGCCTGTGAAAAACGAGGCTCGAAGATCGGCTTCGTGCAAGAGATCGTCAACCGCCCACGCTGCCAGACGAAGCATTCGGCGCCATTGGCTGAACACCACGACCTTGCGGCCTTGTTCGATGACGACGGAGCGCAACAGGTTTCTGAGCTCGTCGAGCTTGGGAGTGTTCAAACCATCGAGCAGTGCCTTGCTTGGAGCGCGCTTCTCGAGTGTCGGCCACACCTCCTCGAAGTTCAGTTGTGCCAAGCCGTTCGAGATGATGCGTTGCTGGGTCAACAAGCTCATCAGCTTGAGAAACTCTTCGTGCTTGAGTGGTCGATGCTCAGACCTTCTCATGAGAGACGCGATGGGCTGATTTCGCTCGTCGTGTTCGGTAATTTGCAGCTCGGTCATTGCGACGGGTACTCGCGTGTCCGTGCGCGAGGGGAGCTGCGTGAGCACCTCTTTTCGCGATCGCCGAATTACACACGAGCTGATCCTCGCACGGAGCGTATCGAGGTGGCGCATGCCCACCTTCATCTTCGACGCGGATGACTCTTGGAGAACGAACCACGGAGCCACGCGCCACTTGGGAGCGAGCGCTCGCTCGTCGATCCAGTCGAGCAACGACGCTAGCTCGTCGAGATTGTTCTCCATCGGTGTGCCCGTGAGAATCAACCTTCGTTTCGGCTGAAGGGCTTTCACGTACACCGCGGATTTGGTCGCGTGATTCTTGATTCGTTGTGCTTCATCCAAGACAACGAGCTCGCCTGCCAACGGGGCGAGTTGTTCGAAATCTCGAAGCAAGATCTCGTAGTTGAGGATCAAGAAACCGCGCGTGAATGAGCTGTAGATGTCGCTACGTTGCGCGGCGCTTCCGTCGACGACGGTCACAGGGGTGTGGGTTGCGTCGTTCCACTCTCGCAGCCACTGATTTTTTAGTGTTGCGGGTGTGAGGATCAAACCTCGTCGAACGATGCCTGCTTCAAACAACGCGTGGCAGACTGCGATCGCCTGCGTCGTCTTGCCCAAACCCATGTCGTCCGCGAGAAGCATCCTGCCCGTTCGCAAGACTCGCTCGACCGCTTCGCGTTGATACGGAAACAAGCGACGGCCGAAGTTGGCCAGCGCTGCAATGGCGTCGTCGCTCGCTTGTGAAAACTGTGCGCTGCGGTTGGCAAGCTCAAGCTCTGTTTCGATCAACTTGCGAGTCGCGGGGCCACAAACAAGCCACGAACGATCTTTTTTGAGGTTGAGAGCATGTGCCCAAAACTGAAGGAACTCATGCCTCTTCTCACTCGATGCCAACACGGCGGAGTCGAGCTCGCCGGTCTTGGTGAAGCCGAATGGCGTCATGCGCCTCAACCCAATTTCGGCACGAAGCCCCGCAAGACGTTCGATGGGTCCAAGAAGCGGAATGATCGGATTCCACACAAGCCGAACTTGATCGCGAGCCGAACGATTCGTGTGCGAGAGCCATGCGTCGCGGCGGGGGATGCCGCGCTTGTTACGTTGCTTGAAAACCAGTGCGAACGCCGTGAGCAGGTGTTTGCAGGTGGCGAGTGAGTTACTGAGAAAATCAGGGCAAGAGCACTCGCCCTGAAACTCATCGACCGATTGAATTTCGGTCACGTACGGTCGTGCATCAAACTTGACGCGGCTTGACGATGCGGGGGCAGGTCGTCCGGTTTGGTATTCCCCGCACTCGCTGCCTCGCGTGTTTCGAACCACCACAAGCCCTTCGTCTTCTGCGACTTGCCATCGTCGAACGAGTGCTTCGAACGCGGCTCGACGAACTTGAAAATCGGCCCCCTCGGTGATTCGAATCACGTGTGACGTGATGATCTCAGGAGGAAACTCTCGCAGTCGACGCGCCGCTTGGTCTTCGAGGTATTCCCAAGTTTCTTCGAGTGGCAGTGCCTCAGAATCAGCCATTGACGGTGTACTCTACGGTGGATTTTTGACGTTCACGTAGGTTTCGAAACCGTCGTCTGATCGCGGTCGAGCTCGAACGAATCATCGCTCTCGCGGCGTGTGTGAACTAACATCGGCCCCTCATCGTGTGGTGGTGCGCCAGTCACTGGCGTTGATGGAGGACGAGAATGTTTCGAGGTCGGTCGGTTCTTGCTGCGGTCGCGCTCGTTTGGCTTGGCGTGGTGGCTGCTGGGTGTGGTGGTGACGATGACGACAGCGCAGGCGCGGGGGGCTCGGCAGGGTCGTCTTCGTCGGCGATCGCTCCTCGTTTCGTTCCGCCAGCGAGCGGCGTGCCGACCTACGGCGACGTGCCTTTCCCGTCGGATGTGTACATCGAAAGCGACGGCACCATCGTCGACGAGATTCCTGGCATCAAAGAGTTGATTCCGCAGAACTCGGCGATGCTGGTTGCGGGCATGTCGAAGATGAACGGGTTCGGTGTGACGACCGGTTCGTTCTTCCGAGTCGACATGGCCAACGGCGACAAAGATCCGCTTCAAGTCGAGATCGATCCGAGCTCGCTTCCACAAGATGAAGCCGCCTCGCTCACGGCTGATGCAACGGCGTTCTTGATCGATCTCGAAGCGGCCGATGGCGCTGGTTTGAATGCTCGTGTGCCGGCCTACGCGACGGTGTTCAAGAAGCCATCGGGCTCGAAAACACCACCGGGCCTGTATGTGTACCCAGCGCGTGGCGTGGTGCTCGAAGAGGGTCACAAGTACGCGGCAGTCTTGCTCAAGGGCATCAGACATGGCCAGAGCGATGAGTCAAAGGCGGGCTTGAGATCGGAGTGACAGCAGCGTTCGCGGACATCGCGAGCGGCAAAATCGCTCGACAGATTTCGAGAAAACCTTCGGCAACGCGATCGACAACGCTGTGAAGATCGATCCGTCACTCAAAGACAAGATCATCGCGATCGCGCCGCTCACCACCCAGAAGAGCAAGAGTGAGTTGATCGATCTGCGCGCTCAGATTGCGAGCGAAGCTCCGCCTCAGCTTTCGTGGGCTGCTGCCGACGTTGCTCCGGCTGCTGTGGGGTTGTTCGCCGACAGTGATGGTGTGCTTCCGGAAGGGTATTTGGCGACGCTCGACGCTTGGTTGGGCTCTGTCGACAAGCTCGGTGATGACAGCGACGACCCTGCCTTCGATCAGGGCAAGGGCGTCGCTCACGATGCGATCGCTGCGATCGGTACTGCTGTGTTCGAAGCCGATAACTTTTTGGCCGAGAAGGCCGATGGCTACTCGGATGCAGGTCACGCGATCTTCACGCGCGATGGCTCTGGCAAAGTCGTTGCGAACCCTGACAAACCAAGTCGAAGATCTGGGTGAGCATCGCGTTGCCGAAGGGGCCGATGCCCGCGAGTGGCTTCCCCGTGATGTTGGTCGAGCATGGCATTGGTGGCGATCGCTCGTTCATGCTCGCGCTCGCGAACACGTGGGCAAAACAAGGTTGGGCGACCGTTTCGATCGAGCCTGTCGCTCACGGGTCACGCGCTCCACTTGCTGGCAATACCTCCGACGCGACGGGCGTAAAATCGAAGCACGGTGCGAGCACGGCGACCTACGACGGGCCTGATGGATTCGTCGACAGCAACAACGCTCCGACCGATCTGTTTGGTGAGTTGCTGAATCTCGGAGCGATGCGTGATCAGTTCCGTCAGTCGGTGCTCGATTATGGCTCAACGGTCGAGCTGATCTCGAACCCGGCTCTCGATTTCGGCCCGCTCGCTCTCAAGGTGCCCGGGGTGAAATTCGATGCCACGCGCATCGGTTACTTCGGCGATTCGCTGTCGGGCATCTTGGGATCGATGTTGGCGGCGGTGGATCCGAAGGTGAAAGCCTTCGTGTTGAACGTCGCTGGCGGTGGGTTGATCCGTGACATGGCGATCTACTCACCTGTCGTTGGTGGATCGTTCTTGTCACTGGCTGCGGTGGCGAACTTCTCACTGACGCTCGACACTCCTGTTCGACCTGCACATCCGATTCTGCCGATTCTTCAGACGACGCTCGACCCGGCGGATCCACTTCTCTACGCGAAGCACATCGCGCTGGATCCAGTGACGATCAACGGAGCCAAGAACGCGCCGAAGAACGTCGTTCAGATCGAGGTGGCCTGGGATGACATCGTGCCCAACCCATCGAACGAAGCGTTGATTCGTGCCTCGGGGTTTGCGCTCGCATCGCCGTCGGTGGGTTCGCTTGCCAACGTCGAGCTGCCAACAATCGAGCCCAAGGATGGTGTCATTTCTGGTTACCCTGGTAACGACGCCACCGCGGTCGCCGTGCAGGCATCACCGGCCACCCACGGCTCCGACTTCTACAGCCGCGACGGAGAGCGCAAATACAAGCCGCCGTACGCCCAGTTCGACCAGGACAACCCGTTCCCGTTGCAGCTTCCGAAGTTGCCGGTGACCGAGCCGTATCTCGAATTGCAGACGATGGCGGTCGGGATGATCCAGAGCGTGTTCGATGGGCAGCCTGGACAAGTGAAGGGGTTCCCGACCCCGGTGCTCGATTTCGATGGTGACGGTGTACCGGACGAATCGGATTCGAACCCACTCGACCCGACGAAGCAATGATGGATTGACGCGCGTCAGAGCTGGAATTTCAGCTCTGACGAAGTCGCCATTCGGCGATGTCGTGGTAATCTCTGCCGGCCCGGAGGTACCGTGTCGCCTCGACACAGCGAGCAGGAAATTGCCGAGCGATTCGACGAGATCGACGAAAGCGCTTCAACGCCGCTTCCGTCGCCGACGACCTCGCGTCCACGAGCGAACACGCTGGCTGTTGCAGGCGTGATCGCGGTGGTGATGGCAGCCGTGCTCATTGGGATACACGCGCCGCTGCTGGCTGCGCTGGTGGCGTTTGTCGGTGGAGTGGGCGTGAGTGCGGTGCTGTTTCACCGACCGAAACCCGTCGTCGTTGATACGGCGCCCCGCCGATCGATCGAGTTGCGGGATCGCTGTTTGTTCTTCGAGGATGCTTCGCGGTCTCAGCGTGCCCAAGTGGCGAAGCTCGACGGCCCCTTTGGCATCACGCTACTTGCCAATCGCGCACGTACGAAGGCGTCGTTGATCATCACGACAACCGACGGGCGTTCTTCGTGGGCGCGGTGCTCAACGACCACGATCACGATCTTCGTCATCGAGTGTTGGCGCACGCTTCGTTGGTGGCGAGCGATGAAGGGGCGCTTGATCCAGCGGCTCCAGATGGGCTTCCGTTTGCGGTGTCGGGTGAGACACTGGCGCGCTTGTATCAACGACTCGTTGATATCGAGCCACTGGCCAGTGAGCGGCTATTTACGAGCGACGCGCGGGGCAATCAGGTGATTGTCGACGGGCGTGTTCTGTCGGTAGGCAAGCAAGCATTCGATCTCGCTTCACCACTCGAATGGCGAAGCATGATGTTTCGCGAAATGTTCTTCGGCGGTTTGAGCGTGTTCCAAGGCACACACGTCAAGCAGGGCGAGAACGAGGTGGTGTTCGTATCGATGTTGCCCGCGCTCTCGGTGCCTTCGAGCGTGGGTGATTCGCCGGCTGACCCCGACTTCGAGCGATTTGTCTCGCGTGACCTTCGCCTTCTCGGCGCGACACTCGAAGAGCCACCTGCGACGGCGCTACGAGTCGCAGTCGATCGCGTGTTCATGTTGCCGCTGAGGGCGGCGCTCGATCGTGCTCCAGTGCGAGCGTCGATCGCTCCGGGTGAAGCTCCTGCGCCCACGAGCACTCGACGAGGGCAAGGGCCTCGCTCGTCGGCCTCGTGAGCGAGTGAGCGCGTGACGGCGTTCAGGTATGTGATGCGACGAAGTCACGAGCGACGTTGAATACGTCTCGTTCGTGACGGAGCTCGAAGTCGAGAAGCTCTCCCAAAAGCTCGTGATCGCGTGTCCCTGCGGGGCGCATTCCGAGCTTTGCGATCACACGAAGCGAAGGGCGATTCCAGGCAAACGTCGTGGCGCGGATGCCGCGGATTCCCTGCTGTGACATCGCCCATTGTACGCAGGCTCGGGTCGCCTCGGTTGCATAGCCGCGGCCTTGGTAGGCACGTTCGACGCCGTAACCGATGTCAGCGATCCCGTCGTCCGGGAAGCCGTGAAACACGACGCTACCGAGCACGACTCGTTCGCCACTTTCACGACTGATCATCAATCGATCGCCCCACAGTCGCTTGTCTGGGTTCTCGCGAATCGCTGACATCGACACCGTGAACGCGCGCTCGATCAACTCTCGCCCTGGCCACGCTTCGGGCAGTCGTGCTTTCGCGTGTGCTTCCGCAGCAGCGCGATCGCCAGCCATGACGGCCTCGACCATCGGCAAGGTGATCGGGACGAGCTCGAGTCTGTGAGTGAAGAGAGTGGTCATCGAAAGTTCCCCTCGCGGACCGTACGTGCGAGGCATCTTACCTAAGTACCGACATCATGCCCGTAGCTCAGGTACGTTTTTACAAGCAAATTTCCTTGTGAAGTGACGCATCGAATCATGCTGCGAGGCGTCGTTCTCGTTGCAACGATCGCGACGCACCAAGTGCGAACGAGAGTCTCCGCAAGGAGGCGGGTTGGTAACACGTGATGTGTGGTCGCGCTTCCCTTGTGTTCGTCGCGGAAGTACGACGTCTCATCGTGCGACCTACGTTGTCGATCTTCTCTGCCGCGCTGATCGTGTTGCTCTCGTCGTGCGTACGACCCGACGCAACACATGACGCACCAAGACTCGCGCTCACGACGCCACACCCCGAGCACGCGCCCATGAACGGACCTCTCGACGCCTCCCTCAACGCGCTCTCTGAACGTTTCCTCACTGGCTATTTCGAACGCGAGCCGGTGCGTGCGACCGAAGCAGGCGAGCATCGCTTCGATGGGAAGTTCCCTGATTTGTCCGAGAGCGGAGACCTCGAGACTCGGCGATTCGTGGAGCATATTCGTGGTGAGCTGCGAGCGATCGATCGTGCTCAGCTTGGCGTGCAAGCACGAGTCGATCATCAGATTCTCGAGAACCTTCTTGAGCACTGGATCTTCTCTCTCGAAGAGCTTCGCGAGACGGAGTGGAACCCTGTGATCGTGGTGGGTCAGATCGGCGATGGGCTCGATCCGCTCGTCACGCGTGACTTTGCTCCTGCAACAGAACGAGCTCGCTCGTTGGTCTCTCGTCTCTCGCAGATCGGCGCATTGATCGATGGAGCGAAGCCGAGGTTGAAACACCCTCCTCGTGTTCACACCGAGACCGCGATCGCTCAGGTGAAAGGCTTGATCTCGCTGTGCGAGAGTGGGCTCGGTGACCTCGCGAAAGAGGCGCCCACAGAGCGCGCGAACATCGAACGCGAATCGAAGAAAGCGGGTGATGCGCTGAAGGGGTATCTGAGCTTTCTCGAAAAAGATCTGCTTCCTCGCAGTGACGGCGACTTCAGGATTGGTCGCGCGAAGTTGATCAAGAAGCTGCGCTTCGTTCTCGACGATGACCTCGACGTGGATCGTTTGGTGGCGGACGCGAAAGAGCTTCTTTCGATCACGCAGCGAGAGATGGTCGAGACGTCGAAGGAGCTGTTTCCGAAGCTGTTTCCGTCGGAAGCGATACCTGCGCTCGATTCAGAATCCGCGAGAAAATCATTCGTGAAGAAAGTGCTCGCGAAGCTTGCAGAAGAGAGCTCGACGAACGCGACGATCGTGGGCGATGCAGAGAAGTGGTTGGCGGATGCGACCAAGTTTGTTCGCGAGCGTGATCTGGTCGAGGTGCCGCCTGAGCCGTGCAAGGTGATCGAGATGCCCGAGTATCGTCGTGGGGTTGCGATCGCGTATTGCGATGCTTCGGGGCCTCTCGAGCAAAAGCAGCAGACGTTCTATGCGATTTCTCCGACGCCCTCGGATTGGTCAGCAGAACGATCGGCTTCGTTCTATCGCGAATACAACCGAAGCATGCTCGCTGATCTTACGGTGCATGAAGCGATGCCTGGGCACTTTTTGCAGCTCATGCACAACAACCGATTCAAGTCGAAGCTGCGCGCTGTGTTCTCGAGCGGATCGTTCGTCGAGGGCTGGGCCGTGTACTCGGAGTGGGTCATGGCGAGCCACGGGTTTGGTGGCCCTGCGGTTCGGCTACAGCGACAGAAAATGGTGCTTCGCCTCGCGGTGAACACGCTGCTCGACTACGGCGTTCACGCGGGAAACATGAGCGAGGCGGAGGCGCTTTCGCTCATGCGAGACGAAGCGTTCCAAGAAGAAGGTGAAGCCGTGGGAAAGTGGAAGCGCGCACGCCTCACGAGCTCTCAGCTCACCACCTACTTCCACGGGTTTCGCGAGATGATGCTGCTGCGAAAAGCCGCGGAATCACAGCCTGGTTTTCGTGAGCGCAGTTATCATGATCGCCTGTTGTCGGCGGGCTCTCCGCCCATGCGACATGCATGGACACTCATGGCGCTTCAACGTCCCACCACCTCACCTTTTGCGAGCACTCGATGACCTCTCCGTCGTTGTCGCAACCCTTGGTTCAGGTTGACGAGCTGGCTCGATTTCTTCGCGAGCCCTCTCTGAAAATTGTCGATGTGCGTTGGTATCTCAACGGGCCAAAAGGGCGCGATGCCTACGAGGCAAGTCACATCGAGGGGGCTCTGTTTCTCGATGTGGATGGAGAGCTTGCCGACCCGGTGGGGCCAGGTCGTCCTGGGCGTCATCCGCTGCCCTCTCGTGAGCGTTTTGTTGCGCTGCTTCGACGTGTTGGCATCTCAGGTGATCACCACGTGATCGCGTATGACGACATGGGTGGAGCCATCGCGGCGCGGCTGTGGTGGATGCTGCATCACGTCGGTCATCGAGGTGGGGTCTCGGTGCTCGATGGTGGATGGCAAGCGTGGTCTGGGGCGGGCCTACCCGTGGCGTCTGGGGCGATGCCAACGAGTGATGCGCTGGCGAGCTCGAATGAAACCGAGGATGCAGAAACGCGCGGCCCGTTCGTGAAGGTGGATCGCGAGTATGTGGCTGCTCGCTTGCATCAATCGTCGACGCTGCTGATCGATGCACGAGCGCCCGAACGATACGAGGGCAAGGTCGAGCCGATCGATCCGAGGGCGGGGCATATTCCGGGGGCGAAGAACGCTCCGTTTGTCGGAAACCTGCTCGCGCCGGGTGGACGCTTCCGTGGTCAACAAGAGCTGCGTGAGCGTTACGAAAACCTCGGAGTAAAACCGGGTGTCGAGACCATCGTGTATTGCGGCTCTGGCGTGACGGCGTGTCACGACATTCTCGCGCTCACGGTTGCGGGTCTCGGTGATGGCGTGCGGTTGTACGAAGGCTCGTGGAGCGACTGGAGCGCAGATCCGACACGACCGATCGAGACGGGTGTCGAAGGAGCCTCAGGTGCGGCTAAGGTAGAGCATGGCTGACGACACGAGCGCCGAGACGAGCGGTCTCGTCGGACAGATCGTGATGGGCGAGTATCGCCTCGAGCGGTTGGTTCGCGAAGATGATGCGCTTACGTTTTTCTCGTCGACGTCGACCGTCGACAACGGCCCGTACACCGTGGCGCTTGCAACGAAGGTGGCTGTCGATACCTCGGCGATGGCGCTCGAAGCGGCGGTCGCGCGAATCGGTAGGCA
Organism: Polyangiaceae bacterium; assembly: GCA_046351315.1. Lineage (GTDB taxonomy): Bacteria > Myxococcota_A > Polyangia > Polyangiales > Polyangiaceae > JAXLYQ01. The sequence goes on from JAXLYQ010000017.1 coordinate 14,513, forward strand.
CTCGGTGGGGGTTCGAGGGTTGATCCCGGTGCTCCATGCACGACCCGTCACGCTGACCTCTGGTCGAGTGTGCCTTGGCGTGGTGCGACGTGGCGAACCAGCGAGCTCGCTTCGCGATGAGATCGCTCGTTCAAAAAAACCTGTTCAAGAAGTCGCGCGCTGGCTTCAACCGATCGCGTCGGCGCTCTCGAGTCTTCACGAGCAAGGGGTTGCACACGGAGTCGTCTCAACGAGTGCGATCTGCATTCGTAACGATGACGTGTTGCTCGATCTGTTCGGTCTCTCGGCGGTTGCTGAGGCGTCGTCGGGCAGCCGAGGTTGTCGGGATGCGATACCGATCGGGTATCGCCCGCCTGAGCTCGATGGGCCGTTTCCTCCTGCGCCAGGCCCATGGACAGACGCGTACGCGCTTGCGCTGATCGCGTGTGAGCTGATGGTGGGTCGATCGGATATTCACCTTCTCGCGGAAGGGGCTGCGCGTCCCCCGGCGCCTACGCCCAAGTCACTTGGTATCGAAGTCACGACACGAGTCGAAGAACGATTCGTGCGCATGCTCTCGAGTAACCCCGCGCTGCGTCCGCTCGATATGCGCGACTTGTTGCGCTTGCTCGAGACGATGGATCTCTCGGACGACATCGCGCCGCCGCCTCGATCGAGCGGGGTGGCTCGTCCGCCAGTTGCGACGCCTTCGTGGGCGACTCCTACGCCTCCTCCGGCATCGGCGAGAGTCCCGCCGGTAGCGCCTGCTCCGGCGTCTCAGGTGTCGCGACAAGAGAGCGCAAAAAACAAGAACGAACCGATTGAGGCACCGCCCCCGAGCACGCGAGATGCGCTTTCGAAGCTCGAGTCTCCGTGGATGTTTCGTGCGTTGATCGGGATGGGCTCGGTGTTGATGCTCGGGGGCATCGCGGCGGCGATTTGGGTGGTGTCAGCCAAGCCCTCGCTCGGGCTCACGCCAACCCCGACGGCGACGAGCACATCGACGAGCTCGCCGGTGCCTACGGGTACCGTCGCAACGCCGTCTCCCTCCGACACGACGATTCCAGATCCGAGCACGACATCGACCGCACCGAACCCGTTGATGGGGCCCTCTGGGTCACTGCTGCCTCGTGCCGCCACGCATCCTGCGACCTACCCTGCGGATGAGTCGGCGCTGCTGCCCGTGCAGAAGGACGCTGCGGTTCGAGGAGATCGAGAAGCGGCGTTGACGTTGGTGGTGTTCGGCGATCTGACGTGCCCCAACACCGCGAAGTTCTTGAGGACGGTGCCACAGCTCGAGCGCGTCTACGGAGACTCGCTTCGGGTGGTCTACAAACACTACCCGCTACCGGGTCGGGTGGGCGCAATGATGGCCGCTGAGGCTGCGGCAACGGCTCGCGCAAAAGGCGGCAACGACACCTTCTGGAAGCTCGTGGATTCAACGAGCAAGACCCCGGATCTGCTCGATGCGGGTCGTCTCGAAGAGTACGGGATCAAAGCCGGTTTGCCTGCGGGCGCGATCACCGATGGCATCAACAAACACATCGACGCTCCGTTGGTCGAGCGAGACATCGCACTGGGTCGTCGGCTCGGCGTGAGGGGCACGCCGGTGATCTTTTTCAACGGTAAACGACTCGATGGTATCAGTCAGCCGAGACACTGCGTGAGTTTCTCGATGCTGAAAAAGAGCGAGTCGAAGCGCTCTTGAACAAGAGCGGGATGCCGGTGGATCGGGTGTACGCGACGCGCGTGCTGACGAACATCACGACATCGGAAGGCGACTTGCGGCGCAAGTAGCACCTCACCCCCGGCACTGCGTGCCACCCCTCTCCCAACGCGTTCGCGTTCGGAGAGGAGGGGCGGAACGGTTGGATGCGAGAGATGGCTTGGCACCCCTTCTCCGAACGCTTGCGTTTGGAGAAGGGGCCGGGGGATGAGGTGCGCTGGGCATCCCCTCTCCGACCGCCTGCGGTGGCAGAGGGGACCGAGGGGTGCGGTGTTAATTCGTACGGGTCGCCAGCCGGTTTCGGCTTAGGAGCTGGCTTCGGCGCAGGTGGCGTGGTTGCAGGCGGGGTTGCGCCCCCTCCGCCCGTTTGCGTGGTGGTTGCCGAGGTCGGCGCGGTGCCAGGCTTTGCGCTTGCAGAAGTAGACGCCGAGGCCGAAGCGCTCGCGGATGCTGAAGCAGATGCGCTTGCGGATGCAGACGCAGGAGCCGTCGCACTGGGAGCCGCAGTCTCGCTCGCCGTCGCGGTCGCCGATGGCGGCGTGGTCGCTGTCGCGCTCACCGTCGCTTTGGCGGGCGGTGGAGGTGGCGGCGGTGGGTTGTTGAAGAACGCGAAGTACACGCCAACACCGATCGCTGCGACGGCGCCGACACCGATCAACGCTTTGCCTCCGCCGCCCGATGGTGGCGGTGGTGCAACGTCGGGAGGAGGTACCGAACGCGTCTTTCGCGCAGCTTCGCTGCGCGGTGCGGGACGCTCAGACGAAGGCTCAGGATCTTTCGCCTTCTCGGTCTTCTCGGGAGCAGGTGTGTCGATCGCTGCAGCAGCGGCTTGCTTCGGAACACTCGCTGCCTTGACCGGCTCGGGCGAAGGTTCGGGCGCGTCGGGCTCTGGCTCTGGCTCTGAGATCGACGGAAGCTCGGGCTCTGCTGAGGCAGCCGGAGCAGCCTGGCCTGCGTCGAAGAGCGGAGTTTCGCCTACGTCTGAGAGCGAACCTCCTGCTTCTTTGAGCGCCTCTTGAAGAAGCTCTGCAGCTTGCTTCATCACGGTGCGCTCTGCGGGAGGCGGTTGATTGAGCGCCGCGGCTCCGGCGGCCGCTCCGAACATGCTTCCACCTGCGGCGGCCGCAGGAGCAGGTGCCGGAGTGGATGGCGAGGCCGAGCCTTGAGCTCGAAGCGCTTCGGTACCGAGACCGATCATCGTTGCCTTGCGAACCATTGGCCCTTGGCCTGGTTGCGTGGGCGGCGATGCCTTGTCTGCGGGCGCCGGATCTTTGTCAGCAGCGGCTGCTGGATCAGACTCGTAAGCCGAGGGAGCACCCGCGGGCTTCGAAGTGATCAAGCGATCGATCACGGTCCTCGACTTGTCGTCGATTTTGATGAACTTGACCCCCATACCAGCAGGCTTGTCCGCACTAGATTGAGCTGCGTCGCGCTTCCACACGACACGTCCAACCCCTTGCAGCACGGACGAATCATCCGCGATCTTGATCTCGAACTTGAGCAACGTCCCCGGAGGGAAGGGAGACGGTGTCTTGATGAAGATGCCGCCCCTGCTGACGTCATAGCAGTGGTTGTCGATGAACTCGTCGACCGTCGCGCTTTTGTAGCGCACGGTCATCGTGAGCACCTTGGCGCGCGGATCCTTGCGGGTGTCTTGGGACATGCGGTCGGGCCGGATGGTACTTGAGTCCCTCAGAAAACAACAAACCTTTGTCTCTTCCGTTTCTCGCGGTCATGAACAGGGTCGTATGGCGCGCCCCGGACACTTCAGAGCTTTCGAGCGTCGAAGTATTCAGCTCACGGCGAGTATTCGGCGGAAAGACAACGCGCCCGCCATTTCTGCCCGAACGGTCAATATCGGTCTAGGTGGGGTCTGCCTCGAGCTCGATGCCGCCACACAATCGCCACGAAGCGAAGTGGTCGTCGAGATCACGGCACCGAGTTTGTGGGATCCACTTGTCCTTCGGGGCGAGATCATTTGGGAGCAACCAGCCCCTACGCGAGGCAAGACTCGCGTCGGTGTTCGGTTTGCGCACGAGTCTGACGCGGCGATCTTTTCTCTCTTCGAAGTGCTCAACACACACGGCTTCGAATGAGCTTCGAATGACTCTCCAGTCGCAAGCGTCGTGGTGCTCAGCGAGAGTCGGCTTCCCAGCAAAAGTGTCGTTCGTTTGCATCGCGGGTGAGAACGCGAAAGGTCACCTCGGCGTTCGTCGCGCTTGCGTGTGAGCCCAACGAGAATTCGAATTTCGATCGGGCCCACGTCTGACCATCGATGTGATGAGCGGTGCCGATGACGTCGCCGTCGACCGAGATCTCGAGATCCACAGGTGCGCCTCGTTGCTCTCGCGCCAGTGTCTCGTGAATGCCCGAATGACCCCGGATCACCTCACCAAGCTGCACGCCTACAAACTTGATGACGGCTTCTCCGCGAGACGGAGGGTGTGACCAAACACACCGACGTGCGTAGTAGTGATCGTCGTCTTGAACGGTGACACCCACCGATTGCCAACCTTCACGCCCACACGCGAAGCGCTTCGATGGCATTGCTGGATATCCGAATAGACCCGGGGCAACAACGACCTCGGGTGTGCGCCACGGGCAAATTTGTGATTGGCCTTGGATCACCCAGCTCACTTGAGCGCGGCCTTCATCGACGAGATCGGTAAAGTCAGTGACTACGTGTGCGGGTGAAGGGTTCTCGAGTATTCGAACCAGCAACCCACCATCGAGGGGGCGTTCTTGAGTGATCTTCCAGCCTCGAATTTCTTCGAGATGCTGACCGACTGCGCTCAGCTCGATCACCCTCGCGTATCGACTCTCGTCGGGTCTTGCGATGTCGCGAAGGGGCATGAGTGTTTCGCCCAATGCAACCCGACCGTGAGGCTCGGCCCAACGGGGCGCCACCACGACGAGATCGTCGCTCTGCTTGAGTGACTCGATCACTGGCTTCGCTGCGGCCCATTGCTCTTGTGTGGGTGCACGTTGGGTGAATGCGTAATGAGCCACGAGCTCAACGAGACCGAGCACAGGCACCGCGATCGCAACGCCGAGAACCCATCGTGCAGGAGGGGTCACGAAGAGGCCTCTTGGCGTGCGGTCCAGAGAAGACCCGCGCCTGCGAGAACGATGATGGTCATGCCTGCAAGCGAGAGTGCATCGGGGAACTGCCGAAACGCAATCCAACCCACGATGACTGACGCGACGATGTTGAGATAGTTGAGCCCACCGACGCGAGCAGCGCGATCGGCTGCGTATGCACGCGTCATCGTGAGCTGTGCAATGGCTGCGCTGAGACCCGTGAACAGAAGCAGCACAGCCTCTCGAAATGTTGGCCACAGCATCGTGGGCGCAGCGAGCACTCCAAGGATGGTCGCAGCGATCGAGAAGAAATACACGACGACACTCTCAGCGTTCTCACTCGAGCCAAGACGACGCAATGAGACCATTGCAATCGCCGACATCGCAGGGGCACCAAGAGCAATGAGACTGGCGGCTCCCATCGCAGACGAACCGTCAGGGCGAGCGATGAGCAGCACTCCGCCTAGAGCGATCACGAGACAGCTTCCGAGCAAGAACGAGACTCGCTCTTTGAGCCAGACGGCCGCGAGGATCGCCACGAACATCGGCGTGAGATTGAGCAGCGCGGTGACCTCTGAAAACGGAAAGTGCGTGATCGAGTAGAAATGAAAAAAGATCGCGACGGTGCCGGTGAGTGCGCGAAGCGCGAGGATCTTCCGGTTGTGAATGACGAGTGGAGTGCCTCGCCAACGGGCGAAGAGAAACAGGGCAATCGCGCCAATGGCGGAGCGAAAAAAAGAGATCTGCAGAAACGACAACCTGGGTGACGCCTCTTTTGCGCAGGCGTTCATGATGGCGAAGCCCACCGCTGAGGTGAGCATCCAGATCATTCCTTGAACCCAAGGGGGGCGACGACCCGAGTAGGCGACCCCGGTGGTCAGCGGCAGAGGGCCAGCCCCAACCGCGACAAGACCCGAATTCGACGGGGTTTCAGGGGGGTCGCGATCTGTAGGTGGGGCTGAGTCGGCCAAAGCGGGCCGCAAACGTGGCGCGTCATTCTGGGGGTGCAAGCCAAGGGGCTTCCCCACGACTGACCCACTGGTCTATGGTCCGCGCGCGATGAGCATCGACGACTCAGATGGCGATTTTAAGAAGGGGCGCTTCTCACCTGCGATGGTGGTGGTTGCACTGGCACTCGTTGCTGGTGGAGGCGGCGCAACCTACATGGCGGTTCACACGAGCGAGACCAAGCTCTCTGTGGATCAGATCGCAGCCATCAAGAAGGGCATTTATGTCCTTCCGATAGCCGAGCAGTTGCCGAAATGGCGACAGCTCGCTGAGGTGGGTACGTTCGAGCTGAAACAAGAAGCGCTCTTCCAGCTCTTCTTCCATCACGACAAAGACACCGTGCCCTTGGCGATCAAGGCGCTTTCTGATGTCGATCACCGCGTTCGTGGTGCTGCGGCTCAGGTGCTCTCGACGATGGGTTTGCCCGCGGCCGAGCCAGCTCGACAAGCGCTGATCAAGGCATTCAAAGAGTCTGACGCTGCGGACAAACCGCAGGTGACGTGGGCTCTTTGCGCGCTTGGCGAAAAGTCGCTCCGCAAAGAGATCATCGACGTGTACAAGACTGGCGCTCTGTCGACAGTTGAGCGTGCGGGTGGCGGAAAGGCCTTCGACACCGAGCTCTTCGCGACACTCGGCGACCCAGACGACTGGGCAGCGATGGCATCGGATCAGAGCGAGTCGATCCGACAACTCGTGGCGTCGATCTTGTCTCGAGCGGGCGACAAGAAATACCTCGCGGTGTTGACCAAGCTCGTCAACGATTCGAACAACGGCGTTGCTCGAGATGCTGCTGCAGGTCTTGGAAAGATCGGCGACCCCGAAGCGGTGGTTCCGCTAATTGCAGCACTGACCCGCGCTGACAAAGACGACCGCGAACGCTTCTTGATCGCGTTGCGAGACAGCATCGGTGGCAAGGGGTTGGTGCTCTCGACGACGTCGGTTGCGAAAGAGCCTCCGCAGCGAAACAAGGCTCAGCTTCAGACCATCTTCGACATGCTCAAAGCGCTGGCAGATCCACGCGCTGGTGACGCTCTCGTCGACTACATCGAGAAGCAGAAGCCGCATCATCACTTTGCGACGTTGGCCGCACTGCGCTTGGCAGAGGTGGGTGACGTACGAGCGGCACCGTACTTGGCAGAGCGCCTGAAGATGGACCCACTGAAGGTCTACGACGACACGCTCTACCCAGAGATGAAACGCAACGACGATGAGCGCGTTCTCTCTGCGCGTATGTTGGCTGACCTCGCGATCTTGCACCCCGAAGCTCGCGCTGAGCTTCGAGCCAAGGCCGAAGAGGCGATCTACTCGTGGATGAAAGACAAGCCACAGCCCCACGCGAACGGCTTGCGCTTCTTGGTCGCAGCCGAGTCGAAGAAGTACTTGGGCGATATGCGCAACTGGGCGAACCCATCATTGGGGATCCCCAAAGAAGGTTCTACGGGGCAGTTCCCGCTCGAGTGGGCAACAGCCGAAAGCGCGCTTCGCTACATCGGCTGGGCGAAAGATGACGTGTCGTGGGGCACGCTCGAGAAGCAACTGTCGCGCAAACCGATGGATCTCGACAACACTGCGGTTGGTCTCGAGGGTAACCCGAAGGCGATGGCCGGTATGGTGTTCCGAGGTCTGATGGTTGGTGCCGCTGCGGGCTTTGCGCAGTGGGGCGACCCGAAGGCGTTCCCGTTGATGATCAAGGTCATCGAGGACAAATCGCAGAACGAAGGCGGACGCGATCAGGTGTGCCGATCGCTCGCGTGGGTTGCCAACGAAGCCAACCTCAAAGAGGTGGTCGCCAAGGCCAAGGCCGCGAGCGCTCCCGACATCAAGACGCAGGTCATTCGTGGTTGTTTGATGGAGACTCTCTCGCGTCGCCCATCACCTGGTGCGACCGCAGATTTGCTCTCGATGTTGAGCAAAGACACCGAGGTCAACGTTCGCTATCGCGTGGCGAAGGCGCTGGGTTGGGGTGGTCTTGATGCTGCAACCGAAGCCACGCTGTTCGAGAAGCTGAAGGACGACGAGCTCGCGATTTCAGCCGCGCTTGCACTCGTGATCGGCGGCACGCCCGAGACCGCATCTCGTACGGTTGCCATCTTTGGCGAGAAGGCGAAGGACATGATGAACGAGCTGAAGGAGCTCTATTACAAGTCCTTCAACTACTTCTCGGACGAAGACATCTCGACGGGTCGTCTCTATCGCTGGATCGCCAACGCAGAAGCCATCGCAACGACGAAGGTGGCTGACTCGTACCAAGACTGGGCAAAGGCTCGGCTTGCGGGTCAGCTCTCGACGATCGACATGGACAACGGACCACACTCGGTGACGCGCGTGGTGATGCGTTACCGATTGATGGAGGCCGCGCGCAAAGGCGATACGGCGACGAAGAAGGGTGCAACCACCGCGCTGCGTTTCATGGGCGAGCAGGGTGTGTTGATGACTCTTCGCGACGAGAAGGGCGAGACCGGCGAGCTTGCCAAGGTGGCGTTGTTCGAGCTGATGAATCCGCGTCCGCTTGCTGATCGCGCTCCGGCGAAAGATGGCGTCAACGTGGTGAACGTCGACGACCTCGTGAAGAAGGACAAGTGAGCTTGCGTCGCTCGTCTTCGATCGTGCTGCTGGGGGCCGCGCTGTGGATGGCGGCCTGCAGCTCGAAGCCATCTACATCGGCGCCTTCGACGACGGGCGGCGCTCCGACGGTGAAAGAGTTTGTTCCGCCACCGGGTCTCGTGCTCGAGAGCACGTGCGTCTCGACAGGCCCCGAGCTTTGTTACGACGCAATCGACAACAACTGCAATGCGTTGATCGATGAAGGGTGCGGCATCAACACGGGCCTCATTCAGATCGCTGCAGCATGGAGCGACTCTGAAGCCGACGTTGATCTGTTGGTCACGGATCCGAACGGCGAGGACGTGAAAGCTTCGCCGGCTCCGCCCACAAGCTTGGGCATGATCAAGGACCGAGATTGCCCTGGCTCAGAGCGTCAATGTCACGGGCAAAACCTCGAGAATGTATTTCTCGAGCCTGATGTCGAGCCGGCAAAAGGCACATATAAGGTCGTGTTGCAGCTCGTAAAAACCAATGGCGCGCAGCTTCCCGTGAAGGTTCGGGTGGGCGCGCGCGTTGGCCCTCGCGTCTACGGCCTATGGGTCGAGCTAGGCGCGCAGGGTGAAAAGAAGTCGATGTCGTTCACCCTCTAAGCGGGGAAAGCTTGACCACACGGAGCGGGCTTCGTAGAAGGAAACGCTCCTCCTTACCGTGCGAGCTCAACGGTCTTCTCGCAGAAGGATTCTCCGTCGCCGTGGCTGTCGATCGCGAAAAAGTGCAAGAAGCGGCGAGGAAGTTCGCCGAGAAAAAGCGCTTCGATAAAGCGATCATCGAATATCAGCGCATAATTCAGGAGGATCCAAACGACGCAAGGATCCTTCTGAAGATCGGTGAGCTTCAGACGAAGATGGATGCCTTCCAGGCAGCCATCGAGACGTATGAACGCGTCGGGAAGATCTACGTACAGCAGGGCTTCGCACGCAAGGCGATTGCGGTTTACCTGCAGATTCGAGATCTGATCGGTAAGCATGTGCCGCAGCTCGAAGAGCGGTATGCGCACATCCTTCCAAGACTCGCCGAGCTGTATGAGCAATGCGGTCTGATTTCAGACGCGTTGCCAGCGTACGATGAGATCGCGACGAAGCTGTTGAAGGCGGGCAAAGACCAAGAAGCGATCGTTGCATTTCGCAAGTTGGTCGAGCTCGATCCAGGCAACCCGCTTGGGCATCTTCGACTCGCTGAAGCGTTGGTGAAGGTCAAAGACCTCGCGAGCTCTGGTCAGCAGTTTTTGGTTGCTTCAGACCTGCTCGTGAAGTTGGGCCGTCGAGATGACGCGCTGAAGGTTCTCGAGCGAGCACTGGGCTTCCGACCTGACCCGGTGTTGGCGAAGCGAGCTGCTCGCATGTTCCTCGAGCGCGCACAGCCCGACGACGGGATGCGAGCGCTTTCGAAGCTGCAGATTTGCTTCCAGGCGAACCCAAAAGAGATCGAGACGTTGGCGTTGTTGGCGCACGCGTTCGAGATGATCGGGCAACGCCCCAAAGCGATCGAGGTGAAGAAAGAGATCGCGCGCATCTCGAAGGATGCGGGTGATGAGTCGTTGTTCCGCGGCATGATGAACGAGCTCATCCGCGAAGCTCCAGACGACGAGGTGGTGCAGCAGCTCTGGCAGTTGGCGCAGTCGGTTCCGCCGCCGCCTCAACAGCCTGCTCGTCAGCAACAAGGCCCTGCGTCGCTTCAGCGAACGGGTAGCCAACGCGCGCATCAGCATCATCAAGAAGAAGAGGCCGAGGTCTCGATCGAAGAGATCGAAGAAGAATACCTCGAAGAAGACTACGAAGAGATCGGCAGCTCGCAGATGATGCCGATGTCGACGACGGACGGAGTGATGATCCCGTCGTCACTCGAGGTTGCCGAAGAGCTCGGCGAGCAAGGGACATTCGAGCCCACTGAATTTACCGCTCAAACCGTGGCCGAGTCGCTTGCGTATCGACAGGCGAATCTGCATGCGAAGGCGCTCGAGACACTGAGGATTGGTCTCGAGGTTTTGCCTGCGTCGATCGAGTTGCGCGAGCACCTGCGAGACACGTTGCTCGAGGTGGGTGATCGCGAAGGTGCTGTTGGTGAGATGATCACGTTGGCAGCGATCGCGATCGATGCGCTCGATGTCGAGCGTGCGTCGGCGATGTTGCACGACGTGCTGCACTTGCAGCCCGGTCACATGCGCGCTCGTGAGATGCTCTACGATCTCGGGTTCACCGACGACGAGGAGCCCGCGCAAGCCGAGCAAGCGATACCGATCCCGTCGAGTGAGTTCGAGACCTACAACTCGCGGCGCCCATTGCCCTCGTACGACCTTGAAGAGGTCGGCCCTGGTCGTGGGTTTGCGAGCACGGGCGGTATGGAGTCTCGCGCTCGAGATCTCCTCGAAGCGGACGACCCCTTCGACACGCGCGTTCCGCTGCCTCCGCAGCGGCCGGTGTCGCAGATCCCACCCGCTGCGCCACTGCCTGCGTTTTCTCTCGAAGAGGAAGACGACCCGTTCGATGGGGTTCCTGTTCGAGCGTCGCAGCTACCTGCGGGGCAGTCGCAGAACGTTGTCGAAGCGATTCCTGCGAGCAGTCGAACGTTTGCTGGTGTCGCGCCGCCTCCGGCGACTCATGATACCGACGCGGCGCCTCCGCGTATGTCGTTGCCGCCGCTCGCCGGCCCGTTGGTGAGCGCCACTGCGTTTCAAGGTGGTGAAGCGATCGAGGACGCACTCGAAGAAGTCGACTTCTTCGCAAGTCGCGGAATGATCGAAGACGCTCGCTCGGTGATCGAAGAGCAACTTCAGCGAGCTCCGAATCACCCGCTTTTGCTCGACAAGCTCCGAGAGCTCGACGAGCTCGAGAACGAACAGCAAGCTGCTTCCGAGGTCGCTCCGGTTGCGCCCGCGAGCATGCACTCGGGGGGGCTCGACGATGTCGACGACATCCTCGATCTCGACAGCATCGATTCGTTCGAACCGACTCAAGAAGCTGCCCCGCAGATGTCGCAGGGCGAGCAGGTCGACGTCGAAGCGGTGTTCGAGATGTTCAAGGCTGGGGTCAAGGAGCAGATCTCCGAGACCGATAGCGCCACGCACTACGACCTCGGCTTGAGCTACTTGCCGATGGGTCGGCTCGAAGACGCGATCCAGATGTTTCAGATCTCGGCCCGCGACCCAAAGCGAGAATGTGTGAGTCTGGCGATGATCGGTCTCACCGAAGCTCAGCGCGGCAATCTCGATGCGGCGATCGCGGCCTTCCGAAAAGCGTTGGTCGCTCCTGCTCGAACGGTCACCGAAGAGACGTCGATCTACTACGAGCTTGGCGACGTGTTCGAGAAGAAGAACTACCGAATCGAAGCGCTCGAGAGCTTCCAGAAAGCGGCTCGACGAGAGCCCGACTTCCGGGATGTTCAAGATCGTATCAAGCGACTTGAGCCACCCAAGTCGGTGCGCCCGAAGATCGCTTCGCTCGATGACGACTTCGACAGTGTGCTCGACGACTTGTTCGAGAAGTAACACCGCACCCCCTTGATCCCCTCTCCAACGCGTTCGCGTTCGGAGAGGAGGGGCGAAACGTTTGGATGCGAGAGATGGCTTGGCACCCCTTCTCCGAACGCTTGCGTTTGGAGAAGGGGCCGGGGGATGAGGTGCGCTGGGCATCCCCTCTCCGACCGCCTGCGGTGGCAGAGGGGACCGAGGGATGCGGTGCTCAGCGTTTCTTCGATAGGTCTTTGACCGCTTCACCCAACCCATCGAGCGTGAGGTGGTGCATCGGGAACACGGTTCGAAGCATCGCTGTCGTGCCGTGCTCCCAAAACCTCGGCAGGTCTGGGTTGAGCCATACCGATCGAGGAAGTGCTCGCGCAGCTTCGAGAACCAATCAAAGCCCGACAGAGAGCGACTGCCGCGCTCGGTGAGGCGGTAATCCCATGCCTCATTGCCCATGAGCTCAGCGGGGTGCATCGACGCATCGCCGACGATCACCAATCGCCATCGCGCATCGAGCTCGTGCATCAAGTCGACGAGCCTCACGGGCTCCGAGAATGTCTCGGTCGGAAATACCCGCCCGTAGATCGCGTTGTGGAAGTAGTAGCTGCGAACCTCACGCAGATTCGAAGCTCGTTTGGCAGCACTAAATAGCTGCGAAACCGCATGGGCGTATGGGTCCATGCTGCCGCCGCATCCATCAACAAGAGCACCTTCACATCGGTCTTGCGCGGTGGTCGCAGCTTGACGTCGAGCTCACCGAAGTTGCGTGCCGTGGCGTCGATGGTCCCTTCGATGTCGAGCTCGTCGGCGACACCCTCTCGAAGAAACGATCGAAGCTTTCGAAGTGCGACCTCGATCTGTCGAACGTCGAGAACGACGTCGCTGCGATACGGAGCGAACATGCGCGCGTCTGCTACCCCCATCGCGCTTCGACCGCCGCCCGCTTTGCCAACGCGTACGCCCGTGGGGTGAACGCCCGAGTTCCCGAAGGGGCTTGTTCCGCCGGTGCCTACCCAGCGGTTTCCGCCGTCGTGTCGCTCGTTTTGCTCGCGAATTCGTTCTTCGAGCATACGTCGCACCTCGTCGAGCTCGAGGGCTTGAAGGGCTTCGCGATCAGCCTCCGAGAGGTCTTGCATCCGAATCGGATCCGAAAGCCACTCGGATAGATCTTTGGCGATCTGGAGCGATGCCTGCTCGATGCCTTTGAAGTGCGCGAGGAATGCTTGATCGAACGCGTCGAGATCTTGCTCGCGGTGGATGAGCAACGCTCTCGCTACGAAATAGAAACCGTCGAGACTCGAGCCGTGTAGCTCGCGCTTCATCGCGGCTCCGAGCGCGATCAGCTCAGACGGGCCGACCTTGATCTTGTTACGTCGCAGCTCGTACAGGAAGGGCACCAGGACGTCCGACATCGCGCGCACACTAGCAGGCGCGTCATGAATCCAAGCTCGTCACGCAGCGCTGAGGTGAGTTTTTCCTCGTGCTCATGACCTTTCGCGTCAACGAGGCTGCGGGTAGGTTGGCGCGCATGTCTCTCCGCGACAGCATGCCACCAGGATCTTGGGCTCCGGGCCCTGACAAAGGCGAAGGAAGTACCCTCGAGACTTTCATCATCGAAGGGCAGCTCCGAGTGCCGGGTGCCTCCGGTGTGTTCACTTCGTTGCTCAACCAGATCGCGCTTGCGACGAAGCTGATCACCTCGCGTGTTCGATCGGCAGGTCTCGCTGACATCCTTGGGTACACGGGTCAGACGAACATCCAAGGCGAGCAGGTTCAGAAGCTCGATCAACTTGCCAACGACACGCTGCGGGCGGTGTTGAGCCGACGTGGTCACTGTGCAGCGCTGTGTAGCGAAGAGATGGATGACATCGAGATCATCAACTCTGACCCTGGCGCGAAATACATCGTGTTGTTCGACCCTCTCGATGGCTCGTCGAACATCAACGTGAACGTCTCGATCGGAACGATCTTTTCGATCATGCGTAAGCGAGGCGAAGGTGGTTTGCCCGCAAATCGCGGAGACTTCTTGCGCGCAGGCCGCGACATCTTGTGTGCGGGTTATGTGATCTACGGCTCGTCGACACAGCTCGTGCTCTCGACAGGGCGAGGCGTGAACGGCTTCACGTACGACCCAGAGATCGGCGAGTTCTTCTTGTCGCACCCTGACATTCGCATCGCTGATCGAGGCAACATTTACAGCATCAACGAGGGGAACTCGATTCATTGGGACGACCCGGTTCGCAAGTGGGCCGACTGGATCAAACAGGACGACAAAGCGTCGGGCCGACCCTACACCCAACGCTACGTCGGGACGCTCGTTGCCGACGCGCACCGCACGTTGCTCAAAGGCGGAATCTTCTCGTACCCGGGTGACAAAAAGAGCCCCAACGGCAAGTTGCGTTTGCTCTACGAGGCCGCGCCGATGGCCTTCTTGTTCGAGGCGGCCGGTGGTGTCGCGACCGACGGTGAGCGCCGAATTCTCGATATCGAGCCGACCGATCTTCACCAGCGCACCCCACTGGTGATCGGCTCTCGTGAAGACGTCGAAGACTATCAAAGCTTTATGCGTCGAGAGCGTTGAGCTCGCGTCGGTTCGTGAGTTGAAGATACGCGGCGCAGAGCGCGATGAGGTTGTTGTACTCTCGCGCTGCCATGTCGATTTACATGCCGACGCCGACCTTCCTGACGGACCGCTACCAGCTCACGATGCTTGCTGCCTATGCCCGAGCAGGCATGGCCAAACGGCGTGCGGTGTTCGAGTTGTTCGTTCGCAAGCTACCAGCTTCTCGACGCTACATGGTCGCGTGTGGCTTGGGTCGCGCGTTGGCCATGTTGCCTCGTGTCCGCTTCACGAGCGATGAGCTGGATCACCTCGAACGAGACGCGTTCTTCGGCCCTGCAATGGCGATCCTGCGGTTCGTGATCTGCTCGAATCCTTTCGTTTCAAAGCGAAGGTATGGGCGGTTCCTGAGGGGCGTTTGTGCTTTCCGAAAGCGCCGATCGTTCGCGTCGAAGGCACGCTTGCTGAGGCGCAGCTCGTCGAGACCTTGTTGCTGTCGATCTACAATCACGACACTCGTGTTGCCTCGAAGTGCTCGCGCATCGTTCGAGCGGCCGATGGACGCCCCTGTTTCGAGTTCGGCACTCGTCGCACTCACGAGCGTGCCGCGGTCGATGCGGCGCGTGCTGCGTACATCGCAGGCTTTGTCGCGACCTCGAACGAAGAGGCTGCTCGTGCGTACGGCATCCCCGTCGCCGGAACCATGGCGCACGCCTTCTTGCTCGCTCACGCTGCAGACTTCGGCGAAGACGGTGAAGAGGCCGCATTCGCTGCATTTGGCGGCACATTCGACGCTCCCACCACATGTCTCGTTGATACGTTCGACACGCTTCGTGGTGTCGAGCGTGCCGCCCGAGCGCTTGGGCCGAAGCTCGGTGCAATTCGAATCGATTCAGGCGACCTCGGAGAGCTTGCCAAGGGCTCGCGAGCTCGACTCGATAGCGCTGGCCTCAAGGGCGCGAAGGTCGGTGTTTCGGACGATCTCGACGAGTACAAGATTGATGCGCTCGTTCGAAGTGGAGCGCCGATCGAGTCATTCGGTGTGGGCACCATGGCCGTGTCGAGCCCTGATGCTCCATCACTCGGTGCCGTTTACAAGCTCGTCGCCATCGAAGACTCGAACGGCAAGATGGTGGCCGTGCAGAAGCGCTCTCCTGGTAAGGGCAGCGCAGCAGCCGTAAAGCAGGTGTATCGGGCCAAAGACTCACTCGATGACGTACTCGGTCTCGAGGGTGAATCACTCGGCGGTGAGCCCCTCTTGGTGCCTGTCTTCGATGGAGGCGCGATGATCGGCGATCTGTCGATCGAGGCGGCTCGCAAGCGTCATGCGCATGATATCGAGCTGGCTCGGCAGGCAGAGGGCTCAGGTCAGGGCTCCTTGTCATCCTTGCGAAATCTGGCTCCACGCATCGACGAAAAGGGCGACGATGCCGGTTACCCGCTCCGAACGAGCCAAGCGCTCGAAGAATTGCACGCTCGTGTCGAGCGCGAGGGACGCGTGGTGCTCTGAAGTGCCCCTCCGTGTTACCGTCCTAGGCCATGCGTAACGTCTGGATCGACGTCGACACCCAGCACGATTTCTGTGATCCGTCTGGAGCTTTGTTCGTTCGGGGAGCCGAAACGAAGATCTCGCTGTTCCAGCAACTCGTGCAGCGGGCTGTTTCAGCGGGTGAGCCGATTGTGGGCTCGGTGGATACTCACGCCTTCGACGCGTGGGAGTTCGCCGGTGCTCCATCGAAAGGGCCCAACGGTGAGACACCAAACTTTCCGCCGCATTGTGTGAAGGGCACGGCAGGTCAGTTGAAAGTGCCGGGCACACTTGCTCCTCGCGTGCGTTTCATTCCGAATGTCGAGGTCGAGCAAGAGGCGTTGCGGGCGTTGGTGACGAAGAACGCACCCCAACAAATTCTCGTCGAAAAAGAGGTCTATTCGCTGTTTGCCAACCCCAACGCCGACGCGATTTTGTCGATGGTGACGAAGGCTGACGAGGCCACGCGTTACATCGTATTTGGTGTGGCACTCGACTACTGCGTGAAGGCCGCTGCGCTTGGATTGGTCGACTATCTCGCGCGTACGAATCGCTCCGGAGAAGTCGTGTTGCTCACCGATGCAACAGCATCCGTGGTCGAGCAAGGGGGCGAGCTAGCGCTCGAAGCCTGCCGTGCTGCGGGGGGGCGTTTGGCGAAGGTTTCCGAGCTTTCGCTCACGTTAAGGGGTTCATGGATCGCGATCACCACCTTCGAATTGCTCTCTCCGCGTATCGCGCCGGTCTGCTGACGACCGAGGGCTACACGAAGGCCGTGATCGACATCGCTCGTCTTGATCGCGAGATCGATCCGAACATTTTCTGGATTCAACAAGGCAGGCTCGGTTTCAACGAGTTGCAGCGAGCCTTGATCGAGGTCGCACCGATCTCGATGTCGTCGAAAATCACGGCGGTCACCGCAGCCCTCTCGGGTGGGAAAAAAGCATCCTCTCGACCCGATCCCGTACCTCCATCGCAGGTCTCTACTCGGCCCGGTGACGAGTCACGCACCGAGGTGACCAGCTCGGATCTCGAGCGGAGCAAAGCGAGTGAGGTCGCCGACGCAAGCACGCCGCCGAATGCTGTTGCGTTGCTGCCCCGCATGCATCCGTCTTCGATGGTCACGCGCATCGTTGATCCGAGCGAGCGCACGCCGTTGATAGAGTCGCCGAAGATCGGCGTTCTGGCGATTGATCCCACGGCGCTTTCGCGAAGCGGAAACACAGGGATCCCACCCACCGCGTATGCGCCTCCTGTGGGTGAGCACACGAATGGTCTTGGGCTTCCGGGGCCACCTCCGCGCGGCCACGAGATGGCCATCGAGCGTTATGTGACGCTCGGCGTTCTTGGCGCAGGTGGCATGGGCGAGGTGTACGAGTGTGTCGATCGTGCACTGAATCGAAAGATCGCGATCAAGCTCGCGCGAGCGGGTGCGGGTATCGACGATCTCTCGGTCTCGATGCTCGAACGCGAAGCTCGTGTGATCGGAAGCCTCGAGCACCCGAACATCATTCCAGTCTACGACGCAGGTCGTTCCACGACGCAGCAGCCGTTCTATACGATGCGTTTGCTGCGCCACCCCACACTCGACGGGGTGATTCGAGAGTTGGCCAAAGGCGAGCCTGCTGCGGTTGCAAACTTCTCGCTGGGTCGACTGTTGCGTGACTTCATTCAGGTCTGTCACGCGATCGACTACGCCCACAGTCGTGGGGTGATTCACTGCGACATCAAGCCGTCGAACATCATGGTTGGCGAGTACGGCGAGGTCATGGTGGTCGATTGGGGGCTTGCGTATCGCGTGGGCGAACGACCCGCGTATCGAGGCGGTACGCCCTCGTACATGGCCCCCGAGCAGTTTGCGAACTCTGACTCGTTCGATGCTCGCACCGATGTGTTTGCGCTCGGCGCCGTGCTCTACGAGATCCTCTGTCTCGTCCCTGCGTTCGAAGGCATCGAGTCGATCACGGTGAGGGGCAACACCGATGAGGTGCCCGCCCGAAATTTGATCGCGCCACGAGAACGCGCTCCCTTCCGGGGGATCCCCGAAGAGCTCGAAGAGGCTTGTTTGACGGCACTTCGAGTGAATCCAGACGAACGTTTTGCGTCAGCAAGGGCGCTCGCCGAAGCCGTCGAAAACTTTCTCGAAGGCACCAAAGAACGAGAGCGACGAGCAGCTCGTGCAGCCGATCTAACCTCGCAAGGTGAAGCACTAGCCGAGAGTTACTTCGAGCTCATCGAGTCTCGTCCTGAGCGGCTCGAAGAGATCTCGACGTTGCGGGCAGAGATCGCTCCATGGGAGCCCCCCGCGCGAAAACAAGCGCTCTGGGATGCCGAAGAGCGCGTGGGTGTTCTCGACGCGCTTTGCATTCGTACGCTGCAAGCTGCGATCACCGCGTATGAAGCCGCGCTCGACGAGGTGCCTCATCACGTGGGGGCCCGCGCTGGGTTGGCCAGGCTCTATCGATACGAAACACGACGCGCAATCTCACGTCGCGACGAGACGGATCGACTCTATTTCGAGGGCTTGTTGCGTCAGTTCGAAGACGCAGACCCCGAGAGCGCGCTGGCCACCATCGAGCTCGATGCGATGCCACGTGCTCACGTCACGCTTTCGTACATCGAAGAACGCGGGCGTAGGTTGATCCCCGTGCGCGACGAACCTCTCGGAGAGACTCCGATCAAGCGTCCGATTCAGCCTGGCGCCTACTTGATCACGCTCTCATCAGGCGCGCGTCCGCCCGTGAAATTGCCTTTGATGGTGGCCCCCGGAGACCACTTCTCCTCGCACTCCGAGCTCTTGCCGCAGGGCTCGATCTTGCCGGGTGAGCTGTTGATTCCCGCCGGGGTTGCATTGCTCGGCGGAGACGAAAGCAGTCTGCTCGGTCGCGAGTTGGTAGAGGTGAATGTGCCCGCGTTTGCGATCGCAGAGTTGCCCGTTTCGTTCGATGAATACCTTGCGTTTATCGACGAGCTCTATCGCGAAGATCCAACGGCTGCTGAACGACACATGCCGCGCATGGCCGATCGTCAGCCTGGCTGGCAGTGGTCGAGGCTCACGTTGATCCCCAGTGCGTGTTTGCGTTGGGGCAGCGACGAGCTTGTCCGGAAGCTGCCGTGTTTTGGGATCGATGCCGAGAGTGCGATGGCGTACGCGCGCTGGCGTTCTCGCAAAGAAGGTCGTCGCTATCGATTGCCGACCGAGTGGGAGTGGGAAAAAGCCGCGCGTGGCACCGATGGTCGTCGGTACCCCTGGGGTGATCGCTTCGACGCAGCGTTTTGCAAGATGAGAGAATCCCGTGCGGGTGAGCCAGCTCCTGAGCCTCGTGGGTTGTTCGAGGCTGACTGCTCGCCCTACGGCGTGCGCGACATGGCCGGCGGTGTTGCCGAGTGGGTTCAGCCGCCTCAGCAACACGATCTCTCGACGAAGCAGGTTGCCTCGAAGGGTGGTGCTTGGTGCGATTGGCGTGTCGATTGTTCGCTCGGTGCGCGCCGCACCTACGGGACAGACGAGCGTTCTTCTCGCGTTGGTTTTCGTCTCGCTCGATCGTTTGAACGCGGCACAGAGCCGCCTCCAGGACGAACCTCATGACCCCTCCATCGCCGCCACGCGGGCCTTCCAACGAGAGTGACGATCACGACGAAGACCGCGAGGCGATTCTCGCGCGTCGGCGGCGGTTGATCGTGAGTGCCCTCGCGGGGGTTGCGATGGTTGCGTGTGACAAGCCCGCCGATCCGCCTGCGCAGCCTTGTTTGAAGGTTGCAGTGAGTGAGGATACGGCGCCGCAACCTTGTCTGTCGGTGGCCGCTCCAGATAACTCTGGCCTCCCGGCTAACTCTGCGTCTGCGGCGCCTCCACCATCTGCGTCTGCTCTTGATCTGGACGCAGGTGTGCCCGATGCGAGCGCTTCGTCATCGGCCACGAAGCCAGTCACCCCTCCGCCTGATGCTGGGGCTCCACGACCTTGTTTGAGCCCGCCTCATCCTTGCTTGTCGAAGCCGCGACCGTGCCTCGACATCATGCAGTGACGCGCACTCGTAGGTGCGAGTAGTCGTCACTGAGACCGACGATATAAATTCGCTCACCGTGTGAGACTCGTTTGAGCAAAGCGCTCAACGATGAGCTCGTGCGATCGTGAAGCTCTTCGTCATGGGTCGAAGCGATCTTCTCGCCTCGATACGCAATCTCCCAAGCTGACTCGCTCAAGAGATCGATGCTGTAGACAAAGCTCTCTCTCGCTTGCTCGTGTAGCGAGGGGGCCATGCCTTCGAGCAGCATCGGCCCCACACGAGTATGTACGCCGATGCTTCGACTCGTGATCTGCGTGAGACCACGTTGCTTACGTGCTCGAAGCATCTTCAAGGTCAACGTTTTGATCTTGGTGGCGAGTCCCGAGCCAGGGGCACGCGAGAGCAACGAGCAACCGAAGTAGGTTCCGGTTTCGAGTGTGGGGACAGCCACATACGCAGCGAGAATGGTGTCGCCGTCGACCAGCATGCCAACGATTGTGGGCATGACGTACAGGTCAACGAGCACCCAGCCCGGAAGCGCGAGCGGCCCAGCTCCGAACGCCTCGTCGTTGGCTGCTTTGTATCGATGCAACCACACGCTGTCGCGAGTGATGTCGATCAACTCGGCCGGTTCTCCGAACGGGTTGAGATCGAGGTGCGCGACGTGAACCGGATGACCCAATGCGATCAATCGAACGGCCATGTCGCGGCACGATACTCGTTAGCTGGTTTTCGTGCCGATCAGCTCACGCAGCGCAGTACGCGAAAGCGTGCCTCGATGGCGTGCGATCTCTTTGCCGTTCTCGAACAAGATCAAGGTTGGCAACGCACTCACACTGTATCGATTGCTGAGCGTTGGGCTTTGGTCCGAGTCGATCACTCCTACGGCGAGCTGACCCTCGAGCTCGGTGGCTACCCCTTCGAGAACGGGCAGCAACATTTTGCAGGCACCGCACCAGGGCGCAGAGAACTCGACCAAGTAGCGTTGTTTGGCTGCGAGCACTTCGCTGTCGAAATTGATCTCGTTTACCGCCGCGAATCGATGAGACGACATGTCATGATCCTCCGTCGTTCTCACAGGTGTCGACTGGCGCTGGGATGACACCGCTTCTTTTTCTGTAATCTCTGTGTTTCTCGAGACCTTTGTAGGCGAATCATGTGCTCACCCGAGATCGAGACCCTCGTCGAACGCGTCGCACAAGTTGCGGTGGTACGTCGCTCTTTGCTCATCGAGGTCGCGCGGCGAGAGGGCCTGCGAGCCGAAGACGCGTTCGACGTGGTGCAAGAGGGCATCATCACGCTGTTGAAGCTGGCGCGTCTCGAAGGTCTCGAAATTGACGACAGTATCGTCGAGCGTCGTTTGATTTCGATCGTTCGAAACGCCGCCCGCAACCGACGTCGTCGACACTTTTTGAAGCTTCAACACGATGACATCGACGGGCATGAGCCGAGCGATGAACGCCCCTCGGCTGATGAGCTGATCGAGCAAGCCGAGACTGCGCAGAAGCTGATGGCGTGTGTCCAAGAGCTTTGCGAACGACAGCGTGCGGTCGTGACGCTTCGTATGCTCGAGCAACGCGCGGGCGAAGATGTCGCGTCGTCTCTCGGTGTATCGACCAATCACGTGGCGGTACTGCTTCACCGCGCACGTGAGTCGCTTCGCGTGTGTATGACCGCCTAACGGCCGCCGCGGTGCTGCTGAACCCACGGAGACAACCCGCCCGAGCTGGCAGCTGCGCCCGTCGCTCGGTTGTCTCGAAGCTCGATACGTGCGGCGGCTAGCGCCGCTGCGATCGCAAGCGTAGGCGCTTCTTCTGCAGGCACGTTGCCGTAACCCAAGAGCTGATCACGGTGACGCTCGATAAAGCCCGTGTCGTACTTTCCGGCGGCGAACTCTGGGTGGGCGAGCAGCTTTTCGTGAAACGCGAGGTTCGTTCGAATGCCGGTCACCACGTACTCGGACAACGCGCGTCGCATACGCGCCAACGCAAGCTCACGCGTCGGGGCCCATACGCTGAGCTTCGACACGAGCGGGTCGTAGAAGCTCGAGATCGTGCAGCCCGGGTACGCTCCACCATCGTCACGAACGAACGGGCCGCTCGGGGTTCGAAGCGCCTTGATCACACCGGGGCTCGGCATGAAGTTCGACGACGGATCTTCTGCATACACTCGGCACTCGATCGCTGCTCCGCGATGTGTGATCGCGCTCTGGTCGTAGCCGAGAGGCTCGCCAGCAGCGACTCGGAGCATCTCGCGCACGAGATCGAACCCTGTGATCCATTCAGTGATGGGGTGCTCGACTTGAAGTCGAGTGTTCATCTCGAGGAAGTAGAACGAGCCATCTTGGCCGAGCAGAAACTCGAAGGTCCCCGCGCTGTGGTAGCCGACGGCTTTCGCTCCTCGAACTGCGACCTCACCCATCTTTTCGATGAGCTCGCGCGAGGCGACTGGGCACGGGGTTTCTTCGACGACTTTCTGATGACGACGCTGGATCGAGCAATCGCGTTCGAAGAGGTGAACCACGTTGCCGTGACGATCGCCGAGCACCTGAATCTCGACGTGCCGAGGCTGAATGATCGCCTTCTCTAGATAGACCGTGTCGTCTCCGAATGCCGACTTGGCTTCGCTTCGAGCGCGGTCCCATGCAGACGGAAGCTCGTCGGCTGAGTGAACCAAACGCATCCCTTTGCCACCACCGCCCGATGCTGCCTTGAGCATCACCGGGTAACCAATCTTCTCGGCGGCGGCTTTGGCTTCGTCGATCGACGAGGCGTTCGCACCCGGCACGATCGGAACCCCTGCGGCCATCATCTTCGCGCGAGCCGCTGGCTTCGAGCCCATCTCACGCATCGCGCTCGCAGGCGGCCCGATAAACGTGATGCCTCGCGCTTCACACGCCTCGGGCAACACCGGGTTTTCAGAGAGAAACCCATAGCCCGGGTGGATCGCTTCTGCGCCACACTTCACTGCGACGTCGACGATCTTG
This sequence comes from Polyangiaceae bacterium, assembly GCA_046351315.1. GTDB lineage: Bacteria > Myxococcota_A > Polyangia > Polyangiales > Polyangiaceae > JAXLYQ01. The sequence goes on from JAXLYQ010000017.1 coordinate 37,447, forward strand.
TCCGCACGCAGATAGCTCTGCGCGGCTAGCGCAGGGCCAATCGGATACGCCTCGTCGGCCACGCGAACGTGCAGCGCGCCTCGGTCGGCCTCGCTGTACACCGCAACCGCGGCAATACCCATCTCGTGAAGCGTTCGGATCACCCGGACCGCGATCTCGCCGCGGTTAGCTACAAGCACCTTGCGGAACACGCGCCGTCGATAGCACGGGTCGGCCTCGGATTTCACGAGCGTTTCGCTTCGAGCGACCCTTGTGGTGCTCACTCGGTAAACCTCTCGTGACATCGAGACAGGTTCTTGGCCGTGACGCGTCATTTCGCCTACAACCGCGCGCAGGTCGTTTCTTAACTTCGCTTGGCTTCTTCCCTCACCCCCTTTCCGGAGGTTTCCATGCGCAAAGTTGCTGCTGCTCTCTTGGTTGCTGTTGGTTTCAGTGTTGCTGCTGTCGCTTGCGGCGGTGCCCCAGAGGCCCCCAAGGCCCCCGATGCACCGAAGGGCCCCGAGGCCCCCAAGGCGCCGGCTGCTCCTTCGGGCGCACCTGCGACGTCGGCGAAGTGATTCACCCGCCCCTTTCATCGTCACCGATGGAGGGGGTTTTTCTTTTCAAACAGGCTCTCCCACGCTTCGTGCGTTTTGATCAGCGCAAGAGCTTGTGTGAGTAGCGTCTTGCCAGGCTCGACCTTGTGCCACGCGCTTAGCCCGCTCGGGTGAGGGAGCGGAATCACATCGATGCGCGCGCCCAAGAACGTCACCTGGTGGGTATGCCCGATGACCGACGCGAGCGGATCTTTACGAGCCAATACTTGCTCGATCGCCAGCCTGCCAACCGGCAACACCAACCGAGGGCGAACGAGTTCGATCTCTTGCTGCATCCATGTTCGGCAGTTTGCGATCTCGATCGTGGAGGGCACGCGATCGCCCTTGCTTGCGCTGCTTCCGCTAGCCTTGCCGGGGAAGCATCTGCACACCGCCGCAATGTAAGCGCGCTCGCGAAACGTCTCTTCTTCGACCCCGAGTGAGCCGAACCAGCGGAAGAGAGTTGTCCCGGCCGTCCAGCCGAAGGGGTGGCCGATCTTTCCTTCGCGAGGGCCAGGTGCTTGCCCGATCAACATCACCGGGCTCACTCGTGGTCGACCCAACACGACCGGCGGGATCATGTCGGGACACTTTCGACATGCTCGAAACTCGTCGTGAAGAAGACGTAGTGGGTCGAGAAGAGGTAGCTGGTGACTCACATCGACATCTCGACAACACGCTCTCGACTCGAGATCCGAGCCACGTTTGTCACGCTGGGAGCCTCGCCAAAATACTCGGCGATCTGAGCGTCCGCATCGTTGCCGAACAAGATCTCACAGGCTTCGCGAAGCCCTGGGGCACGACGCAGCTCATCGCGATGAATCACCAGCGAGATCTTCGAGCGACGTCGCAAGAAGTCGTCGAGCTTCGTGATCATCTCTCGTCGTGCTGCGTACTCGAGCTCAACGCGAAGGTACTCGGCACCTGCGATCAAGAGCTCTCCCTGCGAGGCATCTTTCTCGATCGCATCGAGCATCGCGAAAGCGTCTGCTCCGTAGCGGCGCCACAAGCGAACCGAGAGCGGCTCAGAGGCTGTCGGAGCGGTTCTCTCGTCGAGCTTGATCTGCGCCGCGCGAGCCAAGAACTTTTGGTGAACCTCTTCGCCCGGCTCACCAAACCAACGATTTTTTGGCTCAGGAACACTCACTCCGAGCTGTCGTACGAACGCACAGATTTCTTCGCCCACGTTGAGACAATCCGTGAGCTTGCCTCCGAAAATACTGATGTGAGCTTGTGCGCGATCGACGTCAACGGCGTGCTTCCGAGAGAGCTGCAGCCAATCCGTAGAGCCGTTGCTGCCGTTCTTCACCACGAGCGGGCGAACCCCACATCGCTCGGCGATGATGTCAGCTTCGGTCAATGGTTTCTCGAGCACCAACCGCTTGTTGATGTTGTCGAGAACGAACTTTCGATCCTCGGCGGTGACCTGTGAGAACGGTGAATCTACGCGAGTGTCGGTCGTGCCGATGCATGTGCGTGGGCCCATCGGGATCACGAAGAACAAGCGACCATCGTCGGCGAAGAAGGTCAGCACGCGAGGGTGCGGCGTGAGCCGTCGAACGATCAGATGGATGCCTTTCGAGAACACATGCTTGTGCTTCGTGCTCTCACCCGTTGACTTGTTGTGCTCGTCGACGAAGGGCCCACATGCGTTGATCAAGACTCGAGCGCGAATATCGAAAGTTCGACCCGTCAGCTCGTCTCGCGCGTGAATCGTCCACAACCCGTCACGACGTTCAGCGCCAACCGAGGATACATAGTTCGCAACGGCTGCTCCTGAATCGATTGACGAACGGATGAAGCTCCACACGAAGCGAGCGTCGTTGTCGTGCAAGTAGGCGTCCGAGTACTCGAAGCCGCCGTCCATGTTGTCGAGCTTGATGATGGGCTCTTCGCTTCGGATCGTATCGAGCGAAAGTCGGCGAGGTTTCTTCGTGAAGAAGCTGCCCAGCAGCCAGTAGAACCAAGTGCCCAACACGAGCTTCCAGAGACCGTGTCGAAAGTCTCGTGCGTGCGCGGTGTAAAAGCAGATTTCACGCACGGTCGACGAGAAGCTTCGGATGAGCTCGTTTCGCGATGTGCACAGCTTACGAACGAGACCGAGCTCGAAGGTCTCCATGTACTTGATGCCGCCCCACGCGAGGTTCGATGAGTTTTGGCTCGTAAAACCCGCAAAATCGCCTCGATCGATGAGTGCGACCTTCGCGCCGCGACCCGCGAGACAGGCGGCTGAGACAGCTCCGTTGATGCCTCCGCCGAGCACAACAACGTCATAAGTACCTTGCTCGAGTGCTTCGAGATTCTTGCTTCGCAGAGTCATTCGCCGAATACCGCCGCCTCGGGTGTAGCGGCGAAACGAGTCGACGCAACGCGGCGGAAGCTCGGATGCTATAAACCGGCTCGTGCGCCAATCGTCGCCCTATCTATGTGCAGCTCTTCTGGTGGGTATCTCGATGGCAAGCACGAGTCGCTCGCTTGCTCAGACGAAGCCAAGCTCTCACTCGATCGCATCATGGGCGAGGTTGCTACCGAGCGATCGTGCGCCGAGATTTGCCGACGCACGCGGCAAGGTGCCGGTGCTTCTTCCTTCGTCTGCCGTCGCTTTTGACGAGCGCTCGCAATGGCTCGAGATTGCTCCAGGGTTGTCGTCACGTTGGGTCGATCGACAAGAGCTCGACAGCGTCGCGACAAGAACAGGCGCATGGGTTTCGCCGCCGCTTCACACGACGATTGATGTGTCTGCGGTGCAATGGACTCACACTGCCGCAGCGCACGCCGCTGGTCATCGCGGCAATGGAGTGCTCGTCGGGATCATCGACACCGGCATCGATCTTCGTCACCGAGATCTGCGCAACGCCGATGGCTCTTCACGTGTTGCTTGGTCCTTGATCTATCGCGTGCTCCACTCGGAGCGCATGCCGATCTCGAGCACGAGTTTGGTTGTGATGATGCTCAACAAGCCCCGTGCGCTGTGCTCGGCCCTGACGAGATCGCTGCAGATATCAGCAGCGCAGGCGGTGCCAAATTCAGCAGATACGATCGGCCACGGCACCCACGTCGCAGGTATCGCGGCGAGCAACGGGGGCACGCAAGGCAAGTACGTCGGTGGCGCTCCGAACGCAGATTTGATCGTCGCGCGAGTGACTCGCGGAGCAAGCGGCGGATCGATTTCTGATGCCGATGTGGTCAACGCCGCGCGCTTCGTTTTCGGTCGCGCAGATGCCCTGGGCAAGCCCATCGTCGTCAATGCTTCTCTCGGTGGCGACTTTGGCCCACACGATGGAACGAGCCCGATCGAAACAGGTCTCGCTAGCTTCGTTGGGTCGAAGTTTCCTGGGCACGTGATGGTCGTCGCCGCGGGCAATAGCGGCGGCATCTACACCGACGGTGGCACCTCGTACGGCCCGCATACCGAGGTTCGTGTCGTGAGCGGATCCACCACCAAAGTGCCGCTCGTTGCTCTCGGAGGCAGCGGCCAGATCAACGGATCGGTGTATGTGTGGATCACCGTTCAACCGAGCGATCAACTCAAGCTGGGTATCGAGGTGGGTGGCGAAACCGTGCTCGAACCGCTGGGCGCTGGTGAGCAAGGCGGCTACCCAGAGCTTTCGGGTACGCGTCCGTATGTGGGCGTGATCAATGGAGTGGTCGGAGGCACGTCACCCATCGTTGCGGGCTCGTACGGTGCGGTGGCTGTGATCGACGGAAAGTGGGACGCAGCCACTCCGATCTCGTTGGTGCTCGAAGGCCCTGCGACAGCTCAAATCTGGGCACAATCGATCGATGGAGCTGCGTCGGGGACAGCAGCCCCAGTGGGTGTGCTGTTGCGTGGTGGAATCAAACCCGGAACGATCAGCACGCCTGCGACTCACCCTGATCTGATCGCAGTGGGTTGCACACTCAATCGCACGACATGGGTGAGCCAGGGCAAGCAGATGCCCGAGCTCGCTCAGTTCGGATCGTTGATCAATCCGAAGGCTGACTCAGCCTGTTTTTTCAGCGCATAAGGCCCAAGTGCGACCGGCGCTCCGAAGCCAGAGATCTCGGCGCCTGGCGGCTTTGTCGTCTCGTCGATGAGCGTGGATGCGCGGCCCGACACGAGCTTTCAAAGCATCTTCATTGCCTCTGAGGGTCAGTGTCCGTCGACGATTCCGAACTGCAACGTGGTCGACTCGACGCATGCGATCGCATCGGGAACAAGCATGGCGTCCCCGCAGGTCGCGGGTGCAGTCGCGTTGCTACTCGAGCAAGACCCAACGTTGACGCAGCCCGAGATCGTTGCGCTGCTTCAAGGGGGCGCGAGACGCTTTCAGGGCACAGTGCCGCTCGAGGTTCAACTTGGCCCGGGTGCGCTCGATATCGAAGGCTCGCTCGCAGTGTTGGCCGAGCGCGGCGCGCCGAGAAATCTAGAGCCCGATCCTACGAAAAGCTGGGTTCATCTGTCGGTAGATCATGCGCGCCCTGACGGCTCGTGGCCTGTGGTGGGCACGGTCGAGCTGCGGGCGAGTGACGGGGGCTCGGCCGATGGGTTCGACGCGTCGAAGCTCACGCTTTCGGTGACGACGGCCACGGTGGCAGAGCCGCTCAAACGCATCGCTCCAGGCTTGTGGCGGTTCAAGCTTGTGACGGCCTCGGGCACGGGCGGTGATGTTCTGCGGGCGACGATTGCCTACGATGGCAAAACGATTGCCGCTCGATCGTTGCCGATCGCTCCTGACGTATGGGGCGTGGCCTCGATGCCCGTGGCAGGCGGCGGGTGCAACATCGCGCCGGGCGACGTCGGCATTCAAGACCGTTCGGCTCGAACGACGGGGTTTTTGCGAGCGTTGATCTTCGGGGGCGTCGCGCTCGCCGCGATTTCGCGGAAGTCACGACGCACAAAACACGAACGAACATGAGCGCGGTTGGCGCCCATGTTCGGCCCTCGACAGCCCGTGTTTTTCTTGATGGTTAAGAAAATCAGGCGAGCTTGACGCCGTGGCGTGCCGCGTAAGCGAGCAAGCCGATCTTGTCGATCGTGCGGAGGTCGCGCGTCGTCACGTTGAGACGAACGAACTTGTTGAGCTCGGGAACCCAAAGACGGCGCTCTTGAACGTTTACGTTCTGCCAACGCTTGGTCTTGATGTTCGAGTGGGAGACGTTCTGTGCAAGAAGCTTGCGCTTGCCGGTAATATCGCTCTTCGCCATGGCGATTGTCCTTTACGGGAGGCCGTGAGGGGGCGATGAACTGCTCGAAGATCGGGCAGTTGTCAAGCGAAGGAGGCGTCATTCATGGACGACAAGGCGTTGTGGCAGCGTTTTCAGCGGGAATTCATCGAAGTCGGCGAGGTCGGAATCTCTCTCGATACGAGTCGAATTAACTTCCCCGAGGGGTTTCACTCCCAACTTGCGCCCAAAGTCGCGCAGATGTTTGCGGCGATGGACGCTCTCGAAAAAGGGGCGATTGCCAACCCTGACGAAAAGCGGATGGTTGGCCACTATTGGCTGCGAGCGGCAGAGCTAGCACCTGACCCTGCGCTCACCGAGGCGATCAACACGAACCTGACGAGGATCGAGTCATTCGCGGCCGATGTGCACTCGGGAAAGATCGCTCCTCAAAGGGGCGGCAAGTTCAAGAACCTGATCGTCGTGGGCATTGGCGGCTCGGCGCTTGGCCCGCAACTCGTGGCGAGCGCACTGGGTAACCCGGGTGATCCGATCACGCCGTACTTCGTCGACAACACTGACCCTGATGGCATCGATCGTGTGATCGCACGCATTGGCGACGGCCTTTCATCGACGTTGACGATCGTCGAGTCGAAGTCGGGTGGAACCAAAGAAACGCGCAACGGAATGCTCGAAGTCCAAGCGGCTTACGAGCGCGCGGGTCTCGACTTCAGCAAGCACGCTGTGGCCGTCACGGGCGAGGGCAGCGAGCTCGACAAGGTTGCGGTCAAAGGCGGTTGGTTGATTCGCTTCCCGATGTGGGATTGGGTCGGCGGACGAACGAGCGAGATGTCGTCGGTGGGGCTTGTGCCGGCGGCGCTTCAGGGGCTCGATATTCGCGGGTTGCTCGCTGGTGCGGCGGCGATGGATCGCGCGACACGTGTTGCGGATGCATCGAAGAACCCCGCAGCCGCACTCGCGCTCGCGTGGCTTCACGAGACGGGTGGTAAAGGCCAAAAAGACATGGTGGTCTTGCCGTACAAAGACCGCTTCGAGCTGTTGAGTCGCTACCTGCAGCAGCTCGTGATGGAGTCGCTCGGCAAGGAGCACGACGTCGACGGAAACGTCGTCAACCAGGGCATTGCGGTCTACGGCAACAAGGGAAGCACCGACCAGCATGCGTATGTGCAGCAGCTTCGTGATGGCGTGCCGAACTTCTTCGTCGTGTTCGTCGAAGTGCTTCGCGATCGCGCAGGTTCTGTCTTCGAGGTCGAGCCTGGCATCACCTCGGGCGACTATCTCTCGGGCTTCTACCTCGGCACGCGCAAAGCTCTATTCGACAAGGGTCGTACGTCGGTGACCATCACGGTCGACGACGCCTCTGCACGCTCGCTCGGTGCGGTGATCGCGCTCTTCGATCGAGCCGTTGGGTACTACGGCACCTTGGTGAACATCAACGCGTACCACCAGCCTGGTGTCGAAGCGGGAAAGAAGGCCGCCGCAACCGTGCTGTCGCTGCAAGGTGAGGTGGTCGGTGCGCTGTCATCGACCGCTTCTTCTGCTGACGAGATCGCAGCGAAGATCGGCAAGCCCGACAGCGCCGAGACGGTCTACAAAATCCTCGAGCATCTCGCTTCGAACGGCAATCGCGGAGTGACTCGCGAAGGCTCGCGGCACCCATCGCAGGCGAAGTATCGCGCTGGGTGAGCCGACCTTGAACACGTGGGTTGAGCGCGCTGCCGTGCCTTCGCCAGCGCCCAGCGCGTTTACCCCCCGTGCTACGTTCGCCGTGCGATGCTCACGAAGGTTCAGCTCCGGGAATGGCGCGGCCACCAGAACACCGAGATCTCGCTCAGCCCGTTCACGTTGCTGGTCGGTCCGAACGGTGCTGGCAAGAGTAGCGTGCTCGATGCGCTGCACCTGATCTGGACATACTTGGGCGTGGACGGTCGCTCAGGGGTCGGCTCGAACCATTGCTTTGGCGCCGAACTGAAGCTGTAGGCGTCACAGGATTGATCGTGTGGGGGAACCCAAATGGACGTTGGGTTTGCGGGTGGGAGGCGTGCCTCTCGTTCAGGTGACCACTGGAGAGACAGAAGAAGTTCGGAGTCAAAATCTCACCCCAACCCAAGCGCCACACGGGCGAGTGTTTGACCTCACAAAGCTGCCCGAGGAAGCTCACGCGTGGCGTGGGGCGAGAAGGTAAACTTCTTGTTCGAACGACTTGCCGCTCCAAGTCGAGATGACGGGAGTGCGTCCGGCTCCGCTCAGTTGGAAGCGGACTCGCTACTGTGCTGATGGAACTCAAGGTGAACGACTTCGCTCGTTTTTCGGAGCTGCTTGGATACGTTCGAGAGGTGTTCCCGGACTTCTCCGATTTCTCGTTCGCGAAGGAACGGAAAGCTCGCCGGAAAGCAGAGGGATACACAAAAGTGATCGAGCGATATCCAGCACGGTCCCTCCATCTCCGCTTTGGGGAATCAAAACCCCTTCCTGCTCGCGCGGTAAGCGAGGGAGTTTTGATGGTTGTTGGTATCCTCGCCGCGCTTCTGTCCCCAGAACGCCCCAGGCTTTTTCTGATCGAAGATATCGACCGAGCACTTCATCCGCGTGAACAACGTATTTTCGTGCGAAGACTAAGGCAGCTCCGCCTCCAGCTCGACATCCAGATCGTTGCAACGACACACTCTCCGTTTCTCGTCGACTGTTTCGAGGCCAACGAGGTGGCGGTGTTGCTTCGCGATCCAACATCGGGGCGGATCTCCTCGTCGCTGCTCAGCGAGCACCCCGAAGCAGATCTGCTCGACGCATTGTCGACCGGAGAATTCTGGATGGCACGCGGCGAGAATCGCGAGGAAAAGCCCGCCCCGGAGGCGACTCGTGTCGGCGATTGAACCACCGCTGTTGATGGTATTTGCTGAAGACCGCCTTTCTTATCGCCTCGCCGTCGAGCTAGCAGATCGAATCTTCGAGACGGAGCACGAGGCTTGGTGGGCAGCACAAGAAGACTGGAATGGGATCAAAGAGTCCGTTCGTGTCTGGGGCCCTATCAAGCCGGGGCATCACAAAGGTGAGCGAACGACACGCGGCGATCTCAAGCGCGAAGAGCTGCGGCTCACGAGCATCGACGTCGACGACAAGATGGCCGCCATCATGCTCAAGGCGACCAAGCTCGCAGCGATTCGTGCGCGAGAGCTCAAGCCAAGACGGGCCGTTCTGGTGGCAGCGATTGATTCCGATGGGCTCGAGCATCGAAGAGCTGCTTTTCAGAAGGTGCTGTCGACGGAGAAGCAACTTCTCGCGGCGCTGGCCATCCCACATCCTGAGTCGGAGGCGTGGGTCTTGAGCGGGTTCCTTCCGGAGAATTCTGTTGAAGCCGAGCGGCTCACGAGGCTCACCAAACAGCTCCGTTTCGATCCTACGATCGATTCGCATCGCCTCCGATCGACCACCTCGGATGAGCGCGACACGAAGCGCTGCTTCTTCTTCCTCGCAGAAGGCGTGCTCTCGGAGAACAACGCGAAGGACAAGGTCGCCGAGGAGGGCGGACGTGGCGAACGGTGCTGGCTGCGCACCAACCTCTCGACCCTCGAAACGCGAGGCAAACAGAATGGTCTCGTTGAGTACTTGAACGACGTCCGTTTGCGTTTGCTACCGCTTCTCAAAAGCCGAGGTTAAACGACTCGTAGCGCCACACCCCAACATCACGCCTGCCTTGTTCGAAAATAGCGGTTTAGAAACTCTGCCGATGCGCTGCCTTGGGTGAGCATCTCGTCGCCATTGCCATCGACGGTTTGCCTCTTTTACGTTGCGTGGATGACCAAGCCCACCGCTGATACCGCTACGTCTCTGAGCCTCGACGACCTCCACGAGAAGCTCGGCGATCCGGATCCAGCCTTCGTAAAGGCGATTGTGGACGAGGAGACACGCGAGGAGTTTCTCGCTCTCGGTGTCCAGATTGCTAGCAAGCATCCTCTCCGACGCCCCCAGGATCTATGGAATCGCCTATCAATTTCTGACCTCGGCGAGCGAGAAGCAGCTCGACGGTATCGACATCTCGCTTGAGCTTATCTCGGTCGGTGTTCACCTGGCCATTGAGCTACGCACCCTTACGAATAAGAGCCGAAAATCGGACGACGCCGGAGCTGCCGAGCGCGCCGACGCGGAGCGCGCTGCGTCGACGGCGTTTACCTCGGCGCTCGCCCTTCGCACGCAGACTGTCAGGTTGCTCAAGGGCATTGCCGGCCGCTCCGCCGAACTACGCAAACGCGTCGACGAGCGCACCGGAACGGCCGAGACCGCCGAGGCGCTTGCGCAGGGACTCGAAGCGCAAGCCAAGCTGATGCGCGAGTTCCTCTCCCCACAAGAAGGACGCCATTGCCGCTCGGGCGAAGCTCTACAAGATGACCGAGGCCCGTGCGGTGGCTCGACGAGGCGGCACAGTCCGTTCGCGAGACAGCGAAAGCGGCTGATGCTCGATCACTCGCAAAGGTGCGACAGCTCGAAATAGACTTCCTCGACGGCGTCAACCTTCATGTCCTCGGCGAGGTGATTCATGCTTTCGAGGGAGCCCACGACATGGACGCAAGCGTCCCCCGCCTCGTCCCCATCGCGACCCGACGCCTCCTCGCGAAGCACAGCAAGCGGAAGGCTGCGTCCGAGCCTACGGAGGCAGGGGCCTCCGAGACAACCAAAGCCTGAATGGACGGGACGAAGGGAAAACCGGAGAAGGTAGAGAACGCGCCCAAGGCAAGCTGGCCCCGGATGGCGCGCGTCGCCTGAGCGCGGGGCTGGCCCAGCGGTGGCGGAACGGCGGCCGGGTCGAGGAATGACGCTGGTTTGATGGGCCTCTGTGGTGGCTCGACGGGTGTTGGCGGCGGCTTGATGTGCAGGCGGCGGTGGGTTGGTCCGTTTTGATGGCGGCCTGATGAACCTGCACCGTGCGTCGATGATGCTCTCATGGATCGAGAGCGGAAAGCAGCGTTGGCAAGCAGAGGATCGAGGAAGTTGAACTCCGCACAAGCCGCTAGGATGCAGCGAGGGCGGTGATCCCTAGCCAACGCGGTACTTGGCGGAGTGAGGGGCGACGTCAATTTGAGGCATGTCATTGGCGGAGTGCACACGCAGACGGACGTGACCCAAACGCCCTTCTGCGAGGCGACGGCTCTTCGCCACCTCGCGCAGGGTCTTCTCGACCGCGCTGGGGCGGGCTCTCGGAGTCTGGGCCTCGGACTTGCCTGTCCAGTACAACCGCGACGTGCGTGTCCCCAGACGTTCGAGGTCTGACTCGGTGGGAAGCTTGGTTCCGCACGTGAACGAGGTAACAACCGCGAATGGATCTGGTTCCACCAGATTTTCCCAGATGCCGGGGTGCTCTGCCGTGCTTGAGCCGTGGTGAGGCACTTTCAGAATCTGCGCCTGGCCGGTCGGACGGGTGGTCGAAGTGACAACGGCGCTCCACCCAATGTTCGGGTCGTTCTCGGTTTCGAGGTCCGAGCCAAGCAAGATGCGGAGGTGCCCTATTTCGATCCACAACACGACGGCAACTCGGTTCGCGGAGAGAGCAACCGCACGGCGTTTTGGCTGTCCAGCCTGTGCAATCAGTGACGATAGCTCATGCAAGGCGAGCGAAAACGTTCCGCTCGAGGGGCTCAACGCTGTGATTTCCGCCTGATGGGTGCGGTGGGTCACTCGATACAGACACATGTTCTCCATTGCCCATGTTGGCCCCACCGACTGCGGGCGTGTCTGGCCGCTGGCCTGCTGCCGCAATCGCTCGAAAATCGCAGACATCTCGTCGATGCCCGAAGGGCGCACGAACGGGTCCTTGGATGCCGCAAGCGAGGAGAAGAACTCCTCTCGTCGCAGCGCTGCCGAGCAGACGATTTTCGCTCCCGGCGCGGCGGCCACCAGCTCGCTGGCACCGCGCATGTGGTCGTCGTGCCAGTGCGTGACGACGATGAGCTTGACCGCGCTGGCGACCTCAACACCAATCGATTCCAGATATCGCAGCGCGATCGGTCGCTTGTTACCTGGTTCGACGCAGGAATCTACGATGACCCATTCGCCCTCCCCCAGATGAACGACGACGCATTCGCCCACCCCGACGCCGAAGACCGAAACTTCGACTTCGTTCGAGGCGGGGGGCGAGCTCTCGTCGTGCTCAGCCGAAGATTCGGGCAAGCTCGGCTGCCTCGCGCGAAACACGCTCCACATCACGACGGGTCCGGGCCGACTTAGCGACGCAGCCGAATCACCGAAACTCTGCTCTTTTGACCAGAGCGCGTCTCGTATCCAATGCTCCAGTAGAAGACGGCTCCTGGCACGAGCAACGAAGGTCCTCGTTGGGGACTTCTTCGCGACGGAAGGTCACGATCTCGTCCGGACGGCCGGTGTCCGTCTTGTCCTGCAGGCGAGCGCTGAACTCATCATCGCCTACCTCGGGGGACTGTCCTTCCGGGTGCTGCAGAAGCTCGAATCTCACGTTCGTGGCAGCAAATGCGGGGATTCTGCTGACGATGTCCGCGAGCGGCCTCGATTCGTTCGCGTCGTCCGTTGCGATCTTGGGGGGCGTCGTTCGAAACGGCATGGGGCGATGCCGCTTCTCGTGGCTCGACCCTCTTGGGCCTGACCAGGAGCGGGTACCTTGTCCGCAGGGTTTCATCCTGAGGCAATGGAGCCGAAGAAAAAGCAGGCTGCGGTGCGGTCGGTGCAGCGGGTTGTATCAGCGCGGGCTTCAAGAGGACCTCACGGAACGGGACCGATGGCCTTGCGAGCACCTTCTTCGCGCCGGTGATCCTTGGAATGGCTGCCACCGCTCTTTGAGCGCGGTGGCGTAGCGAGCCACAGGGGCGCCATCGCCGAACCCTTGGTCTTCGGTGATTTCGACGAAAACCCCGGTATGCAGCGAACCGGGGCTCAACCTTGACGAACAGCTTTGCTTCGGGTTTTCGGGCGCTTTGCCTTCAATGAGCAGCGACCGCATTCGAGCTCAACGACCAGGGGGAGCCAGGTTTCTTTGGGTGCCAGTCGATGTCCGAGCTGGTGCCACTGTTCTTCGGATGGCGCTCGGCAGTGAAACATCCTGTTGAGGCCGATGCGTGCCACTGGCGTGTGCTCGAGAAGCGAGAGCACCCCGACGACGAGGTCGGCCAGTTGAGGGAAGGTGGCCGGACTCGATGTCATCGCAGCAAACCTCTCTGGCGTGACTTCGAGGTCGAGCCACCCACCAATACTCAAGGCGGTGATGTCTGGGTGCACGACTTTGACCTCTGCCGAGCGGGCTGCTTCTTCACCGATGAGGTCGTACTTCGCGAGCCAGAAGGGCTGGAAAATACTGGGATTTAGCCTCCCCAGAAGCACCACCGACGCACCCTCGAGCTCCACCGACCAACCAGCCATGCGCGCAACCTAGCGGGATCTCCCCTGCGACGCGAGCGCTCAGAACGACCCGAAGACCGACAGGCCTGAGCCGCTAACACGTGCGCCTTCGAGCACGGGGCGGCTCGATGTTGCCACGCTCGAAGATGGTGAGGCCGAGCCTTGTTGTGCAGGGGGTGTGCGGAACGCGAAATAGAGCGTGAATCCGCCTGCGATCAGCGCGGCGCCGCCCAGCACGTCGGTCGTGATGGCGAGGGCTTTGGTGCCTTGTCGCGCGCTGTCGATCGAGCTCTGTGAAGACGGGAACGTGTTCAACCGATCGTCGAGCAGGCTTCGCTGTCGCACTGCCAACAAGCCTGTGGTGAGCGCTCCGAGCGCAAACCCCGACGTTGCGGCGAGGCTGTACCACATCGCGTTGTTGTTTGGTTTCGGAGGGGGCGGAGGCGGCGTTGTTGCTGTGGCCGTCGCGGTGACTGTCGCAATCGGTTTTGGCGTCTGTACCGCATCGACGATCTCGAGCTTCACCTCAAGGGTGTCTCCTCCCGCCACATCGAGCGCTCGAAACACCGGAGGCGCGCCTGACTTCACGGCCGAGATACGTCGGCGTCCTGCGCTGACAAGCAGTGGCTTGCTCAACGGTGACGTTCCGACGGACACATCGTCGACAAGGATCTCGGATCCGTCGACATTCACGATCACCGAGACGTGAGCGATCCATTGCTTGAGCTTCTGCAAGCTACTCTCGGCGACCGATCGTTTGTCGGCGGGGATTTCGGAGCCTCCCTCGGCGAGGTACTGCTCGAACGCTTGCTGGGCCGCTGCGTAGTCTTGAAGCTCGAGGCTGGTTTGCCCCAGGTTGAACAGGATTCGGTAGTTGGGGGCGACCGCATACGCACGTTGAAACTCGATCAACGCGGCTCGGTAATTCTTTTGCTTCGAAAGCTCGACGCCGCGTTGATGGTGAGCACGCCCCTCTTCGACGTTGGCAGAGCTCACAGGAGCAGGGCTAGACGACGAGCTCGATGGGGTTGGCCCGTTCGGTGGGCTCGGTTGTGCGACCACCAGTTGTGTCGCAAGCATCGAGCCGATCACTGACGCAACCACGAGCTGTCGCTTCATGGTGAGTAAGGGTCCTTCTCGTCGATGGGGTGAGCTGGCTTGTCGACCGCGGGCGCCGATGTTGGGGCTTCCTTGGGATCTTTTTCGAGCTCGAGCGCGCGATGGAGCACCCACCTTGTCGAGCTCGATCTCGATCACGGCATCTTCTTGATACGAGATGCCCTTCTCGATCGCGACGTGACCTGGCGCGCTCACCTTCAGCTTGTGAATGCCAGTGTCTTTTGCGAACGCAGCTTTGAACGGGTTTGCTCCCAACGTCAGCCCATCGAGCACGAGCGTCGCGTTGTCGGGCTTTGCTCGAAGCGTGATCTGAATGTTCGACGACACGGGGGCAGCGACACTCACCGCCGGTGTCGCAGCAGGTGCAGACGAGACCTCGGGTTGCGCCGCCGACTGCACTGCGACGGGCTGCTGTACTGCTGTGCTTGCGGCGGCGAGTGGTGGGCGCGGTGGGCCTCCGCGGCTGCTCGCAAACGCTCCGACAATCGCGAGCGTCACCGGTGCTGCGAGAAGACCCCACCGCCACGTGGTTTTTGGCGCAAGACCCGATGGCCTTGGTGGCGGTATCGACTGCACCGAGATCTGCTCGCGCGTCGTGTTGAGCGGGATCGACCCAGAGCTCGCATCGTCTACGCGCTCGATGCTTGGTAGCGCTCCAACCGCGCTCCTCGTCGCGCCGGTTGAAATGTTTCCATCCGAAGAAACATCACTCGAGCTGCCTTCGACGAGCGGTACGGACGAGCTCTCGCTCGTTGCCTCTGCTGCAGAACGAGAGGCTTTGACTTGCTTCTCGATCAGCGCGCGCACGTTGGCCTTTTGTCGTGCGAATCGCTCGCTCATCATCGCGCCAAGCTCGCGTGTCCCCGCGGGCTCGATCGCTTTGGTGAGGTACTTTTCGAGCGCCTCTTGAAGTGCTGCGGCCGACTCGAAACGATCGGTGGCATTGGTGGCCATCGCTCGATCGCAAATGTCGGCGAGCTCGGTCGGCGCGTCCGGATTTACCTCGCGCACCTTGGGCTCTTGTCCGTTCACTCGAGCGTGCGCGATGCCAATCTCGGCGCCCTTTGCTCCGAGGCGTTGACCGGTCAGCGCCTCCCACAACATCACGCCCACCGAGAACACATCTGCGCGTCGGTCGAGCGACTGCATCAAAATCTGCTCGGGTGCCGCATAGTGCACCTTGCCTTTGAAATCACCCGCTCTTGTTCGCTGCACAGAGCCCGCGCACTTGGCGATTCCGAAGTCGAGCACCTTCACCTGACCGTCGTAGGTCACGAAGATGTTTTGTGGGCTCACGTCTCGATGAACGAGACCGAGCGGGGTGCCGTCGAGATCCTGAAGATCGTGCGCGTAGTGCAAACCTGCCAAGGCCTGCGCGAGCACATGCACCTGCAGATTGAGCGGTACGTTTTGGCGACCAATCTTGCCGAGCACGACATGGAAGGGCTGCCCCTCCAGGTACTCCATCGCGATCAACAATCGGCCAGCTTCTTCGATGATCTCGTACGTCTGAACAACGTTCGGATGATTGAGCTGAGCCGCGAGGCGAGCCTCTGCGAGAAACATCGCGTGGAACTCGGGATCATCCGCGAGCTCTTCACGCAGCTCTTTCATCACCAACAGCTTGTTGAAACCCGACGGCCCCTGCGAAATCGTCAGGAACACACGGGCCATCCCTCCCTCGCCGAGCTTGGCGATGAATCGATAGCGACCGACCGTCGTGGATGAATCCGTCATCGTTGACTCACAGCGGTGAAGGCAGCAAGGGCACTACAGCGGACAAGAAACCCTTGCGAACAAGGATGGAAGACTTGCCCATGAGCACGCCATTCGACGCGATCTTTCCCGAGAGCACCGCAAAGCCAGGGGTTACGTTCAAGAAGCCACCAAGCCCCGAGTCGTCGGTGGTGCTCACCGTCGCATCGGGGATCGAATTCCGAAGATAGAACTGCGTGGATTGTGCGTCGGCCGTGGTGAGGCCGAGTGTTACGCCTGCTGTTGTGTCGCCGTTGCAGTTCTCTGCTCCGGTAAGCACGTGTCCTCGTTCTGGGTCGATCGTGACGCCGGCTGCGCCAGTGAGCCCACCAAACTGAGCAGGCGTGAACAACCCAAGTGCGGTGTCGATGGTGACATCTTGGGTGATGGGCGGGTTCGTGAACAACAATACGGGGTAGTAACCGTCCTTGTAGATTTCGAGGTAACCCTCGAAACCATTGCTGACGACGATCGACACGAAGCCCGAGGCATCTGAGTAGGTCTCGGTAATCGGACCAGCGCAGTCGATATCAATCTTGTTGCAGGCGCGGAATCTAACGCCTTCGACAGCCACGGAGCCAAGTGCGGTTCGAATGGTCCCCGACAAGGTGACCGAGCCGCCGCCTGGATCTGGCCAGACCACCGAGCCGACGCAGCTCCACTCGGGCGGAAGCGTCACGTCATCGCCCGCGTCCGATGTGCCCGCGCTGCCGCCCGTTCCTGAGGTGCCCGAGGTACCCGATGTGCCGCTCGCTCCGCCTGCGCCCGAGGCGCCTCCCGTGCCTGCGGTTCCGCTGCTTCCGCTTTGCCCTGCGGTGCCAGACGAGCCTGCCACGGTGCCCGCTGTTCCCGAGGTTCCCGCGCTGCCTGATGTGCCCGATGACCCGGCGCTACCGCCTGTTTCGGTGTTCGCTACACAGAGCTGGTCACGACAAACCGCATTCGCGAATTGTGCGCCTCGTGATGTGCAATCCGAGTCGACAGAGCAGGGTTGCTCGTCGCTGATCAACACGAGACTGCACGCTCCTGCGCCCAGCACGATGCCGACCGCGAGCGCGAAGGTTGCGCGGCGCGGAGGGCGATCCGACGGGTGCGTCACTTCCATGGGAGTGATGATTCGAGACAGACCCCCCAAAAAGCAAGCCGAAAGCTGCTTTCTGGCGCGTATCTTTCCGACTTCGCCGTGCTACTCATCGGCCCCGCGAGATACCCTTTTCAGTGCTGAGTGACTTCCGCACCCATCGACGCCGTACAACGCGCCTGCGTGCACCGCTGCTCGCCCTGGTTTTTGCGCTTCCTTCGCTCGTGGTTTCGGTCGGACGGCACACCGCCAAAGCCCAACCATCACCATCGCCAAGCGCGTCGATTTCTACGCAGCCCGAGTCTTCGGCCGGTCGGTCCGAAGAGAGTGAGATCCCGATCCTTCAACCGCCCGAAGAGATCCCGTCTCTCGGTCGTCGGATCTCACGCATCGAGGTGATCTCGGACGACTCGTCGTGGGCGATCCCTTCTGCGGCAATGGCAGGTGTTTCTCCGGGCGAGATCCTCACGGGGCCACTTGCGCGTCGTGCGGTTCGGCAACTTCAATCCACGGGTCTGATCGCCGAGGCAACGGTGGATGCGATCCCCGATGGCTCTGAGGTCATCTTGAGGATCAAAGTCGTCGCGCAGCGCGTGATCAAAGATCTACGCCTCGACGATCGTGAGCAACTCGCTGCTGATGTGCTTCGCAATCGCGGTGTCGAACGCGGTCATGCGGTGACGCCTGAGATGCTTCGCGACGCAGAAAACGAGCTAGAAAAGCACGCTGCGAGTCGAGGGTTTCCCGATGCGAAAGCAAAGATTGCGTCTCGATCGACAGATGACCCGCGCGAGGTTGTGCTGCTCGTCGAGCTCAATGCAGGTGTACCTCGAACGCTTTCTGGAGTGCGTGTTGATGTCGAGGGGCCTACGTCAGAGGCACTTCGAAACACGCTTGAAAAACCGGGCGTGATTCGTGGAGACCGCGTTGACGTGGAGCAGATCAACGAACGCGCTCGAGACCTTGCTCAACGTCTTCGCGCTCGCGGATGGCACTCGGCTGAGGTGACTCCGAAGGTCTACGAGATCGACGGAAAGACCTACACCCAGCTCTGGGTCAAAGCAGGGCCGCGCATTCATCTTCGCTTCGAGGGCAACCTTACGCTCGATGCAGATGCGCTCGCTGATGCAGTTGATGTCGAGCACGACCCTGATCGTTCTCCGAGTCACCTCGCCTCGAAAGTGAAGAACGAATACCTCAAGATCGGAATGCTCGACGCAGAGGTGAGCGCGAGTGTTCGAGGTACTCGCGCCGACACCGACAACGATCTCGTGATCTCGGTTCGCGAGAATGTTCGGGTGCGTGTGGCAGGTCGTACGTACCCATGCTTGCCCGACATTCGCGAGCTGAAAAAGCAGGGCATTACAGGTCGTGCTCCGCGAGATATTGGGCGCGAGATCGACAGCTTTCTCGAAGAAGATCTGCCGGGCACGACACTGCTTTCGGCCGTCAACCCCGAGACCGTCGATGCATCGATCGGCCCTCTTGGGGTGGGTGACGGCACACGTCGAGGCATCACGGGTGCGCGACCTGCCCCCTACGATTACGAGCCCCGTTTCGTCTACGCACCGGGCACGTACGATCGCGCGCTCAAGCATGTTCAAGACCTCTATCGCGCGGATGGATACCTCTCTGCGATCGTGGGTCCGGTTCAGGTGCTTCGTCGTTTTTGTGACCGTCACTCACCTGCAGGGTTGTGTGTTCCGATCCCGTTTCCGCATGAGCTCGAAGCGCGATGTGAAGTTGATGCTCAAGACAACCCGGTCGAAGAGCAACCCGTACCCACAGAGCTTTCGTGTAAGCCCGACCCTGCCCAAGGCATCACCTGTGAGCCCCAGCTTTCGCTGCGAATCCCGGTGATTCTTGGGCCCAGATCGATCTTGTATGACGTGGTCTTCGATGGGGTCGCGAGCTTCCCCGAAAGCAAGCTGTACGAGCTCACGAAGCTCAACACTGGCGACGCTGCATCGAACGTGAAGCTCGAAGAAGCGCGTCGTGCGATTCTCGAATTCTACCGAGATGAAGGCTTCGCATTCGTCGAGGTACGAGCTGCGTTCGATCTGTCTCCTGACAAGCAACGTGCGCGCGCTCGTTTCACGATCATCGAGCGACAACGTGTGATCGTCGATCGCATCCTGATTCGGGGCAACAACCTCACTCGCGCCTCGGTGGTGCTTCAGCAGCTCAGGTTCTCAGAAGGCGACATCTATCGGCAGAGCGCTGCTCGTCGTAGCGAAGAGCTTCTCGCTGCTCTCGGCGTGTTCTCGAGCGTCTCGATCGCACTCGATGATCCGGGCGTTCCGGCGACGCGAAAGGCCGTCGTCGTCACTGTGATTGAACGCAACCCGCAGTACCTCGAAGTTCGCCCTGGCGTATCGACGGGTGAGGGCGTGCGTGGTCTGCTCGAGTACGGACACCGCAATCTCGGTGGGCGAGCGATCAGCCTCACGTTGCGTGTTCAGCTCGGGTTTTTGCCTGATTTTTTGATCCCCGATGCAAAGGTTCGCGACAACTTTGCCAAGCTGTCTCTTGGTGATCGTCTCGAGCGACGTAACTCAGCAGGGGTGCAGATCCCGTCGGTGTTGCACCCCACACTTCGCTTTGGTCTCGACTTCATCGACGTTCGAAGTAACTCGCGCGACTTCGGGCTTACGAAACAAGCGACGTTGCCCGCACTCACCTGGCAACCATTTCGTCAGCTCACCCTCGTTTTGGGTGGCTCTGTCGAGCTCAACAACGTGGGCATCTTCTCGGGTCAAGACGTCGAGAGCTACCTCACTCAGCCAGGCATCTCGAATGATCTCAGTCGACTTCTGCGTGTGCCCGATGGTGAAACCACGGCAATTTCAGAGCGAATTTTCGCAGCCTGGGATCGTCGCGATAACCCTCTCGGCGCAAGTCGCGGCACGTTGATCTCGGGTGGTGTCGAGCATGTCAGCGCGTTCCCCGCGTCCGATAACCCTCGTGGGATCACCAGTGACTTTTTGCGTTGGACAGGCACCGTCGCGGGTTACGTGCGCTTGAGCGACAAAGGTCTCGCGCTCGCGTTGGCACTGCGCGGCGGCTTCAACAAGCAGCTCACATCGACCTCGAAGACCTACCCCGACCGTCTGTTTTTTCTCGGTGGGATCGACTCGGTTCGAGGCTTCTCTCGTGACTCGCTCGTGCCTCAAGATCTCGCCGACAAGATCGAAGCTGACTCATCGAAGTCATCGTCTGACTCGACCAAGCTCACGATCGACAAGGTCGCAATTCGAGGTGGTGATGTGTTCATCAACCCACGCGCTGAGTTGCGCATCCCACTTTCGGGGATCTTCTTCACCGCGCTCTTTCTCGATGCCGGCAACGTGTGGGTCGAGCCCAAAAACTTCGAGCCCTATCGACTACGCTACGCAGGTGGCACAGGCATTCGAGCCAATACGCTGATCGGCCCGATCGCCTTCGATTACGGAATCAATCTGTCTCGGCGCGCGTGGGAAGACTTCGGTGCGTTCCATTTCAGCATCGGTTTGTTTTGAGCTCCGACGCAGCGCCGAGCGTGCTGCTCAGAGCATCAACTTCTCGGCGATCGTCATGGCATCGATCGGCCAGAGCGTGGGGGGGCGCGGGTGCTTGACGCCAGGCACGGGCAGCGCTCTGCACGTAAGCACATCGTTGCGCCACGAACGCGGGATCGCTTCACGACCGTGCACTGCTCCCAGCAACGCTCCAGCTATCGCCGCGTTGGTGTCGGTATCACCCCCGCGCATCACCGAATCGACGACACCCTCTTCGAACGTAGGTGCGTGAAGTAGCTGATAGAAGGCATTTCGCAGCGCAACCAGCACCCACCCTTGATGGGTCATGAAGTCGTCGGGTGGTGCCTTGTCTGCGCCTTCGAGCATCTCGAGAACCACCGGAGCGTGCTCAGCCGTGCCTGCTTGTTGGGCGAAAGCAATCGTTCGTGACCACACGCTTCGAGCATCGAGCCCTTCTCGAACGGCGATCGAGATCGCGTGTGTGAAGACAGCGTTGGCGTACTGACACACGACGTGTGGGTGCGTGAGCATCGCGTCTTCTAGCGAACATTGCCAGAGCTCACGCGGGTCGAGCTTCACGCCAAAAATGCCGAGCGGTGATACTCGCATCAAGGCTCCGTTGGCTTGGCTCGTGGTTAGTGCGTGCGACGCAACCTCGACGAGTGGGTTCGAGCCCAGCTCGAAAGCGCGAGATGCTGCTCCAAGTGCTCGCGCGGTTGTTCCGCCCATGTCGAATGGGTCAGAGCGGTACCAACGCACGTACCATTCGAGTGCATCGAGAGGGTCGTACGCGCGTTTTTTCAGCAGTGATCGCGCCAATGACAACGCTAGCTCTGAGTCATCGGTAGGTTGCCCCGCAAGTGTGCCCCAGGTGCCTCCGTCGGCGAGATGACGAACGCCGTTGGGGTACTTCTGCGCGATCTCTCGGGTGCTTTCGAACTCGACGAGACTGCCGAGTGAATCGCCAACGAGCTGGCCCAACAAACAACCCTGTGCTCGTCGAAGTTGGCCCGCATCAGAAATAGTTTGTCCGGGCTCGAGTCGGGCAAAGATGTCGCGAGACAGGCGTCGTGTTGGGTCTTCGTGTGGCGGAAGTTGAGGCGTTTCGCGGGGCGTATCGCGTTGCCAGGCAACACCGCCGAAGCAGTTGCCTCCGCCTTTGCCTTCTCGCGTGTATCGACGAGGGCGGCCGTCGTCGTCGTAGAGATCTGCTCCCGCACCGAGCAGCAGCGCGTGCCCTCCTACGACATCGAGTGCGCCTGGTGCATTGAGCGAGACACCTACGTCGCCGTCGCCCGCCGCGGCGAGAGCAAGACGATACGCGATGCTGGGCATGGGCCGGAATCGAGCTGGATACACCAGTGATGCAGCCAGTAGCGGGCGCTCGTCAGCGTGATGCGACACGAGCACAATCGAGCTCGCGTTGATCTCGGATGGCCACGTTCGCCGAACCTCGACGCCGTTTCGAAGAAGTGGCTGACCTTCTGCCCACGTGAACAGATCGCCATCGTCATCAGGCGCGGAGTGCGCGTACACGACGCCAAGCACAGGCACCCCATCGCGAAGCAAGCCCAGCGACACTGCGGCTCCGCGAAACCCAGCTTGAAACGGGCTGGTTCCGTCGTTGGGATCGATCAGCCACACGTGGTGATCGTCGTCACTCGCCGGGACATCTTCGCTCGCAAGCTCTTCGCCGATGATCCCATGTGAGGGGAATTCTCGACGCAGATGATCTCGCAACAGCCGCTCGGCTTCTGCGTCGGCTGGGCATGTTCCCGACTCTCCGCGCGGGCCGCCTGGCCTGTGAAACTCGGCACGAAGAAGCGCTCCAGCCTCGAGCACGGCCTGCGTAACGACAGAGAGCGCATGTGCGAGATCGAGCTGGGTCAAAGGTCTTCTCCGAGTATCTCGCGAGCAAGGAGCCCAGGCGCGAGCGTGCCTCGCGTGAGCAGCTCACGGTGGAATTCCTTCAGGCTAAATCGAGCGCCCATCTTTGCCTTGTAACGCTCTCGAAGCCTGAAGATTTGCTCTCGTCCGGTGATGTACGAGAGAGGCTGTGTTGGGCTCTGGGTGTAGCGTTTGATCTCGCTGAGCGCGAGTGTCGGCTCGAGATGCACGATGTCGGTCAACACCTTCACCCCTTCTTCGAACGACATGTTTTGCGTGTGAAGGCCGACGTCGATGAGTACTCGGGCGGCGCGTACCAGGGCCCATTCGAGCTGCATCAGTCGCTCTTCGTCGGTGTAGTAACCAAGCTCAGCCATCAGCTCTTCGCTGTAGAGGGCCCAACCTTCGGCGAAGATCGAAGGCCCACTCATCTTGCGAATCAGCGACGGGTTCAAGCGCGCCATCGAGAGCTGTAGATGATGACCTGGGTAAGCCTCGTGAACGGCAGTGTCGACGATGTCGCCGTAGTCATTCTCGCGGAGCATCTCTTCCTGCTCTTTTACCGGTGTAAAGGTCGAAACCAGCGCGTGACCGAGAAGACCTGATCGTTACCGTAATCTTCAGACGCTGCAGGCTGGTCAGCGGAACGCAGAGATGGTCAGGCTACCGAAATTGAGATGTTCGATATTCGCCGGGTATCCCTGGCGGGAAGGGCACGACGTCTTTTTTCACCAAGAACTCACGCGCCCTCGTGACCTCTTTTCGATAAGCAGCAAGCAGATCGTTCGCAGCGGGGTGTTTGCTCTTCACCTTCGCGACGACCTCGGGCCAGTCTTTGGCTGCGGGATCGATCTTCTTCGCGACCTCGCGCATCTGGGTCTGGATCTTGTCGACCAGCTTGGTGCCCATCACGTGAAGATCGTCGGCGCTCTCACGAAGTGCGGCATCCTCGTGAAGCAAGAATTCGAAGAGCTCTTTGCCCGCTGCAAACTTGCCGTCCGAGCGAGGCAGAAGCTCTTTCTCGAAGAAGACCCCAAGCTCTTCAAACGCCTTTTTCGAAGCTGCAATCGCTGCGTCGATACGGGTTTTCTCAGCGGGTAGTGCGCTCGTCAGAAACGGAGCGATCTCTTTGAGGAAGTCGAGCCCCCCTTTGACCCGCTCGATGGCAATTGTGTCCAGACCTTGGGCGGCCGCTTCAGGTTGCCTTTTCGCAGCGGCGAGCACGGTTGGCAGCTTCTCGAGACGTGCGAGAGCGAGCTTGGCGCGTTCGGGCGCTGGGGCGTACTCGCGCGCGGTCATCAAAAAGAGCGTGTTGAGCGGACGAAAATAGGTGTCGGGCTGGGTCTCGTAAGGCCGCGTGTCTTGCCAGAGTCGAATGCGAATACGCGGTCACTTCGAATCAGTGCAAGATCGGTCGTCGCTGCGCGGGGAGAGAGGCTCTGCCTTCGCAAATCGTGCTTCGAGCTGCGAGAGAAAGGTCACGTACCGCGCAACGTCGCGAGCCCCGCCTTCGAGCGTGTAGTCATCGAGCTCGTTGTCGCGTGTATGAAGCCCACGCTCGGTGGCTGACTCGGGCGAGATCAGAAGCCCAGCAGGTCGAGATATTCTTTTGCAGCCTTGGCTACAGCTTCATCGTCGTCGCGTGGAGGGTCCGCGGGGATACCCGAGGAGGGGCTCGCAACGGGTTGGCAATGCAGCGACATCAGCGACGAAAACGTGAGGGGTTGCGACGAGCGAGAGACGAGCAAAAGAGCGCACGAGCAACCCCTCTCATGCGCAACGTTCGCTGCAACCAGCGAGGCGCTTCGTCGTGATTCGAAGCACCGAAAATGAAACGAGCGCCGAGACTCGCTTGGGCGAATCATCGACGCTCGGATGCGTGACGAACGTGCTCTAACATCGAGCCAGCGGTACCGCCGGTTCCAGCGGTTCCCGCGGTCCCGGCCGTTCCACCGGTTCCCGCGGTTCCGCCGGTGCCTGCCGTTCCGCCGGTTCCGCCTGTTCCGCCAGAAACCAGCGCAGTTCGACGCAGACGCGCAGTCCGCGCATCACTGGCAGCCCTCGTTGAACTCATCGCACATTCCGTCATCCATGCAGTTCGCACTGTCCGGGCAGAACGGGTCCGCCCAGCAATCGCCACAAGTACACGAATCGCTCAGGTCGCAGGCGTTGTCGAAACGCACTGACCGGGGACGCACAAGGCAAGGACCGAGCAGTCTGAACAGGTACAGTCTTCCCCGCCTTGCGTGTCGCATTGTCCATCATCCACGCAAATGTCCGGGTTGCCACCAGTGCCACCGCTGCCGCTTTGGCCTGCGGTGCCGGCAGAGCCAGCCGCACTGCCCGCGGTTCCTGCGGAGCCTGACGTCGTGCCGGCAGAGCCCGATGAGCCGGCGGTGGTTCCGGCTGAGCCTGCGGTGGTTCCTGCTGAACCTGCCGTGGTTCCGGCTGAGCCAGAGGAGCCAGAGGTCGACCCTGCGCTGCCAGCCGTGCCGCCAGAGCCGCCCGTTCCGCCGGTGCCTGACGTCTTGTCGTCGTCATCGCCACCACAGGCGACGAGCGAAAGTGAAACTGCGCCGAGGAACATGCCAAGAGTCAAGGCTCGTTTGAACATCGTGTTTCTCCGTTAGGTTTTGCTCACGGTAACCTTGGCGTACTTGTTTTGTCACGCTGGAATCACGCGAATTTTTCCGTGATTTCGTGCAGCATCCGCAATGGCTTCGCTTGTCGAGTGAGGGTCGGGTGCCGCCCATGCGATCCGCCAGCGGGTATCCAAGCATCCAAGCGATGCTGGTTTTGGCGACTGGCGACTGAACCCAAAAAGGTGCCCACGGGGCCTCGAACGTGTCAGCGACCCCTTCGCGACAACGGCCAGAGTAACTTGCCGGTACGTCACTTAATGAGCTACCCCGAAGAAGGTTCATGACGGACAAGATCTCTCGACGTGAAGCGCTGATCCGGCTGGGAACGACAGGTCTCGTGCTCGGTGGTGCAGGGGTTACTGGCCGCTTGATTTGGGATGCGGGCGGCTTCGATGTCGCCGCCAAGCAAGGCGATCGGCAGGTCAGGGATTTTGGCCTTAAAACACCAGTGGAAGAGCTTCCGCAGCTGGTCGTTTCGAAGACTGCGGACGGCGCCGAAGCGCTGACTCGAGCAGCTGTCGAAGCGATCGGTGGAATGAAGCGCTTCATCAGTCGTGGCGACATCGTGGTGGTGAAGCCGAACATCGGTTGGGATCGCACTCCGCTGCACGGCGCGAACACCAACCCCGAGGTCGTCGCGACCGTGGTGCAGATGGCTTACGAGGCGGGCGCAAAGAACGTCGTCGTGACGGATGCGAGCTGCAACGACCCCAATCGATGCTTCCAGCGTTCGGGGATCTGGCGCGCTGCATACGCGAAGGGGGCCGAGGTGATCGTTCCTGCGGAGCATCGCTTCCGGGGCATGCGACTCAAGGGCGAGGTGCTCGATCAGTGGCCCGTGTACACGCCGCTGATTCAAGCCGACAAGCTCATCAACGTACCGGTCGCCAAGCATCACAACCTCGCGAAGTACACGGGCGCGATGAAGAACTGGTACGGCTCACTCGGCGGGCGACGTAATCGACTTCATCAAAACATCGACACCAGCATTGCCGACCTCGCCACGTTCTTGCGGCCAACGCTGACTGTTCTCGATGCGACGCGTGTGTTGATTCGCAATGGCCCTCAAGGCGGGAACATCGACGACACACGGTTGATGAACACGGTCATTGCTTCGGTCGATCAAGTCGCGGCCGATGCCTATGGCTGCCAGCTCATCGGCCAAAAACGAGAGAACCTCGCTTACCTGAAGATGGGCCACGAGCGTGGGCTCGGGACCATGATGTGGGAATCACTCCGCACCAAGGAAGTATGAAATGAGCGGCTGTGGCTCGGGCTCTTGCGGGTGCAAGGGCGATAAAGAAACCAAGGCTTCTCGTGCTCCTTCGAGCCAAGCGCCTTCCGGTCATGTGACCTTGTCGAGTGACGCGGCGATCCCTGAAAACGTCGTGCGCGGAACGCCGGGAAAGTTGTCTCTCGATGACTTCCCGGCGCCGATCCCGTGGTTGGGGCAGGTCGGTGAGATCGCTCCGATCGATCTTCAAACCGTTCGAAGCTCACTCGAACAGCGTTCTGGTACAACGGTTCCAAAACAGGACCAGGACGTCGCCTCGACGAGCGCTGCTGTTCAAGATGAAGCGCGCAAAGTCGAAGCCGAGATGGCGCGTCGTACGAAGGCGCGAATGGCAGATCTGTCTGAGCAACTGGGGCTTGCCCCGGCTCGAGACGATAACGTCGCGAGGGCTTCTGCAGCGGCTGTGATCGATGCTCCTGTGGGCGCATCGAAGCCTGCGAAGCCAAAAAAAATCGATCCGAGCCGACCTGGGTCGGGGATCCCCGCGCGACTGTCGATACGCGTGTTGGTTTGGGTGAGGCGAGTGTCGCAAGCAGGCTTTTTTGGCCTGTTTATGTACTTCTTGTTCCAGACCACGTTTCGAGGGTCATTCACGGCAAAGGCGGGTGATGCGGTGCGGTTGCCGTTGCCCGTCGAGGGGTTCTTGTTGGTTGACCCCTTCGTCGCAGCGATGACCGCGCTGTCGACACACACGGTGTATCGCGGCCTGTTGTGGTCGATCGCTCTGCTCGCATTGACGCTGGTGTTTGGGCGTGTGTTTTGCGGCTGGATTTGCCCCTTCGGAACGCTACATCACTTCACCGCGTGGTTGTTGCCCAGCCCCAAAGGTCGAGGCTTCAATCGAATCGAAGCGAACAAGACCCACACGTATCAGCGAGCCAAGTATTACCTGCTCTACGCGTTTCTCGTTTCGGCCGTTGCAGGCAGCGCGATCGGTGGGTTGTTTGATCCGATCTGCATCATGGTTCGTGCCTTCGGGCTCGCGGTGATCCCTGCGATGCAATACGTCGTCGGGCACGGTCTTGGGGTGGCGAGTGAGTCGTCGAGTCGCGTGCTTCAGCACGTTGGCGATGGCTCGGCTGACTTCATGGCGAACCACGTCTGGAACGCTCGTCAGTTCTACTTTCACCAGACCTGGTTCATCGGCTTTTTGCTTGTCGCCGTGTTGTTCATGAACCGGTTCATTCCCAGGTTCTGGTGCCGTGTGTTGTGCCCGCTCGGGTCGTTCCTTGGGGTGTTCTCGCGCTTCGCGCTCTTCGGCATGGAGAAAGACCACGCCAAGTGTACCGACTGCAACCTGTGCCTCGTGAACTGTCAGGGCGCTGACTCTCCTCAAGGGGGCGTCAAGCACCGACAAGACGAGTGCCACATGTGCCTCAACTGCGAGTCGGCTTGCCCCGAAGACGTCATCAAGTTCCGCTTTTTGCCGAACCGTCGCTCGACCACGCAGAAGCCCGATACGGGTCTGCGAACGGGCCTCGCGGCGGCTGGCGCGGGCATGATCGCGATCCCGGCGATGCGTATCGCTGACACCCTCGATGCGAACTACCACCCTCGCATGATCCGCCCACCCGGGAGCGTCGAGGAGCGTGAGTTTCTCGAGCGCTGCATTCGTTGTGCGGAGTGCATGAAGGTGTGCCCGAACAACGCGCTTCACCCTGCGTTTTTCGAGTCGGGTATCGAAGGCGTGTGGACACCCATTCTCATTCCGCGAATCGGGTACTGCGAGCACTCGTGCGTGCTCTGCGGTCAAGTTTGCCCGACCGGTGCGATTCAAAAGATCACCGAGAAAGAGAAGCTCGGGATCGGTCAGTCACCCATTCGCATCGGTACGGCCTTCTACGATCACGGTCGTTGTTTGCCGTGGGCCATGAGCACGCCCTGCATCGTGTGCGAAGAGTTCTGCCCCACGTCACCCAAAGCGATCTGGGTCGAAGAGGCCGACATCCCGAAGCGCGACTCGAAGCCGGGTGAAGATGGCAAAGAGCCAGCGATGCTGACCGTTCACGTTCAGCGTCCTCACGTTGACCCCTCGTTGTGCATTGGCTGTGGGGCGTGTGAGAAGGTGTGCCCCGTTCAAGATCAACCCGCGGTGTACGTCACCAACGTTGGCGAGACGCGCTCGAAGACGAACGTGATCTTGCTCGAAGGCGAGAGCTACAACCGCACCTGAGCTTCATGAGTTGCTCGTCGCTGCCCTCTCGCAGTGACGAGCTCGCCGCGACCGTCAGTATTCGCCAAACAGATCGCGAATCTTCGAGTCGAGAGCGACCGCGATCTTGTACAAGCTGGGGATCGACGCTGACGATTCGGCGCGTTCGATCTGCGAGAGCAAAGAGACCGAGAGGCCGGTGCGCTTGCTCATCTGCTTGAGCGTCAGACGCTTGTCTTTACGTAGGTTTCGAATGGTGTCGCCGATGATCTTGTGAAGCTGCTCTTCAGGCGATCGAGCGAGACCTTTCTTCGCAACGACGCGCGAGATCACCTCGCGAAGCTCTTCGACTTGAAACGGCTTCTTCAAGTAGTCGGCCGCGTCGAGCTTCATGCTCGCCACAGCTGTTTCGAGGTTCGGATATCCAGTGAACATCACGACCGCGATGTCACTGTCGACCTTGCGCACTCGCTTCAGCACCTCGATGCCATCGAGCTTCGGCATCATCACGTCGAGAATCAGGATGTGGTACTCGCCCTCGCGAACCTCAGCTTCGGCAAGCGTTGGGTTCGTAAGTGTTTTGACCAGAAATCCGTCCTTCTCGAGGATGGTGGATACGTAGTCGCAGATCGCCTTGTCGTCATCGACGACGAGGATGCGGACGTGAGGAGCTTCGATCGCCATGGGGGCCTCTTTGAACGACGTGAGGCGCCACGTTATGGCGGCAATTTTTTCTGGTCAATCTCGACGTTAAGGGGTCGTGTAGAGGTACGATGCGCCCATGCAGAGACTTCGACGTGTCGTCGTGATCGCCGGCCTGGTTGGGCTTGGAGCGGTTGTATCGATGGCGCTTCCATCACGGCGGGAAGACTCCGCTCCTGTCGCACCTCGGCCTGTGAAGACAGTCGTCGAGAACGAGCCCAAGGCTGCGCGAAAGCTCCCGCGGGGGGTTGAGGTTGGCTTCTTGGCCAAAGACGGGCTCGAGATCGCGGGACAGCTTTTTCAAAGCGACGCCCCATCTGCCCCGGTCGTGATCTACCTGCATCGCTGGGGCGGGGGCCGCGACGAGTTTCGACCTCTGCTTTCAGAGGTGAATTTGAGGGCCCCTCAAGCGCACCAGCTCTTGGTTGATCTGCGTGGTCATGGGCAATCGATACAGCGCAGGGGTGATTCGAAGCAGATCACCTTTACCAACATGACGGCCGCGGATCGCGCGATGATGGCAGACGATATTGTCGCGGTGATGGTGGGTCTCGAAGCTCGACTCAAAACGCGTGTCCCAGGTTTTGTTCTCGTTGGCTCAGACCTTGGTGCAACTGTCGGTGCCTACGTGATGCAGAAACAACCTCGTGTGGCTGGCCTTGCGATGGTCTCGCCAGGCCCAAGGCTCAATGACCTCGATTTGTACGCGGGGTTGGCGGGCTTGCGTGGTCGCCGTGGGCTCGTGGTCGCAACGACGAAGGACAACGTCTCTGCTGAACCGTTGAAGGTCGTCACTCAGATGCTCGGTCCGTTGTCCGAGGCTGTTCCGATCGACGGAGACGGACACGGGGCTGGGGTGATCGGTGATTCATACCCGGCACTCTGGACAACCCTTGCCAACTGGGTGTCCCTGTGTGCTGCTGAAGCGAGCAAGGCTGCGGCGACTGCTCCGGTAGAAGAGGCGGCGGCGATTGACTCGCAAGAACCTCTGGTGTTGCCTGCTCCGTCGGCGAGTGTGGGGACAACGGCGGTGGCAGCGAAAGACTCCAGGAAGCGCCCAAGTGCTCAAGCCGAACCCGAGCGGGACGCACTGAAGAAGGGGCATTGAGCGATGGCTGACGACCGAGCGAGAGAAGATTTTTTCTCCGAGGCCCAGGAGATCATCGAAGGGTACGCCCGCGATCTGCTCGCGCTCGAAGACGGTCAGCTACGAGGTGATGTTGATCCAGATCTGATCAACGATGTGTTTCGTGCCGTGCACACGCTGAAGGGCTTGGCCGGCCTCTTCAACGCAGCCCGAATGGGCACAGTGACGCACAACCTCGAAGAGCTGCTCGATGATCTTCGATTGGGTCGGCGTCCGCTCGAACGCACCCTTCTCGATCTGTTGTTTCGCTCGGTGGATGTGTGCGGTGCGTTGCTGTTGGCCGAGCGCCAAAACGATCGTGCTCCAACTCCCGAGGCGGATGTTTTTCTCTCCGATCTTGCTGCCTTCTTGAAAGGGCAAGTGGGCGCCTCATCGGCACCGGTTCATGGTTACGAGCTCGATGCTGAGCCGCGTTCGGCGTGCTCACTGAATACGAAGAGCACCGGCTTCAAACGAATATTCAGAATGGGTTTCTGCTCTTTCGAGTGAGAGCGCAGTTCAACCTGATGACTCTCGATGAAGAGCTCGATCGGCTCAAAGGTGCAGCCAAGCCGATCGGCGAGATCATCACCTATCTGCCATCGGGCGATGGGGGCGACATCGAGAGCATTCATCTCGAGATCTTGCTCGCGTCGAGAAGCCCGATCGATCAGGTGACTGCGCTGATCGGAGCGCCGAACGTTCGAGTCGAAGAGGTGCCTCGCAAGAAAAACGGAGGGCACGCTCCGCTTGTTCCGGGGCCTGCATTTCGAGCGACGTCGATGGAGCGCGAAGCTGCGGGGCCGACTCCGGCACCTGAGCCTCTCGATACCCCCTCGCCGCTTCGAAGCACGGGCGAGCTCTTGCGTGAAGCGCCGTCAGATCCGGCGCCTCTCCAACACGAGGAGGCGCCGTTGTCGTCGCCCGCGCGAACGCCTGGCCCGGGGCCGGTTCGCGTTAGCAAACAAAGCGACATCTCTGAGCTTCGCGGCAAGGCTGAGCAACAAGCCCCAGGGATGTCTCTGCGCTCGGTCTCGCAGACGGTGCGCGTTGATATTCGCAAGCTAGATCGACTGATGAACGTTGTCGGAGAGCTTGCGATCGTTCGCTCTTCACTGGGACGCATCACCGAGCGAGTTCGAGCAACGCCTTCATTGCGTGACCTTGCGACAGAGATGCATCGCTTGCATCGCACGTTCGAGCGCCACTTGAGCGCGATGCAAGACGGCATTCTCGAAGTGCGAATGGTCCCGCTTGGCCAGATCTTCGACAAGCTCGGTCGAGTGGTTCGTCAAGCAAGTCGCGAGGCCGGAAAGCAAGTGAACCTCGTCATCACCGGTGCCGAGACCGAGGTCGACAAGCTCATTGTCGAAGAGCTCAGTGACCCCTTGGTTCACATGATTCGCAACGCCATCGATCACGGCATCGAGCCTCGATCGGATCGTATCGCGGTCGAAAAACCTGAGACCGGAACTGTCGCGATCAACGCGTTTCAAAAGGGCAGTCACGTCGTCATCGAGGTCGAAGATGACGGCCGCGGAATTGATGAGAACTGGGTGCGCGAGGTTGCGATTCAACGTGGCTTCGTGACCGAGGCCGAGGCTCGCGAGCTTGGCCGTCGTGATCTGTACAACCTGTTGTTCGCGCCTGGTTTCTCGACAAAGACGAGTGCTGACATGCTCGCTGGTCGAGGCGTCGGCATGGACATCGTCAAGACCAACATCAGCCGACTCGGTGGTTTCATCGACATTCAGAGTGAAAAGGGGATCGGCACCAAGATGACGATCACCCTGCCCATCACGCTCGCCATCTTGAGCGCGTTGGTGATCGGTGTGGGGGCACAAACATTCGCGCTGCCGCTGTCGAGTGTGCAAGAGGCGCTGGTGTTCGATGAAACGTCGTTGCGCTCGATCGAGGGAAGAGACTTCATCACGCTTCGAGGTACGACCCTGCCGATTGCCAAGCTGGCTCGCTTGTTCAACATCGAGGGCTCTGTTGGCGGGGGTCGCGCGGGTAAAGGGTTTGTCGTGGTGATCTCTGCGGGGGCGCGTCGCCTTGGGTTGGTGGTTGACCATCTCGAAGGGCAGCAAGACATCGTGATCAAGCCGCTTGGTGCATCGTTGCGACAAAGTGTTCGTGGTTTCGCTGGAGCAACCGAGCTGGGTGATCAGCGTGTGGGCCTCGTGCTCGATACCCCGGCACTGGTCGATGAGGTGCTCTCGTCGACCGACCTCACGGCAAAAGCAGGCTCTGAGCCTCGAGCGCTGAAGGAGCTCAGCTAATGAGTGATCGTAAGCCGCCGGCCCCTCCTGCTGGCCCGCGCTCGATGATGCCGCGTGAATCAGCCGAGGCTGTGGTCGCTGCCTCAGCTTCGTCGATGCCGTCGATGGCCTCGATCAGCTCGAAACGAGGCTCGCTGGGTGAACGTCGTGGGGTGAACGAGTTTCTCGCATTTCGGTTGGCGGGCGAGACCTACGCGCTTCCGCTTGCGGATGTGCGAGAGATTCTGACGCCAATGGTGCTCACGCCGGTGCCTCGAGCTCCGCGCGAAATCTTGGGCATCGTGAGCGTGCGCGGTTTGCTCGTCACCGTGCTCGACCCGAAAGTCAGGTTGCGGCTCTCAGCACACGGAGCAACGCGGCGCGCCAGGATTCTGCTGGTACCGTCTCCGTCAGGAGAGCTCATGGGCCTCTTTGTAGACGAGGTGTTGCAGGTGTATCGTCTATCCGAAGCGGAGGTTGAGCTGACGACACACGCCCTCGGAGGGAATTCGGTCGAGTATGTTGTGGGCATCGGTCGTCGAGACGGAGCGCTTCTGTTCTTGCTCGCCTTGGCTCCCTTGCTTGAGGCTCACTGATGCGCTCGGATCGCTTTCACGCTGACCCACAAAAATCCCTCGTGGGCTTCGTCGTGGGCGACGTTCACTACGCGCTCGAGATTGCGCGTGTGGTGCAGATCCTCAACCCACAAAACACGACCCTTTTGCCGCACATGCCCGACGAGGTGGCTGGGGTCTTTGAGTTTCGTGGCAGTGTGATCGTGGTGATCGATTTGCGTGTGCGTTTCGGTTTGCCGCACACCTTGCCAAGTCGAAAGACCAAGTGGGTGTTGATCGATGCGGGGGGCGTTCCTGCTGCGCTCGTGGTCGATGCTGTGACCGATGTGTTTGGGTTGAATGAGCAAGAGCTCCGACCTGCGCCTCCTGTGTCGGGTGGCGATCGACGCGGTATCATTGGTGTCACCACGCATGCAGGTAGGCTCACGTTCTTGCTAGAGGCTGTTCGCTTTCGACCTTTGGCCGATGCGGCGGCGAGTCTTCTGCAAGGTGTCGACACCGGTAGCGGGGGTTCGATTGGCCCTGCGCCACGAGCATCGTTGGGGCCCAAGGCGTGAGCCGTTATCGACACCCCTCTGGCCAGATCTTCAAGCTCGAGCCGATCGAGGCGCGAGCGCTTGCTGATATTTTTCGAAGCGAAGCTGGGTTGATGTTTGGTGACGATGCCGTGAGCGTGCTCGAGCGAAAGCTCCGCGACCGCATCGTGGTGTTGGGCTTGCCTTCATTCACGGCGTACATCGAGCTGCTTCGAGATGAGTACGCGGGTCGTCGAGAGCTCGAAGAAGCGCTCGAGCTCGTGACGACGCACGAGACGTATTTCTATCGCCAAGACTACCAACTCAGGGCGTTTCGAGATCAGGTGTTGCCACAGCTTCGCGCTCGCACCGAGGTCTCAAAGCGATTGTCGATCTGGAGTGCCGGCTGCTCGTCGGGCGAAGAGGTCTACACCATCGCCATGCTCGTTCACTCGTCAGGCCTGTTTCAGGGCTACGAGGTGCGTGTGTTGGGCTCGGATATTTCGAAGAAGTGCATCACCTCGGCTCGAAGGGCGCTGTACACGGGCGGTGCGTTTCGCGCGATGCCGCGAGAGCTTCGACGTGCCTATTTCATCGAGACCGAAGAAGGCACCATGCCCATTCAAGAGCTGCGCGATATGTGCACGTTCGGGCAGCTCAACCTTGCACATACCGACCGCGCTGCGGTGGTAGGCCAGGTCGATGCGATCTTCTGTCGCAATGTGATCATCTATCTCGATAACGACACTCGTCGGCGAGTGATTGCGATGCTTTACGAAAGGCTGACCCCGGGTGGTTTTTTGATGTTGGGGCATAGTGAATCGCTGCTGAACGTTTCGAGCGATTTCATCCCTGTCCATCTCGCCGAGGACATCGTGTACCGCAAGCCCATGCCCCTCGAGGCAGGGAAAGCCAGAGTATGAGGCCCTGCTGTGTCTGAATCTGCTGAACCAAGGCGCGTGCGCCTGCTCGTCGTTGATGACTCTGCCTACAACCGGCGGAACATCTCCGACATTTTTCTCAACGAGCCTGATGTCGAGGTCGTTGGCAAGGCCGCAGATGGCGAAGAGGCTCTGAAGCTTGCAACGTCGCTCAAGCCCGATGTGATCACGCTCGATCTCGAGATGCCTCGCATGGACGGCTTCACGTTCTTGCGGATCTTGATGGCTCGACAGCCTACCCCCGTCATCGTCGTCTCGAGCTATCGACAGAAAGAGAACGTCTTCAAGGCCCTCGAGCTGGGCGCTCTCGACTTCGTCGCGAAGCCCGATCGACAGATCATGCCTGACTCATCCGAGGTCAAAGCAGAGATCCTTCAGAAGGTTCGACTGGTTCGAACGATGCGTCCGACGAGTCGTGTGATGAAGGCGACAAAGCCGGTCGCTCGACCCGCAGAAGCGCCCGCGCCTCGCCCGAACGTCAACGCTCCTCAGAAGATGGTGGCCATCGCCTCGAGCACGGGCGGCCCCACCGCACTGCTCGAGATCTTCGGCAAGCTACACGAGCGTCTTGGCGTCGCCGTGCTGGTGGCCCAGCACATGCCCGATAAGTTCACGCGAACCTTTGCTGAGCGACTCGATCGCAAAGGGCCCTTCCGTGTGAGCGAAGCCCAAGACGGCGACGTAGTCTTTGCTCAAACTGCGTTCGTATGCCCAGGTCGTCAGTGTATGGAGCTCATCGCCACACCGGCAACGGGCGAGCTCAAGCTACGAACGGGGCTCCCCGCGGCGAACGATCGCTATGTGCCGAGTGCCGATCGATTGTTCAAGAGCGTTGCGGCCTTGATGGGCCCTCGAGCGATCGGCGTCGTGCTCACCGGGATGGGCGACGATGGATTGGCCGGCGCCAAAGCGATTCGAGACGCTGGGGGCATCATCATCGCAGAGAGCCAAGAGACGGCCGTGGTCTACGGAATGCCCGCGGTTGTCGCGAGGGCCGGTCTTGCGAATCAAGTGCTGCCGTTGCCAGGAATCGCAGACTACTTGGCGAACCTCTGATTGCGAATGCTCATCGTTGCGCGCATCGGGTGTGGTCGGTGAGCGCATTCACGTGGTGACCCGGATCACCTCGTCGATGGTCGTGATCCCGGCGAGCACTTTTTCGTAGCCCACGCGGCGCAATGAGGTGAACCCTCGTCGCTTGAGCGCCATCCGAAACAGCGGGGCCGTGCCCTTGGTCTTGATCAAATCGCGAAGCTCGTCGTCGTTCTCGAGCACTTCGTACAAGGCTGTTCGACCTCGGTAACCCGTACGAAGACACCATGTGCAACCACGTGGACGAATCGTCACCGTGCCCGCGGGCATCAGCAATTGATCGCCATCGTAGAAGTCGTTCTCGAGCTCGTAGGGCTCGACACAACTTGGGCACACGACACGAACCAATCGCTGCGCAATGACCGCAGTGAGAGAGTTCGCAATGATCCATGGCTCGATGCCAAGATCGACCAAACGCACGATGGTTTCGACAGTGTCGGACGTGTGCAGCGTCGACATCACCATGTGCCCCGTGAGCGCGGCTTGCAGCGCGATTCCCGCGGTCTCTGAATCGCGGATCTCGCCCACCAAGATCACGTCAGGGTCTTGTCGCAAGATCGCACGCAATCCGAGCGCGAACGTGAAACCCGCACGTGGGTTTGCTTGCCCCTGAGTGATGCTCGGAAGCTCGACCTCGATCGGATCTTCGAGCGTCACCACGTTGATCTTCGACGTGTCGATGAGCTGAAGAAACGAATACAGCGTCGAGGTCTTGCCAGAGCCCGTCGGCCCACACGTCACGACGAAGCCCTGTGGGCGCACGACAAGGTCGCGGACCATCTTTTGGCTCTCAGGTGACATCCCCAACTTTTCGAACGCGATGGTCGTTGAGCCACGCAACAACCTCAACACCACCTTCTCGCCCTGTGAGCAGGGGAACGTCGACGCTCGTACGTGCACGCGATGTTGGGTGCCGAGATCGAGTGCGAACTGCCCATCTTGGGGCACTCTGCGCTCGGTGATGTCCATACGAGCGAGCACTTTCACGCGCGACACCACTTGAAGCGCGACGTCGTGAGCGACCGGGCGTTGCTCGACCAACCGCCCGTCTACCCGAACTCGCACCTGCATCAGCTCGGCCTTGGGCTCGAGATGAATGTCGCTGGCGCCAACCTGAAATGCCTCAGCGACGAGGTGATTCAAGACAACGACGGCATCGGCCCCTTCGATGATGTCTTTGGGTCGGCGGCTAGGGGTTCCCGATGACGTCATGGGCTCAGCTTTCTTTGCCGTTGGTTGCTTCGACCGCTTCGGCAATCTCTCGAACGAGTCGCTCGACATCGCGCGTGGCGGTCGAGCAGAGGGCTACTCTGAGCGCTCCAGATTGCGGAACTACGAAGACGGACTTCTCTCGCAACGCTGCGGCTGCTGCTCCCGCATCATCACAAAACACGGTGACGAAGAAGCCTCCCGAATAGCGCGGATACTTCAAGCCGGCCTTGGTCGCGTGGTTGTTCCACGCATCGACTCGGTCTTGCAGCAGCTTCGTATAAACGCGTCGCTCATCATCGGAGCGATCACGTTGAGCTGAGTCGGTGAGCAACTGCGAGATCGCCAGCATCCCGCCGTGGTTGCAGTTCGACCACGTACCTCGGCAAGCGAACGTGAGCGCGGCTTCGATGTCGGCGCTGTCTTCTGCTTTCGGTGGCACCACCACCAACGCTCCCACGCGAAGGCCATACTCGAGGTAGGTCTTCGACGCGCTCCAGCAGAACGCGATCATCACACGATCCGAAATGCCCGCGAGTGCCTTCAGCGGTCGCGCCAACGCTCCTTCAGAGAACGCTGCGTAAGCAATGTCGAGAACCACCGTGACGGGGCCCTGGTCAGCTCGCTTCGAGAGCACCTCGCTCACCGCAACCCAGTCTTGCTCACTCATCGAGTAGCCCGTTGGGTTGTGGCAAGGGTCGTTCAAGATGATGATCGCGCGCTGCTGCACCTTGAACGTGATGCCGATCTCGTTGTCGAGCGCCTTCACGTCAAAGCCGCCCTCTTCGTTGAACATCGAGAACGTTCGAACCACACGCCCGTGCTCTTGAGCCAGCGTGCTGTAAGGCCCCCAGTAGAACGAGGTCGTCATGAACGAATCGTCGACGTCAACGAACGTCGTGATTGCGTGTCGTAGTGCTCCCGTGCCGCCCGGAGTCGCAACAGCCACGGCTCGCTTGCGAAGCTCAGGGAAGCCCGAGAGCAGTTGATCGAGCACCGCATTCAAGAACGCCGGTGGACCCGCGATGGGCGCGTAGCTTGCCCATTGCTCTGGTTTCACGGATCCGATCGCTTGCGTTGCAGACGCCAGTGTCGCGAGCTTGCCTTCGTCGTCGAGCAGCGCTCCGAGCGTTGCATTGATGACCGGATGGCCAGCCGCTTTGCGCTCTGCGGCTTGCTTGTTGAGGGCGAAGATGGGGTCGTTTCCTGGACGCCCGCGGCGTGACGGGATGAGATGCTCCGACATGGCGCGACCTTATCTGAATCGCGCCTGAAGGTGGGTCACTTCTTCTTGAACGTGATGCGGTCAGAGACCTTCGTCGTACCGTCCAGAATGCCTGCGACCTGTGCCGTTGTGTCACCCAATACGTGCTTCCGCGCAAAGGCCAGCGCGTAGGTGTGAATCGTCTGCCACGAGCTCTCGTTGAGGTCCTTCTGATCAGGACAACCCAGCGAGGTGAAAATGTCGTGACACCCACCGCTCAACTCGATCCACGTAAGGGGAACCCCATTGGTAATGTTGAACAACACATCGTCGCCCACGGGGTTGGCTTCAGCGCTCATCATCAACACCGGTATTTTCGCTGCGCTAAACCCATCGTTGCCGTGCCAATCGGTGCCCCCGCCGTCGCCTGCCATGGGGATCGTCGCCACGAATCGATCGTCACGAAGCCCCTTTTGAAAGATGGCAATTTCTTCGTCGGTACAGGTGCCGCTTTGAATGCCGCCGGGCACGCAAACCTTGTTGTGCAAGTTGTCGATATCGAACGTCGCACCTGCACTCGACCAACACGTAAACGAACCGAAGCTG
>JAXLYQ010000018.1:0-74517 GCA_046351315.1 Polyangiaceae bacterium
TTGTCAGAAAGATCTCGGCTCAGAAAGCGAAGACTGGCTCGGGTCCAAAGAGGTGCTCGTGCAGTGCGAAGGCGGTGCAACATTGCTCATTGGTTGGGAGCCTCCTCACGCGCGATTTGGCTACGGTTTCTACTATGAGCTCCGCTCCGAATCGATTTACGTCACCCGCGTGTTCGAGGAGTCACCTGCGAGCAAAGCCGGTATGCAAACAGGAGATCAAATCCTCTCGCTTGGCGATCGCCCGGTAAAGACCATGAAGGTCGGCGATGTGCAGAGCTACCTCAACACCCATCGCGCCGAGCCGATCAAGGTCGAGGTCAAGCACGCCGACAAACAGATCGCTGTGCTCGAAATGAAAGAGGGAGCGGTGTACCCCACCTTCCCGGAGTACGGAACGCTCCCCTTAGTGAATCAACCGAATCACGCGGGTCGATCGTTGGTGCTCAAACGCCAGCGCCGAACCGCGTAACGGGTTCACTGCTTGTTGCGGCAGACGATGTCTTTCCCGTCGTTGTTCGGAACACCGCTCTGCTCGTAGTAGTACTGGCACTCCTTGTCGCTTTCGCAGCCGACGTACACGCACTTGCCCTTGACGCAGGCGTGGAAGTTCCAGTTCTCAGGGTCTGCGCACTCGAGGTCTGACTGGCAAGGCTCGACGCATTCGCCGTTGTCGCAGGTCGCGAGTGCGTTGCGGGTCGCCGCCTTGCACTCACGATCGGTCTGGCACTTGCCCTCGACGCACACGTTGTTCTGGCATCGGTTGAACTCGGGGCAGTCGCTGTCGAGGTTGCAGGTGACCTCACACTTGCCGTTGTTGCAGATGTTTCCGTCACCACACTGCGAGTTGTCAGCACACTCAGCACACTGCCCGTTGTTGCAGATGTTTGATGGGCATTGCGTGTTGTCGGTGCAGGTTTGGTTGTACTTACACTGCGAGGTGGCGGTATCGCAGGTGTAGCCGTTGCAGCGAGCGGGGCCGCAGTACTGGTTGTACAGATCGCACGACGATTGATCGTTGAACTGGGTACAGTTCTGCTGCCACTGATCGCACTGCTGCTGCATGTTTGCGTCGATCGGGGGGCAACAGTCAGCATCGGCCGAGCACTCGATGATCACGCACTCTTTGGCGGTCTGCTTCACGCCGATGGTGCCAGCCACGCAGGTCTTGTTTACACACGCGAGACCCGACTGGCAGTTCGCGCGTTGCTCGCACGATTCGCCCTTGTACCCAAGGTTCGCGGCTGGTGCGGGATCATCCTTCGAGCAGCCTGGAGCGATCAGCCCCACGAGCGAGGAGACAGCGGCAAGCACCAGAAAAAGTGACTTCTTCATCGTTGACGACTCCGTACAAGAGAACGCAAAAACCCTTGGTTCGAGAGTCGCATTGTGATTGCGAATCAATCCCGACAAGGGTTTCCCCACACTTGCCCAATGCAAGTGCGCGCGTCCTACGAGTCTTGTGACCGAGCCTTCCCGGACTTTCGAATTATTCTTTACGAAGGCTCGGGTCGGTCGATGTTCAGTCGTGGTACTCGCGACCGGCGGGTGATGGCGGCCCGCCTATCAGCCAACGCAGCGTGTTCTTGAGCTTCATCGACTGAATGAACAAGTCGTGCTCGGGGCCAAGCTCAAGCAGTCATCGGGCTCTTTCAAGTAGAAGCTGAGCCACTCTTGTGTCCCCTGAAAGACCTGCACGCTGGGCCAGATCAAGGAACAGCGCCAAGTCGAGAACGATCGGCGCAGCGAGGATCGAATCGCGGCACAAAAAGTCGACCTTGATTTGCATCGGATAGCCAAGCCATCCGAAGATATCGAGGTTGTCCCAGCCCTCCCGGCGTCGCCGCGCGGGGGATAATACTCGATGCGAACCTTGTGATAGAGGTTGCCGTAGAGTTCCTTGTTCGCCGAAGGCTGCAAGATGGTCTCGAGCACGCCGAGCTTCGAGACTTCTTTCGTCTTGAAGTTGTCGGGGTCGTCGAGAACCTCTCCGTCGCGGTTGCCAAGAATGTTGGTCGAGAACCAGCCGCGAAGACCGATCGCGCGCGCCTTCAAGCCCGGCGCGAGAATGGTCTTCATCAAGGTCTGGCCCGTCTTGAAATCCTTGCCGGCGATGGCGGTCGACGTCTCCTTCGCGAGCTGCCACGCAGCGGGGAAGTCCACGCAAAGGTTAGGCGCTCCATTTGCGAACGGAACACGCTCCTTCAAGCACGCCCACGCACAGATCCAGAGCTCGGGATTGACGGGTCGTTCTCACGGAGGCCCTTCGAACGACTCGATCGTCTCGTGAATCCGGCCCGCCTCGAGGAATACCTCGGTGCTCCCACACCACACGGCAACGGCGCGATCGCAACCGTTGTCTTTGATGAACGCTCGAATGTCTGCGCGCATCTCTACTGACCATGTCGGCTTTGCGGTTTCGGTCTTCACGTGCGTGCCGTGGAGGCGCTTCACGTACTCGGGGTAAAACACCGCCTTCATCGGCTTGATCGCCTTCAGCTCATCGGCGACCAGATCAAGGTGCTTCTTTTCGAGCACTTCAGCATGCTCAGCCGATTCGTAGGCAGAATCCGGGAAGAGATCCCAACCGCCGAACACCAAGTTGTCGAGGGACGCGAGCGGAACGAAATCTTTGATCAACGGTGCGCGGCTATCCGTCCTCTTGCCGAGGCGAATGGTGCCCATCTGCGTCAACGAGCCAACGGGTACTCCGAGACCTTTCGCGCAAGCATGCAGCCGGCGATGAAGGTTGTGGCAACAGCGCCGAGGCCAGGAAGCAGAATGCCGAGCTCTGGGCGGGTTTAATCGAGTTAGGTGCGTTCACGCAGTTCCTCGCGGGACAGGGTTCGAGCGGCGGGCTCAGCAACATCGTCGTCGGCGCGAAAGGGCAGTCTGTTAAGTCGAATTTTTCTTCGAGAGTTTTTCGCGACTGTCGGATTGCGGGAAGCGGATTCACAGGGTGTCGCTTCTTCGCCACACTGTGGCCGACGCGTACGGTGAGTTCTTCGGACATTCAGCGCTGCTCACCCCACCCAAGTTGACGAAAACCACCAACACCGCTCGTCCTCCGCCGTGCACTTTGCTTACCTGGGCTATGACTGCGTGGAGACATTGGCGGCTTCGTTGGCGTCGTGGCCTGGCCGCTGTTTCATTATTCGAGCCGACGCCGACAAGGTGGTGCCTGGGGTCTTCCGCACCCTGCTTGCAAGACTCGACCAAGAGGCTGTCGTGAGCACTTTCGGTATCCAGCAAGTGGGGTGGTATTTGCCCAACCTCGCATCGTTCTCGAATCCGATCGACGTGGGCACCGCGGCGATGGGTTTTGCTCGCCGCAACCCGACGCTCAAAGCCGTCTATGTCGCAGCGCCGTCACGAGGACTGGTCACCAACGTCGTCGACTTCGTGATGCGTGGCTTGCCCGGGCTCGAGGTTCGGATGGTCGCAACCCCAGACAAGCTCACCGACCTGCTTCGTGCTCGTGACAGCGAGCTCCCGCAGGCCTGGTTCGAGCTGCCATAGCGATATCGTTTTATTTGAGCGATATTGTCTCGTTAACGTGATGGTCGCCGGCTCCGCAGCGGGCTGGCTTTCGGCGCCGAACAGCTCTTCGAGGGCACGAATGTCACTGCGGGCGCGGTCTTTCTCTGCCTCGATGGCTGCGAATTTGTGCGGCCAAATCCGAGGGCATTCGCTGCGCACCCACCGGCGAAGCGATTGTTCTCCTTCGCGATCAATCCACGAGGCGCACACCGTTCGAATCGCCTCCTCGTGGTACTTTTGCAGGCCCCGTGGGTGCTTGGCGAGTGCTTCGAGGAAGTTACAGATCCGCTCCACATCCGCTCGTACGCGTCCCAACATCTTCGACCAATCGCGGGCTGGGGTGCCTGGCATTGCCCCTTGCGGAATCGCTTGCGCGGCGGCGGCTGGGTCTGGCTGCTCTTTTGGCCTGACCGCAGGCGTCGTGGTCGGCATCACAGGGGCGGCTCCCCCGATCGACGGGAACGCTGGTGCCCCTGTCGACGGAAACCCAAACCCCTGCGGTTGCGGCGCCTGCATCATCGTGGGCTCAGCTTCGGGGGTGCCCATGCGAGAACGCACGCCGGCCACCACCGACTCGGCTCGCTGCTGCGCCTTGTCGACGATGCTCATCCCAAAGAACTGCTCGAGCCCGCGCATTTCACGTTCACGGATTTCTCGATCGCCAGCGTCGGTCGCTTCGAGAATGTCGATGATCTGACGGGCGAAGTACCTCGACAACACCTCGAAGGCGACGTCTGCCTTTGCCATTTCGTTGTTCTGATAGCGAACAACGCTCTCTGAAACGTGCCCTGCGCGGCCCAACGCATCGATTCGATCGATCAGCGTTTTTCCAGGGGTGAGAAGCACCTCGAGACGACCGCCATCGTACGTCGCGTTCACGAAGATCTCTTTCAGCATCCGTTCGACGCTCTCGCGCGCGGTGCTCCGGAAGTCTTCGCCCAACCCCGCGATCTTCGCCGCGACGCGCTCGCTCATTTGCTGACGCATCTCGATCTCAACGCGTGTCTCGTTCATCAGACCAGGGCTCGGCATCTGGCGACGCTTGGCCTCGGCTTCTTCAGGCGTGAGTCGCGAAAGCAGATCGGTACGGATTTCTCGAATGCGTTGATCTGCTCGTGTCGCTCGTGCGTTGCGCTGCTGGTCGCTGATCTCGAAATCGAGAAACGCACTGAGTCGCTTCTTGATCTCGGGCAGCAATCCGATCGCATCTTGGCCCGCTTTCACGTGCTCGAAGAGCATGTCGAACACCTGCTCGGTACGGCGATCGAACTCGTTGTCAGACAGCCCATCTTTCACAGAAACCAACGCACCGCGAAGCTGCGTTTCGAGCTCAGCAAACTCGCCGAGAATGCTGCTCATCACTTTCTTGTCGAGCGCTTCGACATCGGTCGCGAGATAGCGCTCGATCGCTTGCTGTAGCTTTTCGAGGCCAGCCACAGGCGTCGTCGCGCCATAGAAATCCATGATCTGTCGCGACACCGGGTGAGACGTATCGGGCCCTCGATGTACCCAAACCTTCGAGTACGGAAAGATCCGATCGACGCCTTGGTCTTTGAAGTTTCGAGCCGCGAGCGCCCAGTGCCAGTTACCGTTTTCGTCGGGTTGCTCGAACAGGTCGATCTTCGTCAGCACGACGAACATTCGATCCTTCAACGAGATGCTTCGATCTGCGGATTGAGCCGTGCGCAACAGCTCGAGCTCGTTTCGCACCAACGACGGACGCGTGACGTCTTTCACGAAGATGGTGACATCGACCTCGTTCGTC
The DNA here is from genome assembly GCA_046351315.1 of Polyangiaceae bacterium. Taxonomy (GTDB): domain Bacteria; phylum Myxococcota_A; class Polyangia; order Polyangiales; family Polyangiaceae; genus JAXLYQ01. The sequence goes on from JAXLYQ010000018.1 coordinate 5,303, forward strand.
AGAGCTTCTTCAGTGTCGCGGCGAGCCTTGTCACTCGGAGCATCAATGCCGGGTAGGTCCATCAACACCACTCCTGGCATCGCGCCCTCGAGCGGGATGATCACATCGACGACCTTCACCGCGCGAACCGAGGCGAACGGACGATTGCCGTTTCGGGTGTCTTTGAGCGCGATGAATGGCCGAATCTTCTCGGCGAGCTCGTCAACGCTAACCGCCTCGATCCGCAACGGAGGCTTGTTGAGCGCTGCCTTGATCTCCGAGAGCGTTGCCGAGATTTCGGAGAGCTCGCTCAGCGCCGCTTGCTCCTGGCGACTTGCACGATCGGGGTCGTCGATGTCGTACCCCTTCGCCGAGCGAAACGCCGACTTCAGCCTCGCGAGCTCATGCGCGCTCAACCCTTGCCAACGTTCGGCGCTGCCAGGCTCGAACACGTCGAAGTAGCTCGCGATGCGCGCCTTGAACTCGTCCTCGCGATAGAAGTTCACCTCGGCTGCGAACGTGCCCACCGGGCCTGGCTCAACCACGGTGGTGCTCCATGTGCAGCGTTCGGCCTCACTCGGAAGCAGTTTCTCGCTGCGAAGCCAGGCCGACAGAAAGGCACTCTTGCCCTGCTTTTCAAGCCCCACTACGCCGATCTTGACGACACCTTTCGCCAATCGTTTTTCGCGATCGAGTGCCTTGGCTCGAAGGTCTTCGAACTTGCCGCGAATCTGCGACAACAAGCGTGCGTTGTCGCTCTCGGGAGGGAAGTACGACAGGAACCGATCAGCAAGCTGGCGGTACCGAAGCAGCTTGTCTGAGATCTTTCGCAGCTCTGCAGCGTTTTGCTTTCGACCCTCGGGGCTCCACATGGCCCGACTTCTTAGTACGGTTCGAGGGCGCTCGGCGAGAGCTTGATTGCTGGCGCCTCACCCGCCGTCAGCGTCCGCGTCTGTCGTGCCGGCGTCCGTCGTCGTCTCGGTCGTATCCGCCGCCGGTACGAGAAAGCTGCACGCTGTGGCGTATTCGGGGTGCTCGATCACTCCGCAGGCCGTCGTCGTGATGGTGGTTGACAACGCACACGCCCCGCCTTTTCGAGCGCAGGCTCCAGCGGTCTGGATGGCGGACACACACTTGTCGATCGCTGGCGTGCCCGGTGCCTGATCTGTCGTCAACCCGTGCAGGCACTGATCTCGATAAAATCGTTTGCACGCATCCACCTGCTTCGTCGTGGAGATCCCCAAATCGGGCAAGCAGGTGCCTGCTCACAACGCGCTTCTTCGATCTTTTGGCAGCCTTCAACGTCGGTAGCATCGACACTACAGCCCACCCAAATCGACCCGCTGCCGCGAGGGTGGCGAGTACGACCATCAGGTGGGAACGAACGCTCATTCGGCGCGGCTAACACGCCGTTTTGCGTGGGGCCAAATTCTGGTGATCCACTGTGCAGTTGTGCGAAATCTCGGTGGATGAGCACCGCGATGATTTTGGCAGCCGGGTTGGGCACGCGACTTCGACCCCTCACCGACGAGTTGCCCAAACCAATGGTCCCGGTAGGCGATGCTCCGATCGTGGTGCAGATCCAGAGGCATCTTGCCGCGCACGGCTTTGAAGCTGCCGTGATGAACACGCACCACCTTGCCAACGCGTTCGACGAGGTGGTTTACCCGCTGCCCACAGAGCTTTCGCACGAAACGGAAATTTTGGGCACCGCGGGCGGTATTCGTCAGGTGATCGAACGCACGGGCGTTCGTCCGTCAGTCGTATGGAACGGCGACATTCTTGGATCGATTGATCTCGGCGAGTTGCTCGATGTCCACCATCGCACCGACGTCGATGCAACCTGGGTGATCGCGCCACGAGAGGGAAGCGCCGGGAACGTCGGGGTGGACGACGAAGGGTTCGTCGTTCGGGTACGATCGTTCAAAAATGGAGTCGAGGCTCGCAGTGGAGACTTCTTGGGCATCTATGCGCTGAGTGACGAGTTGATGGGGTCGCTCCCACGCGCAGGGTGTATTGTTGGCGATGTCCTTGGGCCGCGTCTCTCGACATCACAAAGGCGTATCGCGACGCTCACGTATGAAGGTCGGTGGTTCGATATTGGTACGCCCGTTCAATATCTCCAAGCGAACCTCGCTTGGCTCGAGGATCGTCAACTGACGTCGTTTTTCGCGCTCGAGAGCGATCGTGGTCGGTGGCCGGCTCACCTGAGCTCGGTGATCGTTGGGGCAGGCGCATCGTGCGACACATCTGGCCCGATCGAGCGTGCCGTAGTTTGGCCGGGCGCGTCAGTACGAGGCCCGCTTCGAGACGCCATCGTGACGAAGCGAAATGTCGTTCAGTTGCGTTGAGAACGCATCGAACGTCCGAAATGCTCCGGCGACAGGTAACGACGCCGAGTGTTCAACGTGGCGTGAAAAGCTGTAGTTTCGACGAGGCTGAGCCGACGCCGCCACCTCGAAATATCCATCCTTCACCGAGTGCAACATCGACCCCGCCTCGGCGATCGCCCGGGTTCACGGCTGGCGTGATCGGTGAGAACGACGCGTTGGTTCCGTTGAACGACAGCTCGACCTGATCTACGAGTTGGGTCGAGGGATCTTGTCCGCGAACGAACCACGTTCCGTTGGGTTGCGCGAACGTTTGGGTTGCGGTCCATCCGAGCGCGTCACCCACGCTCTTTGGGGCGCACGATTCGGTGCAGCTCAGGTCGAGTAGCAACGTGTCCGTGAGCGTTGTGCCCGTCCCGCCACCGACGATCAAAAGCCGCTTGTTCGAGAGGGCCAACGACGCGCCTTCGATCGCGTCGAGTGTCGTGTCGTTGAGGGGTGAAAAAGTAGTGCTTTCAGGCGCGAGGACTTCGACATTCGCCGGTTCGCTGCCGCCAAGGACGACGAGACCAAGATCCGGAACCCACGCTGCGCTTGCGGCGATCCGAGGCTTGCTCAGACGCATCGCAGAAACGTTTCCCGAAGGGTCGATCACGAGCACTGCGTCGGATGCCTCGCCTTCGCTCGTCGGCCGGGTCGCACCCACCACGAAGAGTGTTCCATCGTCAGCCGTGATTGGTGTTGCGCCGACAATTTCGCTCGGTTCGATGCCATCGAGTGACACATCGAAGGTGTCCCCAGAATACGTGTCGAACGCGACGACGGCATCACTCGAGACCAGCAGGATCGATCGATCGTCTAGCGGTGCGACAGTACGCGGCGCGACGGGAAGATCGCTCGTGCTCTCGTAGGTTCGAAGCGCGAGCCGATCGAAAATGATCGTCGAGACATCGCCTTTGGTGCCAAGCACGATGTACCGATCGGAGAGGGCGACTCCCCAATCGAGCCCCGAGGCGTTCGTGGTCGCATCGAACGTGGTGAGCTCACCGACTCGACCACAGAACACCCCGACGTCGCCACCGGACACATCCGCAACCGCGAATGCGGCGGGTAGACACCGAATCAGGGTGTGCCCAGCGCCATCGTCGAGCGATGCGTAGAGTTTCACCGACGACGATTGATCGAGCGAGCCGAGCGAGAATGAGTCGACTGGCCACGGCGTTTTGAGGAGGTGACTGAGGGTCGTGGAGTCATTGAGATAGGCATCCACGAGCAGTCGTGCGGGCACGGGTGAACGATCCCACGTGAGCGCGTTTTTTTCCGCACGGAGCGAGAGGGTCACCGGGTCAGGCTCGGACGTGCTCGAGCATGCGCACAGGCAAGGGGCGAGGGAGGCGAGAGCGATGGCGGACAGCAACCGAGCAACCCTCGCGCACGAAGACCAAGCAAGAAGCGGCGTTCCTGTGTTACGCATGCGAGTGACGTAGTCTGGAGAGGCTGAGGCGTGCAATGAAGCGATCCGATTCGAGGTCGAGTGGAGCAGTGGGGGCTCGTCGATTTGCGGCGAGGATGACCACGTTGAGTGCGTTGTGGCTCGTCACTCTTTCGTCTTCCTTCGCTGCGGCTCAGCCGGCGAATTCGCCCACCGCGGCCGACCGAGAAACCGCTCGTGCGTTGATGGGCGAGGGTGACACGAAGTTCGAAGCCAAAGATTACGCTGGCGCGCTTTCCGCGTACGAGGGGGCGCACAAAATTATGGGGGTGCCCACGACCGGCATTGCCGTTGCGCGTGCCCTCGAGGCGCTGGGGCAGTTGATCGAGGCTCGTGATCTCGCTCTGCAAGTTGCTCGCATTCCGACGTCGTCGGGTGAGCCAAAGCCGTTCGCTCAAGCTCGCAGTGATGCTGATTCACTCGCCGAAAAACTCGCGGCAAAGATCGCGACGGTGAAGATCGAGGTGAGCGGCCTTCCTGCAGGTACGACGCCAAAGGTCACGATTGATGGTGTTGCACTGACGCCCGAGGCTGCGGCACTTCCGCGGAAAGTGAACCCTGGCAAGCGCGTCATCGCAGCTTCTGCGCCCGGCTTCGCGAACGCTACCCAAGAGGTCGTTCTGAAACCCGGAGCAACCGTCGATGTGAAGCTCGCGATGATTGCGAGCAGCGCGACCGACAAGCCTACGAAAGGCGGCAGCGAGCCCGCGCGTCCCGCGGCTGAGGACAGCAACGCATCGAAAGGCAAGAAGGAGGATTCGCGCGCGATTTACTTTCGCGGCGCGTTGGGCCTCGGTTATTTTTTGACCTCCGAGAAGGTGACTGGCTCGACGACGCTTCCCGATGTGAAGGGCACGTTTTCCAAGGCGGCGATCGGTCTCGACTTGGCGTTGGGATATCATGTCGCGAAGGGCTACGCGGTCGGTGGAGAGGTGCGTCTCGTGTCGATGAGCAACCCGAACGCGACGGTGGGTGGGGTTGACGTCAAAACGTCAGGGTCCGTCACCAATTTCTTCATTGGGCCGTTCGTCGATTGGTTCCCGAATCAAGGCGGAGGTCTTCACCTGGGCGGAGCGTTGGGCATCGCCACGCTTAGCCACTCAAACACTTCTCGTGGGCCGAAGTCGCAAGGCGGGTTTGGCGCAGTGATCGGCGGTGGGTACGACTTCTACCTTGCTCCGGGGTGGGCGGTTGGGCCTGTGCTCGACGCCTCGCTTCTTGCCACGTCGGCGAAGACCTCTGATGCAAGCAAAGAGACGGGCTCTGCCGTTGGCGTGAGCGTGGTGCTGGGGGCGCGCGTGCTCTACTTCTGATCGGCGGCGCGAGCGTCGGTGCAGCAGCGAAACCCGACTTCGTAAAACTTGAAGTTGGGTTCGTGAGCGTCGTTGGTGCCGCGGCAACCCGTCCACGGCTTCGCCCAAAACCCGCCCATCAACGCACCTGCGAACTTACGACGTCGGCTCGAGCTCACCCATTCTTCGACGTTGCCCAGCAAGTCGTAAATGCCGTCTTTGGTTTGGCAAGAAGTGAGATCGCCCGAGGGGATGCCCTGCCAGAGACGGTTCGCTTCTTTGTTCGAGGTGTCTCCATCTGCCGCGAGCTTTTGCGCGTCGAATTGCTTCCATGGCTTGTCCGAGTTGCAGACGGTTTTGTCGGCAGACCAGCCGTAGAACCACGGACGTTCGTCACCAGACTCGCACGCGGTTTCCCATTCGAATTCAGAGCAGAGACGTTTCGATTTCGCTGCGCACCATTTCGATGCCTCGCTGAACGTCTTCATCACGATCGCCTTCGCTCCGCGCTGATTGGGGGCTTCGAACTGATCCATGCAGAAGTCCATCGACTTCGACGTTCCGTTCGCGATCGTAAGATTCGGTGTGTAGGCCCAACAACGTGCCGGCGGCCCAGGCCGATAGTCGATGCACTGATGTTCGACATCGTCGAAATGTCTCGATGAGACCAAGCGCATGTCCGATGGGCATCGAGGGCTCGGGCCTGGGTCTGCGCGCGGCGTGTAACGTTTTGCGGGTGCATGGAACGCATCCACCGAGCCTTGGAGCGTGAAAGCAAGCAGCACGATCTCGAGGGTAGAGGGTAGGGTTCCGACCACAGTTCAGGCCACCTATCACGCGATGATGAAAGAGCGCTATCGAAGTGCTGGCATGCAGCTCGCAACGTGATTAGCTAGTCGCGAACCTTACGGGTCGTTCGCCCGTGATGTCTTCACACTCGGGCCTGCGACCCGAGTGATCCATCCACCCCGAGGACTCGAGCCATGTCCGAAAAGAAGATGCCGCCCCTGCCTCCGCGAAACGACGAAGAAGTCGCGTACGGGGACGAGCTACCGGTTCTGCCGATCCGCAACGCGGTGCTGTTTCCGGGTGCGGTCGCCCCCTTCGACGTTGGTCGCGAGAAGTCTGTCGCGCTGGTCGAAGACATCGACAATCTCTCGTCTCCGGTGATCGCGATCTTCGCGCAGAAAGATCCGAGCACTGATGATCCAGGCCAAGAAGATCTGTACCCCGTGGGCTGCTCAGCTCGCGTGCTCAAGGCTCTCAAGCACAGCTCGGGCAACTACAGCCTGATCTTGCAAGGGCTCACTCGTATTCGACTCGAGGGTGTGACAGCAGGTGCGCCTTACATGAAGGCGAAGATTCGACGGCTCGATGAAGAGCCCACCGAGGACGTCGAAGCTGAAGCGTTGTCGATGAGTCTTCGCGACATCGCCAAGCAAGTGATCCAACTGATGCCCGAGCTTCCCCGTGAAGCAGCGTCGCTCATCGACAGCATTCAGGCACCAGGGGCTCTTGCCGATCTCGTTGCGGCCAACCTCGATGCTCCCGTCGAAGAGAAGGCTCAGCTCATCGAGACGATCGATGTGAAAGATCGCATCCGCAAGGTGCTGCGATTGCTCACTCGCCAGCTCGAAATCCTCAAGATGCGTGAGCGCATCAACTCACAAATCAAAGAGGAGATGGGCAAGAACCAGCGCGAGTACGTGCTTCGTCAGCAGCTCAAGGCGATCAAAGAAGAGCTCGGTGAGGACGACGGCGATCAGGGCGATCTCGACGGGCTCGAAGAGCGAATCGTCAAAGCGAACCTTCCCAACGAAGCCGAGCAGGTTGCGAAGAAGCAACTCAAGCGTTTGCGCTCGATGCAAGTGGGCTCTGCCGAGTACACCGTCGTTCGCACGTACCTCGACTGGATCCTCGACATTCCTTGGACGAACGCGACGCCCGACAACATGGACATCGCGCAAGTTCGTCGTGTTCTCGACGAGGATCACTACGGCCTCGAGAAGGTGAAGAAGCGCATTCTCGAGTATCTGGCTGTGCGAAAGCTCAAGCCAGACAAGAAGGGGCCCATCCTCTGCTTGCTCGGCCCACCAGGTGTCGGCAAGACCTCGCTTGGGCGAAGCATCGCCCGGGCATTGGGTCGTAAGTACGAGCGAGCAAGCCTAGGTGGTGTGCACGACGAAGCGGCGATTCGCGGTCACCGACGCACCTACGTGGGTGCTTTGCCAGGCCAGATCATCCAGAAGATGAAGAAGGTCGGCACGGTCAACCCCGTGATGATGCTCGACGAGGTCGACAAGCTCGGACACGACTTCCGAGGCGACCCATCGTCAGCACTTCTCGAGGTGCTCGATCCCGAGCAGAACAGCACGTTTCAGGACCACTACCTCGAGATCCCTTACGACCTTTCGCACGTGATGTTCATTGCGACGGCGAACGTTGCAGATCCAATCCCCGCGCCTCTTCGTGACCGTATGGAGATCATCGAGATCCCTGGGTATACGCGTCGAGAGAAGCGCGCGATTGCGCGTCAGCACCTGGTTCCGAAGCAGATGGGAAGAGCGCGGAATCAAGCCAGAGATCCTCGAGATCGCGAACTCTTTGATGAAGAGGTCATCGAGCGCTACACGCGTGAAGCGGGCGTACGTTCACTCGAGCGTCAGTTTGCGGTGTGATCCGTGGCGTTGCAGTGAAGGTGGCCGAAGGCGATACGTCGCACCGCGTGATCGCGACCGAGGAAGATCTTCACGAGTTCCTTGGCGCGCCGAAGTACACATCCGAGGTCGCCGAGCGCACCGAAGAAACGGGTGTGTCGACGGGTCTCGCGTGGACGTCGGTGGGTGGAGAGATCCTCTTCATCGAAGCGACGCGAATGCACGGGGCCGGCAAGCTGCAGCTCACTGGGCAGCTGGGTGACGTCATGAAAGAGTCGGCGCAGGCTGCTCTTTCGTACGTGCGTGCGAACGCAGAGCGTTTGGGTATCGCAAAGGACTTCCTCGACAAGAGCGACATCCACATCCACATCCCGGCGGGCGGTATGCCCAAGGACGGCCCTTCTGCGGGCGTGACGATGACCACCGCCCTCGTGTCGCTTCTCACGGGTCTTCGTGTGCGCCACGACGTTGGTATGACGGGCGAGATCACGCTGCGCGGACGCGTGTTGCAGATTGGTGGCTTGAAGGAGAAGGTGCTGGCGGCCCATCGAGCCGGAATCAAGCGCGTGATCGTGCCTGACCGGAACAAACCAGATCTCGAGGAGGTGCCGAAGGAAGTGCTCGACGAGCTCGAGTTCATCTTCGTGTCGAAGATCGACGGCGTGCTCGAAGCCGCCCTCGAGTCGCCACCGCAACCGCTCAAGGTTGAAGGCGGCGAAGCCCCCGCCGTTACCAACTTACGTAGTGCTCGGGCTCTGCGGAGCCCACCACGGGTATTGCGGAACACGGCGTAGAAAAAAGAAAACCCCGGTCGTTCGATCGGGGTTTTTCTTTTGGCGCTCTTCGCGGCTCGCGAGAGCTCAATGCATCGGCGCTCGATCAGCGACGACGTCGCGAGTCGGACTTTGACGACTTCGCCGTCAGCTTTGCCACCCGTGCTTCGATCGCGGCTGCCACCGCAGCACGCGGGATTCGCGACTTCTTTTTGTCCCACCAGCTACGCGCTTCAGCGTCAGCGAGAAGATGGACTTCTCCACGAACGGGCTTCGTGCGTTTCCAGGCTTTTTGGTAGCCAGCTTCATCGCCAAACAGGCCGTGGCGAAGCAGCCAAAACGCGCCGACGGACGGGTTGCTAAAGTCGTCCTTGTCTTCGTTCAGCGCGTGGAGTTGCAGCGTGTCGGCCCATACTCTCGCCACGAACTCTGGCGGAGTCGCTGAATCAAGGGTGAGCAGGTCGAGCCAAAGGAATCGGTTGGCGATGGGGGCGATACGCTTGGAGCGACGGAGCCCAAGGCGTGCCATGGCTTCGCGTTCGTCCTCGAGGCTGTCGGGGACAAGCTCCTCTGGGCGCACATTGCGTTCTCGGGCGAGGTCGACGAACTCTTCGATGGTGATTCGATCTCGCTGACAAAGCCCTGCTTTGGTGGCGAAGAACACGAAGTCATCGAGTCGATCGAAGCGTCGACGCCAACCGGCGCGGACCCCGTCGATGCTCGCATCGAGCAGATACACGGGCATCGATTTTCGGTGCAGATCGGCGCCCCAGTATTCTCCGTTTGGGGTTTGACCGATGCGCAGAAGCCCGCCGTATCGTGCGCTTGGAAGACCTTCGGCCGCAGCAGCCCCCCCGCTCAGGAGCGAGGGAAACCACGCTGGCTCAGGATCGTGCTTGCCAGCGACGATCCACCCGGTCATTTCGGCTTTGGCAAGACCCTTCTCGAGCCCAACCTTGACCACCCAACGGCCCACCCTGGGGACGTTGAAACCGAGCGCCTTCTTAAACGAACTCAAGCGTTCTGCGTCGACCGACCTGTGCCCCAGAAAACCGAGTGACTGAAGGTCCGTCGCAAACTCTGTGGCTGCGTAGAGGGACGACATCCGGAGCGGACACTATTCATACCGGCCGCGAAAGCCAGAAAAAATGGGACACGATTCTGCACAAACGAGCTTCAATAAACTGCTGAGCGAAACCCCGATTCGCGGTGTGCCGGCGGATCCCGTCGAAATCGCTCGGCGTTTGGCCCCGTTGGGTGACGTTGTCGCGCTCGTTTCTGCAACCGCGTCGCTGAACGGTTCCGCCGTGTCTTTCGTGACCGCGGCGCCCGCCGAGCAATCGACCGCGCTCGTTCCAAGGGGAGGCGTGCTCGAAGGTTGGCACTCTGGTGGCCGCGCTGTGCCCGAGTGGGTGGGCGTTGTCCCGTATGAGGCAGCGCGTTCACTCGAACGACCGAATTGGCGATTGAAGCAAGACCAGCGCGGTGAGCCGCACCACCTACGCCCTAGCTGGAGGCGTTACCCATCGGTGATCGCGGTCGACCCATCGACCTCACGCGTCGTCTCGATCGGCTCGGACGCTTCACACCAGCGATCGCTCATCGATGCTGTGGTGCACCCGAGGCGCTGCCGAATGGGCGCGGAATTGCAAATAATCGACGAAGATCTTGTCGAGCACCAACAGCGTGTACGGTCGGTGCTCGAGCTGATTTCGCGCGGAGATTTGTACCAAGTGAACATCGCTCGTCGCATCACCCTTCACGTAAAAGGTGAGGGTCTGCATGTGTTCGAGAAAATGGTGAGCAATTCGCCTACAAGTTATTGTTGTTACTTGTCTTTCGATGGCAGCGCTGTTCTGTCGACTAGCCCAGAGGAGTTTCTGTTCGCGAGCCCGAACGGTCGCGTGGTGACGCGCCCGATCAAGGGCACTCGGCCGCGAGGTGAGTCGCCCGACGACGACGTGCGCGTCATTCAAGAGCTCGACTCGGATGCGAAAGAGAGAGCCGAGCTGGCGATGGTGATCGATCTCGAGCGGAACGATCTCGGTCGTGTTGCTGCGACGGGTTCGGTACGCGTAGAGCGGGCCCCTCGTATTGAGACGCACCGGACGCTGCACCACCGGGTCGCCGAGGTGAGCGCGGTTTTGCCTACGGGAACGTCGTGGGAGGCACTGGTGAGCGCGATGTTTCCGAGCGGCAGCGTGACGGGCGCACCGAAAGTGCGAGCGATGGAAGTGATCGCCGATCTAGAGACGCACCGAAGGGGCTTGTACACCGGAGCGATCGGTTACGTCGGGCATGGAGGAGAGCTGGTGCTTTCGATGGCGATACGGACGCTCACACTCCGCGACGAAGAAGGTCACTACCACGTGGGTGGTGGCATCGTGGCGGACAGCGACCCACTGCGCGAAGAGGAAGAAACGAGGGTAAAAAGCCTGCAGTTGTTGCGCGCGCTGGAGCAGTTGCGAGCGGAAGGCTAAGAGCGTCCTTGCGAGAAAGTTGTCAATTCTCGCGCACACACCTCATGAAGGGAGTCGTTGGATGGGCATCGAAGAGAGCTTTCAGGAACGGGTCGAGAACGCGCTGTCGTCGCTGGTGGCGTCGGGGCGTCTCGCACTGCCCGCGTCTGTGCCGGCGTTTACGGTCGAGCGACCGAAGCAGGCAGGACACGGCGACGTGGCGTGCAACGCCGCGCTCGTGCTCGCGAAAGCCGCTGGGAAGAAGCCACGTGACATCGCGGACCTGCTCGCAGAGGTGCTGCGTCAAGACCCAGCGATCGAGTCGATCGAGGTCGCCGGACCTGGCTTCGTGAATGCCACGCTTCGTCCTTCAGCGTTTCACCCTGTGCTCGCCGAGGTGCTGAGTGCGGGGCCGGGGTACGGCCGTGCCGCGGCAGCAACCGGAGAGCGAATTCTGATCGAGTTCGTGAGCGCGAACCCGACGGGGCCACTTCTGGTTTCGCACGCACGAGGCGCGCTTCTCGGTGACGCGCTTGCTCGTCTGTTTGAGGCCACGGGGCACCGCGTGACGCGCGAGTACTACATCAACGACTTCGGCAACCAAGTGCAGAAGTACGCACGGTCCGTGGCGGCGAGGGCGTTCGAAGAGCCGCTGCCTGAGGATGGCTACCCTGGCGAATACATCCACGAGGTTGCGCGCTATTTGCTCGAGCATCACCGCGATGTTCTCGAAGCTCACAAAGCGAATCGTGACGACGCTGTGGTGTTCGCCGAGCTTGCGCGACTGTGCGTGACGCGAATGCTCGATGGTATTCCTGGCTCGACTCAGGTGGCGGGGATCAAATCGACGTTGAAGTCGATGCGCGTCGAGTTCGACTCGGTTCTCTGAAGACTCGCCGCATCGTTGGGGTCGAGGAGCGCGTCGTTGCAGAAGCTCGCCGTGGGCGGGTTCATCCGCAAGCCTGACGATGGCGTCACGGTATTCCAGATGCCCGAGGGCAAAGGGGAAGGAAGACAAAACCTCTCTGGAGACAAGGGCAGCGCGAAGAAGGCCTCAGGCGAAACTGAAGGTGGTCGTGTTGTTCAGAAGAGCGACGGCAAGACCTACACATACTTTGCGAGCGACATCGCGTACCACGTCGACAAGCTGAACCGCGGCTTCGACCGGATGGCAAACGTGCTCGGCGCCGACCATAACGGTTACGTCGCGCGTATCGAGAACGTGTTGTTGGCCCTGGTCTTCCGGCGGAGAAATCTGATCCGATTCTTCCAGCTCGTGACCATTCTGCGCAACGGGCAGGGAGGTCAGGATGGGCAAACGCCTCGGTAACGCGATCACTGCCGATGAGCTGATCGAAGAGATCGATCAAGCGACCGAGGTCGGCGCGTGCGGATGCGCTTCGTTACTTCTACCTTTCACGTGGCACGACCACGAACGTTCTCTTCGACATCGAAGAGGCGAAGAAGCAGAGCCTCGATAACCCGGCGCGATTTACTTCCAGTACGGACACGCCCGAGCTTGCTCTATCTTGCGTGCTGCGAAGGAACGCCACGGGTGGACGGTGTCGCCTCGCTGGAACGATCTGCCTGCCGCGAAGATCACCCGACGAGATGAGCTCGAGATCTTGCAGCAGTTGGGCGCGTACCCACGAGTGATTCGCGATGCCGCTGCCGATCGCGCGCCGGTGAAAAATTGTCGAGTACGTCAAGTCGCTGACCATCGCGTTTCAGGCTTGGTACACGCAAAGCTACAAAGAGAAAGACGCAGCATTGCCGCTGCGCACGGTCACAGAAATCGCAGGCTGGGGAGGCGAATCACGACGTTCAGCGATCGCTTGCCTGCCTCGCGTTCGTTGACGCGTTCGCATCGTCTTTGCGTCGGCGTTGGGGTTGCTCGGCATTCGAGCGCCCGATCGAATGAAGAAGATTCCGGCAGAGTGCCGAGGTCACCTCGGACGAGCACGACGAATGACGCCACGGTTGAGCGCCACCGGGTGAGCCCGGCTGAAGAGGACACGATGAGCGACGGATTTCGAAACATCGACGACATTCAGGAGGAAACCAGCGACCGAACGGGTCGAGTGGGTACACTGTTGCTTGCCCTGACCCGGCGGAGCGCTCCTCTGCGTTTGCTGGCGTTGCGTTGCTTCGCCGCCCGTCCGCGCTCAGCCGAAGCAGGCTGATCCTCTCGCCGAGCTCTCTCGAGCGGGTGCGGTTTCCTCTGCGCGATCGGCTCGAGATCTCTCGGCTACCGATGTGACCTTCCCGGGGATGCTCTCGGATGATCAGCACCCGACCACCGCGTTGGCGGCTGTGGGCAATCCAGTGGCGAGCAGCTCAGCGTTCCCGTTCGTGCTTCCTCCTGGCGCGCCCACCGTTCCTCCTGTCGCGGGCGATCGACTTCCTGTCGTGCCGCTCCCGGCGCAACGTGTGCTCGCAGCGTCACCGGTGGTGACGAACCCACGGGATCCGCTCACCACGCGTGCACGCGATGCGTCGACTCCGGATGACTCGACCCTTGCCGCACCGGGCACACCGGGCCGTTTCGTGCTGCAGGTGAGCTCGTTCAAGACGGAGCCTGAGGCCGTTTCGTTTGCTCGGATCATTCGTCAGCGTGGTCACCACGCCTACGTCGAGGCTGCGCAAATCCCCGGGCGCGGCACCTGGCACCGTGTTCGCCTCGGCCCGTTCAAGACAGCACGCGAAGCGAATGCGTACCGAACCGAGTTCGAACGCAAAGAGCACATCGTGCCGTTCTTGATCGAGACCGAGAAAGAGCGGGCTGCACGCGAGGCGCCTCCTCCTCGCCATTGAGTGTTCCTCGGCAGCGATGCTCGCGTGTGAGGTGCGCACGCAAGTGTTGTGTGTACAGTGCGGATCGATGAGCGATTTGGTTCGATTCGGTGTCGCGATGGAGCGGTCTCTTCTCGAACGTTTCGACGAACGCATCTCGAGACGTGGCTACGAGAATCGCTCCGAAGCATTGCGCGATCTAGTGAGGGCCGCGTTGCTTCGCGATCAGTGGAGTGTCGGCGGTGTGGCCGTCGCAACCATTTCTCTCGTGTATGACGTGACCATTCGCGACACGATCGATCGCATCCGTACGATTGAGCGTGAGTGTGGCAAGAGCGTGATCTCGTCGCTCCATGTACCGCTGGGTGCGACACGAGCGCTCGAGGTGTTGGTGTTGCGTGATGAGGCGAGCGTACTTCGTACCGTGGCTGATCGACTTCTCGGGCAGCGTGGTGTGTTGACGGGCGATCTCGTGGTAACCGCGGCGGGTGAGGCTGAGCTCGAATGACGATCGATGAACGTGCGCGACTCGGAGAAGAAATTCTGTCCGAGATTGGTGGAGTGTTGTTCGAGCACTTCGCCGCCAGTGAGTGGGGCCGCATCCTCGTTGGGGTGCAACACAAGGGGGACGGAGAGCTTGCCGTCGCGAGTATCGATGTCGACGAGCTCGTAGGTGACGAGCGCAAGGTAGACGCGGCGCTCGGAGGCACTGCGATTCGAGCTTGGCTTCCGGCGTTGGCAAGTGCCGTCGATGCGCTCACGTCACTCGAAGAAGCTGACATCGAGCTGCTCGAGGGAGGCACGTTCGTGCGCGTCGGCACGGGCGGGATGGCGTTTCTGCCCGGGCTCGTTCGTGCGCCGAGTGCGTCGTTCGATCGTCTTCGCAGCGAGGCGCTCGAGTGGATGCAGCACCAAAACCGAACGATGCTCGAGAAGGGAGTCCAACCCGCGACGGTGCAGCTCGATCTGGAACGCTCGGTCGCGTTCGTAGACGACTCGAAGGGGGGTGAGCGCGAAGTGCCGGTCGTGCTGCTCGGATCGTTCTCTCGCGCTCCTCGAACGTGGGCCTGGGCCTTCTCGAACCCATCGGTACCGTCTTCGACAGCGAGCCGTTGTCGCGCCGTGGTGGACCGTGTCACTCCGCGCGACATGTGGGAAATCTCGACGCCCCAATTCGCAACCGACGAGGCCACATGCTCGGCGCTCGTCGCAGTGGTGGCAAAGTCGATCGAGGCAGCGGGCGTACTACGGTTCGGCCACCCAGACGGTTTGATCTACGTGATTGTTGAACGCGTCTGAGATCGCACTGCGGTCGAGCCGACCCTTGCTCGACCGCGTCGAATCAGATGGCCAGCTTCGCCTTGAGGTAGGCCGAGAGCCCGTTGAGCACCGCTCCAGGTATCTCATGCTGGCCTTGAAACGGCACCCAACTCACATTTGCTCCCGCCTGGGTGAGTTGCTCGCGGAGCGTTTCAGCACCTGCGAACGGCAAGATGGGATCTTGTCGGCCGTGGGATTGGAACACCTCGAACCCTTTTGGCAGCGTGTCGAAGCGAGGTGCCCAACGCTCACGTGCGATGATGGAGCCTGAGAGGATCGCCAAGCCGCGACCCGGCGTGCCAGTCAACGTGCGGTCGGTGGTGATCATCGCGCCTTGAGAGAAGCCCCCGATCACGGTCTTCGATAGATCGAGGCCGAGCGCGGCGATGCACTCGTCGAGTGCTTGTCGAGCGGCGACCAAGCCTTCAGGCATTCGATTCATCAGCTCGGCCCAACGACCCATCATCATCAGCCGCTGGTACTCCATCATGTCGATCTCCCACCAGGCGCGACCGCGCTGACCCCAACCAAGGTCGAGCTCGATCGGCGCTTCAGGGAAGAACCACCGGGTGTTGGGACCAGCGTCGATCACACGAGCCAACGAACCGAGGTCGGTGCCAGGTGCACCGAACCCGTGACAGAGCAACACCGCAGGGCCGTCGCCTCCGCCATCGCGGTCACTTCCACCCGTTGCGTGTACGAGCAACGGCCCAGCTCGAAAACTCTTCATCCGCTAGTGTCCCTTGGTTGATCGAGTGCTCGAAGATTCATCGAGCATCTTGAGGTACGACTGCGCTCGTGCGTTGTCGGGCTCGTTCTGAAGCACGGTGAGCCACGCCTCTCGTGCCCCCGACGTGTTTCCGAGCGCCAGCAGTGTTGACCCGAGCAATAGCTGAGCGCGCGAGTAGCGAGGGTTCACATGCACCGCAGCAGCGAGCTCGCGACGTGCCATTTCGAGATCGCCGCCATCGCGATACAGCAGACCGAGGCGCACGCGTAGGTCAGCGAAGGTTGGTGCAAGTGCCACCGCGCGTTCGAGCTCGTCGGTCGCTTCTTTGAGCATCCCAAGATCGAGGTACGCCTGCGATATCTCAGCATGCATGTTGGCGATCTTGCCGCGAGCAAACGGTTCGATTTCGCCTGGTGTGCTGGACGACCGATGATTGAGTCGATCGAAGACCTCTTTCGCGCCGTCGTAGTCGCGCAGCTCATTGAGCGCGACAGCGAGATTGAGCAGAGCATCCGTGTAGTTGGGGTTGATGCTCAGCGCCTTGCGAAAGAGATCTCGAGCGTCTCGAAGCGCACCTCGCATCTGCGCGATCACGCCAAGCATATCGTACACGTCTGCGTACTTGATGCCTGATGCAGCGAGCTGCTCGAGCAACGGCTCAGCCTTCGCGTACTCTTTCTTTTCGTAGAGATCGCGCCCTTGTTGCAACAGCTCTCGCGTCTTGTCGTCCATCGTTGCCTCCCCGCACGAAAGAACCGAACCGAAACACAGAATCGATCAACTGAGTGCGACGCTGCGCCCCAGCTTTCGAGACAGCACACTCGCGAGCGCGCCGCGAAGCTCTTCGTTTGGCGCCTTCGTCGAGACCCACGTCAAACCCTCTTGTGATGAGATGGGGTCGAAGTGCCAAGCCGTGCGTTCGGCGGCCATCCAGATCTGAAGCGCAGCGCGATGACTGTTCACTACGTAAGGCGCACCCGCTTCAAACGAGATGGTGAGAACGCCCTGTGAAAGCTCGGCTTCGACACCGTCTAGCTCGTCGAGCGCGCGTTGTAGTGAACGTAGGGTCTTGTCGGCGATAAGGTCGAATTCGGACTCGGTCATCTTTTTCTTATCCGTCGATCGTTTCCGATGCCAAAGTGCGTGATCGGATGTCTGAAGGGAAGACCCCGAAGGGCCAAAAACGAGGTCAGAGTGTTCCAGGCGGGCGTGCGCGGCCACCGATGGCGAGCCCTCCCGAAATCTCTGTCGAAGAGGGTGACATCAGCCGAAGGACGTTGACCGAAGTTCGGGACGACCTTCGAGGTACGCCTTGGCCTCGCGCACCTTTGATGACCATCAGCTATCACGACGTTCCGCTCGATGCCGCTCATCCTGATGATGCGCAGGGGCGAGCTCCCACCGCATCCGCTCCGGACATCGAGATGAGTGAGTCTCCGTTCGATCCATCGATGATCGCTGGCGGCTCGATGCCGTCGATCGATGTTCGTGCGGGCTCAATGCCCATGATCGAAATCGATGGGGCACCGCTCGGCTCGGCAGCTCAACGCTCGTCAATGCCGTCGATACAAGTGACGACCTCATCGTTGCCGTCGATCGATCTGTCGGCGATCGAGGATGACGAGGAGCTCGCAGAACGCGACACAATGGTTCCCCAAACCTCGGCGATGGGCTCTCTACCCACGACGCCCACGTCAGCGAGCACCGGATCGAGCCGAGGTGTGCTGAGTGTCGAGCGCTCTCGTGGTGCGACGAGAGCTAGCTCGAGCGTTCCTCCGCCGCAGAACCAACCCGCAGCGCCGGCACAACCGGGGGGGCGACGTTCGGGCTCGGCGGTTGCGTCGGCGGCGCGGCGTACGCTCGCGTCTGCCGATAAGCCGGCTGCCGAAGCGGTGCGACGTGCATCGGCAGAGGATCGCGCGCCTGCTTGTGATGCTCTTGAGCTCAAGACCTACGTCGTGCCCGAGACCGAGCTCAACGCTCGTTCGAGCGATGCTCAGCGTCGAAAGTTCGTGGCCGAGCGATTGGGTAGGTATCTGCCTTGCGAGCCTTCACGCGTACGTCGGATCGATGTGAAGCTGTTCGAGCCCGGAGCCGTGATGCTTCGTGTGTGGTGCCCGATCGATTGATCGCTCCACCCATCGAGAGGCGTGATGCGGAGCGAGTCTGCCTCGCCGGTTCAAAACGCCAGCGGAGGATCGCGATCGAGACCAAACAAGATCGCCCGCGCTTCGCCGACCAAATAGAGCGATCCACACACGACGACCAAGCCGCTCGGGCCCACGAGTGAACGTGCGGTGGCGAGAGCTTCCTTTACCGAGGAGGCGCGCTCACCTTTCGAAAACGCATCGAGTGCAACGGTCGACACGGCTTGTCGCGACCCTGATGATGGCTCGACGTAAACACGTGGGCCCACTACCGGAGCGAGTCGCTCGAGCATCGCCTTCCATCGTTTGTCGGCCATCGCTCCGAACACGAGAGCCACCCGCTTTCTCAAGAACGCGGAGGACAGCGAGTAAAGCACGTTGCGGAGTGCCAAAGCGCCGTCTGGATTGTGCGCGCCGTCGAGCAAGATGGGCCCGGTTGAATGGCGGATCAGCTCGCATCGACCCGGCCACGACACGGACGTAAGCCCCGAGCCAATCGCTGAGATCGGCAAGTTGAGCTCTCGTGCAACAGCGACCGCCACCGTCGCATTCGATCGTTGAAAACCACCGAGCAGGGCAGGGGGGAACTGATCCAGAATCGACTCGTCGCGCGGCGAGCCAGCTTCGACGACGACCGCACCGGCTTCTTCGGCGGCGTGCAGAACGCTCGCATGTGCATCGGGGTGCAACTTGCCAATCACGCAACGCTGGTTCCGACGCATCACGCCCGACTTTTCACGAGCGATCGCCCAGAGACTTCCTCCAAGCAACGCCGTGTGATCGAACGCGATGCGCGTGATCGCCTGTACACCATCGCCCTCGACGATGTTCGTTGCGTCGAGCCGCCCGCCCAACCCCACCTCGAGCACGGCGAGATCGACGTTCGCTTCTTTGAACGCGAGCATCGCTGCGATCGTGGCGACCTCGAACACCGTGAGCTCGCTCGACACGTTCATCACGCGATCGAGAACAGAAGCGAGTGTGTCATCCGCGATCGGCTCACCGTTGATGCGGATGCGTTCGGCGAACCGGCAGAGATGAGGCGAAGTGTACAGCCCAACTTTCATCCCGGCGGCTTTCGCCATCTCGGCGACCCACGCAGAGGTGCTGCCTTTTCCGTTGGTGCCTGCCACGTGTACGTAGTGCGGAATCTTGTGTGGCGAGCCCAACGCTTCCGATGCTGCACGTGCCCTGTCGAGGCCGAGCTGCGCACCTTTGGGGGTCAGTGCGTACAACCTTTCGAGAGTGCTTTGCAGGCTTGGGGTCGTCATCGGGCGCGTTCGGTTATCATCTCACGACTCTGTGAGCACACGCGATGGATCTAGTCGCGACGCTTGCCGAACCGACGCCCACGCACCCACGAATGCGAAACCAGCGCCGAACAGCGTCGCTCCGACGGTCAGCCACCACGGGAAGAGGAAAAACGATTCCGGCTTGAACGGGAAGTCCGGCACTTTCGTGGCGGCGAGCTTGTCGAGAACCACGGCGAGTGCTCGAGAGGCAAACACGCCGAGCGCTGAGCCCGCCAAGCCAACGAGGGTTGCGAGCATGCCGGATCCAATTTTTGATGTCGGTCGGCGTTGCTCCGAGGGCTCGATACAACCCGATCTCAGAGCGGCGATCGTGGATGAGCACGCGAAAAGTAAACGCGATGTTCGATGCCGCGACGACGAGCATCGCGATCGAAACGAGTGACAGAAGCGCGATGATCCCGTTGACCAACAGCGACACATCGCGCGCTCTTGTATCTTTCGGATCGAGCGCGTCGTCGGAGCCAACTGCCACCACGCGTGCCACGTCCGTTGGGCTAGCGACTTTTACGAGAAGGCTAGAAAACTCATCGGCCGCCGTGTCTCCTGCGTACTCACGATTCCAACGTCGAACGACATCGAGGGGCACGGTGATGCCGAGATCGATCGCGCTCGACGACACACCTACGGCCCTTGCTTTGACGCGTCGAGGTGATCCCTGTTTCGCGCGTCCGAGCAGCGACACTCCAAGCTCGAGCTCGAACGTGATCCCCTCCGCGCGACTGATCAGGCTCATGCCCACCGGCGGGTAACCATGTGCAGGAGCGAGACCCTTGTTGAAGACCTCGACGAGGTAACGACTCACCAACACAGGCACAGGAGCCGAGCACAAACCCTGTTTCGCAGTCGACGCGATCTCACAATAGTTGGGTGAGGTGCAGTCCGCATCCACACGACACACTGCGGTCGCTCGTTGCATTGGGTCTTCGAACTTGTTCGGACCTTTCACATCACCTGCTACGAGCTCGGGGGCGACTCCGTCGGCAAGCATTTCGTGAGTCCCCACGTCGTGACCGATGATCTCTTTGCCGCCGAATGCTCCCGTGGGGAACGCGAACCTAAGTTTCGGGTGAACCGCAGTGACACCTGGTACGGCTTGGATCTTCGCGACCGTGCGTTGTGGGATCCCTCGCGGAGCCCGAGAGCCGCCCCACAACATATCGAGCAAACCGGGCTCTTGTGTGAGTCGCGGCTCGAGCTCGACACGATCGAGCGGGAACACCTCTCCCAACAACACTGCCCGCACGCCCAACCCAAGCGCCAAGAAGAACACGAGCGCGGTTGTTCCTGCAAAGATGCCGAAGGTTGCCGTGGTGAGTGCACCTCGTGATCTTCGAACGTCGCGAACCACGAGTTGAGCGAGCGATGCGAACCTCATTCACTGCTCCCTATACAGCCATCTCGAAGCGAGATTCGACGGGTGGCTGCAGACGCGAGCGACTCCGAGTGAGTCACGACCACGATCGTCTTGCCCTCGCTATGGAACGACTTCAACAGATCGAGAATTTCTCTTCCGCTCTTGGAGTCGAGGTTTCCTGTAGGCTCATCACATAGAAGCACGTCGGTCTTCTGTGCCCATGCACGAGCGAACGCGACGCGTTGTCGCTGACCTCCAGACAAATAACGGGGCAGGCTCTCTGCGCGATCACGCAGGCCCACTCGTTCGAGCGCTTCTTCTGCGTCACGCCGCTGGATGCGATCTCGATCGGCAAACAATGCGGGGGTCAGTACGTTGTCGAGCACCGTGGCATCGGCGATGAGATGGAAGGCTTGAAAGACAAAGCCGATCCGTTCGTTTCGCAAGCGCCCAAGCTCGCGTTCGCTCAGCTCACGCACGTTCTTTCCGAACACTCGCAGCGTCCCCTCGTAGTCACGATCGAGAAGACCAAGAATCGAGAGCAGGGTGGTCTTGCCTGAGCCGCTCGCTCCTGTGATGGCAACCAGCTCGCCGGTGTCGATCGCGAGGCTCACATTCGTCAGCACTCGTCGTTGTTGAGCGCCTTCAACGAAGGTTCTCGAGATCGTCTCAGCGCCGAACACCTGCGAGGTCGGGTTGCTCATTCTTCGACGACCGGCGAGACGTCCGCACGAGCGGCTTCGATGAGAGCGTCGGCCATCTTCGCGATGCCGCCGAAGTCTTCGCCCTCGACCATCACGCGAAGCTTTGGCTCCGTTCCGCTCCACCGAACCAGGATGCGACCGTTCTTGCCAAGCTTCTTCTCGGCGGCGCGTTGCTCCTTCGCAAGCGTGGTCATCGCTTCGAGCGGCAACCGAGCCCCAAGCGTGACGCTCTTGAGCACCTGCGGGACACGTTCCATCGCGGAGTCGGCAAGCTTCAGAAAGGGTCGCTGCTCTTCGAGCAAGATCGACAGAACCTGAAGGGCTGCGATCACCCCATCGCCCGTCGTTGCGTGATCGAGAAAGACGAGGTGGCCCGATTGCTCACCACCAAAATTGAAACCGCCTTCGCGCATACGCTCGACCACGTAGCGATCGCCAACGGCAGTGCGCTCTAGCTTTGCGCCGGCTTTTTTTAGCGCGCGCTCGAGCCCCAGGTTCGACATCACCGTCGACACGAGTGTGCCCTTCGCGAGCTGATTTCGCTTGTGCATCCTCGTGGCGCACAACGCCATCACTGCGTCGCCGTCGACGATGCGACCCTTCTCGTCGACGAGGATCAAACGGTCGGCGTCACCATCGAGCGCCACACCGAGCTGAGCTTGTTTCGCGATGACCTCACGAATTACGTTCTCAGGGTGAAGAGCACCGACGTTGTGGTTGATGTTCTTGCCGTTGGGTTTCACTCCAAGCGGGATCACATCCGCGCCGAGCTCCGCGAACACCGCGGGAGCGATCCGGTACGCAGCTCCATGCGCGGCATCGACGACGATACGCAGCCCGTCGAGCGAGAGCGATTTGGGGAAGGTGCTCTTACAAAAGACGGTGTACCGCCCTCGTGCGTCTTCGATCCGTTCGGCGCGGCCGATGTGGGCACCGGTGTGGCGGACTGCATCGAGATCAGGCGAGTCCATCAAGCGTTCGATCTCGGCCTCCGCCGAGTCGGGGAGCTTGAACCCATCTGGGCCGAAGACTTTGATCCCGTTGTCGCCGAATGGGTTGTGCGATGCACTGATCACGAGCCCAGCGTCGGCGCGCATACTCACAGTGAGGTGAGCGACCGCAGGCGTGGGCACCGGGCCGCAGAGCATCACGCGGCCCCCCGATGCACAGATGCCGGCGGCCAGTGCGGTTTCGAGCATATAGCCAGACAGTCGTGTGTCCTTGCCCACGACGATTCTTACCGGTCGCGTCGTATCGCGCTGAGCGACCGCGGCGACAGCACGCCCGAGCTTGATGACGATTTCGGGCGTCATCGGAGGCTCGTTCGCCATGCCTCGAATGCCGTCTGTGCCGAACCATCGACGAGTGGGAGTGGCGTCAGCCGAAGGTGCGGAGCGTTTCTCTTTGCGCTTCGGAGAGCGCTTCGTCGTGTCAGTCACGGAAGTTGTTGAACTGAAGCTCGATGCCGAAGTCTTCGTCGCGCAGGATCTTGATACACCCTTGCAAGTCGTCCTTGTTCTTGCCTGTCACTCGAAGCTGGTCGCCTTGGATGGCGGCTTGAACCTTTAGCTTCAAGTCTTTGATCTTCCCGACGATTGCTTTGGCTTTTTCAGCCTCGATGCCCTCTTTCACGGCGATGGTGATCTTCGCTCCACCCTTTGCGGTGGGCTCGACCTTGCCGACGTCCAGAAACTTCGTCGACACCTTGCGCTTGATCATCTTTTCCTGGAGCACCGTAAGCGCCGCTTTGGCACGATCTTCGGTGCTCGATCGAACGATGATGTCCTTCTCGGAGCGCTCGAGCTCAGTGTTGGTGTCCTTGAAGTCGAAGCGCTGCGCGATCTCTTTTTGCGCTTGGGTGAGAGCGTTCTCGACCTCGTGCCACGGAACCTTCGATACAACGTCGAATGACGGCATGCCGACGCTCTTACCTCAGCCTCGGGTTGGTTGCACCGTTACGGCGATGACGGCGGTGCGTATGGCTGAGCGACCACAAGTTGATCGACGCGAACGCTCGATTTTTGCCATGTGCGCAACGCGTCGAGCGTGGGCTTGCTCGCGGCTCGTGTGCCTCGCCACAAGTCGGCTACACGCGACGAAAGTTTCGCGTTCGAGATCCGTCGCGCCTCTGTCCAACGAACCCACGCCGCGCTCAGCTCGTCTTCGGAAGCTCCTCCGTTCGCGAGCGTCGTGAGCCCTTCTTTGAGCTTGGCGATACCGATGTCGATGTCGGTCGCTGGACCGTTCATCGACAGAACTACCGTGCGGTACGGCCCTACATCGGATCGTTGCGACGTGATTGAAAGCGACGAGGGAAGTGACTTGCGTACTGGGCTCTCTGGCGCGATGAGCATCTCGGCCGTGAGATCCGCGAGGGTGGGATCGGTGGCGTCGAGACGCAACGCAACGGTGGTCGACGCGAACGGCCAGCCGTGATTTCCTGCCTCGGTGGGAAGCTCTTGTGCCACGGGGACGCACACCCGCGGCTCTCCTGTTTTCGTGACGAAGGTATCGAGCGTTTGCTGAAGGATCGCTGGCTGATCGGATGACATCGGCGCGATCACGGCGAGCCGAAGTGGGCCGCTCGCGAGCGCCTGAAAGCGAGACACAACCGCGCCGTACACCGCACGTGCTTGCGAGTCAGTCGAGCCCAATGGTGTCAATCGCGACGGCCACTGAGGCATGAGCCATGTCGCGAGAAGAAATTGCTTCTGCACTGCGGGTGACGCCGCTCGGTCAACCAATGACAGCAACGTGGACTCGTGATCGAATCGCGATGGCGGCGTCACGAGCAACACTCGAGCGAGAGCGTTCGAGACTCGTCGCGCCAAGGCATCACTCGGCTCGCCGTCTCGGGGCCGCGCATGAGCGAGGTAACCCACACCATCGGGCTGGATCCAGGGCTCGAGCTCGACGCCGTCGTCCGTGTCGTTTGCCGCAAGCTGGGACAACAACAGCGTGGCCGAGAGCCCAACCTCGGACGCTCGTTCCGCGAGCGGACACGGTGTAGCGGCAAGCGCCCACAACTCACCTTGACCGAGCTCCGTTGAGCTCCGCAGCTCAATCGCCGACTGGGAAAGCGCGCCGCGCACTCTCGCCAAGGACGTACGGAGCCGTGCAGACTGTTGACTGAAGGAGGTGGATTCGTCCGTCGTTTTGGTCGGTACCCACTCTCCCAACGCCACCGAGACTCGTTCGGTCGATGCCGCGTGGCGGGTGAGCGCCCACCATCCTGCCGCGCCGGCTGCATCACGAGGGTCCTGAATGCCGCGGAGCAGGTGAGGATGTGGATCGAGCCGAGAGCTGGCCGTCGAGGCGAACGCAGCTTCGATCAGACCGACAGCCACCCCAGCCGTGGCTTCGATATCGCTGTTTTGTGACGATATCGTCGATTCTGCTTCGATCAGCGCGCAATCCTGAGCAGGTGTCGCCCAAGACCCAGCGCTGGTGATGCGGAACGGCGATGCGAGTTGGGCGAGCTTTTTCGCGAGAGGATCGGTCTGTGATCCTGCTCGTTGCGCGAGCGCCACGGTACGAGCCGCATCACCGCGGATGGCGACAGAAAGCCGAACCGTGCCTCGTTGAAGCGAGGGGGAGCCGTACACAAGCGTGTCGTTTTGCGGCGATGGGCTTGAAATGGAAGCGCCGGACGGCCATTTCGGCCACACGCTCATCGCGGTGGATGCCTCTCGACGAAGCGCTTCGCCGCCGACGGACGCAAAGGCGAGCCTCGTTTTTGAGACGGCCGCCCGGCGCCACGACTCGAGCAACGAGGCCCCGCCCGCATTCGTCACATCGGGAAACGCGGTCCCCGGCAACGGCCCCCGTCGCAGCGCACACTCTGCGATGTCAACGAGCCCCGCGTCATCGAGCACTTCAGAGCGGAGCGCGACGATCCTCGCTTGGGCGAGCTTTTGCTCATTGCTGCCATCTGAGACGGGTGTCCAGATTGCAGCGCGAAGCCGTTCTAGGGCTTGGTTTGCTGAACCCGATTCGACGAAGAATCGGCCGCGGACGCTGTGGCGATCCACAACCACATCACCGCCATGGGCCCGGATGCGAGCTTCGACTACGGCCCCGAGTGCGGCAGCCTGGAACGGATCGTCGGCCCACAGCACCACCGCCACCGCGCCGGAGGGGTCGCCTGCGCGCTCGACATGGACGTACGCCGCTCCCGCCGCGTCGCTTTCCACCCGAAGTGGGGATGAATCCGTTGGTGCTCGGGCAGGTTGACCGCTCACGGCTGCTCGAGGGCTGCTGCACCCGACCGCGACGGCGAACACCACCCAACCAAGCGCGCCAACTCGCAGTGAATTCAAGGCCCCAGCTCAATGTCAGCCGCAGATCGGGGAGCGATCTGAAAATGACTAAACAGCGTCACGTACCCCGTTACGCGTTTGATCGTCGCCCCCGATTGAATGTCGAGCCCTGACCCGCCAAGGTCAAATAGCTCGTTGGTGATGGTGGGTCGTAGCGAGCCGTCGATCGAAACCCCGTTCGGCGGAGCGAGGACGACGGAGGCGCGACCTGCCTTATCCACGCTCAACCCTTCGGCCACTTTCACGTTTTCCATCGTGACGAGCATCGACAGCCAAGGTCGTCCGCGCTTGTAGTCGATCAGATCAACCACGCCCTCAAACGTGTTGATCTGCTCGTCTTCTGTGGCCGTATCAGACAAAGGTTCCACCGCGACAATCGGAGGAGGGATTTCCGATACCGCGTCAAATCGTTCTGTAACCCGGCCGCCAGTAAGCTCTGGCGTGGTAAAATCTTCGGGAATGAACGACAAATCGATTCGGAACTCCGAATAGTTTGCCGATACATCCACGACATCACCAATGCGTGGCCTGAAGCTGGGTGGAGAATAAGACGCGCCGTAAAGCAAAATACCTTCGTTTGGACCAGGATTCTCAGTAAAGTCGGAAAGGAATACGTTGCCAACTTGCCCCTCGCCAGTTTCATCGAACGTGTCGATGTGAGCGATTCGCGCGCCGGAAATGTAGACGATCTCTTCCTCAGTGGGCCGCACTGGGCGAGTGTTCACCTCAGAGATGCGCTCGCCTGAGCCGAGCACGTCTGGGTTGTGTTTGGGCTCGGCATCACCACCACCGCCGTCACTACAACCGGATAGAACCGCAAAAAGGGCGGAAACACCAGCGAGCAGAACGGCTGAAGGAACGCGGAAGCGCAACATGCGGCGCTCATAACACGTTCCTTCGCAAATGGGCATCAGCCGGCGGCTTGAAACTGACTTGTCACGCCGCCATTTGAGCAGTCTCGACAAGCGCTTCGAGACGGCTCTGGATCTTGTGTTTCTTCGAATACACGGTTTTTACCGAGATATCCATTCGGACCGCGATCTCTTCCGGGGTGAGACCCTCACGGAAGTACAAGTCCATGAACTGGCGATCGCGTTGCGAGAAATCCTCGAGCAGGGTGCTCACTCGCTGCGCTTGCTCTTGCTGGACGCAGAGCGTGAGCGGGTCGGGGGTGTTCTCACAGACGAGGACCTCCTCGGGGAGGTGCGTGTTCTTCGTGTCGCGGCGGATCGACCGGAGATGATCGTACGCTGCGTTCACTGCGAGAAGACCAATCCAAGAGCCAAGCCGATTGCCGCGCTCTGGGTTGAATGACCGGAGCTTGTGCATGTCGTTGGCGAGAAGTTGAAGGAGCAACGTCGCGTGGATGTCGCGAACGTCGTCGAGCGACACGTAGCTCGGGAATCGCGAGGTCACGCGAGTGATACAGCGGTGAATCAAGCGGTCGTATCGGATTCGGAACTCGCTCCACGCGGCGGCATCGCGGCGGATGAGCGCGTTGACGAGTTGCACCTCGACCTCAATGGCCGACGTGTTGGCGACTACGGCAGCTTCGACGGAGTTGGATTGAGGTGAGGTCGTGGTGTTCATGTGAGGCTCGTGCCCCGACCTTGAGCAGGCGCCATGCCAGGCGCCGAGCCGAGGGGAATGTTGTGATTTCCCGAAGAATTGTGATCACCCCTTGACTGAATCACCCCTGTAACACCGTAACAGTACGCGGTTACGCGGGTGCAACCGCTAGTCGGTGTAACCGTCCTGAGCTAGAAGCGAAAGATGCTCGGTCGCCTCAACGCGATGTGGATTTTGGGCCTCGCGCTCGTGCGCTCTCTGGTTGCGCGGTTGATGGGGCGCCCGACTGGAATACGACTCTTCGCTGAGAATTATCGTGAAGATCGCCTGCCACCGATCACGGACCAGGAGCGCGCCGACCTTCCGAGCTTCAGTAAGTGCATACAATGTGGGCGATGCGACGTCGGAGAAGGCCCACGGATCGCGAGCTCGCGCGGGGCGTATCCGGGTTTGATGACGGTCGTTCTGGCGTCCTCGAGGAGCATGCCCGATTTTGATGCTGCGGCCCGCGCGCTGGAGTGGGTTCCGGAAGGGGTTCTCCGCGAAAAAGAGCCCGTTTGCCCGACGGGAGTTCCGTTCTTGGCGCTGTCGCGAGTCGTGAAGTCGAAGAGCGCCGGTCGCGAGTAACGGTAGGGCCTCTCAAGAAACAAAAACACAGGGAAATATAGGATGAACGACCTGTTCAATCGGTTCGGAACGACCTTCGCGCAAGGCGACGTTCTGTTTCGCGAGGGCGAGCCCGGCGACGTGATGTACGTACTTCAGAGCGGCGCAATAAGGATCTCCGTGATGGTAGGCGGCGAAGATCGCACCATTGCCGTGCTCGGACCGGGCGAATTCGTGGGTGAGATGGCCTTGCTGAACGGAAAACCAAGGACGGCCACGGCAACGGTCGTTGAGGATGCTCGCTGTCTGGTCATTTCGGCGCGCCGGTTCGAGGAGATGGTCGCGAACAGCACGGAGATCTCCCTGCGGCTGATTCAAAAGCTCGCGAAACGACTCGAATCTGCTGACGCGCTGATCGAGATCCTGATGCACCGCGACGTGAGGGCACGCGTAATGCTTGGGATTCTGCGGCACGCGGAGGGTTTCGGCGAGCAAACGGACGCAGGGGTTCGGCTGCGGTTGACGCCAACGGATCTTGCCCGAGAGGTGGCCGTTGACGAGCTTACGGTTGACGAGGTTGTGAGCCGGTTGCGGCGGCTGCGCTTGGCGCACGTTCAAGACAACGGCGAGTTGATTGTCGAGGATGTGGAGAGACTTCGGGAGTTCCTCGAGTTTTTGAAGGCAGCGCAGAAATTCGATCGCGAGAGCAATCCGTAAGCGGAGGGTCAGCCGCGACGTCGGGGGTGTTACGCCGAATGGCAGTTGGGATCGGCGCGGTCGGTGCTGTTTGGGACGAGAGCGGGGTTCGCGGCAGGGGGAGCCGTCGTCGCTATCCGTTGAAAGCAGGCCAGAGGGAGACATCCACCAAGGCGAGCCTCGCAGACGGGCGCGTGGCTGGTGGTTGCGTGCGGATCCGTGGGCATGCGGGGGATGTGCCCGGAAAACACGTAAAAACGCATGGTCTAATGTCGCATAATATGTATTATGTAAACTAATGCGATCCGCGGAGATTTCGTAGGCACCGTCCGACTTCAACGACGCCCTTGGGTTGCTCCGTCCCCTGATTCCTCCACGTGGATTCAGAGATGCCCCGAACTGGGCGCAACCACGCATCCCTCACTTCGGCGGCCCACGCGACACCGCGGACGCATCACCGTGCGGCTATTTCCGGGCGTGCGACACGGAGATTGCCGTACTGCGGGTTCGCTCTGCCCCGTCCCATGACAGGTTTTCGCTGGCCCGAAGGTCCGGATTTGGTCTCCTCATGCGCCGGCAGTCACGCAAACGAGCGCGCATCCGCCCGCTGTCACCTCGGGGTGCACCCAGCGTACTTGTCGCGGAGCCCCGCGATTCGCTCGGGTTTCTGCGGGTCAGGCTTGCTCACCAACCCGCCAACGCCCGATGAACTAGCGGCGTTTCATCGGGGCGTTTACGTGAATTCCAAGCAAAATGCCTTGGTTCGTAAACGCGTATGCTCGGCGGCCGAACGCCGCTGGCGTGGCTGCGAAACCGCTACCCGTCTCGATGCCGTCAATGACTGCGCCATGAATCGGCGACAACAGGAACAGCCCGTACCTCGAGGTCGCGACCAAAAGCGCCCCCGCGAGCGGCACAGGTGGCGTAGCGCCACCTTCCGGGAGCGACCGGCGCCACAATTCGCGGCCGTCCTCGAGCGAAAGCGCCCAGATCCCGCTCGAGCCGGTCGCGATCAGCATTCGCCGTGCGGGCACCGGGCTCCCCGTTTCGCCCGTGTGCGCGGGCTCTTCGTACAGCGTGAGATCAACGATTCCGGTTACCTTGTCGTTCGACCAGTTTCGGCTGCCCGTTTCTGCGTCCAACGAGTGCACCCCGCCCGCGTAACTCGCTACGTACACGTGCGTGGTGTTTTCGACTCGTGCCACCACCGGGGTCGCATCTGCATCGAGTTGGCGCGGAATTTCGCCAGAAACCTGCTCGGCTTCCGCTGCAAGGTCAACGTTCCAAAGCTCGCGCCCCGATTCAGCCGAAAACGATGACACTCGGCCATCCGAGAACGAGATGAACACCCGCCCGTCAACAACCGCAGGCCCCGCGTGCGAGGCGATCTCGATGCCTCCCGCCGGCGTTCGGTGATGTTGCCAAAGGAGCGTTCCTTTTTCAGGATCCAAGGCAAAAACCGTATCGTTCGCATTCGACACGAACAACCGGCCTCCCTGCAACACCGGCCGCCGCGACACCTCAGCGTTCGTGCTGAATCGCCACAGCAATGAGCCGTCGCTCGCTCGTACGCGGTACAATGCGCCGTCGTTCGAGCCGAAGTACACGACATCCGTCGTTCCGTCGTACAGAGGCTCGCTCTGAACCACACCGGCTGCCTGATAGCGCCAAATAGTGGTCATATCGTCTGCGCGAAGCGCATATAGACCACGGTCCGATGAGCCCACGAAGACTCGGCGGTTTTTCGGATCGATCTCTGGCTTGCCGCGCTCGTAATCCTCACCGATCACTCGATTTGGATCCGTAACCGCACGGCGCTGAACGACCGCCAACGCACCGCTCGGATGCCTGAGCCAAACCGGGTTTTCTGCGATTGCGCTCGTTGAACGCGAACATCCTCCGCTCAAGAACGCCGAAGCGATCGATCCGGCAACTCCCACCGCGCAGAGCAGCGAACGAGCTCGGATCATGGCTTCTTCGCAGGCGCCTGCACAGGAGCCTCGTCCTCGTCGTGATCTCCGCCGTGCTGCTCAGGGTGTTGCTGAGCGGCTTTCTTCATCTGCTCTTGGAACTGCTGCTGGAGCCGTTGGAACTCCTCCATCGACAGTTGGCGGTTCGCACCGCCGATCGGAGCTTTCGAAGGCGCCGACGCAGGGTCTGCCACTCGATGCAGGTCATCGAGCACTCCGGTAAGGTACGAAGTCGACGGAGCACTCGCCAGCTTGAGATCATTCCGTGCGGCCTTGATCAGCTCCACCGCAGCGGCGTTTTCGCCCTTTGCGACAAGCAATCGAGCCTGGTGATACATCCCGAGTTGCTTGAAACCCTTGTTGGAATGGTCTCGAGCTCTTTGAATGCTTTCTGAGCACCGTCTCGATCGCCTTTGCCTTCGAGCGCAAAGCCGATTCCTTCAATCGAGCGCGCTTTCACGTCAGCATCTGCATTCGCCAGCGGCGAGCTCTTCACGTCTCGATAGGCTGCGAGAGCTTCATCCCAGCTCTGCTTTTCGAGCAGCATACCGGCTTCGCCGAGGCGCGCGAATTGACGCTCCAGAGCCCGGGTTTGCGGTGGCTGCTTTTCGGTAGGCGTTGATCGTTGCGTCGACCTTCGCCTGTTTCGAGGGGAAATAGAGCGTCGGATCGTCTTCGTCCTTGGGTGGGGTACCTTCCACCACCCTGCCCTGCTCGGCAAGAAGCGCGACGCCAAGCTCGTTGGAGGACGACTCGATCTTGCCGCCCTTGTAGTACGACCAACCGCCGTACCCGATCGCAGCCACCAACGCCGCGGCGAGCGCATACTGAAGTGCGTCCGAGTTGCGCTGGGCCCACTTGCCCAACGAATGAAGGCCTCGTGCGAACGCGTCGTCGACAATTTCTCGCGGTCAGTGGCGCCGCAGCGGCCTCTGCTTCTTGCGCTTTGAAGGAGTTGCTGACGCAGCTTTGCATTGCGGTCTTTTCGGCACCGCATTCGCTCGCTTCTTCCTCCTCACGTCGCCGTCGCTCGCGTTTCGACTCCTTCTTCTTTACCGGAGCCTCATCCGCTTCAGCTTCGGCAGCCTCTGCGTCCTCTTCGCTGCCTTCCGACTCTTCTGTCTCCACCTCGTCCGCGTCGTCATCAGCAACGCGTTTTCCGCGCGAGCGCACGGGCTCGGCGTCAGAAGAATCTGTCTTTGCAGCAAGCTTTTCGTCGAGTTCGTTCTCAGTTCCAGACACGGCGGCGCGTACCCTAGCCGCAACTCGTCAGAAATTCACGGAACCGTTCCGCTTTGTTGATCACGGTCCGTCATCACCATCCGTGCTGCCTGGCGGAGGTGTCCACGGCTCGGGTGCTGGTGGCGGGATATCGTCGACGAGCGGAACCACCGCAAGTGCCGAAATATCCACATCATCCGTACGCTCGACTGCGATGCGGAGCCCCCGCGCAGGCGCAGCCCCAATCGATGCCGGAAGATCGACGAACACCTCTTCGTCATGCTCGCTGGCGGGCAGCTTCACCTCGACCATGGCGGTGCGATCTAGCTCGGTGATCGAGGTGTCGCGCTTGCCGTCCTTCGACATCGGAGCGAGCGCAACCTTCCCCACGCGAACGATACGCTCCGCACCTGTGCGACTGCGACCGCGCAACAAAAGGCGGGTCCTTCCTTCGTGCCCCTCGCTGTACGCACGCGGGATGATGATATCTAGACCAATCGTTCTAGAACGTGGTGCGGTGAGCGTCGGAAGGTCTTTGATGTCGGGCCCTCCGATCGAAGCGAGGAACTTCCCCTTGAGGGCCAACCCGAGCCCTCCGTCGAGCGGATCCGGCGTGCCGAGAAATCGCGTGAGTGTAGGGGCCATCTCAGCTTGTGCGCCAAGATCGATCAGGGCACGGGCAAGCACCGCACGTGTTGGCAAGTAACGCTCTTTCGAGAGCGCGTCGAGCAGTGGTGGCCGCGCCGCGGACTCGCCGATCTGCGCGAGCGCTCTTGCGATGAAGGGTCGCAACCGAAGATCCTCGAGACCTCGAATCAGCGGCACAACAGCATTCTTCGACTTGATCTTGCCGAGTGCTGTCGCGATGTCTCGCGCGCGCTCGAAAGGCGCTGATTTCGACGACCACCAGGCAATCAAAACGTCTTCGCCGCGGCGGTCTCCGGCTTCCGCAAGTGCAAGGGCAGCCAGTCGTTTCCACTCAAGATCGGGGTCGTCGATCATCTCGACGACACGCATCGCCCCTTGACCCATTCGTGTGAGCGCGAGCGCGCTCCATCGTTTCACCAGGTCGTCTTCGTCGCGGGTCATCGCGAGGCGAAGCGCAGCAGCAGACTCTGGTCGCGCGAGCTCGAACAGCACTTGCGCAGCCTTCCGGCGGAACACCACATCTGCATCATCGAGAAGCGCTGCCACGTCGAGCGTTGCATCGCCATCGCCTGCCAACCCCCGGCGCAATGCTTCGGGCAAATCTTTCCCTTCGCTACGCCGACCCGATGACTCGAAGCGACCATGCGAAGAAGCGAGTGCCTGCAAGCTCTTCTTCATCGACACGAGAACATCCGGGGCTTGTGCCGAAATGTCCCGACGCTCGGACGGATCCTTCTCGATGTCGAACAACTGGCATGCACTCACTTTGCGCAAGCAAACCAGCCTGAAATTCTTCCGTGCGAGCAACGTTGCGTCGTCGGTTTCCGAGAAAGCATCGCGCACCGCTGGATCTTCTTTACCCGCGATCAACGTGCCCAGGTCGTTGCCTCGAACGCGTGCCGGCCTTGGAATGTCGAGAGCTGAAAGGATGGTCGGAAGAATGTCGATGGTTTGGACCGCTTCTTTGACCACGCGAGGCTCGATCAGCTCGGGCGCGTTGATGATCAGCGGCACTCGAACCTGCTCATCGAACACTGAGGTTCCGTGATAGCGCCCCCCATGCTCGCCGAACTCTTCGCCGTGATCTGCGGTCACGATCACGATGGCGTTCGGGCGCAGGCGACGAACAGTTTTCACGATTGCGCCAACGCCAGCGTCTGCGGTGGCGACTTCTCCGTCGTACAAATCGACGTCTCGATCCCCGAACGGAAACTCTGGGTGGCGCTCGTACGACTCATGCGGCTCAAACAGATGAAACCACATCAGCAGTCGACGATCGGGCGATGCTTTATTGAGGTAGCGCTCGGCTTGCTCTGCACGTAGCGCGCTCGAGCCAAACTCGATGCGTCGGTACTCGAAGTCGAGGTATCGCTGCTCGAAGGATTTGAATCGCGGGCCATCGATAAAAAACACCGCCGGTGGGTAGAACGCCGATGTTCGATACCCGTACGTGCGGAGCAAGCCGGCGAGCGTGTCCGAGTCCTCCGCTACGCCCTGCAACAACAACGGACGCATGTACTTACCGGTCAGCATCGACGTGACCGAATACGAAGTGTGCGGAGTGGCGCAAAACGCTTGCTCGAAGCGGACTCCGCTCGTTGCTAGCTGATCGATGTTCGGCGTGGTTTTCCGCGTATACCCGTACGAGCTCACGTGGTCAGCACGGAGCGCATCGATCGAGATCAAGACGATGTCGCGCCCCTGCCAAGACAGAGCTCGCGGAGTCGACGTCACCGTGGTGGGGCCCTCGACATCGAGGGGCACCGGCGGTGAAATCTTCGCCGCAATTTCAATCGCTGGTGCGAGCACCAACGCGTGTGACCCGAACACAAAACGAACATTGTCCGCGGCTGCTAGCTTCTTCGCGGCGTGCGGCACGACGGGGATCAACAACGCAGGGATGACAAGCGCTGACCATTCGAGCGCAGGCACCATGCGCCCCTCGCTGCTCGAGTCAGCCCACAGAAGCGCAACGAGCGGAGACAACACGACGGCTGCGACCGCCAGCGCGAGATGGAACGCCGGATACAACCCTGGGAGCACCAGCACGTTCACTGCTGCGATCAAAACAATTGCTGCAAGTGCGACCAAACCAGAGGCGGTTGTGCGAAGCACGATCGCGCGACGTACGAACGGCAGCGCGAGCCACGCGATCGCAGCAGCGCTGGCGGCGATCAGCAAACAGAACACCGCTCGCACAGCGCCATTTTCGAAGTGTCGGCCACCGGTCACGCCGACCGAAACCGCCGTCGCGGCGATTGTCACCACCAGCGTAAGGCCCACACGCGCGCTCTTCGGGTGTGTCCTCAACACCCGCAAACCAACGGCTGAAAGAAGCGCGATCGGCAACGCGCTCTCCCAGGCGATGAGAACCAGGTGTCGCAAACCTTGCTGGACTTCCCAACCGCCGGTGAGCTCGACTCTCCGAACGATTGCGGTCGTTACCGCCTCAGAGAAAACGAGCAGCAGAGCACACGTCACCGCGTCGGCGAGCGTTCTGCTCCACCGTGGTGGTGAAGGATCGTGGGAAGCCATCGAGAGACCCGTGCAACGCTGGCCAGCAAGACGCTAACTGGCCAGGGTAGATCAGCGGAACACAACCTCGACGATTTCGTAGATGCGCTTCTCTCCGCCGGGCGTTTGAACCGTGACCTCATCGCCTTCTTCTTTGCCGATGAGCGCACGCGCAAGCGGAGCGGTGACCGCGATCGTCTTCTTTTCGATATCGGCTTCTGGGGCACCGACAATTTGGTAGGTGACCTCTTCGTTCGTCTTCGTGTTGACGAGGGTCACCGTGGCGCCGAACGTCACGCGCGAGCCGGAGAGCGCAGCGGGGTCGATCACCTCGGCGCGAGAGAGAACACTCTCGAGCTCCTTGATTCGCCCTTCGATGAAGCCCTGCTTCTCTTTGGCGGCGTGGTACTCGGCGTTCTCGCGCAAATCGCCATGCTCGCGAGCGACGCCGATCTCTTGGGAGACCTTGGGCCGCTCGACGTCGCGCAGGTGCGCCAATTCTGCGCGGAGACGGGCCTGCCCAGCCGGGGTCAAGGGAACCTTGTCAGTCATGGTCGGCGAGTTCTAGTACAGATGCGCTCAGTTTGCTTCGGGATCCGAACTGCTGAACCACTGGCGTTCAAGGGCGCCCTGCTGTACGACGCGTGCCGCCTCCATGCTTCGTTCTTACTCGCGTCGAATTGCTCGGATGACCACAGCGATGCCGCTGCTCGTCACCGTGGCCGTCTCATCGCTTACGTCGATGGGTTGTGAGAGCACTCCGCCCCCGAGCAACCCGTTGAAGTACACCGAGGAAGCGAAGAAGGCGTACGACGAAGCGCTCGAAGCCTTTCTTGACCGTGACTGGGAAGAAGCGCGCACGCTCCTCAACGAGGTGAGGCGAAAATACTCCTTCACCAAGTACGCGCGACTCGCCGAGCTTCGGCTCGCCGACATCGACTTCGAGCAAGAGAAGTTCACCTCTGCGATCACGAGCTACCGAACCTTCTCGAAAGATCACCGTACCGACGAGAGCGTTCCCTACGCGCGTTACCGAATCTGTCGTGCACTCGTTGCGCAGATCTCCGACACGGTGTTGCTCCCGCCTCAAGAAGAACGTGATCAAGCTGCGACCGTCGATGCCTATCGTGAGCTCACCGCATTCGTAGAAGACTACCCCACGTCGAAATGGATCGCCGAGACTCGCTTCATGCTTTTCGACGTGACAGGGCGACTCGTTCGTCACGAGCTCTACGTCGCTCGTTACTACCTCAAGCAGGATCGATTCGAGGCTTCGGCTCGGCGGGTGCAATACGCGCTACGCAACTACGAAAGCTCTGGGCTCGAGCCCGAAGCGCTCGTTCTGCTTGCCGAGATCTATCTCAAGATGAAGAAGACGACCGAGGCGCGCGAGGTACTGAACCAGGTCGTTCAGGTCTATCCAAAAAGCCCGTTCGTCGTTCCCGCGAAGCGCTTCCTTCAAGAGATGAACGCCTCAGCTACTCGCTAGAGTTTTGGTCTGCTCGTTCCAGAACGATCGCTCCCCCGAGCGATCATTCGCAACGATTAGAACCGGCCGACGAAACCAAGCGATGCGACGTTCGTGGATGCGGTGAGCTTTCCACCGTTTACTGCGTAGTCGGTGCGATACCCGTCGGCCTTGCTCGCAGACAAACCTTTCAACCAGCCGTTTCCGTGGTTGTCGATGCTGCGGAAGAACACGTGTCCGTAGCCCACCTGGATATCGACGATCGAAACACGAACCGTCGCGCCCACGGTGAGCGCCAAGCGCTGCGCGGGGACGAAGTCGACGTGAACGTAACGTGGATCGACTGCGGACGACTGGAACCAGCTACCCGCTCGAACCGCAAGGCGATCGGGCAGAATGTTGTAGTCGCCGCCCAGTCGGAAGCCGTACGAGTCCTTCCAGTTTTGCGGCACATCCGCGTTCGGAGGTACTTCGCCGAGAGGCGATGCCGCACCGGCGGGCGTAACTTGAGTCGGCGCCCCGTTGAAGCGAATGCCCAAGTTGTCGAACGCTGCGTCGTGCGAGTATTCGAGGTCGAACTCGATGTCGAACTGCTCGTCGTGAAGGGGATCCTTGTTCACTGACGGAGCGACCCCAGCGCGCGGCATGTAGAACCGGCCGCCGATACGCGCTTCGAGAGGCTGCGGAACATCGACATCGGTCTTTCCCGTTGGGGTCTTCGTTTTGTTCGGGGCAGCCGATAGATTTCCTCGTGAGTCGTACGTGAACGCCTCGATGTCTGCTTCGCCCTTCGCATGGATGGCATCGGACCAATGGAACCACGCAGCGAGGTCGATGTTGTTCCCGACGGTGTACATCGTGCTGAGCGTGAACCCAGGGACAAACAAGTCCTTCGATTTCACGCGTGCGAACACGTCCGATGAACCCGTCTCTTTGACGATACCGGTCGTCTTGTCTTTGCTTTGATCTCCTTGAAGACCGAGCGAGACGTTGGCGAAGTTCAACACTGCGATACCCCAGATGAACGAGGCGCCGACTCGGAAGTTCTTCGTGATCTCGTAGCCGATTCCGATCTGCGGCCACGCGACCAGCGTATCGCGATCGTCGAGGATATAACGCGTGCCTGCAGGCCCTTCTTTGACGGCGCCTTGGCTGGGCGAAAGTGCTTTGGTGTTCGACCCCGTGAGCCCGTAATTCACCTTGCCTGCAGCAGCAGGGCCGAGAACCGCGATACCAATTCCGAGCTTGTCGGTGATGCGAAACGAGCCTGCAAGCTGCGGGTTCGGAAACGCTCCCGCGCTGTTACAGTTCTCGCCGTAGTTGTACGACGGGCTTCCGACTTGAACGTTGGTGCCGTTCGGGCCTTGTCGCTGAAAGCACGACTTCTGGAAGATCAGATTCATTGACAGCGACGCGCTCGTTTGATTTCGCGAGAGCGCCGCCGGGTTGAAAAACGTCGCGAGCGGATCTGTCGCGCGAGCCAACCACGCTCCGCCGCGAGAGAACTGCTCGGTGCCGTTCGCCACGTTGTCGAAGCCATTGGCCCGAGCTTCAGGCGTGAACGCTGCTGTGATCAGAAGCGCGGTGGCAAGACCACCAAGAATGCGGGTGCGCGCCATGGATGTCCCTCTCCCTATCGATCTCGTCAGTCGTTGACGGGGCTCGCCTTCAGGGCGGCCTTGCCTTCTTTGGTGTACACCGTGAACTTCACCCGCTTGCATCCGTGCTTCGCAACGAGTGCATCGCGATTCTTTCGAAGCGTGTTCTGGAACTTCTCGAACGTGAGCCCTTCGGTTGGCTCGCCGTTTTGCTTCTTGAGCGCCACAAAGTCCTCGAAGACCTTGTTCCAGTCGGCCATCTCTCCGCCGTCTGCAGGGGCAGCAAACTCGCCCGTGGCAGATCGCTGAATGAGGTCTTCCGGAACCTTGCTGACCACGGTCGCTTCAGGTTCTTCATCGAACACCGGTCGCGCGTTCTTCTTCGGCGCAGGTGGCGGCGTGATCACATCGCCGTTGGCCGCGGCCGGCGGCGCATGGCGTGGAGGCGGAGGCTTCGGCGCCGCGGGCTCAGCTCCGGGAGGAGGCGGGATCTGGAAAGGATCTGCCGTGTCGGGAACCACCGGAGGAGCGCCTGCATCACCCGGGAACGAGAATGCACTCATCACGGGTTGAGCGGGCATCGGGCCGAGCACTTGCTCGAGGTTTGCTGCCTTGCGTGCGCCGCCGCCCTTCTCGATCACCTTTTCGAAACCGTCGTTGATAACGGTCGCGACCTTGCGGAACGCACCTCGGAACTTGCTCGGCGTGAGTTGATCCGCCTCGCCCTTGGCCATGCGCTCGGCCTCTTTCTCGAACGTGCCCATGGGGCGCGAGAACTCGAGATAGGTGAACAGCAACCCGATCAAGACAAGGCCCAACACCGCGCCGCCAATCAACGGCATCTGTGCGGCCTTCTTGTCGTTGTCGTCGGCCTTCTTCAAAAATCCGTAAGGCGAGCCCACCAACGCGGCTTCGCGTGCGACGGCGAACCCAGCGTTGAGATCCCACGCTTCGCCCTGAATTCGGCCGTACATGACGCCGATGTTCCCCTGAAGAACGCGAACCTCGCTGCGCCCCTTCTTCTGGAAGTTCTCGTCTTTCACGACGGTGTCGAGGTCGCCGACGATCGCATCGAGACGGCCCTTGTCGAACGTTTCGGGAGCATCTGAGGCCACCCGCGAACCCGCCGCGAAGAATGCGATCGCGGCGCCGGTACGCTTACTCATCTCGCGCGCGAATGCGTCGTCGAGAATACGAGTACCCACGATCGCGCCTGCAGGCGGTTGCGAGGTGTCGCCTTCAACAGGACGCGCGACGACTCGGTAAATACGACCGTTGAGCACCCACGCATCGTCGCGGATCCAACCGTGCAACGCATCGGCGACTGCCGAGTAACCGCCGAGCTCGAAGTCGTCGATCCCAGCGGCTTCCTGGAAGCCAACCTGCGCGATGACACGACCGTGTTGATCGACGGCAAACAGAGAAGTGAACGTGTCGGCTCCAAGCTTGTCGTTCACCTTCTTCAACACATCGTGCGCCTTCTTCTTGGCGTCGTCCGGGATCTTCTCGTGGAAGCCTCCTGACGACGCTTTCGCCAGCGACTTCACGAGATCATCATCGAGGGCGAAGTTGATCAACGCACTCGATCGGCGTCGCGCGTCGTCTTTCAAGTACCAACCGACGACCTGCGAATCGCCCGACAAACTCTCGGTCATCACGCGACGTGACTCACGGTCGAACACCGCTGCGCTCACGTAACTCAGGAACATGAAGAACCCGAGCGCAATGCCCATCACCACGTACCAAAATCGGGAAGCGAGCATGATAACTCCTTCTCCTTTGCGCCTGCTTCGCCGACTTGAAGCGCGTCTTTCACCTCAACCGGAGCATCACCCTTCACGCTGACTTGGCGTGGAGTACCGACTTTCTTTCCGTTGAAGAACGCCTGGAGTGAGTAGTCGCCCGACGGTAGGCCGTTGAAGAACGTGAACGAGTTATCGCGTTGCGGGAACGCAACCCCAGCAACATTCGGCTCGGACACGATGTACGAATGCACACTCGGCGCGAGCTCATCGAGAAGCTCATACACCGCGGCTCCCGCGGGGACTTTCCACTGGCGAGACGACTTCCCCTTCATCTCGGCAGCAGCGAACGTTGCGTTGCCCTTGATGTACGGCCGATGCGGGAACGGATCGTTGTTCAAGAACTCCAGCGTGGTTCCCGGCGCCACGACCAACGTGACTGGGTTCGTACGACCACCACCGATCTTGAACAACAGCGGTTTCTCGGGCGCCGCGGCAGCGGACGAACCCAGCGCAGCGATGCAAATTTCCTTCGGTGCGTAGGCGAACAACTGGCGGAACTCAGCGCGCACCGTAGGCGAAGGCTCGCGGAACGAATAACGATTCGCTGCGGGATCTTTGGCCTCGTTCCAAACAGGGTTTAGGAGCTTGTCAGCACCTGTCACCTTGCCTTTGACGATTCCCGCGGTAGCTACTCCAGAACCAAGCAACAGAACGCTCGCTACCAAGGCAACCATTGCGGCTGGTCGAGAGAGCGACTGGAAGTGATCCCGGTCAGGCGAGGGATCTCGAACGACGTGCTGCAAAACGTTTTGTCGAGAGGGCATGCGTTCACGCACGGTACTCGACGCGTAGGCTCGCTGTAAACGGCGCAAGAATGACTTATTCGCGGTCGTTCGAAACTAGAAAGCCAAGCCGATTCCTGCGGTAACCACAGGCAAAATTACGGCTTGCTCGACCCGTTTGGGGATTTGCTTCTGCACACTCGGCGGAAGATTCGAGGGTAGCGGCACTGCAGGATCCGGTTCGCTCACCACCGTGGCCGTGCCCACTCCACCACCCAGGTTGACGCAAATGGGTCCGAGAACGAACACAACGCCGAGATCGGCTCCAAAACCTTTCATCGTGCCCTTCACTCGATACGATACATCGCCAATCGAGGTGCTGAGCACGGTGGTTTCGCTGTTCCCCCACCCGACCGTGTAGCGCGGACCGATGTAAAAACCGCGCGCGTAGTGGCCGAAGGGAAAGAGATGGTAGCCAACGTCCACGCTCTTCCCCGTCACGTGCTCGTCGTTCACATCGAATGACAACAAGCTGAGCTCAGCGAAAACAGCGTGGTAGGCGAACGGCGCTAGCTCGATACGAGCGGAGATCTTCCCAGAGAACGCAAGCGCTGGATTGAACAACAGCTCGAGGATCGGATCGTGATTTTCATCGACCGGCTCAAGCTTCACCCCAGACGTTTCACGATGCGCCTTTGGGTACCCCGGTGAAAGGGCGCCGCCCGGACGAAACAAGGTGGGCCAATCCACGGGTGTTAGCGGTGTGCTGTTCGTGGTGAAAGACGCCGTCGAACGAGCGGGTGGATAGGGTTGCCCCAAGGGTCCGCGGCTTGTGGGCGACGTGGCCACTGGAGGTGGCGTCGGCCCTTTCGTGTTCCCGCTCCCGTTCGTATTCGCTGGGGTCGGGGTTGTCGGCGCAGGAGCCGTCGAAGCTGACCCCTGAGGGGAGAGTCGCGCGAGAGCTTGTCGGCGAAGGCTGCGCCGCGACTCGGTGAGATATCGGTACAGTCGCGAGGGAGAACAACGAAAAGATGAAAACGAGGCGAAAATCGCGTTCGAGTTGAGCGGGACGGCGCCGTGTCGCGCCCCGCTCTCGATGTGCGCATAGTAGTGTTCCGTACCGCCACAACCGTTGGTGGGCAACATGAACCCCTAGCTTTCGGCTAGGTGGGGCCCTGTTTTGTTGCTTCAGGCTTCCTGGTGAAAGAGTCCAGGCATGCACACCACAACAGGGTTGGGCCCCTGGTTCGTCAGCGTTCGGGATCCATTAGAGCCGACCTGACGAATCGGGCAGAGGGAACCCCGCAATCTGATCCGCAAAAAGCGAGGGGGCAAGCAGATATTCTGGCTGAAGCGTAAGGGGTCGCCCCGTCGCGCGTTCATCGCTGCATCACGGCGGCAACGTAAGGAAGCCTCGTCAGCTCTGGGCGTAGAAGGCCCGAACTGTGGGAATGGTGGGAACGATGCGAATGAACAACACGCTCGGATGGTCGGGGTTCGGTTTGGTACTCGCAACATTCGCGGTGGGCTGCGGGCACTCGCCTTCGCCAACCACCGCGTCGCAGCCGGCTGGCAAGACCGCCACCAAGTCTTGTGCACGGCAGTCGAAAACCGCCGCGGTCGAACG
This sequence comes from Polyangiaceae bacterium, assembly GCA_046351315.1. Lineage (GTDB taxonomy): Bacteria > Myxococcota_A > Polyangia > Polyangiales > Polyangiaceae > JAXLYQ01. The sequence continues at coordinate 47,409 of JAXLYQ010000018.1, forward strand.
CATCGGGGGGCCTGGTGCATCGAGCTCGGTCGCTTTGGTGAGCTCGTCGGGTAAGACGCTCGCGTACGTCGCCGATGAAGACGATTCGACGCTTCACACAGTCGACATCGACACCGGCAAAGAGCTCGCTGTGACCTCGCTCTCCGGAAGCCCCTCACACCTCGTGGTCACTGCTGATGGTCGTGTGGTGGTAGCGCTTCGTGATCGAAACCGAGTCGAGGTGCTCGAGCCGAGCTCTGACGCAACCCAATCTCTTGGCGAGTTGTGTGAGGTGGACGTCGCGGCGGAGCCAGTGGCGATGGCGACGACTCCCGATGATTCAACGATTCTCGTCACGAGCGGATGGGGTCACGCTTTGACGGGTCTCGATAGCGGCACGATGGCTCGAAAGTACGTGGTGGCGTTGCCGCGTGAACCGCGTGCAGTGGTGGTCGACGACGACGGCAAACGCGCGTTCGTTTCACACGTCGTCGGCTCGCGAATGTCGACGGTAGATTTGATGGCGCAAGGTCGCCCTGCTGTCGTCGCGGTCGACCTTCACGGCGACGACGATGCGTTGATGCATCGCCAATCGAAGACGTCGTTCATGAAGGCGGCGATGGGCGAGGATGACGGTTCGAACCAGCGGGCGGGCTGCCAAGGGTTTGCACTCGCGAAGACGGTGAACCCGCCGGGTCGCATTGTCGCTCCACAAGTGTTGGTCGATCCGGGAGACACCCGTGTTCCGACCGGTGGCTACGGCGACGGTTTCGCAGCGGCTGAGGTGACGAGCCTCGCAGTGATCGATGCAAAGACCACACGACCGCTCGCGACATCATTGAAGCTCAACAGCACCGCTCGCGGGCGAGGCGTTGATTCTCGTCGCGAATGCTTGCTCCCGCGTGCGGCGATTGCGTCGAAAGACTCGTCGTCTGTGTACGTGTCGTGCCTCGGGATCGATTCCGTTCTCGAATACGACGGCAGCTCGGCGGACCCACGACAAGCAGAGCGTCGACGATGGTCGGTTGGCTCTGGCCCAACCGGATTGGCCATCGACAGCTCGTCGACGCGTTTGGTGGTGTGGTCGCAGTTTGATCAGTCGCTGTCGGTGATCCCGCTCGACGATGCGAAGGACGACAAGCCCACGGTGCTCACGCTCTCTCGCAAGGCGAAGAGCGCTGCCGAAGGTGATTTGGCTCTCGGTCGTAAGCTCTTCCATGCAGCCGGCGACCCTCGCATTGCTGCCGATGGGCGTGCCTGCGCGAGCTGCCACCCCGATGGACGTGACGACTCGTTGACATGGTCGACTCCAGAAGGTCCACGCAACACGCCGATGCTTGCGGGCCGCCTCTCGAGCACAGGGCCTTTCGGTTGGACGGGCGCGACCGACAGCGTCCGCGATCACGTTCACAACACGTTCCAGAGGCTTCGTGGCTCAGGCCTTCGCGGTCGAGAGATGGACGCGTTGATGGCGTACACGAAGGGCATGAAGGGCCCTGCGGCCAACGGTGCAACCGACGCTCGCGTCTCGCACGGAAAGCAAATCTTCGAGTCGGCCGAAACGGCGTGCGCCTCGTGCCACCACGAGGACGGCACACTGACCGACGGCAAGGTGCACGACGTTCAGAGCCGAGCGCAAGGCGACAATGGCGCCAACTTCAACACGCCATCGTTGCGGTTCTTGGTGGGAACGGCGCCCTACTATCACGACGGGCGATACGCGACGCTGCACGACTTGCTCGTCGGCATCGATGGTTCGATGGGTCACACCAAGCACCTCTCGCCGGATGATCTGGATGCACTCGAGGCATACTTGAGGTCGCTGTGAAACACGCCAAGCTGGCAACCGTACTCACCGTCGCAACTGTTCAGCTCGCTTCGTCGGTGGCGTTGTCGAAGGCGCCAACTCGACCGAAAAAAATAGAGTTTGCATCGTTGCCCGAGGGCGCTCCTGAACCGACCTTCAGCCTGGAGCGACCCGCGGAGGTACACGCGAGTGATCGCGTCGACTACTTGAGTGTCGCTGTTCAGGCTCCGCGTGTGTACGACCCGGAGGTCTACCGAAAGACGTCGATGCGTGGTGCTCAGAGCGCGCTGAAACGTAAACGTCCGTCGGTCGAAGCTGCAGCGGTGCAGCCGGGTTGGGCGGATGTTTCGCAAGTGACGGGGCCGAACGGCCTTCGTTGTCTGCGCCAACTTGGGCAGAGCAACGAGTCAGCATCGGGCTCGTTGCGACTCGCCCCAGGGGCTGGTCGCGACGTTGTTCCTGTTCGCACCGAGTGGCTCGTGCACGACGAGACAAGCGCGACGCTCGAAGTGCGCGATACGTGGATCGACACCACCAACGGCGGTGCGAAAGAGGCGGGACGACCAGACGATCAGTATGAAGCTCGTCGCGCTCGGTCGCGGAAAAGAACCCGTGTATGGCTTCCGAGCAGGCCAGCGAGTTCACCTCGTTTTCCCGGTGGAGAACAACGCGTCGATCTGCAGATGACCGCTCCCTTCGTTTCGTCGGCGTGCGGGATGGCCCATGTCGTGCTCGATGGCTCGAAGAGCGCAACTCCATGTTGGCCAGCACTTTCTTCCGACCGCGTGTGCTGCCTTGGCGAAACCCACCGAGAAGGAGAAAGCGCAAGGCGTTCGTTCGCTGACGTTCTCGGCCAGCGCGAGGCCAGACCGCCTCGGACAACGCCCCCGTGCTGTCGGTGGTCGTGGCTGACCCAAACCCCGACGTCGAAGAACAACCCCAGATCAGAGACGTTGACGTCGAAGAACCGACGCGCTTCGAGGTTGACCGACCGGACCTCGAGTTATTGGGAGCAAACTGGCGTGAGTGGCGTTTTTGGTGCGCAAAGATCGGTAAACGCCATCGTCAGTTGAGAGAGCCTGATTTGAGGCTCATCTGCCTTCTTACAGAGGCCTTCCGGGAGCACGATGGTTTCCGCGTCGATCCCCCACCCTTCGCTGCCTTGATCTAGAACGTATTGGCGATCGGCCTGGAATCCTCTGGCCAGTGGATCGCGACGTTCAGATTGGCGCGGTCAAATGAGCTGAGCTTGGAGAGGCTCGGCGAGCGTGCCGTTGAGCGGAAATCGAACAGCTCGAACCAGTCTTGAACAGCTGCGCGAGCAGCTTCGTCGGCGCGACGGCAAAGTGGTTGGGATCGCTCGACGACAAACGCACGTCCGGGTCGAAGCAGCTCGAAGAGCCTTTTTTCCAGACACATAGCTGTCCGAGTAATCCAACAAGATTGCTCGCTTCGATGTCGATCGACCCGCAGCCGTTGATGCAGGTGGTTCCGAAACCACACGCGTTGTTGGTCTCTGCGTCGAAGCAACCGAAGCGAATTGGCACCGGGAGTAGCTTGGTGCGCTCCTCGACGAAGTTGACGCTGAACTCGCGAACGACTTTCGCTGCGCCGTCGTTCGGGCCCTGCGCACTCACCGTGATCGAGATCTTGTCTCCCGGTTTCGCGTCTCCTTCAGGATCGAGCTGGACCGGAAGCGTACCCGGCAACGTGTTTCCGTTGCCGATGCGATACTGGGCGAGCCTCGTGTCACCAGCGCGATCGACGACCACTTCGACAAAGTCGATCTGATCCGTGCTGGCCTCAGAAGTGATCGCGAGCATGAGCACCGAGGGCTGCTTTTTCTCGCAGCCCACGAGTGACAACCCCACGGCCACTGGCAGCACGAGCAAGGGGCGAAGCCACCAGCGCATGTTCAGAAGTGGAAGCCCACAGGGGCGACGCCGGGGTTGAGTGTTCCGGGCTGAGGATCAAGCGTCTTCGGTCGCGTCGCCGCGTACACGCCGATGCCACCGCCAACGACCACTGCACCACCGATCACCCACCAGTACCAAGCCACTCCGCCCTTGGATTTCAGCGAAATCTGGACGTTCGTGGGTTGATCTGTCTGCACGATGAAGGGCTGCGTCGCCGTCTCATACCCGTCGCGCGACACCGTGACCTGGTGCGGCCCCGAAGCCAGCGGACCATCCCACGTGCCCTTCCCCACGGGTTTATCATCGACGACGATCTGGTTTTTCTCGCTGTTCGTCGCGATGTGAACTGTGCCCTGATCGAGGCGAAGTGCGAGCTCGATGGAACGCGAGTCGTTGTACTCGACCGTTTCGGTGCGAGTCTCGGTGACGTAGCCACGCGCACGGATTTCAAACGTGTGCTTGCCAGCCACGACTTCGCCTTCCCACGGTGACACGCCGACATCGACGCCGTCGAGTCGCACCGTCGCGGGCTCGGTGCTGCCGTTCGCTCGAATCTTGATCTTGCCCTTCTTCACCGTGGGCTCGAGCTTCGCTTCGACTGTTGACTGGGTGCGCGCCGCGACCGTCAGCGTCTTGGTGAAGTCAACGAAGCCCTCTTTTTTCACCACGATCTTACGCTCACCGACATCGACCGTGACTGCTTGCGAGAGCGGCGTGGTGCCCACGTCGAGATCGTCAACCAGCACCTTTGCACCGGCTTCGTTGCTCGTGACGACGAGTGGGGCGGTGAACGCCGAGAGACCGTCGATCAAACTCTTCGCGTTGGTTTGATCGGCCTCGGTGAGTGAATCAGCACCCTCGGTTAGCTCGCGATTGAGCAGCGTGATCGCTCGCGAATACCGCTTCAAATCACGCTCGCAGACCGCCATATTGTAAAGAAGGCGTGGGTCTTTTGAGATAGAGAACGCACGGTCGAACTCAGCGAGTGCGCCCGCCGGATTCTTCGCCTTGCTAAAGAGATCGACGCCGCGATCAAACGCCTCTCGAGCCTCGCCGCTAAGCGAATCTCGAAGCCCTTTTTTCTTTTCGGGCTTCTTCGTGGGGGCGGCGATTGCGATCGTGGGGGCCAGGATCGGGGTGATGAACGACGTCGTTGCGACAAGAGCGATCGCAGCGGTCCATCGGTTGGGTTTCACGAACGTCCTCCTCAAAGCAAGTCGGTGGGTGTGGAGTGGGCCACCGGCAGAACCACACTACTGTACGAGACCCGCGCCGAAAGGATCATTTTTTCGACCACCTGTCGAGGGGGGTTTTACATTCCCCTTCGAAGAAGCGGTTGCGGACGCTGAAACTGCCGGAGCTGCTGAGGCACTTGGTGCGACGTTCGCCGAGGCTTCCGCGGTGGTCGCCGGCGGGCTGCTCGTGGCTGCGGTGGCTGAAGTCGCCACACTCGTCACCAACGATTCACGAACCGGTTGTGGCGTGGTCGTCGTGCCGCCCGAAAACTTCATCGCCGCGACGGTGCCCACGACGGCCAGCCCAGCGATGCCCACCGCGATGAGCGCCATCGGCGTTTTCTTCGGCGCAGGCGATTCTCCGGGGTTCGACATCCCCATATCGAGATTCGTCTTGCCCGCCGCTGTACCGGGATTGATCGCTAGCTGAGTGCCATCGAGCGCGGGCGCCAACGCAGTCGCGGCCATCGAATCGAAGGCAACACCTTTCTTTGACGCGGGTGCGACCGTCGGGCGACCTTCACCAGGCAGCGCCGACAATCGCGCCGTGGTCGTTGCACGCATTCGCGCCACCAACGCGGTCGAGCGATCGTCCGCGAAAGGCACGAGCAAATCGGCAAACTCGAGCGCGTTCGCTGGGCGGTCGTCTGGATTCTTGGAAAGCCCGCGATGAATCACTTTCGCCAGCTCGTCCGGCACATCCGCACGCACGCTCTGGATGGGATCAGGCTCGGAGGTGAAGAGCTTGAACAACAGGTCGTTCGGCGAGTCGGCGTCGTACGGTGTGCGCCCGGTCAACAGCTCGTAGAGAATCGCCGCTACGGAGTACAAATCGCTTCGAGCGTTGGCGTCGCGTGCATTTCGCGCTTGCTCCGGCGACATATACAGCGGGGTTCCAAGACCCGTGTTGGTCTGCGTGAGCTTCTGATTTGTGTTCCCGTCGCCAACGTTCTTGCTGATGCCGAAGTCGAGGAGCTTCACGAACTCGGGCTCATCGTCCCGCGCAATGACGAAACAGTTCGACGGCTTCAAATCGCGATGGACAACGCCAGCAGCGTGGGCTGCCTGCAGCGCCCTCAAGATCTGAAGGACGAAATGGATGGCGCGTGGAATCGCGAAGCCTGTCTCGGCGGCCTCTCGCTCGAGCAGATCGCCCAAGTCGCAGCCGTCCATGTACTCCATCACCAAGAACGGAAGGCCGTTGCTCAGCCGACCAATGTCGAGAATTCGAACGACGTTTTCGGAGTCGATTTTCATCGCCACCGCGCCTTCGTTCATGAAGCGATCGACCACTCCAGGAAGGCGAATCACGTCGGGGCTAATGAACTTCAGGGCGACCGGAGCGCGAAGAAGCAAGTGCGTTGCGGCAGCGACCGCACCCATGCCACCCTCTCCCAGCATGCGCTCGATTCGGTACTTCCCGTCGATCACCTCACCGGCGGCGGGATAGCGAGATGTCTCCGTAACCGTCATCGTTTTCGTTTCTATCACAGATGTTCCAGTCGTGGTCCACTTGCTGCGCGCTCTGAGCCCCAAGCCCCATGGTCGAACCCACTAGCGAAGACTTTCTGTTCCACCTCTACCGCGGCAGTGAGCTTCTTCAGGACAACCGAGTTCACGATGCGAAAGAAGAGCTCGAAGCTGCTCTTCGCCTTCAACCACTCGACCCCAAAAGCCAAGATCTGCTCGCGATCGTCTACTTTCGGCTGGGTATGTATCCAAGGGCGATAGAAATTTTCGAGCAGCTCGTTCGCGCCTACCCGACCGAGAAAATTCCGAGAATTAATCTGGGGCTTTGCTTGCTGAAGACCGGCCAACCCACCGCGGCTCGGCAGGTCCTCGAAGAAACCGTGATGGTGCACCCCGATTTCACCCGAGCGTGGGGCTATCTCGGGCTCGCGCACGAGCGGCTTGGTGACTACGTCAAGGCTCAAAAGGCGTTCGTGAAGGCAGGTCAAGAAGGGATGGCCCGCCGCATGGAAGAGCTGCTCGGTGTGCGCAGAACCGGCGAGATCGAGCCGGTTGAGCCCACGAGTATTCGGCCTGCCGCACAATCGTTCGTCGAGCTTGACCCGATGTCGTTTGCGGCAGAGCAGATGGCTCGACTCGATGCGCCGCCGCCCAGTCTCGGCGTGTTTCGCCCGCCCTCGCTCCGGCCTCCTCCCGCGTCGATACCGCCCGCGTCCTCATCGATGATGCCGCCGTCGCTCGCTCCAGGGTCGTTGATGATGGATGACGCGCCGAGTATTCCGAGTGTCGATCCGGGCCGTGGCCCTGCGAGCTTGGACGCTTTCGTCGCTCAGCGATCGCTTGTGTTTCCGCGCACCACCATCGCGACTCACCCTTCTGGCGCTGCTCGAGTGCAGGTCGAGCGTGAGATCATCTGTCGTGCCGAGTCGGTACGAGTGGCAGTGGCTTCGTCGGGTACATTCTCGTCCGGGAGTGTCTTCCGGATCGTCCGGGGAAAAGAAACCACCGAGCCGTTCGGCGGGCCGCTGCCTCTGGTTCGACTGCTCGGCAACGGATACCTTCTGCTCGCACCAAGACTTGGCAGATCGGTGGCTGCCCTTGAGCTACGAAATCAGACGCTCTGTGTGCGTGAGCAAAACGTAGTTGGGTTCGAGCCTTCACTTCGCTACGAAAACGGACGCATCGCTTCCCCTGATGAGACCTTGATGGTCGTGGGCCTCGCAGGGTCGGGCATCGCGATGATCGAGGTTGACGAGCGTGTCGGATCGCTCGACATCAGCGGGTCGGCTGTGCTCGCGCCGTCTGCGGTTCTCGGCTGGACAGGCACGCTCAAAGCCGAGCCTGTCGAGAGCGATAGTGCACTCTCGCAGAATGCGGGTCTGCTCGTGTTCTCAGGCGAAGGGCAGATCTTGGTCAACCTTGGTTCGTGACCATCTCTGCCATGGGGTTACGCCGTCGAGCGAACGAGCTCGAGCGAGAGGTCGCGATCGTTTACGAGCGGCTTTGCAACGCGCGATCTTTCGCTTCGACAGCCGTTGCGAACAAGCCCACGTACTCGGCCGCGCTGGTGATCGAGAAAAAGAGCGAGAGGTAAATCAGCCCTCGGCCGACGTGTGCGAAGTCGACTATGCCGAGGTCGGCGAACCCGAACGTGATCGCGTACGGGTAACCGACGATCAGGCAAAGGATGCCGATCATCTGAAGCGCAGTTTTGGACTTACCGCCCTCGCCTGCTGCGATCACCATTCCTTCGTTCGACGCAATGCTGCGAAGGCCGGTGATGGAGAATTCGCGCCCCAACAACAGCACAACGACCCATGTCGGTATGCGGCCCATTTGGGCCAGCCACACCAACGTTGCCATCACGATCAGCTTGTCAGCGAGCGGATCGAGAAACTTACCGAGCACGCTCACCAAACCGCGCTTTCGTGCGATGTACCCATCGAAGAAGTCGGTGATGGCGGCTGCCGCGTAGACCCAAGCCGCCCAGAAACAATCCACCGGCCCACCCCGATCGAGCAGGATCAACACAAACGGAATGATCACGATTCGCCCGAACGTGAGCATGTTCGGAAGATTTACGGCGTCCTCTTTCAACGATCGGCGACGGGCCGCTCGCTGCGTCTTTTGGTCGATCAAGGACGGGTCGGGCGAAGACATGTGCGCTGAACTATCACGGAACCGCCCGAGCTGTAGTAAGGAGACGGCACGATGAAGCGGATGTTCGGAGGTTGTGTGGTCGGGCTGCTATTGACCCTACTCGTTGTCAACAGCGGTTCGGGCTGTAGCAACCAAGGTGAAGGCGAGCGTTGCTCGCTCGCGAGCGGCAATGCCGATTGCCAAGATGGATTGGTGTGCACGTCGGGCAAAACTCTCGGTACCAACGCTGATTTGTGCTGCCCTCCTGAGAACGTCGCCGAGCGCGTGAAAGAGTGCGTGTACGGCTCTGGCGTGGGTGGCTCGGGTGGCACTGCGGGAACAGGCGGCACCAGCGGTTCGGGCGGTACGGCAGGCTCTTCAGGAACCGGCGGCACGTCAGGGACTGGCGGCACCTCGGGTTCCGGTGGAACCGCCGGCACTGGCGGTACGAGCGGCGCCGGTGGAACGGCCGGCTCGGGTGGCACGGCGGGCTCGGCAGGAACGGGAGGCTCGGCTGGTACTGCAGGCACGAGCGGTACGGGTGGCACTGGCGGAACGATGTGATGTTGCTGTCTCCCGATGCTCTGATCGCGATGGTTCGGGAGGCACTGCTCATCACCGTGGCGATCGCTGTGCCGTGGGTGGGCGCGATGTGGTTGTTCTCCATCGCACTCACCGCGTTGCTCACAGCGCTTCAGTGGTCGGATCCCGTTCTTCTGCACGCGCCCCGTGTTCTTGTTGGGCTCGCGTTGTTGGTCGCGTTGGGCGAATGGATGTCGCGGCCCGTGCTCGACCTTGCAGCGCGTGTGTTCGTTCTCCACTGAGCGATGGGAGCGTTACCTCGTTGGCGGTCGATCTCGCCAGCGTTTGACCTGCGAGACGCACTCCTCGCTTGCTCGGCAGAACCTCTGGTGCTTGGCATCGGCACGATGGACACACTCTCTCCGTACGATGTGGTTGAGCAGAGGGCCGAGCTTGTTCGGGACGCGCAATCGAGGCTCGTCGGAGGCCGTGTCGTGCATCGTGAAGAGTCGACATTGGTACTCGCGGATGCCTTCGAGACGCTCACGTTTTCGCTGTCCTCTGATGCCGTGATCGAGGCGGGAGATCTTGTCGTGCTTCGTGTCGATCGATTCAACACCGAGGTGCTCGATGCGAGCCTCGTCGAGACGAGCCGTCCGATCGCGACGGACCCACTCGGTGGCGACGCCCACCGGTTGATCTTTCGTCGTGTCGGCCATCATTTGCGGCTTCGAGATCAAGTGCTTCGGGCGATTCGCACATGGTTCGTTCGCGAGCGTTCTGTTGAGATCAATCCGCCGCTGATCGTCCCGTCACCTGGCCTCGACATTCATCTCGACGCCGTCGACGCTGGCAGCGGTTTTTTGATTACCTCGCCCGAGTACCAAATGAAGCGGGTGTTGTCCGGTGGCGTACCTCGATGTTTCGCGATCACTCCATGCTTTCGCAAAGACGAAGCAGGCTCGTGGCACAACCCCGAATTCACGATGCTTGAGTGGTATCGCGCGTTTGCGCCCTACGAGCGTGTGATCGAGGACACGGAAGCCATCGTGGTTGAAGCGTTTGCGACGTTGAACAACACGAGGCTACTTCTGAACGGTCGTGAAATTTCACTTCGTCGGCCGTTCACTCGCATCACGGTGGCCGATGCGTTTCAGCGATTTGCCGACACGGAGCCCGACCAAACGCTCGCCCTCGCGACGCACGACGAGGAGGAATACTTTCGCCGGATGATCGACCGCGTTGAGCCCGCTATCGCGGCGATGTCGACGCCAGTGTTTCTCGTTGACTATCCCGCGTCACAAGCATCGCTTGCCCGCAAAAAACCTAGTGATCCACGATGGGCCGAGCGCTTCGAGCTGTATATCGGCGGTGTCGAGATTTGTAACGGTTTCGGCGAGCTGACCGACGCCGTTGAGCAACGTGAGCGTCTGTCGCGCGACCAAGACGAACGTCGCTCACGATCGCTCCCCGTTTACCCGATCGACGAGAGGTTCTTGCAAGCGCTCGAGCGAGGGATGCCCCCAGCGTCAGGTAACGCGCTCGGGCTCGATCGGCTCGTCGCGCTTGCCGTGGGGGTTACCTCGATCGCCGATGCCCAGGCGTTTCCGTCACCTGTGCTCTGAGCTCGCGGAAGTTGGCGATCGTTCGTGCTCATCCGAACGAAACGATTGCGATTTCAGCAAGTCACGAATTCTGCGCGTCGGACAGAATTTGTCTACAATCGTTCCCTAGGTTCTTTCTTCGGCTTTTCGCCACGGAGATCTCGAATGCGCATCGGAACGTTCTACAAATTCGCTTTCATGCTCGCGTCTGTTTACAGCGTGGCATGCGCATCCGCGATTAGCTCCGATGGCGAGACTGGAGGCACCGGCGGCGCGGGTGGTTCGTCCGGTGGTGGCTCGGGCGGGACAGGCGGCTCGGTAGGTCCGGGCGGCTCGAATGGATCGAGTGGCTCAAGCGCCGGCTCTGCGGGTGACGCAGGAAGCGCCGGTTCTGCGGGTTCAGCCGGTTCATCGGGCACGAACGGAAGCGCTGGCTCGAGTGGCTCTGCGGGCTCCAACGGCTCGAGCGGATCAGCGGGATCGAACGGCTCTTCAGGGTCAAGCGGTTCGAGCGGATCTTCGGGTTCGAGTGGGTCGGCCGGCTCGTCTGGTTCAAGCGGTTCGTCTGGGTCGTCTGGGTCGAGCGGATCATCGGGATCGTCTGGATCCAGTGGCTCTTCAGGAAGCTCCGGCTCGAGTGGCTCGTCCGGTTCGTCGGGGTCGAGTGGCTCTTCGGGGTCCGCAGGCTCTTCTGGCTCGAGCGGATCAAGCGGTTCGAGTGGCTCCGCGGGCTCTGCTGGCTTGGGGCCTGGCTACGCAGACTGCGTTGACTACAACAACTGGTACTACGTAGTGAACGGCGACCCGCTCGGCCTTTGCCCCGATTGCCTCTCGGCGTACTGCACTGCCCAAAGCGATTTGATCTCGACGTACTGCGGCACAGCGCCGAACAACTGCCAGAGCGAGACGACGATCGAGGGGTTCTGCAGCTGCATCAACTCGATCGGCCCCTCGTCTTGCCAAAGCGCGGTAGCTGCCACCTACACTTGTTTCGAAGTGAACTGCTGGTCGAGCTGTAACTGATCAGGTCCGCTTGCTTAGAGCACGATGGTGCGGCGTCCCTCGACAATCACACGTCGTTCGAGGTGGGCTCGCACCGCTCGCGCAAGCACCATTCGCTCGACGTCGCGACCGACTCGCACCAACTCTTCCGGGTTCATCTGGTGCGTCACTCGCGCGACGTCCTGCTCGATGATTGGTCCTTGATCGAGATCCTTCGTCGCGTAATGCGCTGTGGCTCCGATCATCTTCACGCCTCGGGCATAAGCCTGGTGGTACGGCTTCGCACCCTGGAATGCAGGCAAAAAGCCGTGATGGATATTGATCACGGGCGGTGCGCTCTGGAGGAACTCATCCGAGAGCACTTGCATATAGCGAGCGAGCACCACGAGATCGATGTGATGCCGCTTCAGTAGCTCGAGGATCTGCTGCTCCTGTGCGCGCTTGGTTTCAGCAGTGACGGGCAGAACGAAGAACGGAATGCGGAACCCTTCGCCCACCGATTCGAGTGTCGGGTGATTCGACACAATCAGCGGGATCTCACAGGGCAGCTCGGCGTTTCGCTGACGCAATACCAAGTCGTACAGACACGCCGCCTCTTTGGTGACCAGGATGGCGACGCGAGCGACCACGTCCGAGTACCCCACCGACCACGTCGCTTGAATCGAATCAGCGAGGCTCGAGAAGGCTGATTCTAGCGACTTTCGTGATGCCGAGCCGCCAAGTGCGCTGGCTGGAGCGGGTGTGGCCAGCGCCGTCAAATCGACGACGAGGCGCATGTAAAATCGTGCTCCCGAGTCGGTCGCGACATCGGTGTGATTGCTTGCGTCGACGATGTTCAACCCCAGTTGCGAGAAAAAACCTGCGAGTTTCGCAACCAACCCGGGTTGATCTGGAGCAGAAACGAGAAAGGTGGCCTGAACGTTCGTGGTCATCGTGTGTATGGGTCGCTCACTTAGCTTGTGTTAGCGTCCCGCGCGATGATCCCCGGCCTGAGTAAGCAGACCATCCTGATCGGAAGTGCCCCTCACTGCGATGTTGTCCTTCAAGCGCCTGGAGTTGCGCCCGAGCACGCGCGCATCATCCACCAGGGGCAAGGCAATCTCGTCTTTCTCAGCCAGGCCAACGCGCCCACGTTCGCGAATGGCCAGCCCATGCCTCCAGGCGCTCAGGCGCCGTTCGATTTCAAGACTCAGTTTGCCTGCGGCCAAGCAGCAGTTCCGCTGAATCACCCTGTGATCGTTGCGATGATCATGACCCGCGGCTCGGTACAGGCGCCGCCTGGGCAGCTCATCATCGGTCGCGATCCTACGCGAGCGTCGGTCGTGATCATGCACCCCTCCGTATCGAGCTCGCATGCGACGGTGATGCTCGATCGAATGCACGTGATCGACAATCAGTCGACCAGCGGGACCTACGTCAACGCAGCTCGAATTCATCCACAAACGCCGGTTCCGATCGATCCAAACGGCATCATCGCGTTTGGTCCCATTCCGGTTGCAGTCGCGTTGCTTGGTCAGGTGGCGCAAGCGTTGGCTGGCGGTGCTCCCGTTCCGAGCGGTCCGCAGCCCGTCGCTCCGCAACCCTCGATGCCGTCGATGCCAAACCCCGCGATGGCGAACCCGCAAGCACCTCCGGGTCAGGATCCCAACGCTCCTCGTAAGAAACACCAAACAGTTCTGGGCAAGCTCGATTGGGGTTCAGGCAACCCCGATTTCAAAACGATTGGCCGTACGCCCGACAATGACATTCGGGTCGATCATCCGCAGATCTCGAGTCGTCACGCGGTGCTGACGAAGCGCGGCGCGCAGCTCTTCCTCGAAGACCGGCGCAGCGCAAACGGTACCTTCGTGCGCGGTCAACGCATCCCGCCTGGAGTGCCCGTTCAGGTTCAAAACGGCGAGCGTGTGTACATCGGTCCGATCCCGTTGGTGATCGAGTTTGGTGACGATGGTGGCGCGCAGTTCGTCATGCCGGGAGCGGGCTGGGAAGGTCGCCCGCAGTACGAAATCGAAGCGCTTCGTCTCACACTGCAAGTGCCCGATCGCGACGACCCCAACGTCATGAAGACGTTGCTCGACGACATCTCGTTCAAGGCGTTGCCCGGCGACATGATCGCGCTGATGGGCCCCTCTGGCGCGGGCAAAACCACGCTGTTGATGACGCTGAACGGCTATATGCAGCCGACCGGTGGTGAAGTTCGAATCAACGGTGAAGATCTCTACGCCATCTACGACAACCTGCGCGGTTCGATCGGATACGTCCCGCAGGACGACATCGTTCACCCAGAGCTCACCGTGTTCGAGGCGGTGAAGTACTCGGCGCGTTTCAGGTTGCCGCCCGACTACAGCGAAGAAGAAATCGATGCGCTCGTGATGCGCACGCTGCAGCAGCTCAGTCTCGACAGCCTCGCGAATCTCGAGATCGGAAAGCCAGAGAAAAAGGTTCTCTCAGGTGGTCAGCGCAAGCGCGTGAACATCGCCCTCGAGCTCGTCACCGACCCTGTGATCTTGTTCCTCGACGAGCCAACCTCGGGTCTTGCCGCAGACGACACGACCGCGTTGATCACGTTGTTGAGTGAGCTCGCAAAGACGACCGGCAAGACGATCATCATGACGATCCACCAACCCGCGAAGGATGAGTACGAGAAGTTCAACCTCGCGCTCATCATGGGGTTTGGTGGCGTGCCGATGTACTACGGGCCCACGAAGAAGGAGTCGTATCGCTTCTTCGGTTCGTACCTCAACACGATCGGTAAACCGACGAACATCGACAACCCGCGCGACATGTTCGACGTGTTGAAACAGCGCGAAGACCCCGTGTTTCAACAGCTCAGAGCGAGGGATCCGAACACTCCGCGTAACGTCGCGAGGTACCAGTGCGCGAAGATGTGGCAGGCCGAGTTTGTCCAGTCGTCGGTGTACCAGCTCATGTACTCGGGGCCGCGTGCTCTGGGTCAGCAAGGCTCGAGACATCCGATACCTGACTCGCCGCCTTCAACCGCAGGTCAGCTTGGTCTTCTTCTCTCTCGCTATCTTCGAGTGAAGACTCGAGACGTGAGCGGCACGGTGATCATGCTCGCTCAGGCACCGATCATCGGCATCTTGCTCGCCTTCGTATTCGGGAAGCAGAAAGACTCACTGCCGTTCTGGTGCATCGGTGCGCTTCAAGAGCTCTCCAAGCGCAACCCTCAAGGCGGCGAAGTGCCGTTCGGCGACTTGCTCAAGGCGATGACGCCAACCGCTGATCGATCGGCGGCGATGTTCTTCCTCGTCGTGTCTGCGATCTGGTTCGGCACATCAAACGCCGCACGAGAGATTGTGAGTGAACGCGCGATCTACCTGCGTGAGCGCATGGTGAACCTCGGTCTGTTCAACTACATGATGTCGAAGTTCTTGTTGCTCTGTGTGTTCTGCGTCGTGCAGTGCACCGTGCTTCTTGGCATCGTGTTCTTCGCGCTTGGTTTCCAAGGCGGGATCAAAGCATTCGGTGTCGAGCTCGCGACGCTGGTCTCGGTAGCGTGTTGCGCTGTGTCGCTCGGATTGATTCTCTCCACCGTCGTCACGAGTAGCGAAGCCGCGATGGCGTTGACCCCCATCGCACTCATTCCGCAGATCATCCTCGGAGGAATGATCGTGCCGATGACCACGAACTCGATGCTCAAACCACTCATGGCGCTGATGCCGAGCCGGTGGGGGTTTCAAGGTGTGGTGAGCCAAGAGCGTGTGGCCGTCGCGAACGATGCCGCTTGGGTGATCGATTTGAAGAAACCCGAGCTCACGTCTCCCGATGACTTCCTGACGGCGGGCAAATTCATGTGCGCCAAAGCGCAGCTTGCGTCTGAGAACTTCAGCGGAGCGTGGGGCTTCTCATCGTACGATCAAACCATCGTCCCGTTCGCAGTGCTCTGGGGGATGACCTTCTTCAGTCTGATCGCCGTGCTGATTCTGTTGAAGCGACGCGACCCAGTTTGAGTCACTCACACCAAGCGCGACGCTGATTGTTCTCGATCGAACGGCTGCGGGGGCAGCCGTTGCATCGAGCAAAGTGGACAGTCTCGTGAGTGAAACTAGCGCAGGACTTTGAGCGAGCGACGATCGAGCGCTTCGTTGTTGCTGCCCATTCGATACCCAGCGAGATCGAGGGTCACCAACGAGAAACCGTGGCGCTTGCCTGCCGCCACCATCGCCTCGCGAACCTCGGGATCAACTGCACGCGCGAGCTCGTTGAGTGACAACTCGATGCGAGCCAGGATTTGTGTCGTCGGTCCGCTCGTCATCTCGTGATAGCGAACGCGCACCTGACGAAAGCCGAGCGCTTTCAACTCGGCTTCGAGACCACCGATTCGGCTGAGTCGCTCGGGGGTCACCGAGGTGCCGTACGGGATGCGACTCGACAAACATGCCGCGGCGGGCTTGTCCCAGATCGTGATGTTCAACGCTGCCGCTGCCTCGCGTACGTCACTCTTGGTGAAGCCTGCATCAACGAGCGGAAACCGGACATCACGCTGGCGTGCTGCCTCGATGCCAGGGCGGTAGTCACCCAAGTCATCCACGATCACTCCGCTCACGACGGTGTTGATGTTGCGTCGTTTCGCCTCGTTCGTCGCGAGTGTGTACAGCTCGGTCTTGCAGTGAAAGCAGCGGTCTGGGCCGTTTGCAACGTAACCAGGATCGTTGATCTCGTTCGAGCTCACGAAGGCATGTTGGGCACCGAGCCCTTTGGCGATCGACGCGGCTTCGTCTTGCTCACCGGGTGGCAAGCTCGGGCTCACGGCGGTCATCCCGAGAGCGCGCCCCCCGAGCTCTTGTGTCGCCACCGCAAGCAGCAACGCAGAGTCGATGCCACCCGAGAAACACACGAGAACCGAGCCGTAGCCGCGAACCACCTCGCGGAGCTTCTCTAGCTTTGCAGTCATTCTGGTTTCTCGTCAGCAGGAGGAGGGCCGTCCGCGTTGCCGCGCTTCGGTGGGATCACACGCGGGCGAATGTCCTTCGTTGCTCCGATCGGCTTGGCTTTATCGTCGCCAATCGGTGCGGGCGCTGCGGCCGGCGTGGGAAGTCGCGGTGGTGCGAGAGCAGGCCCGCCGGTGAGCGGTTTGAGCGTCTTGATCGACTTGTCGTCGTCATCACCCTTCTCTGCTTTCTCGCTCTTGTCCGATTCCTCTTTGGCCTTGTCCGATTTCTCGTCCTTGGCCTTGTCGGTCTTGTCCGCCTTCTCAGCCTTTTCCTTGTCGGCTTTTTCCTTGTCCTTGTCTTTGTCTTTGGCGGCCTTGGCTGCCTTGGCCTTGGTCTCTCGTGCGGTGTCTGTCGTGGCTTGAGGAGACAGAAACGCAGGGGGGGCGAGCACAAGCCACGTGGAGATGATTGCGGTGAAGATCGAGCCTGAGCCGACAACGATCAGCGCAGCGTTCTCTGCTGGGGGCGCCATTCAGCGAGCCATATCACCCACTCGAGCGATGCGCTTGCCGTCCGCTTTGTCGAACAGATGCACTGCGCCTGCTCGTACCGAAACACCGATCTGGTCGCCCCGTCTCACGATGCTCTGTGCGGGAAGCCGCAGCACGATGTCCCCCGACTCGGTGCGAACGTGCGCGAAGGTCTCGCTACCCAACGCTTCGACCACTTCGACTACGCCGCGCCACGATGAGCTGTCGTCCAGCGACAGATCCTCCGCGCGAACCCCAACGTCGACGTCACGATTCGAATCCGTCGTCGTCGCAACCTCGAGATTGACTCTGCCCGCGAGCGTCACCTCGGTGTTCGTGCCCAACCATCCCGAGAGAAAGCTCATCGTCGGGCTGCCGAGAAAACCTCCGACAAACTTCGACGCCGGATTTCGATAGATGTCGAGCGGCGCACCAACTTGCTCGACTCGCCCGCGATCGAGCACGACCATCACGTCTGCGAGCGTCATCGCTTCGACTTGATCGTGTGTGACGTAAATGCTCGTCGCCTCGAGTCGATCGTGCAGCTTCCGGATGTCGACGCGCACCTGACCACGCAGCTTCGCATCCAGATTCGAAAGTGGTTCGTCGAACAAGAACACCTTGGGTCGACGTACGATCGCGCGACCCATCGCCACGCGTTGCCGCTGACCTCCACTGAGCTCTCGAGGATAGCGTTGAAGCAACGCATCCAGGCCGAGCAACGAGCTGGCTTCAGCGATGCGCGCTTTGATCTCGTCCGTGCCTGCCTTCCGGATCTTCAATCCAAACGCGAGGTTATCCGCGACCGTGAGGTGCGGGTACAGCGCGTACGATTGAAACACCATCGCGATGTCTCGATCACGCGGCTCGAGACGCGTCACGTCTCGATCGTCGAACGTGATGTCTCCAGAGTCAGCAACCTCGAGCCCCGCAATACACCTCAGCAGCGTCGACTTGCCACAGCCTGAAGAACCGACGAGCACGCAAAATTGCCCGTTCTTGATGTCGAGATCGACGCCCTTGAGGACGTGAGTCTCGCCAAACTTTTTCGTGAGCTGCCTCACCCTTACGGACGCCATCGAACCCTCAGTTGGCCTGCGCTGCCGGAACGAAAATCGCCCCTGATGTGGCATCCAGCTCGACTTCGAATGAGCCCCCTGCGCCCACGGTCACCGCTGGCCGCGATGGGTTCAGCAGATCCACCATCGAGGTGCCTTCGGGTTGGCTGATCGTGATCGGCGTGTTGCTCGTACCGCCCACCGTCACCGTGCTGCTCGCCTTGGACGGATGGGTGTTCAACACAACCAGTGCGTACGAATCTCCGGCCTCTTCGCCTGAGCGCTCGAACGCAAACATGCCTGCATCGGCTTCGTCGTTCGTGTGGGCGGTGCTTTGAACGACCTTCGTGAGCCCTCGCGTGAGCGCTTTGTGCTTCTTCCGAAGATCGATCAGCTTCCGGACCCACGTGAACGTCTTGCCGTCGGTTGCATAACCAGACGTCCACAAGTCCTCGCGATTGGCAGGGTCGTTGCCCCCAGAGAATTCCTGTTCGGTGCCGTAGTACAGGCAGGGGATCCCCTGCGCTGTGAACAAGAAGAGCAACGAATTGCGAAGCGCTGCGGGATCGTTTCGGAAGAAAAGAAATCGCGCGACGTCGTGGTTGTCCAAGAAGTTGATTGGCATCTGCGACGGAGCGACGCCGACACCGTTCGGTTGTGCCTCGTTGCCCCAGTTCGTCGCGCGTGATTCCCACAACGCTTGGATACGATCGGTCGAGAGCGATTGCTGGAACACCTCGCGGATCGCTGTGTAGTACTGTGAGAAGTAGAAGACCGAGTCGAGCTCGGCAGGGCGTGTGTACGAGCCGATCTTTTGATCGTTGCCGTCGAACGCTTCGCCAAACATCAGGAAGTTCGACTTGCCGCGATTCTTCAGATCTTTGCGAACCGCGGGCGCGAAGTATTGCCAGAACTCGTGCTCGACGTGCTTGACCGTATCGATTCGAAAGCCATCGATATCGGTCTCGATCACCCATTGCGTATAGGCCTGGGTGAGCGCAAATCGAACGTCAGGATCGAGTGTGTTGATATCCTTGAGCCCACCGGGAAAGTCACCGAGCTCGGTTTGCACTCGGTACGGTTGCCCAGCGTTGTCGACCACCTGTTTGCCATCGGCGTCGTACGCGATCGCGTCGTAGTTGGTGATGCGACCACGCCGGTTGTACGAGCTCGCACGCTGCAAGATCTCGGGGGAGACGGGCAGCTTGTTCGCCGCCGGATCATACACGAACACGATGGGTGCGAGCCCTGCCTCGCCGAGACTCGTCTTCGACTGAATTCCGCGGATGTCGAAGTCCGGATCATACTCGGTGATGTGAGTGACGGGCTTGTTTCCCGCTGTGCCTGACTCGGCGATCTGCACATCGGGCACGCCGTTCATATTGATGTCGTAGAAGAACAACTGACCCATGTGATTCGTCACGATGTCGACGATCACTTTGATCCCTCGGGCGTGGGCCGCTTTCACCAACCTTCGTAGCGCAGCGATGTCACCGAAGTGCGGGTTGGGTTGAGTGAGATCTTGAGCCCAGTACCCGTGATACCCATCGACGCTTGCGTCGGTTTCGACGTTCTTCACGACAGGAGAGATCCAGAGCGCGGTGACGCCGAGCGATTCGATGTAATCGAGGTTCTCTTCGAGACCTCGCCAATCGCCACCGTGATAACGCGCGGGTGCTGTCGACAGCACTCCGTGATTGTTGGTGGGATCTCCATCCGCGAAGCGATCGATCAAGACTTGGTAAATCACCTCGTCTCGCCAGTCCTTCACATGGGTCGACAACTCAGCACGCTCGCCGTCGCCGATGTCCATACACGATGGAAGCACGAGCGATGTGAACGTTGTCGCAAGCGCGAGAACAACAGAGCGGAGTAGCGATCGCTTCATCAGGAGACCTCCACGGAGAACACCGCGAAGTCGAGGGGACCAAGGGAAACAGGGATACCCGCATCGCGGAGCGCTCCGGCGTAGAGCGATACGTCTTGCGGGCCCGTGGATGAAATCAGCGTGCGAGTGAGCACGTTTCGTGTGTCGTGATCGTGCGCGATGCCCAGCGAGGCGAGCGCGGCGTCAGAGAGGTACACTCTCGCCTCGAAACGGCGCTCGGTGGAGAAGTTGCTCACCAACAACACCAGGCGTCCAGAGCGCTCGGTCAACGCTCGCGCACAGGCGTAAGCCGAGCGGCCGTGATCGCCGAATGCAGGGTTCGTCCGGTTGCGCTCGTTCAGCTCGAACACCTCACCACGTTCAAGCTCGGGCGAGTGAATGAGCGCGCCGAGCGAGATGTAGCGACTCACCCTCGATCGCATCGTCGCGTCGAGCTTCGTGACATCGTACCCAGCCGTGTGAAGCGCTCGAAGTGTCGGCGGAGAGATGTAGTCGAAGATCGAGCTTCGTCCGTCATCACCCGAGTAACCCGTGGCGCCCTCGGCTTGCTCGCCCAGCTCTTGCCCGGCGTACAGCAACACGGGCGCTTTGGTCGAGAAGAACAACGAGGTTGCGGCGACCAAACCTGCTTCGAATGAGCCGAGCCCAGTGTCACCAGGGCTTGCCTTCTCGAATACTCTCGACGCCGCTCGTCGCTCGTCGTGATTCTCGATGTAGCGAATCATCTGGTCAGCGATCTCAGCCGAGCGTGGGACGCGAGCGATGTCGTTTGCCCACGCCACTCCCGATGCGATGCGACGGGTGACGTCGAACGCGCGGTGATCGTACACCGCATCGAACCCGCCCACCGAGATGAGTGTTTCGGGGAGCGTGTTGGGCGGCGAGCCTGCTTGTGCTTGGCCGACTCCGTCGTCGTACGCCTCGGCGATGAAAAAGAGATGCTGGGTTTCTCGAACGCGCTCGCGCGATCAAGAAGCGCCAAAACTCGACAGGAACCCAGTGGGAAAAATCGCAACGGAAGCCATCGACTCCACGCCCCTGCCAGTAGGCAACGATCGCGTCCATCTTCCACCACACCGACGGAGGTGGGTCGTATTTCGTCGCACCACTGGTGAAGTCGAAGCCGTAGTTCAACTTCACCGTTTCGTACCAATCACCCGGGCCTAGTCGCACTCCGGTGACGTTGTTGCCCGTTGCGCGCGGTACACGACCCGGACCCCCGTCCTCGAGCGGAAACAATCCGTCGAGACCTGGTGGGTTCCACCCTTTGGGTGCCTGGATGGTGAGGCGCTGACCGCGAGGCTCGACGAGATAAAAGAAGTCATTCGTCGAAGCGAAGAACACACGCTTGTCGTCTTTCGCTCCGAAGTCGTGCTCAGGGAAGACCGTGCCCGCATAGCTGCGCGCCACATGGTTCGGTACCAGGTCGAGCAGGACACGAAGGCCCGCAACGTGCAGTCGTTCGATGAGCGCATCGAGCTCGCGGTGCCGGTGGGCGGGGTCGTCCGCGAGATCGGGGTCGACGTCGTAGTAGTCCTTGATCGCATACGGGCTTCCGGCGCGCCCTTTGACGATGTCGGGGTCATCCGCCTCGAGACCCAACTCTGTGTACGCCGTGAGCGTCGCGTGTCGAAGCACACCCGTGAGCCACACATGAGTGACGCCGAGCGACGCGATGTGGCGAATCGCGTCGTTGTTCAATGCGGAGAGCTTCCCGCAGCCGTTCTGCTCGATGGTTCCGGCGAATGTGCTCGCTGCGTTGGGGTTCCCCCAATGGCGAACG
Organism: Polyangiaceae bacterium; assembly: GCA_046351315.1. Taxonomy (GTDB): domain Bacteria; phylum Myxococcota_A; class Polyangia; order Polyangiales; family Polyangiaceae; genus JAXLYQ01. Next base: position 69,237 of record JAXLYQ010000018.1, read on the forward strand.
AACACCTGATACACGACAGCTCTTCGATCGTAGGATGTGCTCGTCATGGCTCACCGGTACGAAGAGTTGAACCACCACTCGGCCTCGAGACCGAAGAAGTGCTCGGTGGGTCGGCGCGCGAATGCGTCGTCGGGGGCGTACATCGAGCGAGCTCCTTCGTCGCGAGCGGTCACCGTCCAGATCGCTCGCAGGTGCGGGCGGCGGTACGATCCTTTGCCCGCTGGGCTCACGAAGGGCACGACACCGAAACGCGTCACCGAGCCCTTGAGCAACCCTGTGCCTTGGTTGTTCAAGATGGCTCGTTGTTGCTGCTGAAACGAGCCTTCGACAAACACGCCCACGCGGTCCGTGAAGTAGTAGTGCGGTCGCAGAACGACGATGCCCTCGTCGAGGTTGTCGTAGTTGAACTTGTCAGGGCTCGCGGTTCGAAACGAACGAAAGTATCCGCCGAAGAGAAGCGCGATCGGGCCAGTCTCCCAGTTAGCCGAGACAGCGACACGCGTTTCGTTCGCTCCTGATGTGGTCTTGTCGGTGTTCAGCGCATACGGCGTGGCGAAATCTCCGTACGCCGCGAGACCTCGTGCATGTCGAAAGAACACGTTGATGTACGTGTCGTTCGAGCCCGAGAACGCGCCGACCTCGAGCCCCGCCACGAACCCACTGTCCGCCGGCAGATCCTCGTACTGCCCGGGCGAGCTCTCTCGTTGCCCTCCCGCAAGCTGATGAAGCTCTCCGTAGCCAACGAGCTTCAACCCGCCCTTCGGAGTGAACATCGGCAAGATATGTTCGACACGTGCCGTCTCAATGACCCGCGGCCGGTTGAGCAACGGTACTTGCACCGTGCCGAATTGGTTGAACGGACGGGCTCGATCGACGAGCTGGTACTGGTAGGGGTTGTCGAGACGGTTCGTGCCCACGTGAAGCGCGATCGACGTGTGCTCTCCAGCGTCGAGCATCGCTCCGCCGCCCACGGTGTTGAGATTGTCGAGGGGCCAGAAATCGAGCAGGTACACGTCGTCGCCGCGGTACATCCGACTGCCCACCCAAAGCGAAAGCTTCTCAGAGCCGACGCCGCGCGTTTGCAGGTAGAGATTTCGAATCGCCGTGCTCGCGCTCGCCTTTCCCGAGTAATGAAAGAGCGGATCGAACAGCGCGAGCGTCGTCACGATTCGGGTCGTGACGGGGGTCGTCTCTCCTGGCTTGGTCCAGTTGTCCTCTCGTCGCAGCTCGAGCTCGACGTAACTGCTCTCATCTAGGCGCGAGCCTCGAGCGACGATGTCAGCGTCACGCCCTGCTCCACCACGGCCGTCGATCGATCCAGTCACGCGGCCGTACGAGCCGAAATGGAACTTCCCCTGCCCGGGTCGAAGAGGTTCGGTCAGCCCCTTCATATACGGTGGCAACGGGGCCTCGGGTGGTGGTGAGGCGGTGTCCGTTGAAGAGGCGCTTGCGTTGTTCCCGGCTTGCGAGCTCGTTGTTGGAGAGACCTGAGACGAGCTTGCGGGGGCTGTACCTGTGTTCGCAGGGGCCGGAGCGCTCGACCCGCTCGGGGTTGCGGATGGAGCCGTGTCGGCAGGCAGAGGCTCAGCGATCGCTCCCCTGCCCCACACCAGAGCCGCGACGACGAAAAAACTAGAAACTGCGCGGCGATGACCGTTCGTTCGCACGGCGGCACCATACAACGGAGGCCACGTTCGCCGTCACGTTTTCACGTCGGTTTCTTGGCGCGCAAGCGGCTTACGAACACCACACTGCGTCATCGCTTCGGGCGGGCGCGTCGACCGCCATTCGTCACGGGGACGCTCACGGCGTTGGGGTCGAAAGTGCAGATGCAACCTTTGCGCTTTCGTTCACCACGCGCTGGCTCAGCATCACGTCGGTTCCACGGTATCCGAACGCCCGCAGACGCGTCGTGTCGGTGGCGATACTCGAGCCGACGGTGAGCGTGAGATCGTAGGTCGATGTGAACAACGAAGCGTTACCCTCGCTCGTCAGTCCGAGGTTGTTCTGTGCCCACACTCTCGCGGGGGTTGCGGTGTGGCACGCCACGCAGCTCACGTGCTCGACATCACGAAGGTTTGGGCTCTCGATCGTCAGCGTCGCGTCGAACGCGCTTTGTTTCGCCGCGGCGTCGGCACTCGACGCGCTGCTGGCTGACCAGAACAACGACAAGTCGGGGTCTGTCGCGATGATCGGGTCGACCGTTGCGTCGAACCCAACGTTCCCGAAGTTGTGAATGGTTTGTTTTAGACTATTCGTTCCAGAAATGCCGATGGGTGTCGCCGTACCGTTGACGAAGTCAAATCCGCGGAACTCCCACGTGCCGCCGGCTTGAACGAGTTGCATCGCCGTCACTCGTGTGATCCGGTCTGCACCGATTCGCGCAAACAGCTTCTCTTTGAGCCCCATCGCGAACGCTCCGCTCGGCCCTTCTTGTTTTAGGATCGGGTGTACATCGAGTGGGCCGTCCGTGGACTTCCCGGCTGCCGACTTCAAGGCAGCGAGCTCGCTCACGAGCGCGTCGAAGTCAGCCTCGGGTAGGTCGTAGAACACGTGGAGCGCGGCGTCATCGAAGCCCTCGGATGGGGTCACTGGCTGCATCACGAAGCGAACTTGATGGCGACAGTTGGCTCCGCCGATCGCCGGAAAGCACGGATCAAGTCGTGCGCCCACCACACGCAGACGCGGGTAGGTGACGGCGATATCTTCAGGAGACTCCTGCCCGATGCCGGGCCCGAATTGATCCGCGATCGGGCCCACCGACGCGAACACGGACTGTGGCAACAACTGACCGTGCGCAGCGGTGTCGCTTGCCTTGTACATCCCCTCACCACCGGCCTGATCGTAGGGGAACAAGATGGTGACGTCGTTGCCGACACTCCGCCACTCGCGCCTGCTGAGCCTCCGCTGCCACCGCTGCCGCCACTTCCACCGGAGCCAGCCGATCCAGACGAGCCCCCTGTTCCCGCCGTTCCTCCGCTGCCAGCAGTTCCGGCAGTGCCTGCAGAGCCTGCGCTGCCGCCGGTACCTGCGGTACCACCCGTGCCCGAGGTTCCTGCGCTTCCGCCGGTGCTCGAGGCGGTTTCGGTATCGTCAGCGCAAGCGCTGAGGGTCAGTGCGGTGAAGAGGAAGAGAGCTCGAATTCGCATACGCCGTAAAGCTGCAGCGGATGTGCCGGATGCGTTCGCCGAAGACGACTACGACGTCTCGGCCTCCACATCACGCTGTCGAGATGCCCTGCTCTGGCGTACGAATCGGGCGTCGGCACACGCTGACACACCGCGGGGTTCCGTCCAAAGCCGGGCGAGCGCGTTGGACCCGCAAGGCATGCCCAACACACTTCAGGCCGAGCTCCCTAAACGCACCTATTTGCGGCGAGCGGCGCTAGCGAAGCTCAGCGATCTTGGTGCCGAACAAGCGCTCGATCCCTGCGAGCATTTTGTCGCAAACCTCTACGGATGACGGTACTCCGAGAACGACCTCGGTCTTCGCTGAGAGCTTGAGCACCACGCTAACACTGCATGGCCCGGGGTTCGCGAGAAGTACGTCGTTCAGCGCTTTGAGCTGCTCGCGCTTCACTCGATCGGCAGAGAGCTTCAGCGTGACGTTCCGAACTTGTTTTCTGAGCGCATCGCTCAACGGGATCACTTCGTTGAGCAGTACCGTCGGCTCGCGAGGCCCTTGGTCTGCGTCTTCACTCTCATCGCTCGACTGAGGGAATTGAAGCTTGCCAACAACGATCACCGGCTCACCCGACGTGATTTGCGTGGCGAACTCGGCGATCTGTTTTTCGCGTACCTTCACCGAGGCGCGCCCACTCACGTCTTCGACGTCGAAGAACGCAACACGACCACCGCCACCTTTGAAGATTTTCTCGCGATAGCCCTCGACCATTCCGGCGATGCGCACCACTTCCCAGTCCTTGCGCCCTGAAAGCTCGGATGTCTTCAACACCTCGAAACGCGACATATCGACGCCGTAGCGATCGAGTGGATGGCCCGAGACGTAGTACCCGAGCGCTTGCTTCTCGCGTGCGAGGGTCTCACGAAAGTCCCACGGTTCGGCCTGCGGGTATTCGCTCTTGGGTGGCCCAGATGTCGCCTCTGCCGCGCTGAAGAGGCCGAACAACGAAGTCTGTCCCCGCTCGCGATCTTTGCTTGCGCTGCGTGCACGTTCGAGCGCGAGATCGATGCCTGCGTACGCTCGAGCGCGGGACACTCCGTCATGGACGAGCGACGTGTCGAACGCTCCGCATTGAACGAGCGCTTCGAGCACAGCGCGATTCAGTCGCTTTGCATCGACACGTGCAGCGAAGTCGAAGAGACCCTTGAACGTGCCGCCTTGGGATCGCGCCTCGTACACAGCGTCGAGCGCCGAGCCGCCAACGCCACGCACCGCTCCTAGCCCAAACCGAATCTGTGGTTGGTAAGGGTCTCGCCACTTGAATTTCGAGTGCTGTTTCCAGTCGCCGTTGGGGTTGGCGTACACGACCTTGAAGTCCGTGTCCGACTCATTGATGTCGGGCGGAAGCACCTTGATATTCCACGCTTGAGCCTCCGAGAGAATGCGAACGACCTTGTCGTTCTTCTCTTTATCGGCCGTCATCAACGCGCAGAGAAACTCCACGGGGTAATGCGCTTTGAGCCATGCCGTTTGGTACGTGATGAGTGCGTACGCAGCCGAGTGACTCTTGTTGAAGCCGTACCCTGCGAACTTCTCGACGAGGTCGAAGATGGCGGATGCTTCTTCTGCGACGACACCCTTGCCGACCGCACCATCGACGAAGGTGCCCTTTTGCTTCGCCATCTCTTCTGGCTTCTTCTTGCCCATCGCGCGGCGCAGCAGGTCTGCACCACCGAGCGAGTATCCGGCGAGGCCCTGAGCGATCTGCATGACCTGCTCTTGGTAAACGATGACGCCGTAGGTTGGCTTGAGCAGATCGTCGATCAACGCATGCATCTTTTTGATCGGCTGCCTGCCGTGCTTGCACTCGACGAAGTCCTTCACCATGCCCGTTTCGAGAGGGCCAGGTCGATAGAGCGCCACCGCTGCGACGATGTCTTCGAAGCAGTCCGGTTTCAGATCGCGAAAGAGCTGTTGCATGCCGCTCGACTCGAGCTGGAACACACCGGTGGTGTCTCCGCTTTGCAACAGTTGGTACGTGGCTCGGTCATCGAGTGGAGCCTTGTCGAGATCGAAGGGCCCAGGTGGCATCCCTCCTCGCGACTTCTCTTGCCCAGGTTGTTGATCAGGTCGCTTGCGAATGGCGTTGATGCAGTGG
>JAXLYQ010000019.1:0-74021 GCA_046351315.1 Polyangiaceae bacterium
TCGGTACGTGAAGATTGCAGAGCCGTGCCAGCGAACGTGGGCCTCGTTGAGTGGAGACGAGCGCACGAGGTTTTGTGAGGATTGCGCGACACAGGTCACGAACCTCTCCGAGCTTCCTGAGCACGAGCTGAGCCTCGTGCTTTCTGATGTCGAACGACCTCGATGCGTACGTTTTTTGAGCGAGGCAGACGGCAAGTTGATCACGCGCGAATCACTCGAGAAACGCGCTCGAATGTTGATCGAGCAACTCAAGGCGCGAGCATCGCTTCAACCCGACCCGAGCACCCCAGAGAAGTCGTCATGAGCAAGACACACGACGAGCTCATCGAGTCGCTCGGCTCGCTCACGGTCGAGCAACTCATCGAGCTCACCAAGGCCCTCGAACGCGAGCTCGGAGTCGACCCGCGAGCGGCGTTCGTTCGCCCTTTCGAAGTGGTAGGAGGGTACTGGCCGATCGACCCCATCGAAGAACGTTATCGACGGCTCAGGTTGATCTCGGTGGGCTCGAACCGCGTGCACGTGATGCAGGTGTTGCGCGAGAACATGCCCAGCGTCGCGCGACTCACTCCACAAGAGTGTAAATCGCTCATCGATCGCGCTCCGGTCACGCTACCCAGTGAACAAGACGAGCTCGAGCTGGGTCGCGGGCAGCAGCTTGTCGAGCAACTGAAATCGCTGGGAGCGATCGGCGAGCTGGTGATCGAGTAAGTCGCACACGAGCACGACGAGCTCACAACGACTGCGCACTCAATGATCCATGCGCTTCTTCGGCCGCATCGAGGGCTGCATCGAACTCGGAGCTCAACGACTCGACCACCTCACGCTCAGCGTCGGTTCGGATGCGTTGCTGGAGCGAGCCCAGCCTGCTTTCGACCTGCAACAATAGCTTCGAAATCCGTTGCCCTTCGCTCGACGAAGCATCGACTCGACCTGATCGAACCGCACGCCACGCGCTCTCGATGACGGGCTTGAGCGGGGCAGCCAGCACGGGGTCAGCCTTGCGGATCCCCTCTCGTACTCGTTCGGCCAACGCGATGAGCTGACCCCGTGGAGATCGTGCGCGGAGTCGCCGGACTTGAATCACGATCGAGATCATCACGGCGATCAGCAACGTCAGCGAGAGTGCTCGAAGGTACGGAAGCACCGGGTCGGGCGGCACCGGCAACACGGGGACCGCGGCGACCTGAACGTCCATCGTCAGCGAGCCTCGCAAGGTGCGTGTCCAGTCTGCGGTCGACTGCAAACGAGCCATGGCAAGCTCGCGCTGACGAAGCACCAAACACGGACCATGAACGCCCAGTGCTTCACACGCGGGGGCGGGGTTCCCAGTCGTCACGAGATGCACTTCGTGATTCGAAATGTCGCGAGAGACGAGATGGAGGCCCGTGGCTTCTCCGGTGTCGACCAACCCGCCTGCTTGCACCGACGCACCGCCCGGAGCTCCGTCGGGCCAGCTCGTCGTTGCCGCATCGATCGTGCTGCCATCGAAGGTCGAATACACCGAGCCTTTGAGTACGATTTCGGTGCCGGCTTTGGCTTGCGGCAACGGGATCACGACACGATCGAGCGGAACGGGAACAGGCGAGGACATGGCTTGAGCCTCTCAGCGCAGGTGACTGTTGCTCGCAGTCTCGAGCAGCATCGCCAAGACGAGCGGATCGCCCATCCCTGACGAGGCCCCAGCATGCGAACGCAATCGAGCAAGTCGGTCTGCGTCGCGATTCAACAGAGGCTCATCGAGTGTCGTAGCAGCGGCACGGAGCAGACTCTCGCGCTCGGTCAACAAGGCCGTCGCTGCCGTTCGATTGCCCTGCGCCACCAAGGTCGCTGCTGCAGCAAGCGTTTTGCCCGCCGCAAAGCCCTGGATCGAACGAGCAACCGAGGGCGAGATGGTCGCCGCACTCGCCGCATCGCTGTCGGCAAACGCGACATTGAGCGGAACCTCATCAACCACGTTTTTGCGCGTGGTGCGGTCTTTGTATTTCAGCTCGATGCTGGCGATCCCGCGGCTGCCGACGCCCTGAGGCACGTTGATCTTGAACAGGAGGGTGTGGCTGTCCTCACCGGCAAACGCTGGGATGAAAAAGCGGCTTCCGCCCTGCGCGTCGTCGTCTCGATCGCTTGCAATCTTGTCACGCTTTTGTGCCTGAACATCGGCGGCGACTTCTTGAGCGCGAACTCGCGCAGCTTCCGCATCCGACAAGCGACGTGAGCCGTAGACATCGACGAGCTGAATGTCGTTCTTCCAGCGAACACGGACCTCAACAGCGGTCGCAACAGGGTCGAGACGACGATCGATCTCGGTCGTCAACGCGGGTGCGATCTGAGCAGCGTCGCGAAGGTAGTAGTAGCCCCCTGCACCATCGGAGGCGATCGAGCTCATCAAGGCACCGTCATAGTCAGTGCCGATGCCGAACGAGCTGGTCTGTACCCCACTCTGAAACGCATCGAGCGCCAACTTCGACAGCTTATCGGTGCTCATAAACCCGGCGTTGGGGCGTCCATCAGACAGCAACAACACGACCTTCACGGCATCATCGGGAATCGTCTTAGTCGCTGCTTGCTGGTACCCGAGTTGAAGCCCAGCGCTGATGTTGGTGCCACCAGACTCTTTGATGCCCGCGATGGTCGTTTTGATCTGATCACGGCGAGGGCCAACAAGCCCATCAGGTACAACCACTTGAGCATCGCTCGAGAAGGTGACGAGCGAGAAGTCGTCGGTGGGGGCCAGCTTGTCGACCAGCGCCGATGCGGCTTCGCGAGCACGCTGAATCGATTCGCCCGCCATCGATCCACTCACATCGAGCACCAAGTGTACCGACATGCGGTCGCTCGACGGGCTTCTGCGCGGTCGAACGAAGCGAAAGCCTGAGGTGCGTGGCCCCTCCGCTTGGTGCCAAACGATCTCGCTCGAAGTCGGCCTGCATGCCCAACGCCTTGCCCGAAGGCACTGCGAAATTCGAGGCGTATCGAGCGCCCACGTCGCTCACGAGCTCTCGCTCTCCGGTAGGTACAATGCCGCGCGAAACCGCTGATTCGAACGCAGCGAGATGACCACCACCGGGTCGATAGGTCGTGGCAAATCGACCGTTTGGATCGATGGCGAGATTCGACGCTTGGGGAGCGATCACTCCCATATCGATCGGAGCCGCACTCGCCGCTGCTCCACCAAACACGCCTCCACCCGGAGGCGCTGCGGGCGCTTCGACAGGAGCCCCTTGACCCCCGCTTCCTGGGAATCGACCACGCTCGCCCTCGGTGCGAAGCGCGGAGTCACGCGCTGGCTGTTTTGGCAGGCTCGCCCCTGTGGGAGAACCAACCGTGGCGGCAGGAGCAGGTCGACCATCGGACTCGCCACGTTTCTCTTTTCGAGCGTCGTATTTGCCGTCGGCGGTGGCGGTGGCGGTGGTTGCCGGCGGTGACGCACCAGACTCGTTGCTCGCTGGGGCGGATGCGCAACCGCAGCCCATTGCTGCAAGAAGCAACCACGCCACACATCCTTGCGCCACCCATCGAGCTCGTCCGTTCGTCATTGCTCCATGCCTCCCACCAAGCGGCTCAATGCCGCGTCGTACACGGAAGAACGGGCGCAACGTCGACCCCTGACAACGAGATCACGACGTTCATCGACATGCCCCTGCATCTAGCGAAAAACGGCTCGATTCTGAGTGCGCGCACTAGCCAAAAACCAGCGCGCTTGTCAGCATGCGCGCCGCATGGTTTGGCGAGGCAAAGCGAGACTGCGACCGCTCGCAGTATCGATGACGGTGCTCATGGTGGCATCGTCGACAGTTGCCTGCTCATCGAGTCATCGTCGCGTGGGTGACCCACAAGCCACGCTTGCAAAAAACGCTGAAGCTACCGAAGCGTTTGCTGAGCTACGACGCGACTGGAGCGCGGCGTCACCTTCAGAACGCACGACCCTTGGGCCACGTATCAACGAGCTGAAATCGAAATACGCGAGTGATCCGATCGTTCGGTATGCCGATCTCTACCTGGCCTGGATTGCCCTCGAGCAAGGCAACGCGCAGCACGCACGACAGCTCGCGCAGCAAGTGAAGCTCGGCCCTACGGGCAACGCGCGAGATCTCGGAACGCTCGTCGAGGGCGCGATGCTCTCGAGGCAAGGCAAGTCAGCCGAGGCGCTCGAGTTGTTGATGCCCTTGCTCGGGAAGCTCTTTGATCCGTTTGCTCGAGAGCTTCTTCACGACGAAGCCACCCGAGCAGGGCTCGCTGCACAGCGCTGGTCAGATCTGATCGACACGGTGCTCGAGCGTCGCCTTCGAGACTCGGTCGATGTAGACGAGATTCTCGTACGAAAAGCCGTCGAAGACGCGGTCGGGCAGATCCCCACGTTGGTGCTCGAACGAGCGTTTCAACAGATGCAAAAAGATCTCGACGACGGCATCGAGCGACACAGCCCGATGCTGCGAAAGATCGTCACGCGTAGGCTCGCGACGATCGCGCTCGAACGAGGAGACACTGCGCTCGCTCGAAGGCTTCTCGCAGGAGGCGATACGCTCGGTACGCTCGGAGCGTCGGGAGCCAGCGTCGTACAGCTCGCGGGCACAGCGGAAGAACCCGAATCGATCGTAGGTCGAGCGATTGGAGTGGTGCTGTCCGGAGGCAGCTTCACCCTTCGAGCACGTGCGGCCGAGGTGTCGCAAGGTGTCCTCACCGCGATCGAGGCACACCCCACGAAAGTACGCATCGTGACGCGAGAGGCGGACAACGCCGAGGCAGCACGCGCTGCGGTAGCTTCGTTGAGTCGCGCAGGAGTCTCGTTGATCATCGGAGGGCTCGACGGCGAGCCTGCCAAGTCACTCGCGGACGCCGCCGAGCAAGCGAATCTCACGGCGGTTTTGCTGGCGCCCCCGGATCGTTGGCCGAGCTCTCCAGGGTGGACCTTTCAGGCCGCCCCCGATCTCAGCGAAGCAGATTCGGCACTACTCAACGCGCTTGGGCCTCGGTGCAGTAACGTGTTGGTGGTGGGGCCACCTTCGCTCGGCAAAACCGCGCAGGTGCTCTCGGTTCGAGAGTGCCCAGCGTCACCGTTGGGAGCGCCCGGAGCCATCGCCGACACATGGACACGCGCATCGGTCGACGCTCTGTTGATCACCGGCGATCGCGCTTGCGCGCAAACGATAGGACGTGAAGCCGCGAGCCAATCTCGGATCACCGTGGCGATGAGTGCCGAGGGAGCTGCGCTGCTTCTGCCTGCCCCCAAAGGCTCGGCGCCGGGAATTTCAGCGACGAAACGAGGCACGTTGTATCCATCTTTGGGTTCGTGGCCACTCGACTCGACAGGCAAGGTCAACCCAGCGATTCAGTCGATGATCGACACACAGCGTGCGGTGGTCACATGGTGGACAGTGCTCGGCTATGACGTCGCTCAACTCGCAGCGACCTCACTCGATGCGCTCGATACTGGCTCAACCACCGACAAAGCAGAGATCGCTCGTCGACGCGGAATGGTGCGAGATTGGTTGCTCACCGCGCCGCCATCGAAAGTGCTGGGCGTCGAGATGAAGGTGGGTGCCCCACCAAAGACACCAGCCTGGACGGTACGGGAGGTGCGATTAGCGCTTGTGCTGCTAACCTCGCCGACCATGTCGAAGCGACGCGAGGTGATCGTCGGGGCGTTCGTAGCGGCCGGTATTGCTGTCACCGCCTTCGTGATCTTTTTGATTGGCAACGATCGCCGCGCATTCGCGAGCAAAGTTGTCTTCCAAGCTAGCTTTTCTGATGTGCAAGGCCTGAAACCCGGCGCCCCCGTACGAATGGGAGGTCTCGATATTGGTGTCGTGAAAGCAGTGGCCCACGGCACCAAAGAGACGGACGATCGGCTCTACGTTTCACTCGAGATCGTTCGAAGCGAAGCGGTGCGTGTTCGTGATGATGCCGTCGTGAAGGTCGCCAACAAGGGTTTGCTTGGCGACAAGATGATTGAGCTCAATCCAGGTACGCCAGGGCACGCATCAGCCGCTGAGGGGGCAACGCTTCAGGTCAATGAAGACTCCGACTTTACGAACATTCTCTCGAAGGCGACGTCGGTTGCCGAGAAGACCGATAAAGTGCTCGCGAATATCGAAAAAACGACCGATACCCTCGCCGACGAGAATGTTCGCAACGACGTGAAAGAGAGCCTGAAGTCGTTCACGGTGATCTTGAATAGCGTCGCCAATGCCGAAGGGTATGCGGGCAAGTTCGTGCGAAGCCCCGAAGAGGCCGCAAAGATCTCGCGCACCTTGTCGAACCTCGAACGTTCGTCAGCACGTCTGGATCAAACACTCGAAGGCGTGAACAACATTCTCGCGCGAATCCAAAAAGGCCCCGGCCTCGCGCACGAGATTCTTTACGGAGAAAAGAGCGCCGATACTGTTGCGCACTTCGGCGATGTCGCTGCTGAAACCGCGCTCATGCTCAAAGGCGTTCGCGAAAGCAACAGCGTGATGCACGGCGTGATTTACGGCGATCCGTCGCAGCAAGAGATCATGGCCAACGTCACCGCCATGTCGTCGGACATGCGTCAAATCGTCGCTGGAATGAAGGCGGGCAAAGGCACGCTCGGTGCGCTTCTCGTCGACCCTTCCGTGTACGAGGACATGAAAATCGTGTTGGGCAATGTCGAGCGCAACGACGTGCTTCGCGCGCTGGTTCGCTACTCGATCAAACAAGACGAGAAGAACCCTTCGGTCAACGTGAATGGCGGAGCAGGTACACCCAAGCCCGCCTCGTCTGGCGCGACCACGCAGCGCTGACGGTGACGAGATCGTGGATCGTCTGAGCGCGCGCTCAAAGCAAGCGCTCGTGTTGGCGACGGGAGTGATCGCAGCCACGTTGGTGCTCACTCCGTACGCCCCAGCGATGGACCTTCCGCAGCACCTCGCGATGGCCGCCGAGCTACGCAGGTTGTGGGACGGTGACCCTGTCACGAGCGCAGATCTCACCGTCAACGTCGCCACACACAACGCGGGGTTCCATCTGTTCGTTGCGGCACTTGCGAAGGTCATCCCGATCGAGCTCGCGTCGCGGTTGTTTCTCGCGCTCTGCCCTACCCTTCTAGTGATCGCGATCGATCGCTGTCTTAACGAGCTGCTATTGCCTCGGTGGCGAGCCTTGTTGGTGATCCCGATCGCGCTCGGTTTCACCTTCTGCTGGGGCTTCGTGAACTTTTGGATGGGCACCTCGCTCGTCTGGCTCGCGATGGCTCTGGTCTTTGCGCAGCTACGTGAGCTGAAACTCTGGCGAGCCTGTGCGCTTGGCGTGCTGGGTCTCGCCCTTTCGATCAACCACGTGCTCGCCATGCTGGGTCTTGCTGTGGTGGCAGCAGCAGCGGGTCTCGAGCATATGGCTAGGGAATTTCTCTGACGCGACGCACAGGTCGGAGAACGCGTGGTTGATGGCAACCGTGGTGCTCACGGGCGCACCGCTCTTGCTCGGGTGCATATGGGATCTTCACGTGATGTCGGCACAACGAGGTCGCTGCCGACTCCTATACACGCGAGCCCACGGTGTGGCTCGCCGTCGCCGTTGTACAAGCTCGCGCTACCGGAACGCTCTGCGGCGGGCTCTTTCTCGAACCTTCATCGACATCGTGGGCTCGCCTGGGTCGATCGCGATGTTGCTCCTCGCTGTTTGTGCTCTATCGGTCCGAAAAAAGAGCACGCTCGAGACTCCACAGAGCAACGAAGCGCCGCGACCGTACGTATTGCCGCTCGTGGCAACCACGCTGGCGTACCTGGCGATCCCGTCGATCTTCGCGAGCACGCATCAGGTCTACCAACGCTTTGCGCAGTGGTTGATCTTACAGCGCTGATCGCCTTTCCGAGCACGAGCAAGATCGATCGGCGATTGGCCCCACATGCCATCTGGATGGCTCTTGCGCCAGTACCGCGACTGCTGCGCATTTTGCCGCCTACACGATCGAGATCTTCGAGGGCTCGACGAGACGCCGCCAACATCCCCGACGGAGCGCACGTCACGGGGTTGATCGAGGAGCCAAGAAGCAACGCGATTCGACAGGCGGCATTGGTTCACGCAGCGGCGCTCATCGTGCGTGAAAAAACACGGCACCGATCCGTTCATGTTCGCGAGGTACATGGCCCGCCTGTCGTGTTTTTGCCAGGGCACGAGCCGCCGTATCCAGACCCATCATGGGAGTGGGACCCGTCCTACTATCGTCCAGATTCGGCCGTCACCGCGCAGTACCCGTGGGTGTTGGTGCGAACGAGTTGGGAAGAAGAACCCACCGAGATGATGCGGAGCGAGGCTATTTGGCCCGACTCTCTCGAGCCACACGAAAGCGGTGTACCGCTCGGGTCGGTGGGCGTTGTTCGAAAGAATGCCTATGGCAAGCCCGAGTGAACAGCAGTAGCGCTCTCACGATGAACCATCGGGGGATTTTCGTTTTTGCGATGGCCTTCGTGGCCTTCGTTTCAGCCAACGGTTGCAGCTCTGACTCGGACAGCGGTGGAAGCGTTTCATGTCAGGACCTATCCGGTAGCTGGACGCTCTCTGGCACCTGCAACGCGATATCGCGTGAGGTCAAGACGAGCAGCAGTTGCACGATGACTGCCACTTGCAACGACGGCACGACCTTGAGCGGTTCGGGCAACGGCAAGACCTTCACGCTGTCGAGCGGAACGACGAGCTGCAGTGGTTCTGTGAAAGATACGTCGGGCTCGCTTTCATGCTCGACCAGCGCAGAAGCCGCAATGCTTCACCTGCGTGACAGGCAACAACGACCCAATCACGATCGTGCGCTTCAGGTCGAGTTCCTCACGCTCTTTGCAACAAGTGCGCAGCGTGCGGAGCGATCCGAAAGCTTCAGCGGGAAGAGCTTTGTGATCCTTTGTCAGCGCAACGGCTCGTTCAACACGAGCGCGTGTGTCGCCAACGGGCATGTCGACTTGCTTACAACCTGACGGCGAGTGCCGCAGAGGTAAACGGCTGGACGCAGAATCTGGACGACAACGAGTGATTGCCCTTTGAGGCAGATCCGACGACACCGCGCTCCTTCAGCGTGTCTTCGTCCTCGCCTGCGTTTAGCTCGTTCGTTGCGCCCTTCGCTCTCTGCTTCGCGATCGCGTTTTGGCTCGTCGGTTTCGGAGTGTCTCGCCCGGCGTCTGCTGGGCCGTTTTCGACACTCGGCTACGACCCTGGACTCGAGCGCATTGGCCAACGGCAACGTGGCCTACGGAAGAACGCTCGGCGTGATGTTCACGAACTTTCGTCGTTGCTCACCGAGGTGCCGAGGCACTTCTCGGGCGGCATCTTGGCCACAGCCAGTGACCTACAGGTCAAGCTGATGCCGAAGCCACGGGCATCGAACGTGCCGATCTCGATTTACGACTCGGATATCGGCTCGATTCGCGGTCTGAACGATCGCGCTCTGCCCACGGTTGAGCTTGCACAACAACGACGCGACACGAACGTCAACGGAGTTCGCACGTGGTTCAGCGTTGGCGGCAGCACCGAGTTCGCTCTCAAGGGTCTTCGCGTCGGAGCACTCGTCATCGCGCCCCTTACCGGCAGCGACGCAGCCAACGTGCTCACTCACTACGATGACGAACGCGAAGCTGCCTTCTCGAACCGCGTGAGCTTGGTTCGCTTCGGTCAATGGGATCGCATCCTCGCCATGATCGTGGGTGCTGGCTACCAGCCAACGAGCTGGCTTGCCGTCGGTGCTGCAGCGCAATTCTCGGCCTCTGCCGTGGCTCGCGTAAAGGTCTATATTCCCGATGCGGCCGTGCAGAGCGCCGCCAACACGACGCTGTCGACCTCGGTCAGCACCTCATGGCGACCCGTGATCGGTGCGAGATTTATCCCATCGGACAAGCTCGCCATCGGCCTTACGTGGCGAGGAGAATCGTACATCGACGTCGATGGAGCCTCTGAGGTGACACTCTGGAACTACCACGAGTCAGGCACCGACAAGACACAGCTCAAGCGCACCACGCAGCGCTTTCCGGTCGTGGTCGATTACGAACCGATGGAGGTATCTGCGAGCATCGGAACTCACCTCGGCCCAGTCACCGCACAAGCGACGGTCACCTGGCAGCAGTGGTCGAACTTCCTCGATCAGCACGGAATCCGACCCCAGGACGTAGCGGTGTTGCCCACCATCGGGACAACCACCACCGCGCCTCAAGACACGTCGCGATATGCCTTTCACAACACGGTCGCCGTGCACGGTGGGGCACAGGTAAAAATCCTTCGAGACGCCGAGGTTGTGATCGGTGGCGCGTATCGTCCGTCACCCGTGCCAGCGCAAACCGGCAGAACCAACTTCGCCGACAGCGATCTCGTGGCGATCACGCTGGGACAGCGATGTGATTTCACCGTGCGAGGCGTGCTGTTGACGCTGTCGACCTCGTTGCAGCTCTGGCACATGTTGCCTCGAACGACGCACAAAGATCCATCGGGCGTGGTCGATGAATTTCCTGATTCATCGCGAGGCGTTCGTGATGGTCGACAGATGTCCGAAGCGACCGGATTGCAAACGAACAACCCGGGTTACCCAGGGTACACCACGAGTGGTCTCTTGCTGGCGGGCTCGGCCACTCTCTCGCACGCGTTTTGATCTTCAATGTCAACCACGCCCCCGCCGCGATCTGTGCCTCGATCGACCCCGGGACGCGTCGCTCCACCGCGCGACATCGACGAGCTCTTGTGGCGAGCGAAACACCTCGAAGGGCGCACCTTGGGCTTCGTCGCACAAGCACTCGGGGTCAGCCTCGCGGGCGATGCGGTGCGCACGAAAGGCAAGGTGGGCGAGCTGATCGAACGTGCTCTGGGCGCAGATGCGGGGACAGGTGCGCTGCATGATTTTCCGCTGCTCAAGGTCGAGCTGAAGACGATCCCCGTGGGGTCGAATAAGAAGCCACACGAGTCGACGTTCGTGTGTGCGATCTCGCTCGACGAAGCCGAATTTGCTTCGTGGGAGGGCTCGTGGGCAAGGGCCAAGCTGTCGCAGGTGTTGTGGGTTCCGATCTTGGATCCACCCGAAGGCGGCTCGATGGACGACCGCACGATCGGAGCGCCGCTTCTCTGGAAGCCCACACCCGAGCAAGAGGCCATCCTCAAAGCCGATTTCGACGATCTGATGGGGCGAATCGGAATGGGCGGAATCGAAGGGATTTCCGGCTCGAGAAGGGCGTTGGTTGCAGATCCGACCGAAGGCCGCCAATGGCTCGGCGCGAACCACAGCATTCGGGCCAGACGGAGAGAAAATCTCGACAGTTCCGCGCGGCTTTTATCTCAGGGCAAAGCTCACCGGGGCGATTCTTTCCGACCCTACAGCGATTGTTTGAGCGAATCGCAAAGAAGGGTGTTTGTCATCGAGAGCATGACGGAGCGGTTGAAGCGCGCGCCGTGTCCTGCCACTGTTGTCCTCGATGTCGTCAGTGCCCTATTACCTCGTCGCAATCGCTGTTCTAGGCATGTTGATGGTGGTGCACGAGGCGGGTCACTACCTCGCCGCGCGTGCGTTTGGAATGCGCGTAACGAAGTTCAGTATCGGGATTGCTCCCATCCTGTTTCGCTTCCAACCGAAGGGCAGCCCAACGCTGTTTCAGATCGGAGCGATTCCGTTTTTTGCGTTCGTGCAAATCGCTGGAATGAACCCCCTCGAGGAGGTCGATCCAGAAGACAAGGGCAGTTATGCGAACGCGAGCTTGCTGGGGCGAATCGTCACGATCTTCGCGGGTTCGCTGGCGAACTATCTGACGGCCTCGATCTTCTTCCTGGCCTCGATCATGGCGACGGGTCAGCCCGAGCTGGACGAGAAGGGGCAAATCATCACGACGACCAAGGTACGCGTGATGGATGGCATGCCCGCCGCCAACGGAGGGATGCAAAACGGCGACAAGATGCTCGAGGTCGAGGGCACTGCCGTCGAGAACTGGGAGCACTTTCGCCAGATGGTGAGCTCGCGCCCAAGCCAGCCCACGACCATCGTGGTCGACCGCAACGGCGAGCGAGTTCCGTTGATGATCATTCCTCAGCAGACCGAGCAGGGTAAGGGTCGTATCGGCGCTGAGGCTGAGTACCGAACGGTGATGGTGCCCTTCCCGCAGGCGTTGAAAGCATCGTTGTTGATGCCTCCGAAGGTGGTGGGAGAGCTCGTGAGCAGCATTGCCAAACTGTTTACGGGCAAACAAAAGCCCGAGCTCGGTGGGCCTGCAGCCATCGTAAAAGAAGGCGCGAGAGCCGCGAAAGCAGGGTTCGGAGAGTTGATGCTGCTCGCCGGAATTCTCTCGGCCAACCTGGCAGGGTTCAACTTGCTGCCGTTCCCCGCGCTCGATGGAGGACGACTGATCTTCCTGGGCTACGAAGCGGTCTCGCGTCGTCGCCCCAACGCCATGATCGAAGCCCACGTACACTTGCTGGGCTTCGTGATGTTGCTTGCGTTGATGGTCTTCGTCACCTGGGGTGACTTGAAGAAGTGAAGCGAGCTCGGCTCACTCGCCGAGCGAAATCTGGCCCATGTGCTCGGGGAACTTGGGCGTCACTTTCGAGTAGAAATTCTTGATCGTCTCGAAGTCTTTTTTGATGTCGCCCGTGGGGTAAAACAGCTCGCCCAACCCACTCGCTTTGCGGCCGTAATCGAGGTAGCCGAGGATGATCGGCACCTGAGCCTTCACGGCAATGTAGTAGAAGCCGGTCTTCCAGCGAGAGGCCTTCGAGCGAGTGCCCTCGGGCGGAACAACCAGCAGCAAATCGTCGGCCTCTTCGAGCATCTGCGCCGCAGCGTCGACGAGGTTATGCGCCTTACGACGATCGACGGGCAAGCCACCCAAAGCCTTGAGCAAGAACCCCAGAGGTGGGTCAAAGAGCGTGTGCTTCCCCATCCATCGAATGTCGAGGTCGAGCACGTACGCAGTGGCGAGCGTGAACGGAAGGTCCCAGTTCGACGTATGCGGAGCTGCAACCACCACCGCCTTACGAACGGGGGGTGCGCCGCCGTCAACCTTCCAACCGAAGGCTTTCAACCACATCTCGCCAACGCGATGTCGAAAGCTTTTCTTCGAGGGGCGTCGTGCCTGGCTGGTCGGCGCAGCCTCATCAGCCACGTCGGAGGTCGCAGATTCGGACACGGAGGAATAGGGAGCGGTCGCCATGGCCAGGGCAGAATCTTTCGTGATCCCGCGTCGACCGTTGTCATGTTTGCGTCACGGTCGGCATGACCTCGGCACTCACGAAACCCCGTAAATTCACTGGCGTAATGCTCTTCTCACCTTCGAAAAGAAGGGGTCACGAACGAAGCCAAGGCAGCTCTTCACCCAGATTGGTAATGAGGTTATCGGCAAAGGTTTTATCGAAGCCGTCTCCGATAAAGAGCTTCCCGTAGCCGCCGTTGTCAGCGTAGTCGGCCCAATCATCACGAGGCACGCCCATCACATCGAGCACGTTGGCGAGCCATTGTTGATACAAGAGCCCTGGGTACTCTTTGCGCTCGGGGCCGAGATTTCCGTCGCCATAGGGGCCCCACACAATCGAATCATCGAGAAGCCGATAATCGAGATGTTGCCCTGTCTTGATTGCGCCGGCAGCACTCCCCGCTGTGATCAATGGCGTAGATGAGCACCAATGGGTTTGTACTCCACATTCGTGTGTCCACTGAACCAGTGAGTTATCGAGGGCCGAGACACCACCCTCATCGATGGCGTCGAGCTTGGTGATCAGGTCGAGAAACACGCCTTCGAAAGTGCCCTGGTGACCGTCAGCCATGTAGCCCTGAGCGACGCCATCAGATTGATTGCATTTGTGCGCAATATCTTGATGCCAGTCGCCTTGATAACTCGAGAACGTATCGGTCACATGAAGCGTCGCGATACGCGAGAGGCCGCACGAAAACACCGCTGCGATGACATCGTTGATCAATGACCAATACTTCGCCTGCGCCGTCGGATCGTAGGCGTAGTTGCTCGCCGCCATGAGATCCACCGAGTCTTCGGTCGGAGGCTGCACGGACGCGCAAGACACGGTCACCTCGAGCTTTCGCTGAAGCTCGTGAATGCGCTCCATGTGCTCATCGAGCCGCGTTTTGTCGGCCGACGAGAGACGGCGATTGCCGTTACGAAGACGTTGGTACGACGCCATCACGCGATCGACCACAGGAGTGCGGGTGGTGACGACCGGGCCCGTGCCGGCGAAGAAGCGATTGAAGAGTTGAAGCGAGCTGATCTCTCCAGCGACCTCTTGAATATCGCCTGTACGATTGGCCGGGTCAGCCCATGCGTACGAGATTTTGGGCCCGACCGTGAGCGATCGTTCTTTGATGGTCGTGATGTCTGGGTAGAACGTCGACGACCAAGCCATCTGCTGATCGATCGTCGGCGAGGGGAAGCCCCAGAGATAAATTCCGTCGGCGCCGTTCCCGTCGTTGCGGGCGTAATTGCCGAGGTGCGCGCCGGTTTGATGACCGATGTAATAGGGCAAGCACATGCCCTGCACGAGGTTCATCTTCGACAGAATCGAAGGCGTGAATTTGCTCGAATCGCCAGTGAGCACACGCGACAGCGATGCCTTACCGCCGCTGATGTTCAGCGATGGTGTCGACTTTCGGATCTCGTAGTCGCGATAGGTCTGCTTCACCAGATCGCTGCCAGCATCGGGAAACATATTGGTCGACCACACGCCGCCGTGATGGGTCGCGATGGCAACGAAGCGAGGGTTCTTCGCGAACGGCGCATCGCCCGCCTTGGCCTCTCGCGACAACGACGGAAGGAACGGAATGGCGAGCGTAAAACCCGCTGCACCGCGCAGAAACATCCTGCGACCGAGTTGAAATCCGCTGCTCACTTGAACGTCCTTTGGCGAAACGCGGGGGTACGAGCGACGCGGGTGAGCACCTCGCGAAGAGGCACTTGCTCATCTACCATCGCAGCTCGAACATCTTCGAGCGCACAGCCGTCACGTGTGGGGTCTTCGATACGACCGAACGTGAACCTGAAGTATTTGCGAGCGAAACAGGCTTGAGGGCGGGTGCTTTCGAGCATGATGCGCAGCAGGTCAGCGGCACCTTGAGAGGTCTCGCTCGAGCCCACGGGCACCTGCGGCGATGAGCTCGTATCCACGGGTTTCTTGCCGGTAACGTTGCCTTGATCGTCGTAGAGCGTTTGCTCGGTTCGAACGCGTGCCAGTGCATCAAAGTTCTCGGTCGCGAAGCCGAGCGGATTGATCAGAGCACGGTGACAGCCCGCACAGTCGGTGCCCGGTTGCTCGGTGATATGCTCGACGACCTCGCGCGTGGTCATGTCAGGGCTGAGCGCAGGCGGCACGGCAGCAGCGTTGGCAGGCGGCGGGGGGATCACGTCACACAACATCGCCTTGCGCAGGAACACCCCCTTGATGACAGGGCGCGTGTTCGCTGAGCCCGAGGCAAGAAACGCAGCTCGTGTGATCAACCCCACTCGCTCAGGCTCTGAGAACGTGGGCGGTGTCGAGATGCCGTCCCAGGTTACCGAATGGTAAATCGCCGACAGCTCGGGCGTGCGAGCAAACGATTGGCGAGAGGTGAAGAAGTCGTCGAAGGTGCTGTCTGAGCGGAAGTGCCGAATATGGCCAACGCGAGCACCTCGTTCACCATCGCATCGCGCAACGAAGCGGTGGGTTTTGAGTCTCCCGCGAACGCATCGAAGACCGGTGTGCCCACGAGTGCGTTCATCTTCGGGAGATCATCGAGCCACAGCCACTCTCCAAAAAACGACTCGATCGATGCCTTGGCGCGCGGGTCTTTCGAGAGCCTCGTGACCTGAGCGTCGTAACCATCTTCGGTAAGCAAGGCGCCGGTTTTGGCAGCGTCGAACAGCTCGTCGTCGGGGGTGGTTTGCCAGAAGTGATAACTCAGGCGAGACGCCAGCTCGAACGCCGAGAGCGCGTAGGTATCGCCAGACACCTGTGAGTCACCATGCTCGACGAAGTAGAGAAACTCGGGCGACGTGAGCATCACGGTGATGACGTCGATCAGTCCGTCGGAGTTGATCCCCTGCGCGTCGTAGACCCCGCGAAAGAAGGCAAGATCATCGCTTTCGAGCGGGCGCCGCAGCACACGTTCGCCAAACCGCTGAATGAACGCATCAGCGCACGCGTCGTCGTTGCTCGAGTCGTTGTCGGTCGAGCAAGCGCCGAGCAACACACCAAGTCGCTCGGGCCGGGTCAGAAAGGTTCCGAGTCGTTGGGCGACGTCGAACGACGCATCGATGTGCTCTTGGTGCACGACCTGATCGAGCTCGCGAAACCCACCACGCGTATCGCTGGGTTGCTCTTTGCGTAGGTCGTCGGGCACGTTCTCGAGCGCGCTCGTGATGCTCGACATCGCAAGGTCTCCCGAGCCTGGCACGCCCAACTCGACCACATCACGCAACGTGTTCAAGTACTGCGTTTTGCTCAAGCGGCGCAGCGGCACCTCGTCAGGAGTTTGCTTCGTATCGCAGGTGAACTTGTACTCGCTCGGCGAGGTCGAAGACCCGCCCGTTCCGCCCGCTCCGCCAACGCCAGCCGAGCCTGCGTGAGAATCTCCCGCGGACGCCGAAGGGCTCGGCGATGATTCGCACCCCGCGAGACCTGCCGCGGTGGCTGCGCCGAGAGTAAGAGCAAGCAGAAGCCCAAAACGCATCGAGCCGCGAGGATACTCCAACCCGCCATCTACCGCGACGCGGCTGTGTACGAATGATGAGCAGCTCACCTTTCGTTCGGGATGAGTGGCTTGACCTGAGCGCGTTGGGTCGCTAGTGCCGCAGCGCAATGCGTGGCTTTTGGCCTATCTACAAGCGCGAATTGTTCGCGATGTTCGTCACTCCGCTCGCCTGGGTGATCATCGTGATGTTCATCTTCACGCAGGGATTGCATTTCACCCTGCTGTTGAGCCACTTCGCGACCCAGGCCGATCTCTCGATCGATCAGGGCCCGGTGCAGGCGTTCTTCGGGCAGACGGTGTTTCTGTATTTGCCGTTGTTGATCCTGTGCCCGGGGCTCACGATGCGCCTGTTCGCAGAGGAGCGAAAATCGGGCACGATCGAACCATTGATGACCGCCCCGATCGGCTCGACGGGGTTGGTTCTCGCCAAGTGGCTCGCTGCGTTCACGACGTACGTCGTGATGTGGGCGCCCACGTTGCTGTACATGGTGCTGATTCGACGAACCGGAGACATCGACTGGAACGTCGTCGCCACCGGGTACATGGGCGTGCTCGGCGTGGGCGGCGCTTACCTCGCGGTAGGCACGCTCATGAGCGCGATCACCAAGAGCCAGTTGATGGCGCTGGTGCTCTCGACGCTCGTGATCTTGTCGCTGTTCATCCTGGGAATTGGCGAGATGGTGCTCGAGGACGGCACTGCGCGAGATATCTGCGCTCACGTCTCGGTGTGGTCACAGATGGACGACTTTTCGAAGGGCATCATCGACACACGACGACTTGTCTACGACGGCACGATGATCGCGTTGCCTCTGTTTTTCACGGTGCGAATCGTTGATTCGTGGAGGTGGGGATGAGCCGCGACGTCGAGACATCCACGCTGAAGCTTTCGTCGACAATCGGTATCGTCGCGGCAGCTGGCCTGGCGGTGATGCTGAACGTGATCGCCGCGCGTCAATACAAGCGAATCGACGTGACGTCGGCGAAGCTGTACTCGCTGTCGCAACCCACCGTCGAAACGCTTCGCTCGTTGCAGAGACCGTCGAGATCAACGTGTTGCTCTCGTCGAGCGACCACCCTGCTCACGTCGGTCAAACACTTGCTTTCGGCGTACCAAGCCGAGACGACGAGACTCTCGGTGAAGTACCTCGACCCGGATCGAAACCCGGGCGAATTCATGGCCGCGCAACAGAAGTACCACCTGATGGTGGGTCGCGCGGAAGACGGCCGAGTCGTCTCGGACGCAACCGTGGTCGTGGTACGTGGCGACAAGCGCTGGTTCTTGACGCCTGACGATCTGGTTGACATCGGCGAGGCCAACGAAGGCCGAGCACGACCCAAGCTCGAGCAAGGTTTGACGGTCGCGATCCGGCATGTGCTCACCGATGAACGCACGAAGGTGTGTTTTTCAAAAGGTCACGGAGAGCTCGGAGCCGACGAAGGAGGCGCTCGCGGTCTTGGTGAGTTGAAGTATCGACTCGATCGAAACAACCAGGATGTCGCGGTCATCGACACCACGACACCCAATGCACCAGAGCAACCTTGGAAGGGCTGCTCACTAGTGTTCGTAGCGGGGCCTCAACAGCCTTTCATTCAGCGCGAAGCAGATGCGTTGAAGAGCTACGTCGAGTCGGGCGGCTCGCTGTTCGTCTTCGCAAACCCGATTCTCGATGATGCGCGCAAGCGAGTGATTCCACTGGGCCTCGACAGCGTTCTTGCACTTGGTGGAATCGAGCTCCGAGGAGATCTCGTCATCGAGCGAAACAAGGCGGCCAGGTTGCCCGATGGGTTCGGCGAGCAGGTGATCCCGACTGCCAAAGCACACCCGGTGACCGAGGCGCATGTCGGGCCCGCGGGGGCGAACAACAAGCTGCTCTTCGTGCTGTCGCAATCGCTCGGCAAGCTCTCGTCGAGCGCGACACAGCCCGCGGTGCTGGTCGAGACAACGAATGAAGCGTTCGGCGTCGCGGATATTTTCGGATGGACGGATTCGGCGCGCCCGCCCGAGAAACGCGCTGGAGATCACGAAGGGCCTCTGACGCTCGCGATGGCGGCAGAGCTTCCGAAACCGCCCAACAGCACCGAGTCACGTGGGCCGAGGATGATCGTGGTTGGCACGACGTCGGTCACGCAAGGGCGCTCGTGGCAGAGCCCAGCACTTCGAGGCAACGCCGCCTTTGTCGAAGCCGGAATCTCGTGGCTCACCTCGAAACCACAGATCATCGACGTGCCTGCAAAACCGTCGGTGATGGCAGGGATGCGCCTCACCGAAGAAGGCTTTGCCGAGGTGCGAAATTACGTCGTCGTGTACATGCCGTTGTCGATGGCGTTGCTGGGCGTCGCCGTGTTCTTGCGACGTCGCAGCACCGAGCGTCGAAAGTCGTCGAGAAGCGATGAGCCGCGAGCGACGAAAAACGACGGAGGGCAAGAATGAGCACCTTGCGCCGACATGGGTCGACCCTTGCGCTCGTCGTTGGGCTCGTGGTGGCGGGAGGTTATCTGATCGCCACGCGAGAGGCTGTGACGACCAACGAGAACGAAGCTCGTAAGTCGAATGTGTTGAAGCTGTTTCGCCCCGATCGTTTGAGTGAGATTCACTTCAAGCGCGGCGACGACGAATACCGGCTGACGCGAAAGCTCGACATCGACGGCGGCACGGAAGGTCTCTGGCGAATCCAGCGAGTGACGCAGGGCAAACCCGACGAGGCAACGCTCGCCGATCAAGTGACGGTCGATCGCATGTTGACCGCGCTCGAGTTCTTGTTCCCGCAACGTCGGATCAAACCAGACGAAGTGGATAAGTCTGCATTTGGGCTCGATAATTCTCGCTTCGTGATGACGCTCACCATGGGCGGAAAACGCGTGCGACTCGCGTTCGGTGGCGATGCCCCGCGCCCTGAGGGTTGCATCTACGTCGACGCAGACGGAGAGGTGTCGGTCGTCAAACGTGAGTCGTTGACGAGCCTCGAGGTGCCTCCGGATGCGTTTCGAACGCGAGCGATTGTTCCGTACCTCTCGAACGAGCTGTCGACGATCTCACTCGATGGCGAAGGGGGCAAACGCACCTTCGTACCTCGTTCGCGGTTGTCGTGGCGATTTGCCGAGAACGAGCAAGGCGGAGCACGCACGAACCGATTTGTCTTCGATCGAATGCTCGAAGCGTTCGCCGACATGAAGGCGAGTAGCTTTCCGTCAGAGGCCGAGGCGAGCGCTGCACAAGCGAACGCGGCGAAGGTCACGCTGACGATGGTGCCGAAAGACGGCACGCGACCCAAAGGCGAGCTCACCCTCGGAGGAGTTTGCCCGGGGCATCCAGACGAGGTGGTGGTTGTCCGGAGTAGCCCATCGAAGCTGACCGCGTGCACCGCCAAAGGCGTGTACGACGCATTGATCACACCAGCTGTCGAGCTTCTGTCGACAAACGATTGCTGTCGGTTCGCGAGACGAGATCAGTGATCGTGCTGAAGGAGGAAGGGAACAACAACAGATCGCCCGCGTGCGGAGAGACGGCTGGCTGGAAGCAGCGTCAACCCGTTGAAGCAACCGTAGAAAACGATCGAGCCCGAGCACTGTCGAAAGCGATCGAGCAGCTCTGAAGGGAGAAGATTGTTCCGCTTCAGAAAAGCTGGCTGAGCTCTCCACCGGCGCGCTGAAGGTCACGGAATAAAGTCGCAGTGAACGACGGTGACGGAGGTGTGACGGGCAGAGCCCGGAGCTGATCGAGTGTGGTCGCGAAGAAAAAGACGGTCACCGCTGCGTCGAGTGCAAGACGGCGTGGTGTTGCGCGTGCGAAAAGATGCTGCGCAAAGTGCTGCTTCCTGCGCGAACGACATCTCTGCGATCCCTGGCGGATCGAGCAGCCATCGATCGCATTCATCAGATGCGAGTCACCTCGGAGGAAGTCACACAAACGCTTTCCCCGAGCGAAATAATGGGCGTATATGGGCGCTGGTCGAGCCGAAGGGGTTCGAGGTCGATGTATCGACCGCGTCGGACAAGTGGCTCGCCGTGGCCTCGGCTCACCGCAGAGCGCTGGGCTGCCGATGAGGACGACGGGGACATTTGGCCTCGCCAACCACGCGCGAGCATCGAGCTGGTGATGGATCCGCGACGGCACATCACACTTCAAGGTGCTGATCGGCGGCCCTGCGCAAGGTGGTTTTTCGTACGCCAAGCTCAAAGGCGAAAAAGGTGTTTTCGTGCTCGCACGGTCGGTGGAATCGACCGCCTTGTCGTGGGCGATCGAGCGAGGCACATGCGCGATTCAGCCGGGTGATGTCGAGTCAGTGACACTCACCAAAAACAAAAGTGTGCTGAAGCTCGTCAGCGATCGTGGAGAATTCAAGCTGGGCGAGAACCCCGGACGTGAGATTTCGACGCAGCGACTCGAAACGATCGCAGAGGCGCTTCGCAACATGATCGCAGAGGGAGCGGCGCACCTCGGATCTGCGAGAAAAGAAGAGGGTTTCGACAAACCTGCGCTTGAAATCCGCGCCCGTCGTCGAGAGGGGCGAGGCGAGATACACGTGGTCATCGGAGCCGGCGATGTGTACCGCGGAGTGAGCGTTTTCTACGCGCGACGCGAAGGAGTCGACGCAACGTTCGCGCTACCAGCGGCAAGGGTGCGCGCACTGCTCGACGCGCTCTGATCACATCTGTATTCTGCGGCCAAGCTCGTCACGAAAGGCATGGCCGTGTTGCGTTCAATCTTTGCTTCATCCGTCGCTATCTTCGCTCTTGTTGCTTGCGCAAGTGAAGAAGGCGCTGTCCCTCGTGGAAGCGGCTCGAGCGGAACATCAGGCACCGGGGGAAGCTCGGGCACCTCTGGCAGTGCGGGCACGAGCGGTACGGCTGGCAACAGCGGTAGCTCGGGGACAAGCGGCACCGCAGGCACGAGCGCAACAGGTGGCTCAGCGGGAACAGGCGGAACGAGCGGCAGCGCAGGAACAGGTGGAACCTCGGGCAGCGCCGGTACGGGAGGCACCTCGGGAAGCGCGGGCACAGGCGGTACTGCAGGTAGCGCCGGCAGCGGCGGAACGAGCGGTACCGGCGGCACTGCAGGCGGTGGCGGTACGGCAGGAACAGGCGGAACGAGCGGCTCGAGCGGGACAAGCGGAACCGGCGGCACGGGCGGCTCACTCGGCCCCGAAGACTGTTTCAACGGAGTCGACGACAATGGCGACAACCTCGCTGACTGCGCCGACCCGCAGTGCACCCCAGCAACGACGTGCGTGACCACAGCGTTGCCTTCAGGCTGGAGCGGCCCTGTGTCGCTCTACGATGGCGCC
Source organism: Polyangiaceae bacterium (assembly GCA_046351315.1). Lineage (GTDB taxonomy): Bacteria > Myxococcota_A > Polyangia > Polyangiales > Polyangiaceae > JAXLYQ01. Next base: position 21,931 of record JAXLYQ010000019.1, read on the forward strand.
CCGGCCAACGAGCCAGCGTGCCCGTCGAGCTACCCGACCCAAGCGTTTCTTGGCAATCGCAACATCACGGGCGCAGCGGCGCAATGCTCGACGTGCACGTGTAGCGATCCATCGGGCGGCTCGTGCGTGTTGCCGACCCAAGCGACCGTGACCGACGCGCAATGCGGCATGAGCGCAACGTACGGCGGCCTGCTCGATCTCAGCTCAACCATCGGCACCTGCGCCGGTAACAACTACGTGGGCGGAAGCGTTTGTGGCCCAAACGACAACGCCGCTTGCAGTGTGTCGCTGCAGGTACCCGCCACCACGGTCACGGGTGCGAGCTGTGTCCCGTCGAACGAAAATCCAAACATCCCGGCGGTGTCGGCCACGCTCGGCAAGGCATGCGGCTCACCTGCTACCAACACCGCGGGGTGCGGTACGAACCAGGCGTGCGTTCCGAAGCCCAGCAGCCCGTTCTCGAGCGGGTTGTGCATCCAGCATTCGGGTGATGTGTCGTGCCCTGCCGGCGCGTTCGTGCAGAAGAAAGTCTATTACGAGGGCATCGTTGACACGCGCACGTGCACTGCTTGCTCATGCGGCGATGCTGGCGGAGGCACCTGCGCAACGACCTACAGCTTCTACTCGGATCTGACCCTGGGGATTTGCTCGACGCAGGCGGTCACCGTGCAGGCTGGCACCTGCACCAACCTCTCGAACAACCCGAACATCGCGGGTCGCAAGCTCGTCTCGGTAGGCGCCCCGACAGGCGGTTCATGCCCGCCGAGCGGAGGGTCACCTACCGGCAGCGCCGGGCCAGATACCAGCACGTCGACCACGTTCTGCTGTATCCCCTGACAAGACAATCCACTAAGCTGCTGAAGCCGTGGCCGACGAACAACTCGTTCCCACCGCTTCAGGGGGGTTTGACCGCACACCGCTTGCGCATGTGTTGGTCTATTGTCTCGATCGCCCGCTCACGGGCACGCTCACGCTGAGCCACCCTGAGCAGGGGTCAGCTCGCTGATGGTCGGAAGGGGCAAGCTGTACTACCGGCATGGCGACAGCGCATCTACCTGCGCCCACGCTCGAGGATGATCGTTTCCGCGCTCTTTGCACCGCCGAGGATCTGCAGTTCGCGTTCTTCGACGGAGGAACCTGCTCGAGGTCCGCGCACTCAACGACGCGCTCGACCTCGCGGATTGTTGGCAGCGTTCGAGCGAACCCGCAAGCGGTGCCTCGACACTCGGAGCGCTGACCAATCGTCGCTTGCGCTTCATGTCGACCGAGCTCGCGAAACCGTTCTTTGGTCGATCCAGAAACGCTCGCGACCGCTCGCTACGTTCACGCGGGTGCATCGTGCATTGGCGAGTTGTTGAATCCTCGGTGTGGCAAGAGATCAGGTGCGTCTGACGCTCTACGCGATGTTGATCTGGGTGCTCGATCTGGCTCGGTCGCAAAGCCCCCGGTCGCAGCACCGGGACGCCCCGCACGTCACCCGAAATTTCCGGGCCTCGAGACCTCGTCTCCGTCGCTGTCGAACCTCACCATTCCGACGGTGCGAACGAGTGGCACGGTGCCCGTGGCGGCTGCAACCAACTCGCAGAGTGTCATCCGAGTGGCAGCGACAAAAGCCCCCGCCGAGCCGGCAAATGACGACCCAAGATTTGCTGAGATCAAGATGATCGCGTCGCAGATCAACCAGCGCACGTTGTTCGAAGCGCTTGGCGTAACAACCGAAGCGACGGCCGAAGAGATCAAGACCGCGTATTTTGCTCTGGCCAAGGTGTGGCACCCCGATCGCCTTCCGCCTGAGCTGATTCCGATGCGCTCCGAGGTGAACACGGTGTTCGCAAGGATGAGCCTCGCGTACCAGACGCTGTCGGATGCGGGCCGCCGTAAAGAATACGTCGAGCAACTCGCCACACAGCAATCACCCGAGGAGCAAGCTCAAGTCGCGCGTGTGCTCGACGCTGCGAACGACTTTCAGAAAGCCGAGGTTTTGCTCAAGAAGGGCGATGTTGCAGCAGCAGAAGAGCTCGCGCTTCGAGCGGTGAAGAACGACCCTCAAAACCCTGACTACGACACGTTGCTCGCGTGGCTTCGCGCCTCGAAACCGGGAGCAACCGCGCAAGAGATCAACATCTGCGTCGGAGTGTTGGGGGATGTTCTCAAGCAACACCCCGAGCACCTCAAAGCGCTCTGGTATCGCGGCTGTCTTTTCAAGCGAGTGAACAACGATGACCTCGCCGTCGAAGATTTCCGAAAGATTCTCAAGCTCAAACCCAACAACATCGACGCCGAGCGCGAGGTGCGGCTGTACGAGATGCGCAATCGCAAGGCATCGTCGAGTCAGCCCCCGGCCGCGCCTGCAGGCAACGCGCTGGAGTCGATCAAAGAGAGCTTCGGGAAGCTCTTCAAACGATGAGATCACTCGTGATCGGCGGCGCCGGTTTTATCGGCAGCCACCTGGTTGATCGCCTCGTTGAACGTGGCCCAGTGACCGTGTTCGACGACCTGAGTGTGGGCAAGCTCGCGTTCATCGAACAGCCTCTCGCGTCAGGTCGCGCAACATTCGTCGAGGGCGATGTTCGCGTGCTCGAGCAGATCGTCGCGGCCGCACCCGGGCACGACATCGTGTTTCACCTCGCGGCCAACCCAGAGGCACGCCGAGGGCTCGAAAACACACGACTCGATCTCGAGCTAGGCACCATTGCGACCTACAACGCGCTCGAGGCGGCGAGGTTGGCGAGCATTCCTCGTTTCGTGCTCGCATCGTCAGGCACCGTGTATGGCGAGACCGATCGGGCATGTGCTGAGCTCGATCTCGGAGAGCTGCCCATCTCGCTCTACGGGGCCAGCAAGCTCGCGGGAGAGGCTTTGGTCTCGGCCTTCGTCGAGTGCTTCTCGCTACGCGGAAACATATTTCGCTTCGGCAACGTCGTTGGCCCTCGTGGCACGCACGGCGCCGCGCTCGATTTTCTGAAGAAGCTCGAGGCTTCACACGATCGGCTCGAAGTGCTTGGCGATGGGCGCCAAGCCAAACCCTATCTACACGTCACCGATTGCGTCGATGCCATCCTGTTTTCGCTCGATCAGCAAACGCCGCGACTGACCGTCCTCAACATCGCTCCACACGACACGACCTCGGTTCGCGAGATCGCCGAGATGTGTGTCGAGGCAAGCCCCTACCCCACCGCACGCATCGAATACACCGGTGGCGACCGCGGCTGGAAGGGTGACGTGCCTCGCTCTCGGATGAACGCCTCGAAGCTCGAAACGCTTGGATATCGCCTTCGCTACTCTTCGAATGAAGCGGTTCGCACCAGCGTAGGGCAGCTCGCTCGCGAGGTGTTCGGCGAACGAGCCCGCCCGTTGACGTCTCTTTCGGTCTAACGCGATGAGCACACAGGTGGTGATTCTCGCAGGAGGTCTTGCAACACGTATGTTGCCCGCCACCGAGCGAGTACCGAAGCTGCTGCTCGAGGTGCGCGGTCGACCGTTTTTCGACTGGCTTGCGACGCGTCTTTTCGAGAGCGGTGTCGACGATATCGTGCTGTGCGTCGGTCACCTGGCGAACGAGATCCGTCAGTATCTTTCGCAACGCCCTGACATCGCTCGTCACACGCGTTGCGTCGATGAGCGAGACACGCGGCTCGGCACAGGTGGAGCCATCGCACTTGCCGATCGCGAGGGGCTTCTCGATGATCAATTCTTGGTCACTTACGGCGATAGCTATCTGACCTTTGACTATGCCTTGCCGCTCACGATGCTCGCCGCTCGAAACGATCTCGACGGAGTGATGGCGGTCTACGAAAACGACGTCCCCCATGAGCCATCGAATAGCCTCGTCGAAGGCGATCTCGTCACTCGATACGAGAAGGGGACACGCGACCCCAGGCTGCGCTGGATCGACTACGGCGCCACAGCGATTCGACGCGAGGTGATCCGTCGAGGAGCTCAACAGCTCGGCCCTGTGTTTGGGTTCGACGCCATTCAACAATCGCTAGCGACACAAGCCCGACTGGGGGCCTGCGTCGTACACGAGCGATTTCACGAGATCGGCTCACCACGCGGACGCGATGAGCTCGAGGCGTTTCTGACGTATCACTCCGCCTGAGGGTTTACAGGCAAGCGGCGCTCACTGCTCGTCACACGAACTGCCGCAGGCACTCGCGGTGAGCTTTCGAGCGCGGCAACCTCTTCGAACGTGGGCACGCCGAGATTGGGGATCTCGGGGAACACGAAGGCCTCGTCGTCTTGCTCGGAGCGTGGAACCGGCGTCACAGGAGGCGGGATCAACGAGTCAAAACGAACGCTATGAGCAGGCGGTGCATCACCCGCGAAGGTCGCCATGTCGAGCTGGGGTTGCTCGAGAGACTTCCAGCCGCGCTCGTACGCAAGCAGGTTGAACTTTCGGGTGAGCCAACCCGGAATCATCAGTGCAAACGTACGCGCTAGACGATTCGGGTTATCGAGCGTGTGGATCATCCGATCGTACGTCTCGTGCCCGTACGCAGCGACGAACGCCTCGGCTTGCTCACGCTTCGAAAGCCACGCGACAACACCTCCGCGGTCGGCCTCTGGGTGAAACTGAGTGCCCTCGACCCCCGGAGCGAACTCGAGCGCCAACAGCGCACGCCCTTTGGATTCTCCGTCGCGGCTCTCACGCGCGAGCACCGAGCCGCCGAGCTCACGAAGACGCCGCTCGTCGAGATCGATGGCTTCCCAGTTGCGATGCTCGAACGAGAAGAGTCGATCCCCAAACACATGCGTGAGTGGATGCTCCATGCCCTTGGGGGTCATGTAGATCGGCATCACCCCGAACTTGGTCGAAGCGCGACGCTCCATACCCGAGACGGCGAAATGCCGAATCAGAAGCTCGAAGGTGTAACAGACGCCAAAGAGCGCAGGGGCCGACGGGCCGTGCTGAATGGTTCGATCGACGATGCGATCGTACCAGTGACGCATCTGCGTGAGCCAGTGCTCGCCGTCGTGCTCGTAGGGGGTGCCGGGCCCGCCCGTTGACAAGTAAATGTCGCAGTTGTCGGGAGGCAGCTCGTGTAGGTTACGAGGCTGAACGTGAATCAGAGACGTTTCGAGCTTCGGGTTACGCAATCGAACCCGCGCGAAGAACTCGTCGATGATTAGCCGAAAGCAGCGAATCGCCTGGTTCGGGTGGCCTTGATTCATGTCGGCCAAACACACGCGCAGGGTGGGACTCATCTTCTCGCCTTCTGGTCGCCTGAGGGGGCGCCGCGACCGCTACCGGGGATTTCCGGTAACAGGCAAGAAATCCACATAGCACACTTCTTGCCGTTTCATACCCAAGAGCGTCACCCACCCGTCACCGCGAGTATCGATTTTTCACTTGTGCTTCTTGATGCCACCCGGGACGGCGACCTCGGTGATGTTCTTGGACGCCTCTTTGTAGAGCGAGATCATCTCCTTGGCTTTATCCGGGTCTTTCTTGATGAGGTTGTTCTTCTCGCCTGGGTCGTCTTTCAGGTTGTACAGCTCGTAACGGAAGTCATTCGCGAACGCGATGATCTTCCAGTCGCCGTGCCTGAACGAACGTCGGCGCTCGTTGTGGCTGTCCTCGGGGAGGTCACACACGATGTCGCGCGGGGCTGCATCTCCGCCGAAAAGCTCGCCCATGAAGCTCTTCCCCGAGAGCTCTGGGCCGGGCTTGGTGCCCATGAGCTCCATCATCGTGGGAACCAGATCGATATGGCTTCGCGGGGCATCGATCGTGCGCGCGGCTTGGCCCGGAACCACCATGAACATCGGCACGTGGACGAGCATCTCGTAGAGCTCGAAGGCGTGGCGAACGAGCTTGTGCTCACCGAATGCCTCTCCGTGATCGGCTGAGACAATGATCACGGTATTGCTTGCCCACTTCTGGGTCTCGACCCAGTCGAGCAACTTGCCGATCCAGAGATCGGTATAGAAGATCTCTTCGTCGTACAGCGCACGCGGGCCGGCTTTGCCGCCTTGACCCCAACCAGGCGATTCGCTGTGTGATTTGTATTCGTCGTGAGGGTCCATGTAATGGAACCACGCGAAGAATCGGCCGTTTTTGACCTTGTCATTCGAGAGCATGTCGATGGCCATCGGGGTCATCTTCTGGCTCGTGACATAGGGGTCTTTGTTGTAGTCGAAGGTGATCCCGGGGACGATTCGCCAGTCGGCAAACCCCTGCTCGAAACCCGATTCACCTTTGCCGAAGAAGGCGTGAGCGTGACCGCCCATCGTGTAGACGCCCTGCTTCGTGAGCATCTCTGGAAACGTCTCGTTCTCGTCGAGATAGCGCGTGAAAAACGAGCCGGTTCGCTTGAGCTCTGAGGGATAACGCCCCCCGAGCAACCCACCCACGCTCTTCGAGGTAAACGACGAGATCGAGTAGGCGTTGGTGTACGTGATCGCCTTCTTTTGAAGGGCCGTGAGCCTTGGGGCGATCTCGCGCGAATAACCGGCCCAAGGCATGTCGGCGCGCATGCTGTCGATCGTGATCAGCAAGACGTTGAACGGAGGCTTCGGCTTCTCGGGCTCGGCCACCTTCGGCGGATCGACCTTCGGTGGCTCTTCTGCCACGGGTGCTGAAGAAGCGACCTCGGGCGCAGAAGCCGAAGCAACGGGATGCGAAGTCGGCGCGACAGGCGGCGTCGAACAAGCAACGTGCGCCGTTGCTACCCCGGTCAGCGCAAACACGAGCGCTGCAAACGAGCGAGAACTGCGAGAAGAGCGAGTTGAGACGAAGGTCATGGTGAGCAAAATCCGTTGAGACTCCCGAGGAGTCACAGACGGTTGCCAGCACCGAACATCAACCGCTTTCTCGAGTTTGGTTTCAGATGCCCCCTCGGCACCTGAACCCTGAAACTACCCTCGAGTAAGTGGAGCAGAGGGGGATCGAACCCCTGACCTCCGCATTGCGAACGCGGCGCTCTCCCAGCTGAGCTACTGCCCCGGAAGGGGAGGCGCAGTATGTACGAAGAACCTGGCCGGTCAAGGAACAAAGTGAAGATTTTGTCTGGCGCTCAAGGGCACGCGACCCTGAAAGAATCATCGAGCAAAAGCGGCAACACGAGGGTGTACAGGGCGACCGAGCGCATCGGAGTACAAACCGATTGAGCGAGGGTTTGAGCGTTGGCGAGCGACTCGGGGTTGGCGTATTCGACGTTGAGCACGGGCTTGCCCGCGGCGGTAAACGGAGCCAACAGCGGGCACTCCGAGAACTCGTGGCACTGCTCGTTCACGGCAAAATCAAAGGCTCCAACCAGCTCAGGAACCTGGTCGAGATCGTTCTTGAGACCAATGGCAAGACCCCGCGTGTGCGCCTGGGTAGCGAGCCAGGTGTTGAAGTCGATTTGATCGGCATCCGTCAGCGGAAAGCCAGAGTCGTTGGCGTATCCATCGACATTGTCGGGCTCGACTCCATCACAGCCTTTTTGCTTGGCCAGATCGAGCCGAGCGGCGAGCACCGCGCGAAGGGTATTGGATCGAATATCGACCCATTTTTCTCCCGGCCACCCATCGAGAGCGTTTCCGAGTGTATCTGCCGGAAAATCAGCCGCATCGGGGCGCCAATCTTCGTAGGAGCCAGCCGAGAAATAACACACGACCTTGCGACCTTGGTTGTGGAGAGTCGTGAAAAGCTCAGCAGGATTGTCGAACAAATCAACGTCGTAAATATCGACGTTGTACGAGGTGTTCACTGCCGTAGCGCCATCGTGCAGAGTGAGCTGCCACTGCCACGAGCTACCGATGCTCGGTGTAAACCAGCTCGCCGAACCAGCCGAGCCAGCAGACCCCGCAGACCCAGCAGACCCAGAGCTACCGGCCGACCCGGACGCACCACCGGCCCCTGCGCCGCCTGCACTGCCCGAAGCACCGGATGAGCCTGCACTTCCGCCAGAACCGCTACTTCCGGCGGACCCACCCGTCGCCCCTGAGCCTGCTGAGCCTGCTGAGCCTCCAGAGCCAGCAGAACCAGCCGTTCCACTTGTACCCGCCGTACCTGCTGAGCCCGCAGAGCCTGCGGAGCCCGCGGTACTTCCGGCGGACGAGGAGTCGTCATCGTCGCCACCACAAGCCGCCAACCACACACCCAAGAAGCAAGCGATCGCAACGCGTTTCATGGGCGCATCGTAAACCGCGATCGCAACCGGGGCGACGGTATTCTGGCCGTTTACGACGCCGCGGAATCGCTCGCCGCTGAGGCAGGCTCAGTGGAGGCCTCGGAGGTGGTCAATTGCTCGAAGACCTCGTCGAGGCTTGCCCGAGCAGGCGAGGCTTCACGGAGCTTCCAGCCGCGCTGCAACACTAGCTGAATCAGCTCTTCGAGCGCCTCGGAGGTATCCTCGATTTTTTCTTCCAATGTACCTCGAAGGCCAAGAGACCCTTGCCAGGAGAATCTAGGCGCTCGACCTTGGACACCGTGGGAGAGCTTCGACGCCCTTGATCAACGCATCGTTGGGCTCTGGGTTCGAGACAGGGGCACGCACGACAACCCGCGCGTGAGTCGATCGCCTCGTCGAGCGCAACGAGTCAATCGAGCCCTGCGCCACGAGCTTGCCTCGCGCGATCACGAAGGCCCGTGAGCAAACGCTTTCAACCTCGGGCAATATATGAGTCGAAAGCAACACGGTGTGCTTTTCACCGAGCTCACGAATCAGCGTTCGCACATCACGAATCTGGTTGGGGTCGAGGTGCGCGGTCGGCTCGTCGAAAATCAAAATCGGAGGGCGCGCCACCAGGGCATCGGCAAGTGCAACACGTTGCTTATAGCCCTTGGATAGATTACCGATCACCACATCGGCCATATCGTCGAGGTGAGTATCTCGCATGGCCCTCTCGACCGACGTCAGTCGATCCTTTCGGGGCACGCCTTTCAACTCAACGCGGAAACGAAGGTACTCCTCGACGCGCATCTCTTGATACAGCGGCGCGCCCTCGGGCATGTAACCGATGGCGGCTCGAGCGGCGGCGGAGTCGTCGAGAATGTCGTGACCCGCGATACGCACACGACCCGAGGTCATGCCCAGGTAGCCAGCCAGTATGCGCAGCGTGGTGCTTTTGCCAGCCCCGTTGGGCCCCAAAAAGCCGACGACCTCAGCCTTGCCCACCTCGAACGAGATGCCTTTGACTGCCTGGAAGGGACCATACGACTTGGTCAGCTTTTCGACCTCGATCATCGACCGCTTCTTGGCATCAACCCGCGAGCGATCAAGTCACCCAGAATCGAATCAACCGGAACGCCCGGCCAAGGTCACACACGAACGCATGATTCAGGGAGAAACGAAGCCCTTCCAGCGACGCATGTATTCAACGAAGCCTGGGCTCAAATCACATTCGAGAAGCTCTTCGGCAGAAATAGGGGGGCGCTTTGGCTCCCAGCCCGCTTGAGTAATCCGTTGAGGCCACTCTGGGTTGGTGATCCCAGCGCGCCCGAGAGCGACCACATCAGCACCGAGATCAAACATTTGTTGGGCGTCTGCGGCGGTCCACAAGCTACCCGCGACAAACAGCTTCACATCCGCGGGGATCACCTTTTTGAAGGCCTGGAGTGCGTGTTCGTTGGGTCGCTTGGCAGTATTGGAATGCGACTTCCAGAGAGAGAGATGGAGAAAGTCGATCCCATCTTCGCAGAGCCACTGACCCACCTGAAGACTCTCGTCGAGATCGAGGCCACGGGCTTGGCCAAAATCTTCAGGAGAAATGCGCACGCCAACCACGAAAGACGACGGAACACGAGATCGCACCGAGCGAGTCACCTCTCGGATCAAACGCGCACGGTTTTCGATGGTTCCACCCCACTTGTCCTGGCGGGTATTATCGATGGCGCTGAGGAATTGCCCCAGCAAATATCCGTGAGCGCCGTGGATTTCGACCCCATCGAAACCAGCCTTGTGTGCGCGCTCGGCAGCATCGCCAAACTGTCGAATCACACGCTCGAGATCGGCTTCTGTGCCGGCACGACAACCACCTTCGACCTCGTTCGCGCTCCAAGGTCGTTCTTGGGTTTGTGAGGCATCGGCGCGCAACCCACCGTGGAAAATCTGAACCAGCGACAACGCGCCATGCTCATGAAGCGCAGAGGCCAGTCGCGTAAGCCCTGGAATCAACGAATCGTCGAAAATCCCTAGCTCACCAGGCCAGCCCTGCCCGTCTTTCGCGACATGCGAAGCGCAAGTGGTGACAATACCAAAACCACCGCGAGCACGACGAACGAGCCAGGTGAGCTCTTCGTTGGAGAGTGTCCCGTCAGTGTGGCTCTGAAGGTTCGTCATGGCCGCAAGCGCCACACGATTTCGAGCCACTGCACCGTTTTTGAAAGAGATGGGGGCGAGGAGATCGGTCACGCCCGCGTCTTACTACGTGCTCAGCCCGCAGTCGTGACGATCGTACGATTTGTTCGACTCGTTCGACGCGGCGCGCTCAACCGAACGTACCGGCGGTTCCTGATGTTCCCGAAGCACCCGACCCCCCAGCGGTCGATCCGCCCATTCCTCCGGGAAATCCTCCCCCCGTTCCACCCGGAAAACCACCGCCAGTACCGTCTGGATTTCCGCCCGTTCCGCCGGGGAACCCACCTCCTTGTCCTTGGCCACCAGCGTTTCCACCGCCGGTTCCTCCGGGGAAGCCACCGCCGGTACCACCTGGAAATCCTCCCCCTGTGCCTCCCGGATTTCCTCCACCCGTGCCTCCAGGAAACCCGCCACCTGTACCACCGGGGAAGCCACCGCCCTGGCCTTGTCCCGCTTGTCCACCTTGACCGCCACCAAGGTTCGAGAAACCCGGGCACTCATTCGAGCACGACGAGCTGGCACATTGGAGCACCTGGAAAAGCGCTTGGAAACCACCTCCTGTGGGCCCGCCGGAAACACATTGCTGAGCACACTGGAAAATGTCTGCGTTGGGGTCCGAGCCACAGGAGCTCTCGACACAGGACAATGTCGTCGCACACGAGCCGCTCTGCTGACAATTTGCGACCTCGTCGGCACACTGGGTCTGTACACACGAATCACACGAGACCTGTGGAGATCCCGCTGTCCCGGCCGCGCCCCCAGGCGCGCCTGCCGTACCCGATGCACCCGAGACGCCTGTGCCGGCGGTGCCAGCAATTCCACCCGAACCGCCCACGCCGGCAGTTCCGGCAGATCCGCCTTGGGCAGATCCTGCACCGCCGCCTGTCCCGCCAACACCCGAGCCACCTGAGCCAGCGCTACCTGCGTCACCAGCTTCTCCTGCAGACCCAGAAACGCCACCCGCTGTACCACCGGAGCCGCCGCTTCCGGCATTCGATGAGCCCGAAGCTCCGCCTTGTTGTGCGCTGCCTGATGCGCCCGACGACGAACCAGAAGAGCCCGCCAACGAGCCTTCCGTGAGCATATCAGAACGCCCACCACAGGCGGTCGCCAATAGCACCGCTCCTACGCACCCCAAACCCAGGCCAACAGAAGTAAAGAAGGTCTTCGTCATCGCGCACCCTTTCGGTCCGGTGCGTAGGTCGACTGAAGACCTTGCTAAAACCTAACAAGCGCAGCTTTTTTCAGATGTAGCGTGCACTTGGATCGTTTTTGTCATCCGCGCTCGACGAAGTACCGCCGAGCTTGGATTGTTTCAGCCTCAGTAAAGAGTGCAGGTGGACGGCATATCCGCGGGCAGCGAGCCACCTTTCCACGGTGATGTTTGTCCACGAACATGCGCCTTCAAGAAGGACAAAACCACATTGGGGCCAACGGCAGGGTCGGGCGTGTGTCCGCCGTTATGTGCGCAGTCGACGACCGTCCAGTTTGCGGTGGCCAAGAAGGGCAAAGCAAGCTGGTCAGAGAGCTCGAAATCGATGACCTTCGTGCCTGAGACAGAATAATAGTCGTTCGAGCCGCCATGGGTCAGCAGCACTGTCCCTGGGACACTCGGGTCGAGCGCAGGCCAATCGTATGTGATCTTGAAGTTGAGCGGGTGAACGTTCGCGGTCTCTGGCTTGTCGTTGAACCATGCACCCGAATAGGCGACAGACGCAGCGACATCCGAAGCAAACTTCGAGTGGATGAAATTGGTCTGGATTGCGCCAGCCGAAAAACCGACAGAGTAGATTCGGTCGGGGTCAGCTCCGTGGTCTTGAATCAGACAACCAGCCAACGCGGAAAAGAGCTGCAAATCAGGGTTGACCACATCAGTTGTGTCCTGCGCGAACATGGCCCAGTCGAGCCCATCTGGAGGAATCAAACCCACATCGTCTGGGGTGACACGAATGAAGGGGAAGTCAGCGTCTGCGTCGGGCTCGAGCCCAAGTGCGGTGCGGAAGTTGGTCGCAGTGTCACCAAAGCCGTGCCATTGGAAGATGACAGCAGGTGCCTTCGAGGAATTCGTGGGGAAATCGACGAAGAAGGTGCGGTCGTAGTCGCCGACAGAAACCTTCGCGTTCTCTCCAGAGGCGATGGTCAAACCAGCGGGACACTGGAACGACGTGGCCGCCCCCGCGGTTCCGCCGCTGCCCGCAGCCCCACTCGACCCCGCTGACCCAGCAGAGCCAGAGGCCCCCGCGGAGCCTGACGATCCCGCCGAGCCACTCGAAGAATCATCCGACGAGCTACACGCCGCCAGCAACATCGACACAACGATCAAAGAGCGCTTCCACATAACCTCCGCCGCTACCACGGGGGGTAGAAAACAGAAAGTGCACAACGCGTCCGAAAGGCCGATTTTTCCCTTGGTTCTATTGACCCATTGGTCGGCTCGAAAACGTCGGCGAACGAGCTGGAAATTGAGCTTATATGGAGAGTACTCGTGGACAGTTTGCCACACTGGAAACCTACACTTTTACCACCACCAATACCTGCGAGATCGCGTTCATCTTTTAGCGAAGCCCACTTTGCGAAACAGGTGGCTCTTCACTCGATTTCGAGAATGGCACTGGAACAAACCGCGGCGTCGTTTCCATATATTTTAGGTAGTCGACACCGAGCTGAGCCACGAGGCTACGCTCCTCGAAATAGACACCGATAAAAATATAAATACTCATCCCGACTGCCAACAAGACGTGCCCAGCGGTCATCGAAGGGGTCACCCACAACCCCACCATCAATGCACTCATCATGGGGTGTCGCACATAGCGATAAAGATAGGGCGCGACAAAACCTCGGCTTGCAAACGAAGCGCGCTGAAAGCCAGACCATGCCTGCTTCAATCCAAAAAGCTCGAGATGGTCAATCAACAGGCTGGACACAGGCACACCCAGCCAGCCGATTGCGTTGAGCCCCCAGAGCGCCGGGGTAAGTACGGGGTGTTGAATCGCCCACACCTCACCATCGATAGGGCGCCATTGCCAGATCAATACGCCAAGCGCGAACGAAGAAATCAACACATAGGTCGAGCGTTCGAGTCGTTCAGGCACAAGGCGAGTCAACCTCTCTTTGAAGCCCCGTCGGGCCATGACCGAATGCTGCAAACCGAAAAGCAACATCAGCCCCACATCGACGAGAACGGCTCGATAGGTTTCTCCCGAAGAAATTTGCTGGTCCGTGAAGGTAACAAGACCGTCAGAAAACAGTGCAAAACCGACGAATACAACCAGGAACAACAGGTACGAAACCACCCCAAACGCGACTCCAAGCATCACAAGCCCCCTTTCAAGTAAAATGGCCCGAGCAAGCTCGACTTCGGCGAAGTCACCGTCGGCACTTTGCTTCGATTTTCGAACCTTGATCCGATACGAAATAAGTAGCAATTTCACTTGTCTTCGCAGCAACTGGGGTGCGCCTTTGTTCAAGATCGACGGCGCAATTAAAATGGCCCGAGTCGCTACAGCCCTCGAAGGAAGCACACACGCGAGTGCCCTTTCTCCAAAGCTGCTGAGGTCCACCCAACACTCAACACCTCTGGCCAACGGAGAGCGTGCTATCGACCCTCCCCGCATTCGTCCCTCCCCGCATTCGTCCAGGTTACCTCGGTGCGCTTCGGGTGAGAAACCAACGCTAGTCAGGATTCGAAGCAGAACACCTACGCCAGTGCAGATTTCGCCAGTGGAACTAAGATATTTGTCTCTGTACCGCAGGACAAAAATCGGTAGAGGTAGACGTCTCGATGAGCGTGCTCCCCACCGAGAAAACGTTTGGTTCTCGTGCTATTTCTGCACGAGCTCGCGTTCTCGGTTGGGCGCTTCGATGGCTCGTCGGCAGCGTGCTGTACACACAGGCACAAGTCGGCTGGGCGCAACCAGCACCCGCCAACGTAAAACCACCTGTATTGCTCGTGTTCGTCGATGCCACCTACCCCGAGGCAGCGAAAGCCCGCGGCGAGGAAGCCGTGGTTCGGTTGACACTCGATATCGATGCAACCGGCAGAGTCACCGACGCTCGTGTTCAAGGGTCACCAGCACCTGGGTTCGATGAAGCCGCTCGAGAGGCTGCCCTTCGTTTCGTATTTACACCGGCGAGCCGAGGCGACCGCCCCATCGCGTCCCGTATCATCTACGAATATTCGTTTCGACTCCCCAAAGCCGACCCAGCACAACAGACACCCCCGCCGGCCGAAGCCCCATCGGTTGGTGAGCTTCGCGGAAGGCTCATGGCCTCGGGAACCGACGTCGAATTGTCGGGCGCCTCGGTCTCACTGACAGGCCCACAAGATCAGCAAACCACCACCGACTCGAACGGAGGGTTCGTCTTCGAGAAATTGATGCCAGGTCGCTACCATGTGGTCGTTCGTGCACAAGGTTTTTACCCTGTCGAAAGCGACGAAGAGGTCGAAGCAGGCCAATCGACCGACCTCTTGTTGCGGGCCAAGCTGGTGTCGACGGCGCCCGAGGTAGTTGTCCAAGGCGAGCGCCCTTCTCGAGAAATGACGCGTCGAACACTCGAACGACGCGAGCTGTCCAGAATACCCGGCACCAACGGAGACGCGCTCAGAGCGCTGCAGAACATGCCTGGCGTGGCGCGTCCGCCTGCCATTCGAGGGGTGCTCATAGTTCGGGGGTCGGCCCCTCAAGACACATCAATTTATATCGACGGCACGCCTGTCCCGATCGTGTATCATTTCGGGGGTCTATCGAGTGTTGTCCCCACCGAAGCCGTCGAACGAATCGATTTTTATCCGGGAGCTTTTGGCGCTCGTTTTGGTCGCGCCACCGCCAGCATTGTCGACGTTGGGCTACGAGAATCGCGCAACGATCATCGATATCACGCCATGGGTCAGCTCGATATGATCGACACAAGGTTCCTCGCAGAGGGGCCAGTACCGGGGCTCAATCGTTGGAATTTTGTCATCGCTGGCCGACGAAGTTGGGTCGATGTCTGGCTCGGCCCCATTCTCGAACGACGAGGCGGCGCAACAGCGGCCCCTGTATATTACGACTATCAAGCCTTCGTTGAAACCAAACCCAGTGCCACTTCTAGGCTGCGCATCGGATATTTCGGCTCGGATGACAGGCTTGCTCTTTTTTCCGCGGGCAATCGCGGCAGCCTCAGCACCCACACCGGCTTTGGGCGAGCGCAGATCCTCTATGAGAATCGTCTGTCTCCCAGTATTTCGACCCGCGCTGTGGTGGCCTACGGTTATGACACACAGGATTTTACTGCCGAAACGATCTATAACCAGACCACGGCGTTGCCGTTCAGCACGCGCGCCGAGGTATCATGGTCACCAGTCGATTGGTATACCCTGCACCTCGGCCAAGACACCGTGTACAAATCGACCGATGTCCACATCCAGACGCCGAGCACTCAAGGCCGCGGAGGAGGAAATCAACGAGGCCCCGCCGGCTCGACAGCGTTGTTGCGTGAATCAGATACGATTCACGCTTTTTCACCCGGCGTGTACTCCGAGATCGATATCAAACCTATCAAGCGACTACGTCTCGTAGGCGGGGTTCGCCTCGATCTCACCGGCGAAACCTCTACATGGGATTCCAGCCCTAGACTTAGTGGACGATATACTCTCGTTTCTGGCTTTCCGAGCACGGTGATCAAAGCGGGTTGGGGCATTTACCACCAGGCTCCATCCGCGCGCGAAACGTCCGAGGTTTTCGGCACAACAGGTCTAAAAACGACCCGAGCGATCCACTACGTCGCTGGCTTCGAACAAGACCTAACCTACCAGATCAATCTGTCGCTCGAAGGCTTCTACAAAGACCTCGACCGCCTCGTCGTTCGAAGTGCTGCCGCGGACGGATCGCATCGGTACGACAACACTGGGGTCGGCCATGTCATCGGGGCTGAGCTGTTGCTTCGATACAAGCCCGATTCGCGTTTTTTCGGCTGGGTCGCCTATACACTCTCTCGATCGGTTCGACGAGACTCGGCCAACGACCCAGAGGTGTTGTTCCAATATGATCAACCTCATATTCTCACGATATTGGGCAGCTACAAGCTAGGCCGCGGGTGGGAGCTCGGCGCGCGATTTCGCTACACATCAGGCTCGCTGTACACGCCATGTTTGCGAGGGGTTTACGACGCCACCTCGGGTGCCTACGTCTGTGTCGCGGGCACAAGCTACAGCGCGCGAATGCCCGCGTTTCATCAGCTCGACGTTCGAGTGGACAAAACCTGGACATTCCAGTCCTGGCAGCTCGGAGTCTACCTCGACCTGCTCAATACCTACAATCGTGCCAACCCCGAAGCTGTCGTGTACAACTACAATTATAGTCAAAAAGACTACCAATCTGGGCTTCCGATTATCCCCAGCCTTGGTGTGCGAGGTGAATTCTAATGCCTACGACATTGCGCATTCGAAGTGGCGCGACGCTGGTTTCTTTCGTCGCGTTGGCGCTCGCCTCGAGCTGTCGCACGGATTTCCCACCCGAGTCGAAAGTGGACAATCTTCGGGTTCTCGCCACGCAGGCAAACCCGCCGTACGCGCACCCGAACCAGCCCGTGTCGTTGAGGATGTTGGTGCTCGATGGCAAGTCGAAACCCGCTAGCCCCAGAGAGATCGAAGTGGCCTGGCTCGGCGCGTGTACCAACCCGCCGGGGGACGAGTATACTTATTGTATGGACCGCGTTTCTGCAGCGATACAGAAGAGCGGTGGGTATGGCTCGTATATGGCGCTGGCACCATCGAATGCCATCAGCTCGACACTCGAAGCCTCGTTCGTCGTTCGAGGCGACATTCTCGAAGGGCGACCCTCGGGGGGCGATGGGCTTCCACCCCACGGTACGGTGATCATTCCGCTCGCCGCCTGCGCAGGACGACTCGAGAGCTGCGAGGGCACTCTTTGCCCTGAAACGAGCGGGCCTGTGCGCTGTGTCGACCCACAAGGTGAACCCGTCGGCGTCGATGACATGGTCACGGCGTTTGGCACCGTCAGGGTGTACAGCGAGCTGACCAATAGCAACCCGATCATCGAAGGCGGTACGGTGGCGGGTATATCCACGCCGTTGATTCCGTGTGCACAAGGCTCTTGTGACGATGGTTTTGCCTGCTCATCCAAACAAGAGTGTATTCCTGTCGTGGCGCGTTGCACCGAAAGCAGCCGAAAAAATTGCCCCGATATTGGCGTTGTCCCGCTGGTTTCTCACTCGAGTGTCGAGGTCAATACCGAGGCATTGAACGCCGATGGGCAACCGACGCTCGAGCGGATTGCAGCGTCTTTTTTTGCCACGGGCGGCGATCTCGCGAACGACACTCGACTGCTTCACGACCCTGAACGAGGATGGCAAGAGCAACAAGGCACCACGTGGCACGCGCCAGCCGAAACAGGCGAGATTCAATTTGTCGTGGTGATTCGTGATAATCGCGGTGGCGTGAGCTGGTGGAGAGCCGCAGTCATGGTGCAATAACGCGCGTGCAAACGGCAGCACCAATCGAACGGTTGTCCCCTCTCCGCGGCGACTCTCGAGTGAAACCGTTCCACCGTGAGCCTGGGCCACTTTTTGAACCAACGTCAGCCCCAACCCAACGCCACCGATGGTTTTGGCACGACTTCGTTCGGTGCGAAAAAATGGCGTGAACACATGCTCTTGATCTGCTTCGTCAATGCCGATCCCCTGGTCTTTGACGACAATTTCAACCCCGGCCCCAGAGCTACGAAGCTGCAACGAGACCACAGAACCAGCGTCTGAATATTTACGAGCATTATCGAGCAAATTGTCGACCGCACGCCGCAGCAAGACCACATCGGCCATGATTTCGCTCGAATCGTCTTGAACCTCGGTATCGAGGGCCCTTTCGGGGAATCTCGTACGAAATAGGCTCGTGCTTCGCTCGACGACCGATGCCGCAGCCACCCTTTCAAGGCGAAGGGTCGGAATCGACGCCGGAGCCCCCTCGACATTCAGCTCGAGCCTCGTCGTTTGCAACACATCTTCGACGAGGCGCTCGAGCTCAGAGAGATCTTCGGTGATCTCTCCGAGATAGCGGGTCGTCTCTTCTGGGGTGCTATCGGACGCGAGCTCGAGCACGACTCGAATACGGGCAATTGGCGTGCGCAGCTCGTGGGACACATTCGCGAGTAGCTCTTTTTCAGATCGTCGCAGCGAGGCAATTCGCTCGGCCATATCGTCGAATGCAACCGCCAGCTCACCCAACTCGTCCGAGCGACGAAGCCCCGTGCGCGCCCCCATGTTGCCTTGTCCGAACGCTCGTGCTGCTGCGAGTATTTTCGATAGCGGAGACAACAACGAGCGCGTTAGCGGCAACGACACCAGCGCCAAGACCACCAGCACGATGGGTATCGCCGCCAACATTCTCTCCGTTGGCGCAGGCGGCAAGGCCGGGAATTCATGGATTCCGTACGCTTTCAACCCCCCGTTGTCATCGAATACACCCACAGCAAATACCGGGGCTCGCCGATTTTCGAAATTGAGCGTGTGCAGCGGCTTGAGCTCGGTCAAATCACTGGCAGAAAGAGGCGCCGGGGGTTGCTCTACCGTCGAGACAATGAGCTCACCGTTGGGGCGATACAACGAGAGATACGTACGACCTTCGCTGCGCAACAGGGCCACGGACCTCGCTAGTTTTTCGGGATTGTCCAGGTCCTGAGCGACCAACGACACTGCCACCCAAGCAAACCCTCCGACGTTCTTTTTTACCCTCGGCTCGAGGATAAATCTCACGGACAGACTAACCGCAAGCAGTGAGGCGATGAGCAACACGACGCCGTAGAGAAACATTCTCATCGGCAAGCGATGTCGGTCGAACGAGCTCGCGCTCTTGGTTGCTTTCATGGGTCGCACCTTGGCAAAATTTGCCCAACGCGAGAGTAGCTTTTTGCACAAGAGAAATCGCGCCCCGACACACTCTGCAACATCGTCGCAAGGTAGCGTTTATTCAGCCCAAGTACGCCATCGCGTATGTCTGCTTCGGGTGACACCCTTACCCCTGACCCCGACGTCGAGCGAACGCTCCAGGTTGGGCCCCATGGCAAACGAAGATCTCGCTGGTGGCTGCTTCTCATAGGGCTGGTGTTGCTTGGCTCGGGTGGGTTCGCGTTCGCCAAGCTAAGGCCCAAGAAAGTCGGCCCTCGTTTCGATTCTGAGGCGATGGTTCGCACCGATTTGAAGGTTGTGGTTTCTGTCACGGGTACCCTTCAAACCACCAATACTGTCGACGTCGGCGCCGAGATTTCAGGGCGTGTGATGAATGTATTGGTTGACTACAACGACGTCGTAAAAAAAGGTCAGGTATTGGCTGAGATAGACCCGGTACAGCTCAAAGCCGACGTCAATCAAAACAGCGCCCAAGAAGCCTCGGCCAATGCGTCGATTGCACAAGCGAGGGCCACCGTGGCCGAGGCCAAAGCGGCACTGGCCCGCGCCGAGGAGCAATCCAAACAAGGTTTGCTCGCTCAAAAAGATCTCGAATCAGCACGCGCCACGGCAGCTCGCGCCGAAGCCTCGCTTGCAAGCGCTCAAGCCAGTGCTGCCGTTGCCCGCGCATCGCTCGAATCGGCGCGGTGGAAGCTCGGCAAAGCCCAGGTGCTCGCGCCTCTCGACGGGATTGTCTTGTCGCGCTCGATCGAGCCCGGGCAAACCGTCGCAGCGTCATTCACCACGCCCGTGCTCTTCAAGATCGCCGGCGATCTCACGAGAATGTCGCTGCATGTGCAGGTCGACGAAGCTGACGTTGGTCGAGTTCGAGAGGGCCTAGATGCCACGTTTACCGTCGACGCGTACCCCGATCGCACATTCACCTCGAAGGTCATCTCGGTTCGCAACGAAGCCAAAACGACAGGCAGCGTGGTCACCTACGAAGCGGTGCTGACGGTGGACAACGCCGATCGGCTGCTGCGACCCGGAATGACCGCGTCAGCCACCATCACCACCAGCCTGCGCGCGGGCGTCTTGGCGGTGCCCAACGCAGCGCTGCGATTTAGCCCGCCAACCACCGGGCCCACGCAGAAAAAAGCCGGCACGACCGAGACCACGAAAGACCGACAAGTGTGGGTGCTCAAGCAAGGGCAACCCAGCAAGGTCACCGTAAAAACAGGCGCGTCCGATGGTCGACTCACCGAGATCACCGAGGTCGTCAACGGTGAGCTGCCCGAGGGCGTGCAGGTGTTGACCGACTCACTGGAGGACGAGGATGTCGAGCAGCACGACTTATCGAGCAAGCGCTTCGGTCGATTGACGCCCGTGGTTCGACTCAGCGGCGTGTCGAAGGTGTACGCCGAGAGATGTCCGAGGTCTGGGCCCCTTCGATGTCGATCTCGACATCTATCGCGGCGAGTTCGTCGCACTGATGGGCGCCAGCGGCTCGGGCAAATCGACCTGCATGAACGTGCTGGGCGCGCTCGATTCGCCCTCGTCAGGCTCGTACAAGTTTCGCGGCGTCGAGCTGACGACACTCTCGCTCGACCAGCTTGCGCTCTTTCGTCGTCACTACGTGGGCTTCGTCTTCCTCAAGAGTGCTGAATTCCCAGCCAAGGAACCACCGCGCTCGAAAACGTCGAGCTGGTATATCGAGGGGTGCCTGCCCCTGAGCGTCGAAAGCGCGCGCTACATGCGCTCGAGATCAGGGGTCTTGCCGACCGGAGCCGAACATACGTCGAGCTGATGCGTCGGGTGGACAACGCCAGTGTCGCCATCGCCCGCGCATCGCGTGTGAGCCTGGAATTACTGCACGAGCGATTTAACCTCACCCGACACTGCAAGGTCGAGATCATGGAGCTGCTCGCGCACCTCAATAACGAGCTCGGCATCACGATCGTCATGGCACGCACGAACCCGACATGGCTTCGTTCTTCGATCGCGTTGTGTTCTTCATCAGGCAAGATCGAACGCGAAGAGGCGCGCAGCATGAACTCATCACGCTGGTGATGGCGCTTCGTGCGCTCGTGAAGCTGAACCCGCTTCGGTCGCTGCTGACCTCGCTGGGTATCGTCATCGGCGTCGCTGCGGTGATCTCGATGGTGACACTGGGCCGAGCCACCACCGACAAGGTCACCAACGACATTCGACAGCTCGGCAGCAACATGTTGATGGTGATGCCCGGCACGGCTCGTCGTGGCCGCAGTAGGTCAGCGCCTGAGCCTACACACGACGACGTGAAAGCGATTCGAGAGCAAGTACCCGCCATCGCCAAGGTGGCGCCGTCCTCTAGCAAAGGCTCGCTGATCGTCTACGGAAACCGCAACTGGAGCACTTCGGTTTCAGGCATCACGAGTGAGTACCTCGACATCAAAAACCTGACGATCAAGAAGGGCCGAACCTTCTCGACGACCGAGACCAACGGAGCATCGGTCTGCATCGTTGGTGCAACGGTTCGGAAAGAGCTCTTCGGTCATCAAGACCCACTCGGCGCAGTGATTCGCGTCGGCAAGATGAGTTGCACGGTCATCGGAGAGCTTGTCGCCAAAGGTCAATCAGGCCCCGGCGCTGATCAAGACGACGTGATCTTGATGCCGTTGGTTTGTCGACATCTTCAAGGCTCGACCGATATCGCGATGATCACGGTGAGCGTTCAGCAAGGCCGATCGATCTGGGCGAAGTCACAGATCGAAGGGCCTGCGCGAGCGACGTCATCGAACGCGCGTCAAGAGACAACTTCTCGGTTCAAGATATGCGCGAGATCGCTAACACGCTCACGAGTGTATTGAGCGCACTCACCGCGCTTCTTGGAGCGATCGTGGCTGTCAGCCTTCTCGTCGGTGGCATCGGGATCATGAACATCATGCTCGTTGCGGTCACCGAACGAACCCGGAGAGATCGGAACACCAGCCACGGTGCCTGCGGCTCGGATGTGCTGCTTCAGTTTCTCGTCGAGGCCGGATCTTGTCGACGCCTGACATTGATCGGAATCGTGTTCGTCAGGATCTCGAAGATCGGATGCATGATCTTCACGTCTCGCGTTCACGCTGTACTCACAGATCGTCATCGCATTCGTCTTCTCGGCGAGCGTGGGCGTGATCTTTGATTCCTGATCAAACGTCGCGCAGCGATGTTGGTGACCTATCGAGTGCACTCCGTCATGAGTAATCGTATTCGGTTCACCGCCATCACCACGTTGGCAACGTTGTTTTGGTCGATGCTGCCCGGCAGAGCCGGCTGATTCGACAACCAAGAAGACCGACGGCCCTGTGCTGAAAGAGAGCGACGTGATCGCGCTCGCGCTCGAAAAAAATCCAACGCCGCGCGTCGACGATCGATCTCAAACGCTGATCGCACCGTGCGGGTCGAAGAGGCGAAGTGGTCACCCACGCTGATCGCCAAGACGGGTTTCACGCGAACGCAATCACTAACGCGAACGGCGTGAATACGCCGATCAACAACACCTACGAGACGTCGGTCGAGCTACAAAAACAACTCCCCACGGGGACACAGCTTTCGCTCTCACTCACGGGGACACGTTCGACGAGCACGCAGTTCATGTTCATCAACGGCACCCAACCGCTTCAGCTCACGCTCGGCCCGTCGCATGGTGTGGCAGCCAAAGCATCGATCGTTCAGCCGTTGTTGAGGTGCAGGGCGAGACGTCGGAGAAGCCGATCTTCGTGCGGCACGAGCCTGAGAACCGCTGCCGAACGAGCACGAGATCGAACGGCGAGCGAGCTACTTCGTGATGTGATTCAAGCGTACTGGGAGCTCTGGTACGCTGCGGAATCAACACGCATCGAACAGACCTCGCTCTCTCTTGCACAACGACAAGAATCCGAGGCCGACGCGGAAGGTCAAAGCTGGGCTCGCTCGCACCAGCAGACGCATTTGCGCTTCGCAAGCGACGGCAACCTGCCGAGAGAGCTTGGTCAGCGCCGAGGTCGAAGAGAGTTCACGTCGACTCGAGCTCACACGCTTGACGGGCTTGGGTGAAACACTCGGTGCACCTCGCGGCGTAGAGCCACCATCACCGATGTCTCCGCCGGGTGATTTCCGGATCGAGTCGAGCAGGTATCGGTCGATGTTCGAGAGCAAGAGGCAGCGGTACCGCTGCGTTGATTCAAGCGAAAACAGCCGGCGACGCGCGACGACCACGACTGGATCTCGACGGCTATGTGCAAGCTCAAGGGCTCGGCGATCAAAGCGTGTCAGATGCGATGAGACAGCTCGGCACGTTCGGGCGCAGTGAGTGTTCACGTTGCCTTACGTTCGAGCTACCGCTCGATCGCACCCGCGTACAAAACGAATCGGACAAAATATCAGCGTCGAGAGTGCAAAGGCGAAGCTCGAAGCCACACGATAACGAGTGAGGGCCGGGATGCAGCGAACGCGATGGCATCAGATGCGTCAGCACGAGCACGACTTGGCGCTGGCCGAGCACAATCGCCGAGGTCACCGAGAAACAAGCGATCGCAGAAGAAGCCCGTTTTGCGACCGGCGGGCAGCACGTCACCGCGGTGCAACAGGCACAGAACTCATTGAGAGGCGAGGTCAGGTGGCGCGAGCGAAGGCCGATCTGGTCAAGACACATGCGACGTGGCTCACTTGATGGGCGAGCTGCTCAACGAGCACGCGTCCGAAATCACGAGATGATCGGGTTGAGGAGCGATGCGCCTAGCTGATGCCTTCGCACCCACGCAACGAGCTCATACCGTGGTCTCGTCGTCCGCGATCATGTACCCCGCGCCTCGCACCGTCTTGAGCATCGAGGGGTGACGAGAGTCTTCACTGAGCTTTTGACGTAATCGCGAGATGTACGTCGATCGCACGATCGAACGAGTCTTCTGCCGAGCGACCCACGAGCTCGAGCAATGTCTCTCGGTTGAGCACGCGACCTTTCCGCTCTGCCAGCACTCGCAAAATATCGAACTCGCAGGTGGTCAACGTCAGCTCTCGACCATCGAGCGATGCGCTTCGGCTGCGAGGCGAGATCGACAGCTTCCCCACGCGAATCGGTCGATCACTGGGGCCAGCTTGCCCTCGTGCGCGGCGAACGTTCGCGCGAAGACGCGCCAGAAGCTCACGCGGCGAAAACGGCTTGGTCAAATAGTCATCGGCACCCAGCTCGAGACCCAACACGCGATCGATTTCTTCTCCGCGTGCACTAACCATGATGATGGGGATATCCGACCTTGCACGAAGAGTACGACACACATCGATGCCATCACGGCGAGGCAACATGAGATCGAGAACGATGGCGTCGAACTGGGTGCGTGACGCTTCGGCGATGGCCGTTTCGCCATCAGAGGCACGCACGACACGAACACTGTTTTTTTCGAGAAATTCAGCCGTGAAGTGCGCGAGCCGCGCGTCGTCTTCGACCAGCAGAACGACCATCGATTGGGGTGTCGAGAGAGAAACGTCGTCCATGTGGTCCAGGGTAGCGTGTTGGCGGCAAAACGTTGAGGTCGTACACATTCAGAAACACTGCATTTCGACCTGCTTTTGATCTCTCCCCCACCAATCACAAACGGGTGTATCGCGAGAGGATGTCTGGGTCACACGAGATGGAGTATCGGACACTGGG
The DNA here is from genome assembly GCA_046351315.1 of Polyangiaceae bacterium. Lineage (GTDB taxonomy): Bacteria > Myxococcota_A > Polyangia > Polyangiales > Polyangiaceae > JAXLYQ01. Next base: position 46,750 of record JAXLYQ010000019.1, read on the forward strand.
TCGTGGATGCGGAACCAAGGTGAGCGCGCTCAGCTTGGGCGGCTGGACAACCTTTGGCGGTAGCGTGAAGACGCTACCGACGAGATCATCACGAAGGCATTCGATGCAGGCGGCTCTTCTGACATCGCCGACGTGTATGCACGCGGTGCATCCGAGACGTTGATGGGCAAGTCGCTCAAGAAGTTTCCGCGACATCGGCTCGTCATCTCGAGCAAGGTGTACTGGCCGATGAGCGACGACATCAACGATCGTGGCCTGTCGCGAAAGCACATCATCGAGTCTGCCCATCGAAAAGAGCCTGAAACGCATCGGCACTGGACTACCTCGACCTCTACTTTTGCCATCGCTGGGATGAGCAAACCCCCTGTCGAAGAAACGATGCGCGCGATGGATGATCTGCAGTATCAGGGGAAGGGTGCTCTACTGGGGCACGAGCGAATGGTCAGGGATGCAGCTCAAGCAAGTGAACGATGCTGCTGACCGTCGTGGCTGGTATCGACCTCAGGTCGAGCAACACCAGTACAGCTTGATCGCACGCAAACGTTTCGAGCAAGACGTGCGACCCGTCATGACCGACAAGGGCATGGGCGTCATTTGGAGCCCGCTCGCCTGGTGGTTGTTGTCGGGCAAGTACGACAACGGCATCCCTGAGAACACACGTCTTGCAGAGATGGAGTGGCTCAAAGACTTGCTGATGACCGGAGAAGAACCTCGATCGAGTTCGCCAATCCAAGGTGATTGCCGACGAAATTGGCTGTTCGCGCTCTGAGTCATGATCGCGTGGGCGCTGGCAACAACCCGGTGTTTCGAGTGTGATTCTGGGTGCGCGAACGGTGAAACAACTCGAGGAGAATTTGTCGGCACGACGACTGAAGCTAGAGGCATCCACACTCAGTCGGTTGGACGCGCTTTTCCTGCAGATTGAGGTCTGGTCACGTCAATCCACATTTTGTGTGTCAGATGGAAGCGCGGCTAAAAGAAGCTTGCCGCTGGAGCAGGACAACCCCGAGGTATTCGGGAGGTACCGACTGCTCTCCTATCGGACAGGAGGCATGTATCGTGCCAAGTCTTTCAGCCGAAGGCTTCGAGAAGGTTCTCGTGATCAAGAGAATCTTGCCCGAGCTGGCGAAGAGTCAGGCGTTCGTCGACATGTTCATTCATGAGGCGAAGCTGGCGGTGCGACTATCACACGCAAACATCGTTCAGGTCTTCGATCTGGGTCGCCTCGATCGATCAGATGGTGCCTCGTACTTCATGGCGGAGTTCGTGGACGGCCTGATTTCGCGACCGTCCTGAACCGCTGTAAGTGGCAGGGCCTGACCATTCCGGTTGGCCTTGCGTTGTACGTTGCTGCTGAGATCGCGAAGTGGTCTGATCACGCGCATCGCCGTCGCGATGAGCAAAACCGCCCACTGGGGATCGTCCACCGAGACATCAGCCCACAGAACGTGCTGTTGTCGTGGGGAGGGAGAGGTCAAGGTCACCGGACTTCGGTATCGCGAAAGCGCGCTCGAACTTCGACGACGGAGAGACGACCGCAGTCCGAGAGCTCAAGGGCAAGTATTCGTATATGTCGCTCGAGCAAGCTCGCGGAGAAACCGTCGATGCACGTAGCGATCTCTTCTCGCTGGGCGTGGTGCTGTACGAAACGTTGAGTGGGCCAATCCGTTTCGCTCGCCGACTCCGTTCGAAACGCTTCGAAGAGCGCAGGCAGGTGAATATCCACCGATCGAGCTGGTGCGACCCGATACGCCGCCCGCGCTCATTTCGCTGATGAATCGATTGCTCGCGAAAGACCCGGGCGATCGTTTTCCTGATGCTGCGCGCGTATGAAGAGTTGCTCGCGTACCTCTACACGTCGGGCACGCGATTCGGGGCCTCCGATCTCGCAGATTACCTTTCGCGTTTTCGAGACCCCACCTCGGGCGAGTTGCCGCAGCAGCACCAGTATCAGACGATCTACAAGGCGAGCGAACCCGGTGCAGCTTCCGGCGTCGGCGTCGCGATTGCGACCAGGAGGTCAGCGACAGTGCTCCGATGGCGGCACGCTCTTTGCAACGGTCGCGATGTGACGGCGTTGTTGCGTCGTCTGACCGCGTAAAGGGGCGATTGATCCTGATGCGCGCGCGGGTTCGGAGAGACACTTGCTCGCTTCGGAGGTCAGGCGATCGACGGAGCAGGGTGGCAAGTCGCAGCGTTGGCCTGGGTGAGGCCGACGGGTGACACTGAGTATGCGGTGAGGGCTGCGGTGCTCGTGATGCGCCTGTTGGCCGAGACGCCTGTTCCGCTGAGTATTGGCATTCACTCAGGTCGCTTGTTGGTCGACGCAAAGTGGCAACGCCGAACGAGACGAGTTGTTGTCCTCGCTGTTGGGCAGGCGCAAGAGCTGTCGCGAACGGGCGATCAGCGCATCGTGATTTCGACGACGGCCGCCCGACATGTTCGTGGATCTCGATGCTCGAGCTGCTCGAGCCTGGGCTGCAGCTGCTGCACAGCCTGCCAGGGTTTCTGGTCGGAGACATTCGCGCACCGCAAGAAGCGGTGGGTGCGTTTTCAGGCCGACGAGACGAGCTTTTGCGATTGGGCAAAGCTGATGGTCGACTCGTCCGACCGTCGCATTTTGCGCTGTATTGCGCTGCTCGGCGAACCCGGCGTGGGCAAGTCGCGATTGATTCACGAGCTCGATCGCATGCGCCGCAACAGCAAGCGACGCACGAGCTTGTATCTCGCGACGTGTGCACCGCGCGGCTCGGAGATCCCGCTGTCGGGGGTCACCGCCATGCTGCATGTGCTGTGCGGCGTGCGAGAAGGTTCGGCGATCGAAGAGGTGCGTGCGATCGAGCCCGACCTTCGATCGTTGGGTCTTGTCGACATCGAAATCGAAGCGATTTTGACGCAGCTTGGGGCTCCGAGCGCCAGTGGTCAGGGCAGCGGAGCGCCTGCCCTTCGCCCTGCGATGTTGCGCATGATGACGAGCCTCGCCTCGCGCCATGTGCAGGTCTATGTGTGGGACGACGCACAGTGCCTCGATGCCGCAAGCCAGAAGCTTCTCGTCGAGATCATGCGGCGACTTCGAGCGACCCGAACCGTGTTCGTGTTCGGGGCTCGCAACGCGGGTGACATTGGTTGGCTGAGCGAGCACGACACGCTTCAGCTCGATCCGTTGCCACCACGCGATGCAGAGCGATTGCTTGCACTTCGCTTGGGTGTGCGCTCGGTGCCACCTGAGCTCGTTGCCTTCTCTGTTCAAACGAGCAGGCGAGCAAGCGGGTTGCCCCTGTTTTCGAAGAGCTCGCTCACGAGATGCGCGAGTCAGGCGCCGTGGTCGCCTGGCGCGGTGAGGTCGAGCAGCTTCGTCTCGACGGCGCGGTGGCGGTCCCGAGGCCGCTTCGTTCGTTGATCGCAGCGCGTATCGCGCGAGCTCGATGCCGAAGCGCAGCTCGACGCCTTCAGCGGCTGCCGTGTTGGGTGAGCCCATCGAGGTCAGCCCGCTGTCGGCCGGCGTTGCAAACGACCGCACACGATGTCGATCGCGCGCTCGCCACACTCGAAGAGCGTGCATGTGTCCGTCGAACTGGGCCAACGACGTTCACGTTTGCCACCCTGTTGATGCTCGATGTCGCCGGGCTCGATCACGGCAGACGTGCAGCGCGACTGGCACGGGCGAGCCGCCATTGCGCTCGAAGAAGTCTGCGGCAGCACGCGCAGATGAGCAAGCGCACCGCATCGCAAGTCACTGGCTCGACGCGGGCCAGCGCGAGAAGGCAGCAGGTTACTTCGCCCGCTCTGCCGCGCGTCGATTGAGCACGCGGCAGTTCGAAGCATCGGCTGCCGAAGCCACTCGTTCACTCGAGCTGATCGAGCTGTCCAAGCTTGCCGTGAGTGACGCGCTGTCGTTGCTTCGTACGCTGGCGGCCGCCGTCACGCGAACGCGAGTGTCTCCGGCAACGCCCGCGCTGCTCGAGCGTCTCGTCGCTCACATCGACTCGACGGGCAACACCGAAGAGCAAGCGCTGATTCGTATCGAAGCGGCTCGCATTCTCGGTGCCATCGGAGAGATCGACCCTGCCCTCGAGTTGCTTTCTGCGGTTCATGAGCGCTCGGTGAACACTCCATCGATCGCACAGCAGGCACGATTGGTTGAAGCCGATTTGTACTTCCGAAAAGGCGACTTCCATCGTTGCATGCTGGTGCTCGAAGACGCGCGTTCGCGAGGTCTGCCCGAGAGCAAGACGAGCGCGTGTTGATGATCTTGGCGCAGGCCTACGCAGTGCTTTTTCGCGATCGAGATCAAGCGATGGCTCACCTCGCTCAAGTCGACGCGATGAACAGACGACCCAACGGCTCTTGCCGATCGCGCCAAAGCACACGGTCTCGTCTACGCCTCTTGCGCGAGTTCAACGAAGCCAAAGTACACATGGAGGACGCGGTCGCCCGGAGAGCTCGAGGCGCCAACCTCATGCTCGAGGTCGCCGTCAATCAACACAACCTCGGTGACTTCGAGCATCCGTCTCGGCGATCTTCTCACGAGCCTACGCCGTGTCAAGCTCAATCACTCGAGGTCTATGAGCAAAACGGCTCAGATCGGCTTGCGTCGAACAATCGCGTCTACCTCGCCCACCGACGGTTTGTGCGCCGCCGATGCCGAAACACGCATTCGCGAGGGCATTCAGCAGCAGAGAGCCGCCACGGCTGGACATGGACGTCGTCGATGGCCGTTACTGAAAGATCTTCGACAAGCGGAGGACGGAGAAGACGACGCGCTCGTCGAGCTCGAGCAATGCCGCACCATCGCGCGCTCGGTTCATTTCAAGTTGCTCGAAGACGACTGCACTGCGGCCATCAACGACATCCAGTCACGCGAATCGCAACACGCTCGCGCCCTCACCTGCGGTCGGCTGGAGCACCAAGCGTCGACGATATGAGCGGCGGTGGCAGAGGGCGACTTCAGCCGAGCCAGCCCACACGTACATCCCGCTCGCGTCGTCGTACGTGAACAACTGACCCTCCTTGGCGCGCTCGGTCCACCTCGGCTTGCATGCGCTTTTTCAATCGGACGGTAGCCATCCGTCATCGGTACAGAATGCGCGATCCGGATGAACCCGGGGCGCCGCTACATCGCGAGCTTGTCGTTGATGTATTGGCTGAGCGCAGTGATCGATCGCCATCCCGCGTCGGGGCACGATCACGGCAACCGGGATTTCAAGCGCCGCACCACTCGGCGCGTCTTGTTTGAGCGCGTGAACGACGGCGAGCGAAACACCAGGCGCCCCCATCAGCACGTCTTCAGTGTGAACACAGGGCCGTTCACAGTGCGAACGACGTCTGAGATTCGATCGACGTACCAGTGATCGCCGTCACCATCGCGACGCAAGATGTCGCTCGAAACGAACCACGCATCGCCCTTCGCAAAGGCATCACGCACGAGTCGACGCTCTTGAGTTGATGGCCCGTAACCATCGAACTTCGCGAGTGTTCGAGCATCGATACGCGAGATCAACACGCCTGGCTCATCGGCTCCGCATCGAAGCAAGAAGCCGTCTTCTCCGCGCGCCAGCGAACGCTTGTCGAAGTCGTACACGACGAGGGCAAGCTCGGCGCTGCCAGGCAATGGGCGACCGACGGCACCGAGCTTTTGACCTGAAGCGTTGGCGAGAACGAAGTTGCCTTCGGTCGACGCGTGAAAGTCGAGCACGCCCGCGTTGAAGCGCTCGACGATTTGCTTCCTGGTGATCGACACGAATGCCACTGCCCGCAAACAATCGAACAGGGTTTTTCGCTTCGCCTACCGTGCTCGGACTTCCTCGACCAACGGGCGACACATATCGCCTGCGTAGAACACGACCGAAGCGCCGTAGCGTCGAACCTCGCCCCAGAACTGTCCGAGAAAACGCTGCGACAACCCGGAAGCGCGAGCCCCCGACCAATGCACCACCCACGGCGACCAACATACCGGCGGCATGGTGCAACGGAAGGCAGCAGTAGACCGTGTCTTTCGAGGTCAGCGAGCAACCTGCCGCAGCACCGATCGCAGAGAACGCCCAGCGTCGATTGGTCACCCGCGCGGTGTGTGGCTCTTCCTCGCCCGCGGTGAAGATGATCATCGCAAGCTCGCCTGCGCGACCTGGGTTCGGTGTGTACCACCCCGGAAGGTCAACCTTTGCAGGATCGATCGCCTCCATGTCGATGACGCTTCCGTCGACGTTTCGCTTGGCGCCGCCTCCACCGAGCAGCAGGGTCTTCCCCTTGAATGCAGCGCGACCCACCTCGATGTTCTCGGGGTCAACGACGAGCGCTGTTGCCTCGGCTAGCTAGAGCGCACGAGCGACTTTCACACGTCGTTCGTCTGCGCCGAGCAAGATCGCCACAGCGCCGAGACGGCTGAGCGCGCAGGCCATCGTCAGATAGCTGGGTCGCCCCTCCATCAAGATCGCAACGCGATCGCCGGGTTTGATGCCACACGCGATCAAGCCACGAACGACGTTGCTCACGCGTTGATCTGCGTCTTGGTAGGTGAACGCTCGACCCTTCCACAAGAAGAATGTCTCGTGCGGAATAGCCGAGGCCTGGTCTGCCAACACACGACCGAAGCTCACTCGAGACGTGTCGTCCATGCGCTGCAAACGCACCAATCGCGGCATTTGCCAACGCAGGTAGTCGACGACATCGGCGACGTCTTTCGAAGCGTCTCCGAGGCGATTCCAGACCGAATCAACCGCGCTCGTTGCGACCTCGTAGAAGAGCTCGATGTCGAAGTCTTCGTCCTCGAACGCCGCGTCTTCGATGTCCTGTGGGGTCGGCGCGGAGGTCTCGCCATCTTCGCTCGACGGAAGCAACGCCGGGCGCTCTCCCACGCCTTCTTTCCAGCGAATCCAGTCGACCACGGTCGGCCACGAAAGTGACAACGCCTTCGAGCCCACCACGAGCCCGAAATGACCTGCACGGATGGCGATCTCGTTGAGATCGGCATCGGGAGCTGCCCGCTGAATCGCACGGACCGAAGCAGGTCGTGCGATGTCGTCGGTCTCGCCCACGAAGTACAAAATCGGGATGCGAATGTCAGCAAGCGTCACCGTACGACCGTCGATGACGAAGCCACCCGAGGTCATGCGGTTGTTGACGATTAACTCGTCGACGAACTTTCGAAGCGCAGGGCCCGGCCAAGCGACGAAGCCCTCGCCCGCCAAGAAGCGACGAGATCGCTCACGTTGCTCGAGCGCACGTCGATCGTGGAGCTTCTGTACGAAGTCGGCGAACTGCTGAATCTCTTTTCGCGCAGAGAGGATCTTGAACCCCGTGCTCGTCAGCGACCCTGGCAAGCTCTCTGTCTTCTGCAGCGGCACCGACAGCACCGAACGCGCAGTACGAATCACACGCTCTGCGATCGCAGCGTCGACAGCGGGCAAGTTGCGATGAATGTCGACGGGGCTGCCGAAGGTGATGAGCGACGCAATGCCTTTGCATTGTCGGTACGCTGCGGTCTGATAGGCGAACATTCCGCCCTGCGAATAGCCGGCCAGATGTACGTCTTTGCCCGTGGCCTTGCAGACGCGATCGATGGCATCCGACACGGCGCGCACGTGATCGTCCAGCGTGCGATCCATGCCGCCCTCTTCGACCTCGGGCGAACCGAAGTCGACGAGCCAGACATCGACACCTTCTTCGCGTAGTCGTGCAACGGCGCTGAGCTCGGGAGAGATGTCGTAGATCTCGGAGGTGACCATCAACGGCGGCACCAACAAGATCGGAGCTTCTGTCCGAATGACCCCATCGCGAGCTGGGCTCGTGTAATGGCGCAGCTTATAGACGGCCTCTTGCCAGACCACGTCGAACGGAGCCTGGTAGGGCGCCCCCAAACGCCCCACACGCATCACTTCGAGGGCGTTGCGCGCCCCCTTCGCCAACCGTTTCAGCCTACGCTGCCACCGAGGCTGCGTCTCACTCATCGTGAGGCGGGAGGCTAACACGGCTGGTGGATAACCCACCATGCGGTCTTCTTTGGCAGACCACAATTTCAGCTTGAAACAGGCCAACACATCACGGGGCCACAACGACGTACGACCCGGGTTTTGCAGCTCTTGGATCGCCTCCATCGCCTCGGGCAATCGATAGAACGGAATCGCCGGGTTGAGGTGATGCACATGGTGATAGCCGATGTTTCCGGTGAACCAGGCCATCACTGGGCCGGTCTCGAGGAAGCTCGACGACTCGAGCGCCGCACGGGTGTAGCTCCAGGTTTGGCGCGGCTGAACGTGCATCTCGGGGAAGTTATGCTGCGCGTAGAACAGGTAAGCGCCTGCGGCACACGCCAGCATCAACGGCCCGATAAAGCCCAGCATCGTTGCAGCAACGCCGAGGAACTTGATCGACACGACCACGAGCGCCGCGTGAATAATCAACGAGAGCAGCGAGTCGAGGTTCTTCCGGAAGTTTCGGATCAACGGCGAGAAGCACATCCCCCACATAAAAATCGTGAGGTAGCCGAGCAGCATCGTGATCGGGTGACGCGTGAGGTGATAGGCGAGCTTCTGCGAGGGCTTGAGGTCTTGCCACATCTCGACGGTGAGCATCATGTACGAGCCGACATGTGAGCCCACGATCTTCGCGTTGTTGTTGTGGTGATAGTTGTGGGTCTCTCGCCACACCGTCACGGGCGACAAGATCACCGCACCGAACACCCAGAAGATCACCTTGGCCAGCTTCGAGCGAGCCAACAGCGCCCCGTGAAGATGGTCGTGAAACAGGATGAACGCCCTCACGATCAGCAACCCAGCGATCACCGACAGCACGCCACGCAATGCCCACGCGAGCGGCGCGAGATGCTCTGGCATCACTTGGTTCAACAGCGGTGCGCCTGCGAGCAACGAGGCAACACCAAGCAACGAGAAGGTCTGAAACACATAGGCCCAGCTCTTCGCTTTGTTCTCGGTCGCGAACGCACGGCTCTTGACCAACAGCTCTTTCTCAGCCTCGCGCGCTTTCGCACGCGCCTCTTTCGCCGCGTCCGCAGCCGACGGTGGTGGCTGTGACGGAGTCGTCGGCAAAGCTGGCTCTGCGAATGGCGGAGGCTCGCTTGTGGCGCTCGTTGAGCTCAGTGAGATCTCTGAAACCTGACTCGACACGGTGTGTTCTCCGGTGGCGCGGGAAATACCACGCCACACGCAACACGCCGCGTCCTTCTTGCGTTCTTTTCGTGCGCAAAATACGGGCTTTACTGCGTCATTCTCTACGCACCAACCAGGCCCTCGCGATCAGTTTCCCGCAGCTTTTGCGAACCACGTCACGTCGCTGCAATCGTTCACCGCCACGAGTCGTTTGGCCCCCGTGATCTCGAGTAGCTGAGCACGCATCTTGTTGGCCGCTTCTCGTTGGCGTCGCTCTGTCTCGGCACGCTCGGCATCGGTCGGTGCCGGCTCGGAACGCGACGGAAGATCGAAGAGCAAAATCGGCGGAAAAATCAGGCGAGAGACAATGGGCAAAAGATCCCATCCACTCGTCTCATACGCGAGGTACGCAGACTCTTCGTCGACCGCGCAAAGAAGTTGAGCCGAGATGGCTTTCACCGCGTTGCCCTTTTTGATGAACGAGTCGTCCGGTTTCTGACCGAAGCGCTTCTTCCCGAGCGCAAGGATTTCATCCGCCCTCGGATCAATCGTGCCGGACAACCGCTCGTAGAACACACGCATCTCGTGCGGTGAACCGTGTTTTGCCTTCTCGTAAGCATGGTTCACGTCGTCGGGCGATCGGAACTGCCTCGCTCGCAGACGTTGCTCTCGCGTCGACAACCCAGGGCATCGATCCACCAGCGGCCCCACCTGATCTGCGGGCGCCGACGAAGGTGTTGCCAGCAGCTTCACACAGGCTTTCTGCACATCGTTCGAGCTCCGCGTCTCTGCCTTACGTATCTCGTCGATCGAGTTACACACGAGCCCGTTCGGTTCTTCTTTGCACCACGCTGCCGTCACCTCTGCCGAGCCTGGTGGAGCCGCGCCGTGCAACATGAACACCGCGTCAACACACGAGCTCTCGTGACCCGCAAGGCAGCCCTTGAGATGTGCCGCGCGGGCGCCCTCTTCATCCAGCGGGGCAAGCTCTCCGCGTTCGAGAATTTTAGCCAGATCAGCGCAGTCATCCTCACCTTCGCATCGAGCCTTCGCCTCGAAATACGCAGGTGTCGGCACAACGTGCGCCGAAGGCTGTACGCGTGATGCCGTCGAATCGGAGTCGCGTGATGTCCACCAGCACGACGAGCACGACATCAACATGGCTATCCAAACAACAGAGCCGCCCCTCATTGTTGGTAGCGTATACGATGTAGTGCGGCGCGAGATCTACTCGACATATGCGGCATGATCATCGCACGCTGATCACGACATGAACGCCAGCTCGGATGTGCTCGCGCTGATACTCGGCGGTGGTGCAGGGACCCGCTTGTATCCGCTGACCAAACGACGAGCGAAGCCAGCCGTACCCATCGGCGGAAAGTACCGTCTCGTCGACATCCCGATCAGCAACTGCATTCACTCGGGAATCAAACGCATCGATCTGCTCACGCAGTTCAACTCGGTGTCACTGCATCGGCATATCGCCCGCGCGTATCGATTCGATGACTTCTCGAATGGCTGGGTGCAGATCCTCGCAGCCGAACGAACCCCACGACATACCGACTGGTTTCAGGGCACGGCCGATGCGGTTCGCAAGCACATGCCCGAGCTTCGATCAGCCAACACGCGCGACATCTTGATCCTCTCGGGTGATCACCTCTACCGGATGGACTACCGCCCGCTGATCGAGGCACATCGTGCGACGAACGCAGACATCACGCTCGCGGTGACGCCGGTCGCCAGAAACGATGCCAAACGCTTCGGTATCGTGGCTCTTGGCCCCGATGGCTGCGTTCAAGAATTTCATGAAAAACCCTCGCGCACAGCCGAGATTGATCCACTCGCGGTTCATGCAGACCCGGCTCGACCCTGCCTCGCTTCGATGGGTGTGTACGTGTTCAACTCGCAGGCGCTGTTTCGGATCTTGCAAACCGACGAGGGTGCCGACTTCGGGAGTGACATCTTGCCAGCAGCCCTGGCGACCAGCTCGGTGCGAACGTTCGTGTTCGACGACTACTGGGAGGACATCGGCACCATTCGTAGCTACTTCGAAGCGAGTCTCGCGCTGGCCGATGCCACGCCTCGATTCAGCTTTTTTGATCACGATTGGCCGATCTTTACCGAGCCAGGGTTCTTCCCTGCGACGGTCATCTCAGAGGGGTGTGATCTGAGTCAGGTGTTGCTTTCGGATGGGTGCAAGATCACGACCTCGTCGGTACACCGCGCTGTCATTGGCACCGGCAGTGTCATCGGCCCAGGCGCGCGTCTTCGCAACGTCGTGATGATGGGTGCTGATGTTCACAAGCCCAATCACTATCCGGCGAATGAAGACGAATCGTCGCCCGAGGCACCTGCGCTCGGTATTGGTGCGGGGTGCTCGATCGAGAATGCGATCATCGACAAAGGGGCTCGCATCGGCAACGGCGTCACCATTCGCTACGACCCCCATCGACCCGACACCGAGACCGAGAATTACGTCATACGCGACGGCATCGTGGTGATTCCGAAAAACGGCATTCTCGAGCCCGGAACGATCATCTGAGCCAGCCGATTCGGCGAAACCCGTGCAGCGCAATCTGTATCGCGCGTAGTCTCGCCGGATGGCGCTTCCGAGGCATCTCATCACGTTCGAGCCGACCGCAGATGGCATCGGTCGAGGCAAACGTTTTTATGTGTTCTCAGGGTACGACTGTAATTCGCCTCGCGATCGCGGCATGCGACTCGTCGAGCTTGCGTACCAAGCCGATGACATCGCCTCGCTACGTGCAGCCGGGTATTCGGTGGTGTTCGACATCCGAGGCACACGAGAGTCGTTGATCAACGCGCTTCTCTCGAAGCACCCGACGCCAAGCGAAGACATCACCGCGGGCGTGCTCTGGAACGGTCACGGCTCGGCCGATGGATCACTCGGAACAGGTGACGGGAGCAATGTAAGGCCCTCGGATTTGCCACCCGAAATCAGCGCTAACGCCAACTGCAAGCTGTTCGTTCTCGCTGCGTGCAGCGCGGGTGCATCGAAGGACAAATGGCGTGATGCACTCGGCCCACAGGCTTATGTGTTTGGCTGGGATCACCCGGTCACGACCGCAACGGGAATCGAGTTCTTTTCGCCAGATCAGAAATCCCTCGAAGACCTCGACGATCTGCTCCGCGATCATCTCGGCGTCACCAACCTCGGCGGCAACAAGATCTACCCAGAGACGATCGAGTTGCTGAAGCTCGAGGAGGAACACGCTCGCTTCTACAACGACAACCCGTTGGCTCTCGCAACAGGGGCACTCGGAGTGGGCAAGAAGGTGCTCGCACAGTGGAAATCAGGCGAGTATTTCGAAGCCACGCTGACGGATTTCGACGGTCAGCGCTACCTCGCAACGTGGTCCGATGGCGATGCTCCGCTCTGGGTACAACCCTATCAAACGAGGGCACTCGGCTCGCCCACCACAGGGCACGTACCGGGCACCATTCGAGTCGGATCACACGGCCGAGGACGCTGGCGCAACGGGCAGCTTTACAGCGCTACCCTGGTCGATTTCGACGGAGAGAAATACCTCGCGAAGTGGCACGACGGAGACGAGCCGATGTGGTTGCATCCGTCGGAATTCGAGCTGGAAGAAGCCTCGGCCACCGGCGACCCATCTCGATGGAAGGTCGGGATGAAAGTGCGAGCGCAGTGGCGAGACGGCAAGTTCTACGACGCTACGCTGACAGAGTTCGACGGCGGGAGATTCCTGGCCACGTGGACCGACGGAGACGAGCCCATGTGGGTGTCACCGGGTGCGATTTTGCCCGCGTAACAAGCGTTCAACGCGAGGGGCGCTCAGCGACGAAGATTGGTACGGACCGCAACGATCGACACGTCGTCACGCAGCGCTCCGGTGGGCAAACGCGTCGCAGCGAGCAGATTGTGAACAGCGACCTCGACGCTTGCCGACGACTGAACGATCTCACGAGCACGCGCCTCATCGACGTAACCAAACAACCCGTCAGAAGCGACCACCAGTGTCATGCTCGGCGAGGTGCCGCAGACAAACGGCACTGGCACGGCGCGACCTGAGCCCAACAGGGGCTTTCGGAGCTGTTCTTTCGTGAGATCGATCGTGTGTCCATCGGCCGGAACCAAACAGGCGCCCGAGTCTCCGATGCTTGCGCCAACCACACGACCCGGGGCGAGCGCAGCCACCACCGCTGTGGATTCTCCGCCAGTTTTCGATTTTGCAAAGCGTTGATCAAGCGAACGCAACACATCGACCAACAGACGCTCGTCGCGAAGATCGAGACCATGAACGGCCTCGTGCAGCAGCGTTTCGATCACCGCTGAGGCGACCTCTGCGCCAGCGGTCGAGTTGCCCGCGCCATCGGCAAGAGCGACGAGCGTGATGGAGCCAATCGAAAGAACAGCGCAACGATCTTGGGAAGCCCCCGTTGCGCCGACGTTGACATGCGCGATCGAACCAATCATCGCGCTCAGCCCATCAACGGCACCGGCACGCCCATACCAGCCAGCACCTCACGAATCGCCGCCAACAGACGCTCGATGTCGACCGGGAAGAGACGGCCGATGGTGCCAATGCGGAAGCAATCGGCTTTGCTCACCTTGCCTGGGTAGATGACAAAACCGCGGTCGCTCAGCCGGCTGTAGAAATCTTCGAAGTGAAACGATGGGTGTCGCGGCATGTAGAACGACGTGATGATGTGATGCTGGTACTCGGGGGGTAGGTAGGGGCGGAAACCGAGAGAGAACATCCCGTCGAGAAGCACGCGATGGTTCGATGCATAACGAGCCGCGCGACCCGCAACGCCCCCCTCACCCTCGAGCTCTTTGAGCGCTTGATCGAAGGCCAACATGGCGTGCGTAGGTGGTGTAAATCGGAACTGCCCCGATGCGTCGAGCGCTTTGACCTGAGCCAACAGATCGAGGGTAAGGCTTCGAGCGTTGCCGGCAGTGGCTTCGAGGGTTTCGCGGTGCGCGATGACGAATGAGAAGCCAGGAACGCCTTCGATACACTTGTTGGCCGACGAGACGAGGTAGTGAATGTGCGCTTCGGGGATCGACAACGGCACGCCACCAAAGCTGCTCATCGCATCGACGATGTATTGACGACCGTGAAGGTTGACGACCTCACCGATGGCGTGAACTGGGTTGAGAATCCCGGTGCTGGTCTCGCAGTGAACCACGGCCACGTGTGTGATCGAACGGTCAGCGGCGAGTCGAGCATCGACGACGACCGGGTCGATGCGATGGCTCTCGTCTACCTCCATCGAGTCGACGGCAATACCGAGGATTTTCGCCATTTGCACCATGCGAGTGCCGTAGGCGCCGTTCACCAACACCAGGAGCTTTCCGTCACGCGGGATGGCCGTGCCGAGTGTTGCCTCGACGCCAAAGGTGCCGCTGCCCTGCACGGGGATCGCGGTGTAGCTGGGCTCTTCACAGCGACCGACCGCAAGGAGGCCCGAACGAATCCGTCGAACGGCTGCGATGAAGGCCGCATCACGCGAACCGAGGTCGTGCATCATCGCCTGCTTGACCGTAGCGCTCGTGGTCAGCGGGCCAGGGGTGAAGAGCAGCTTGTCGGCAGATTCAGACATGCCGGGGCCATAGCGCAGGCGAGTGCGGGAGTCGCGCTTGAAAGCAGCGAGCGCATTGTCACCCGAGCGTCGCTGGGCCTTGGTACAACCAGCATCGTGATTCGACGGCTATTCGCATCCGTATCGGCGCTCTGCCTCGTGTCTTGCCAAGCGCGAGACCCTGTCGCGGTGCCTGCCCCGCACGAAACACCGAGCGCAACAGCAAGCGCACAGACTGCTCCCGGAAGCTCGGCAACCCCGAAGGATGTAACGAGAACCGCTCCGATCGTGGTCACGCTGGTGGTGGATCAATTCGCAGCCTGGATTGCGTCTGAACGACTTCGCGAGCTTCCGGCCAGCGGAGGTTTTGCTCGCCTGCGACGCGAGGGGACATTCGCCACCAACGTTCTGCACGCTCACGCGGTGACGGACACAGCCCCCGGGCACGCCGCGCTGTACACAGGTAAAACCCCGAGAGAAAACGGCATTTTCGCGAACGAGAGATTCGACGGGGCCACCCGAAAAAAAGTGTCGTTCTTGACCGATGACACCACGCGCTTGGTGCCACCGAGACCCAATGCCCCCGACGTAGCGGGCGCGTCGATCGCCAAGCTCACGGCCGAGCCCCTTGCCGATGCGTTTCGCAAACAAGAACCGCGTGCTTTGATTGTGAGTATTTCACTGAAAGATCGAGGCGCGATCTTTGGGTGCGGCCACAAGCCCGACCTTTGTTTGTGGCACGACGCAGGCTCGGATCGGTTCGTCACCTCGACGGCGTTTGCGACCAGTGTACCGGCTTGGGTCGACGAGGTCGGTGGGCGAGAACGACTTCGCGAAGCACGAAAAAAACCGTGGCAACTCAGCGATGAAGCCTGGGTAAAATCGCACAGCAAAACCGCGGACGAGCAGAGCGGCGAAGGGGCGTGGCCTGGGATGACCACGGAGTTTCCGCATGCGATCGATGCGGCAAAAGACCCTGCGATGGCGTTTCGAGCGAGCCCGCTAGGCGACGAAGCGATTGTCGAGCTCGCCACCGAAGCGCTGCAACGGATGCCATTCGGCGAGCGCCCGGCCCTGCTGTCGCTGTCGTTGTCGAGTAACGACTACGTTGGACATGTATACGGGCCAGATTCATGGGAAGCATGGGATAATCTTTGGCGGCTGGATGCAACCCTAGGAAAGCTATTTCGAGCTCTGGATGCCAAAGTAGGGCCCCAAGGTTGGAAGGCCATCTTGTCGGCCGATCACGGAGGAACGCCCATGATCGAAACCGCGGATGTACCGGGAGCGCGACCCTGGTGTAGCGCGAAAACAAGCGATCCGTGGCAGCGCCCCTGTGCCAAAGGGGTGCGATTGATGGCCGAGCCGATCGCAGAACGACTCGACAAAACAGCCGAAACGGTGCTGGGCAAAGGCGCGTGGGTGGCAGGCGTGATTGACCCCTTCGTGTACCTGACCCCAAACGCCAAAGCCCTAGACGCAGCAAAAAGAAACGATTGCTCGACGCCCTGATCGCCACACTGAAGAAAGAACGTGGCGTGGCTCGGGTGATCGACGTGAGCGCGGGCGCATCGAGCTGCCCGGGCCTCGAGGACAGCAGCGAGCAAGCACTGATTTGTCGTTCGCTGCACGACGGCGCAGGAGAGCTCTATATCGTGCCCGAGGCGGGAAGCTATTTCGACGCAGAGTATGTTCCGACGAAGGGCTCGAACCATGGAACCCCCTATAGGTTCGACCGAACGATACCGATGCTCATTCGCGCCCCAGGAGACGTGGACGCAGGCCGAGAGATCGACACCGAGAAGGCTTCATCGCTGTTCAGAGACATGGCCTGGTCGTGGCTGGTGGGGGATAAAGCGATCGCTCCGAAATTGTTAGCGAGACGAACGAGATCGGTCAGGATCGCCCGCGATGCGATCGACTCTGTTTGCTTGCGCGATGTGCTTGGTGCTCCCGCTGTCGGGGTGCTCGTCAGAGGATTCTCCAGCGTCGAATGGAGCCGCGGGAAACGCTGGCCAAGGAGGCACATCAGGAAACGCTGGCTCGTCTGGAACAGCGGGAACAGCAGGCACAGGGGGCGCTTCAGGGGCGAGCGGAACCGCAGGAACCGGCGCAGCGGGCGCGGGCGGTAGCGCAGGCTCAGGTGGCACCGCAGGAGGCGCCGGAACAGGCGGAACGAGCGGTAGCGGTGGGACGGGTGGAACAGGCGGAGTGATCGACCCCAACTGTACGCTGTCAACCGGCCCTCATAACGCTGGCACGACACTCTTGGTCGACCCTTCGGGAGAAGCCTCGGTCAGCGTCGAGGGAACAGGCTGCGAGCGCACGTTTACGCTGTCGAGCACCGCCCCGCTGCGCGATAATTTTCCGGCCAACCCAAGGGTGGTGGTCGAGCCAGCCGGGCAGCCCTCGCTACAAACCGGACATATCCTTTTCGACGCACTGTACGCCTTGGCGCTGGGTGAGCTCGCAGAGGCCTCGGTCGATCAAATTCATGACAGTGCGTTCAATCAAGGCCAACCGATCGCATGCCCAGCGGGTGGATGTTTTGAAACGGGTCGCCTCTGGACCTATGTCTGGACTCGCGATACCTCGTATGCCGCAGATCTTGGATTGGCGACGTATGATGCAACACGAGCCAAGAATTCCTTGGAGTTTAAGCTGTCCACCCGACGCGACGGCACGAACACTCAGATTGTACAGGACACGGGCACGGGCGGAAGTTACCCGGTGTCGAGTGATCGGGTGATCTGGGCGCTTGGCGCTAAGGCGGTGCTTGCGCAGCTTACGGGCGCAGAACGAGCGGCATTTGCCACCCAAGCATTGACCGCGATCGTCAATACAACTCATCACGATCGACAGGTGATCTTCGACGCATCGACGGGGTTGTATTCGGGCGAGACGTCTTTTTTGGATTGGCGCGAGCAGAGCTATGCGAGCTGGACAGCGAATAACCCGGTGCATATTGCAATGTCGCGATCGCTTTCGACGAATATCGCTCATTTGATCGCGCTCGAAACGGGTCGTGATCTGGCCACAGAGCAAGGCGACGCGACAACCGCCAGTGAGCTTGCGGGCTGGGCAAGCGATTTGCGGAGCGCAATCGAGACGCAATTTACGCTGCCATCAGGCATGCTTTCGACCTATGTGACCACCTATCTGAACCCTGCACCATCAGAGCGGCTCGACCTGTTGAGCTCAGCCCTGGCGGTGCTGAACGATATCGGCACGCAAGAACAGCAGAAAAAGATTGTCTCGTCGTACCCGCATTTGTTGTTCGGAGCGCCTGTGATTTGGCCACAGCAGAAAGAAACGCCGATTTATCACAACCGAGCGATCTGGCCGTTCGTGACAGCGTACTGGGCCAAGGCCGCGGCCAAGGTATCGAACGACGCAGCGGTCGCACACGCGGTGAATTCGTTGCTTCGAGGGGCCGCGCTCAACCTGTCGAACATGGAGAACCTCGAGCTGGTATCGGGAACCCCCTATGTCGACGATGGGGTGTACAGCGGGCCTGTGGTCAATTCTCAGCGACAGCTTTGGTCGGTCGCTGGTTATGTGGCGATGGTGCACGAGGTATTGTTCGGCGTGAAGATGTCATCTGCCGGGGTGAGGTTCGACCCGTTCATGCCGCTCGGCCTTCGAAATGCACTCTTTGCAGCGTCAGATACACTCGCGCTCAACAGGGTAAAATATCACGGCAAATCCTTTTCTGTGGTGCTGGTATTGCCCGAGATTTCAGCATCCCTCGAAGGCGGAGCGCGGGTCAGCGCCATCAAGAAAAATGGTGTCGATTTGGGGGCGCCCGCCAGTGTTCTGCTGGATGAAACGAGCTTGAACGATGGTGATGTGATCGAATTGGTGCTGGGGACACCGACCGACCCACAGACCATCACACAAATCACAAATACGTCGGATTACAAAAACCTGTTTGGTCCGCGTTCGCCAACAATGACATCGGTGGCCCTCGAAGGCGGCGGCGCTCGCATCACATGGGACTCATCGGGAGAAATTGCCTCGGAGGTGACGTTCGATGTACTGCGAGATGGCCAAATCATCGCTAGCTCGCTGGATGGGTCGGTGACCTCGTACTTGGATACGACAGTCACGTCGACCTCACCGAGTTATTGTTATAGCGTTCGAGCTCACTTCGCATCGTCGGGGAACCCATCACAGGATGCAGACCCTGCATGTTTCTGGGGTTCCAATCGAATCGATTCATTCGCCGCCGATCAACTGATGGCTGTAGGAGGAATGCTCTCCTCGAGCCATGGTCGAATCCACCAAGATGTATGGGGAGACGAGGGTCATACGCTCACCCTCGCTTCGTATACACCGACCCACGCGGGTCGACACTTGATACAAGTGGTCGCAGGAAACGGCTCTGGGCCCATCAATACAGGCATTACATGCGGTGTAAAGCGGATCGTTGTACACGATCTGGCCGATAACAGTGTGGTCGGCACCGGAGTGGTGGTGATGCCACAACTGGGGAGCTGGGATAGCTGGGGCGATTCGTCGTTTGTGCCGGTCGACCTTGACCCTACACACAACTATTCGATCGAGCTGCTGGGCGATGACACGACAGTCAATATGTCGGAGTTCGAGCACTTCGCGACCTACAACGGCGGCGAAGGGGGCACGAACGGGCCATTTTCGAGGGTGAACGTGGCAGAAATCAAAGTGCTTGCCCTCGAGAACTAAACCCGACGCAGAGACGATATCTGAGTGTACGATTTTATGATCGCACGCCATAGCCGGTGCCGTTGACACCAAAGCGTTGACTTTCGTGTCAACGCGCTGCGCGGACCAACATCAGCCCGGCCCAAATATCCTGTCGTTACCCGACACGGATGCAGAACCGTCGGGGTAGAAAACTTCAATGACATGGACGATTGTCCGGGCTAGCATCGTCCCATGATCCGACGACTTCTCTTCTCGACACTGATTGCGGGCTTGTTGATGGCATGCGGGGGCGATGACGACGATAGCGGCGCAAGCGGTACGTCGGGCACAGCCGGCTCTTCGGGGGCCTCGGGTAGCTCGGGTAGCGCAGGCTCATCAGGCTCGGGCGGCACAGCGGGAAGCGGCGGCACCGCCGGGACTGGAGGAACCAGCGGCTCAAGTGGAAGCGCAGGCTCGGGTGGAACGGGCGGAACGGGTGGCAGCGCCGGAACTGGTGGAAGCAGCGGAACGGCAGGAAGCGCAGGCGCTTCGGGGAACGCAGGCAGCGCGGGAAGCGGCGGCGCGGAGCCCATTACCGAGGTCACAGTGGATTCAGCGACCTGTTTTACCTTTGCGACAGCCTCATCGGTCACAGACCCTGCCTGTACTGGCGACATCATTTTTCTGATGGGAGCCAAGGTTGATTTGCAATCAGCAGATTTCCAAAACGGCGCGTTCTGTACTCAGTCGGGTACGTTCACCACGCTGGCGTCTGTTCCCAGTGATTATAGCCAGTGTACCTGGGAGGCCTACGTCGAGGGTGGTCTTGGCCTTGCCGATACGGGTTACATCGTTCGAGATACGTCGCTGACCCACCACTACAAGATGCAAATCGTGAGCAACGAGCTGCCCACGATTCGCTTCCGTTTCGGCCAAATCGACTGATGGCTGGCCTCGCGAAAAAGGGTCTGCCGTGTCGTCATTGTCGGATTCCTCCGTGGACACCGACGCTGCGCTCGCCCCGGCGGAACCCACGATCCACCCCGCGCGGAAGGTCACCACCACCGCGATGGCGTCGTCGGTGATCTCGTATCTGGTGTGCGCTTGTGCTGCAGTGCTCACCTTTTTGAACCTGGGCTCGAAGACCACCATGCTCGTCGCCATCTACGCGGGCAGCATTGGAGGCCTGCTGACCACTTTGTTGGGCCTTGGGGCGGGCTTTCTTGCGGTATTCAAAACGCGAAAAGAGCCAGACTCTCGCATGGCGGCCATCGCTCGGGCTGCTCTTTATTTGAGCGTTGGCTCGACCCTTGGAGTGGTGGTGTTGGTCTCGCTTGGTTTTGTCATCGCAACACTTCTCGAAGGGGTGAAGTGATTCGATCGTCTCGTCGCGCGCTTTGGGGGAGCGCGCTCTTGCTGGTCTCGTGCAGCACCGCTCTCCAAGTAAGCTCACCGCAGCCCAACGACCCTGCGCTAGAGCCCGAGCAGCCTTCGGCCATCGACAGCGCATCCCCAGCCGTTTCGGCATCCGCAGACATCGCTCCCGCCCATACAGCGCCGTCTGCACCGATGAATGTGGTGTTGATCACGATCGACAGCCTGCGCGCCGAGATGCCCTGGACAGGCTATTCTCGCCCGATTGCCCCTCGCCTTACCGAGTTTTCAAAAAAGAGTGTTGTCTACACGCATGCGTATTCGGTGAGCTCAGTCACGGCCAAGAGCATCGGGGGTATGTTGGCTAGCAAATACCCATCCGAGATGTTCAGATCCAATGATTACTTCACACGGTATTTGCCAGACAATTTGATGTTCCCCGAGGTATTGCACGACGCTGGGGTCAAAACCGCGGCAGCACAGGCGCACTGGTCCTTGCGCGCCGATTGGGGCTATGGCGAGGGGATCGACCACTATCATATGCTCCCCAATATGTTGCATGGCCGTGATGCAGACTCACAGGTCACCAGCCAGTTGTTGACCCCTTTGGCCATCCAAACGCTCGACGAGGTATCGACCGAGGCCAAAGACAAGCCTTTTTTCATGTGGGTACACTATATGGACCCACATCAAAAATATCGGCTGCATTCCGATGCACCAGCCTGGGGCAGCAAACCTCGCGACCTCTACGACGGAGAAGTCTGGTACACCGATCTCTGGGTGGGCAAGCTGCTCGATTATATCGAGAAACAGTCATGGGCGAGCTCAACGGCCATTGTCATCACCGCTGATCACGGAGAGATCTTCGATGAGCACCATATGGGAGGCCATGGCTTCGAGCTGTGGGAGGCGTTGGTGAGAGTTCCGTTGCTGATCAAGATCCCAGGGGTTTCTCATCAAACGATCGACACCCCGCGCAGCCTGATCGACCTGGCTCCGACCATGACAGCACTCACCGGAGCCCACGCCCCAAGCTCATTTCGAGGGCAGAGTCTCCTCGGCGAAATTCGAGGAGAAACACCTCTTGCCCGTACCATCATTTGTGACTTGCCCGAGGATAGCCAGGCGACTCAACGCCGCGCGGTCATCGAGAGCCCTCTCAAATATATGATCGCCGGGCGAAATCGTTCACCAAGGCTGTTCGATATCGAACGAGATCCGAGCGAAACCAACGATCTCAGGCAACAACAGCCCTCGGATTTTCAACGCCTCGAACAAGTCGCCGCTGGGATCAAAGAGCTCAAACCCAAGAAACTCTAATGTGATCTCGAGTGACATCGTCAGGACAGCGACACGAGAGCACGGATTCTTGGGTATCACGAGAACGGAACCCTATTTCATACAGGCTTTGAGCGCCTCTTGTAGATTGCGCTTGGTCTCGAGCTTGGTGAGGTCGAGGCCCAACGAGACAATCGTTTGAGCCACGGCAGGGCGGATCCCCGTGACCCACACTCGTGCTCCCAACATTTGAACCGCACTCACGATTTTCAACAAATGGTCAGCCGTCGAGGTGTCGACCATTTCGACGCCCGTGAGATCAATGATCACATGGCGCGTGCGATTCTCGACCACATAGGTCAGCAACCGCTCGGTCACCATGCTGGTTCGGTGACCATCGAGTGCACCGACCAGCGGTACAGCCAGAACCCCCTCCCAGACCTGGATAATCGGAGTTTCTAGAAGGCGTAGCGCAGACTGCTGCCGGTCAACCAGCGCGAGGGTCTCTCGAAGCTCGCTCTCGATCTTCATTCGCTCGTTCATCTCGGCGCGAAGACGAGCAAGCGCCGCCTGTAGATCAGAGCTGGTTGCCCTACCCTCTTGGATCAACAACTCGAGTCGCTGCTCAGGCGTGAAGAGCGAAGGGGCAATTTCGAACTCGTCGATATCACCCTGATCGGCCGAAAATACCGTCTGCTCGGGCCAACATGGGGTGTTGAACAGACGGCTGCAGAGACCGGCGAACTTCCCGCCCATCATGCCGCTGCCCCATCGAACGCCAAGCTCGCGCTGGTATTTTCCCTCCCAGCTATTCACCGAGCGCATCGTGGCTCGCTTTTTCTCGCGATCGAGAGAGACAATTTCCCACCGGCCCCAACCCGCAGAGGCAGCGATGCCCGACATCACCTGGATGCCCTCTTCGAACGACGGTTGTGATGAGATCACGGACCAGTCGCCATCCACGCTTTCGACACCGCCCTGCACCATCCACAGATGGAAACGCTCGGTGCCGACCATCGCTTGGATGCCTCTCATCATCCCGGCAACGGTGGACGGAATCCACATGCTGAGTGTGGGGATCCCCGCCCAGAGATTGAGACCTTTTTCGAGATCCCACTCCACGTCGAACCCGCCCAAATGAACCTTCAATGGATCGCTCACACCCACCTCACCGTAGGGAAGTACAGCGATGTGCCCGCATATCGAAACAACGCGGGCGCTACCGCAAGAGGGTGTAACTATTCGAAACTACGAACGGGCGAAAGTGTAATTCGCCCGAGTAATTCCACTCAGAAGCGCTGAATTAGGCTGAAAACGCTCAGAGACCCATCAACTTTGCGATGTAGTATTTCATGGTCTCGGTGGTGCCACCGCCCAAGCGGAAGAGACGCGCATCACGCCACGCACGAGCCACGCGGTAGTCTTCGATATAGCCCCAACCGCCGTGGAACTGGAGGCATTGGTCCATCACCTCGGCCGATACATCGCCCACGAACACCTTGGCCATCGAAATGAGCTTGACCGTCTCCATCGAGAGCGGCTCTTTTTTCACGTAGCGCTCAGTATTGTACTGGTCGACGACGCGGTAGCAGAGCGATTTGGCCGCCTCGAGCTTGGTCTGCAGATCGACGAACTTGTGCTGCCAAACCTCTCGCTTGATGATCGGTTTGCCGAAGGCCGAACGATCTCGACCATATTGGATCGACTCATTCAAGATGAGCTGCGCGCCATTGCAGGCCGAAACACTGGCGATCAGACGCTCGGTCTGGAAGTTCTGCATGAGGTACATAAAACCCATGCCTTCTTCACCGAGCATATAGCGCTTCGGAATACGCACGTTGTCCAGGAAGAGCTCTGCGGTATCGCTGCTCTTGTTGCCGACCTTCTTGAGTTTTTTCGAGACAGAAAAACCTTTGAGGTCGGTGGGCACCAAGAAGAAGGTGCAGCCGTGGGCGCCCGCTTCTGGGTTGGTTTTGGTGAGCATCGTGATGAACGAGGCCCGCGCACCGTTGGTGATAAAGGTTTTCTGGCCGCTGATCAGAAAGTCGTCGCCGTCTTTTTTCGCGACCGTACGAATGCCGGCAACGTCGCTACCCGCGGCAGGCTCACTCACGCCGAGTGAGGCGATCTTGTCTCCACGAAGAGCAGGCTTGAGAAACTCTTCGATCTGCTCGCTCGTACCGATGTCGCTGATCACGGGGGTGGCCATGTCGCTCTGCACCAGCAGGCCCATGGTGACACCGGCCGAATTGCAGCGCGGAAGCTCTTCGCCCTTCGCAACGCTAAACCAGTAGTCGCCGCCCGAGCCGCCGTGCTCCTCGGGAAAATGCGCCCCGAGAATCCCCAGCTCGCCCGCTCGCTTGAATACCTCGTTGGGGAACTGCCCCGTCTCCTCCCACTCGTCGACAAAAGGCGCGAGCTCTTTCTCTGCGAACTTACGAACGGTGGCGCGGAACTGGTCGTGCTCTTCTCGAAACGGGGTCCACATGACGTCTCTCTCCTCGACAAGGCCTCACGCACGTCCGTCGAAACAGTTGGCGTGCGGATGATTCGTACACGAAACATCTTGCTCCGAGGACGGGCTTCCCCGCAAGCCCGTTCGACGCATTCGCTTCAATAGGTGCGCTCTACGCCTACTTCACGCCGACCCAGTGCACCCAGGTGTCGACCATCTCGGCAGGCGGCTTGCCCACCACTGCCGTGAACGAGTCTCTCCCCGTGGGGTCTTTGGCCACGTTATCTCGCCAGCGTTGATAAAACGGCCAAAGCCAACCTTTCTCGTCGAGCCACTGACAAAAGTACCTCGCCATCGCGTAGTGCAGCGACTCATCGCTCGCCCGAAACGCGCGATTCGACATGCCAAACAGCTTGTCGAACGTCGCCTTGTCACGATCTGCACCGCGCAATGCCGCCGTGAGCTTCGGCAGCCTCCAGTTTCTCGCCCCGTGAATCTCGCCCGCACGAGGAAGCAACGGCGCTTCGAACAGCGACGCGATCCCTTCGTCGATCCAGGTCGGCGCATCTGGAAAATCAGCCTCGATCAGCGGATGCACCATCTCGTGTGTCAACGTGCCCAACCCCAGCCCCGCGTTCATGATCGCGAATCGCTCATCGGGGTGATACGAGCCGTATTTCGATAGACACGCTGAGCTCCAGCGCTTCTGGCAATAGGCGTCGTACGACGCGGTATCACCAAACAAGTACACCGGGATCACGAACGCAGGTTTGGTCTTGAAGCGATGATTGAACAGCGCTGTCATCGCTCCATCTACGAGGTCGTGACTGGTCGCAAGCGATGAGCCTCGCCACCCCGGAGCGCCCGCCAACAAAAAGACGTCTCCGGCCATGATCACCGGAGTATCGGCGCCTAGCTCTTCACGAGCTTCGGCAGTGCGCTCTTTCACGTCAGCGGCTCGGTTGTAGGGAGGCGCAGGAGGTTTGGGCGGAGCAGACGCTATTGCGCTCACACTCGCAGAGGCAGGAACCTCGGCCACGTCACTGCTACTCGATGCACTCGCGAGGGACTCGGGCTCGACCACCGGACGCGCCCTCGGCGAGCTCGAGCAAGCGATCGAGATACACGGCGCCGCTGCCAAAACAAGCACGCTCACCCACGCGTGCATCGTGCGCCGCGAAGGAGGTCGCTGCGTGCGTAGCGAAGCTGGTCGTCGTACACCGCCCGATTCATGTCGACCCTTGCTGTTCATCATCTCGCCGTCGTGGTTGCAGACCTCGAACGCTCAGAACGTTTCTACTGCGACGTACTTGGGCTCGAGGTCATTCGACGGTGGGATGACGATCACGGTCAACCAAGATCCATCTGGGTGCAGCTCGCACACGGTGCGTTCTTGGCGATCGAGAAAGCAGCAACCACTTCGCCCACTCGCACCGACACAGCACCAGGTCATCATTGCGTTGCACTCGCGATCACACGGGCCGATCGTGATTCATGGAAGGCTCGATTGAATCACGCAGGAATCACGATGGAACGCGAGAGTGCGTATTCGATTTATGTGCGTGATCCAGACGGGTGTCTCATCGCACTAAGTCACTTTCCTGAGCCTACATGAGCGCACGAATCTCTCGCGTATACCCACGTACCAGCATTGCTATGTAAGAGGCACTGTGGCATACGCGGGGCGCCCCTGGTCGGGGCACCAAACATGCTCGATCAAGAATTGCTCTACAACTCGGATCATCAAGCGCTCATTCGGCTTGCAGCGCACCTCAAGGTGAAACTGCCAAGCAAGTTGAAGCGCATCGACACGCACGAAACACACAAGCAGCTCGTCAAGCGTGTGTTGCGTGGTCTACGTGAAGTCGGCGCTCTGTCCTGAGCGTCAAAGCTGAGCGGCGCATCGTCAACGTCGCTGCTACAAGCGGGCGCGCTCATGCTCGTGCAGATCAACCCGGAACACCCGGAGCCCCGTAAGATCAAGCGGGCCGTCGAGGCGCTCGAAGCGGGAGAGGTCATCGCCTACCCCACGGACACCGTCTACGGCCTCGGCTGTGATCTGTTCAACAAGCGTGCGATTGATCGCCTCTATGCGATCAAAGGCATGCCGGCGACGCAGCAGCTTGCGTTCATTTGCCCCGATCTGGGCGACATTGCTCGTTATGCGATTGTCGAGAAACCGGCCTATCGCATCCTGAGGCATTGTTTGCCCGGCCCATATTGCTTCTTGCTCAACGCCACACGTGAAGTGCCGCGTTTGGTTCAAAGCAAAAAGAAGACGGTGGGCATTCGCATCCCGCATCACGAGGTGATCCTGGCGATCGCTCGTGAGCTCGGTCGTCCGATCATCAGCACAACCGCCAATCGACCTGGGAGCGATCCCTTCGTCGACCCCGACGAGATTGACACGCACTTTCCTGGGCTCGGTCTCGTGCTCGACGCAGGCGCCGGTGGTCTTGTGCCAACCACGGTCGTCGATATCTCGACCGGTGAGCCCCTCGTCGTTCGCGAAGGCGCTGGCCCCGTCGACGTCTTCTGACGCTGCGGCACGCGACTCGCACTTGGGTCGCCCATGCCTTCGAGCTCCAAGCTCTCTTCTGTCGATGCGGCGTGGCTCCGCATGGATTCGAGCACGAACGCCATGGTCATCACGGCCGCTTTGTTGTTCGAAGGCGCGCTGGATTTTCAGGCGTTCGAGCAGATCGTGCGTGAGCGTCTGCTCAGGTTGCCTCGATTTACCCAGCGAGTGCAGCAGGGTCGCGCTCCACTCGACCCGCCTCGTTGGGTCGAAGACGAGTCGTTCGATCTGCGCAATCACCTGCATCGAG